>DAOTGE010000051.1:0-19288 GCA_035446965.1 Eubacteriales bacterium
CATTACCGAGCCGATCGGAGCGCATTCCACGCGGCTGTCCGACACGCGGAATCCGGAATACCGGCAGATGCACAAGGGCAAATTCCCGTTTGAGCAAAGCCTGAGCCAAGGCGCGGCGGGTTTTTGCACCACCATGCCGGATTTATGCCGCTTTGGGCACCAATTCTTATGCGAAAGCGCAATCCTTTCGGAAGAAAGCAAGCGCGAAATGACGAAACCGCAGGGAAAAACGTTCCTTGCCGGGGACGACCGCTCGCCGATGTTTGGGCTGGGCTGGGACCATGTTTCGTTTCAGGTGCCCGAGCTGGACTTGGGCGAGCACGTTTTACTCAAAGGCGGGAACAGCTTCCAGTTTGACACGCAGTTTTTGGTGCTGCCACGTGATCGGGCGGTGCTGGCGATTTCGGAAACGCACGACTGCGGACTGGATATCCAGAGCACGATTCTGCGCCTGTTTGCGACCGCGATGCTCGAACAGGGCGTCAATATCTACCGGCGGTTTTTGCCCGTGCCGGAGGAAATAAGGAAACAATATTCGGGCGTTTACCTGATGCAGAATGCGGTTTGGGACGTCCGCATGGAAGGCGCGCAGGCGGACGTCGTCCGCGTGAACGTTGGCGGCGAGGAGGAAAGCGTCATCAAGGACCTGCGGTGGAACGGAACGAGATTCGAAGGCGCCGAAAAGCAGGAGTTCTTCTTTGAAGAGCATGCGCCGGACCGGTATCTGATGACGGTGTTCAAAGGGACCGGTTTCGGTCTTGCGATGAAGGCAAAAGACTTTTCCGCGCCGCCGCAAAGCTGGGCGGAGCGCGTCGGCAAGCAGTATATCGTCTGCAATGCGCAGGCCTGCGACCTGGCGATTCACGAAGTAATACCCGGCTTCCGGGTGGAGCGCCTGAGTGGATTTGAAGGCGTGTTTCTGCTTGCGTTTGCGAACCGAAGCGACAGCGGCGTGTACAGCTTTTTTGAGGGCTGCGTGAAGGCAACCGGCCCGGACACGGGAGAAGGATTCCTGAATACGCCGTCCAACGGAAGCAGGGACTTGCTCTGTCCCGCATTCTTTCGGGGTGAAGACGGCTCCGAGTACTGCACGGTTGCGTCCTATAGATACATTTGCACGGACCGGCTGGAGGCATACTGTGAACAGCCGTTTCCGGAACCGGGAGCACAAAATGGGACGTATGTAATCCAGCGGCGGCTGAAAAAACTGCCGCCCTGTCCGGAGGGAAGGCGAATTATGATTCTGAGCACCGAACTGGTGCCGGTCTACGACAGCCTGTTCGGCGACAAATACCAGCCCGTGCGGGACGGATATTTGCTTCTGATATAAGCATCGTGAAAACGGCGGCGGACGGGACATTGCAGTCCCGTCCGCCGCTTTTGCTATGTTGTACGCTGTTGATTTTCCAACGGTTTTTTGCGCAAAACGAGCCGCCGGAAGATGCTTTACTCTTCGCCGTGTCCGGCGATGGCCGCAATCTCGGCGATCTGCGCGTCCAGTTCCGGCCCGAGCCCTTCGATGTCCGCAAGCAGGAAGCCGCGTATCAGCATGGAGATTGCTTCCTGTTCGTCCATCCCGCGCGACATCAGGTATTCCACCTGCTCCGGCGCAAGCTTGCCGATGCTCGCCTCATGGCTCATGCGGGCGTCCGGATGGTGCGAGCGCAGGCCAGGCACCGACTCGATGAACCCTTCGCCCGTTTGATCGAGCAGCATGCCGGCGCAGTCGACATGCGCCCGGCACGGCGCGTTGCCGATCAAAAGGCCGCCCTGGTGCATCACGCCGCCGGTGCATACGCCGCGGTGGAGAAGCTCCGCGCCGGTGTCCTCCGCATTGAGGAACACGTTTCCCGCGGTGTCGACGACGGATCCGGGCGTGCCAAGCACGACGGTCAGGCTCTTTGCGGACGCGCCTTTGCCGTTGAGATAGATCTGCGGGTCGCTGTTGATTCTCCGCGCAGCGCGCAGCGCAATATAGTTGCTTTCATAGCGTCCGCCTTCTTCCACGATTACGCCCGAACGCGGTTCGACGAGAACGTCGGCACTCCAGGCGTGCACCATGGTGCTCACAAGCCTTGCGTTCCTGCCGATGTAATATTCTTCGACCGAAAGGTGGCGGCCTTTCTGAACGCCGTGCTTTGAAGTGCAGCCGGTGATGAGCTGCAGTTTTGCGCCTTCCTCCAGAATCACGATGTTATGCACGGCCTGCGTCAGGTGATCGCTTGCGAGGTACATCGCCGCCTGACACGGGAGCGTGACGTCCGCGCCTTTTTTCACATGAATGAAATAACCGGGCGGATTTTCCTGTGCGGCGCATTCGGCGCTGACCGCGTCGAAATCGGCGGGCACCGCCTTAAAGCAGTAGTGTTCGCGCAGCCAGCCGTAGCGCTTCAGCGCCAGCGATACAGGCAGCATTTCAAAGTCCGGCGATGTCCCGACGGCCAGACACACCGGCTCGCGATCGCGCACGATCATGGTTGCGCTGCGCGCCGGGTCGTCGGGCCGGACGCCGACCCCGGCAATCGCGTCGGCGTCCTGTTTTTGCAGCGGGACGGATGCGGGCGGGAGAGGGGAAGCGGCGCTTTGTGTTTCATTATTTTCGATATTCGGTTCGAGTGCTTTTATGAACGGCATAGTTTCTCCTTTTGATCGATGCAGCGCACGCATTCGTTATAGCCGTATTTGCCGATCGTTTCCATGATCAGCGCGGGGTTTCCGGAGCAGCCGATTCTGCCGTTGTGCATGACGTGCGCCTTGTCCAGATGCAGATACTTCAAAATATTGCCGCTGTGCGTGATAATCAGCCCTGCGCTGCGCCTGACGGGGTGCGTTTCGTCCGGAACGAAGAGCTTGTTGATGAGTTTGCCGACGAGCGAAAGCGCCTCGATGTCTACGCCGGAGTCCGGTTCGTCCATCATGGAAAACGCCGGAGACAGGGAGAGCAGCTGCAGCAGTTCCGCGCGTTTGATTTCTCCGCCGGAAAGGCCGCCGTTGATGCTCCTGTCCAGAAAGCGTTCCATTTGTGCTTCCTTTGCCAGCCGGATAAGCGCCTCGTCCGGGTCCGGTGAATTGCGCAGCGTGTATTGCAGCACGCTGCGCAGCTTTACGCCGTCGATGGTCGGCGGCCGCTGCTGGGCAATCGCAATGCCGAGCCGAGCCCGCTCGCAGACGTCAAGGGCTGTGATATCCCGTCCCATAAAGAGGATTCGCCCCTGCGTCACTTCGTAGCCGGAAAACCCCATGATGGTCATCATCAGCGAGGTTTTGCCGCTTCCGTTCTGGCCGAGCAGCGCGTGTACTTCTCCGTATGGGATCGCGAGGTCGACGGAGTCGAGCAGCAGTTTCCCGCCTGCACGGACGCTGAGGTTTTGTATTTCCAATATGTTGCTTTGTGTTGCCATTTTTTTATCGGCTCTCCTTTTAGCGGACGATTGCAGCGGTTCTGAGTCCGTGGAAGCTGCCGCGGAAATCGGCGGGGCTTACACGGAGTTAGAAACATCTAACCTATTTGTATTGTAGCTTTTTCCGTTTTTTTGTCAAGGGGACAAAGGAGGAGGGCTTTTTCGGAACAGACCGGTATACCTCGGTGAAAAGACATACAAAGGTGGATTGGAGCGGAAAAACAGCCCGGCGGCTGCCGGGCTGTCGGGGAGGGTGATTCAAGTGTGTTTTACGACAGCTTTTCGACCAGCCGTGCGATGGCCGGGCGATGGACGCGAATGACGCCTTTGGGGCAAAACTCCTGACAGCAAAAACAGCGGATACATTTGCCGGCGTCGATATAAGCGCGTTTGCGGGAAATGCGGATTGCCGACGCGGGGCAGATTTTCGCGCATTCGCCGCAGCCGACGCACTGCGTGCGGTCCACCTTTGGTGTGCTGGCGAAAAAGCGGGACAGAATTTTTGCGGCAGCGGCGTTTTTTGTGCCCCAAAGCGTTACGTCATGCTTTGGCGTCAGCTGAAAATCCGGGACGACAAACGCAGAAAGGCCGCCGAACACATGCAGATCGGAAACGGTCTGCGGGACCAGGCCTCTTTCAACTGCGGCATGCAGCGTCGGAACGTCGTTTGCAGTCAGATTCATTAAATACGCGGCGGCGAGGTCGAGTGCGTGCGGATTGAAAGAAGCGAGGATTGCGCCCATAAAGCGCGGCGTTCCGCCGGAAGGCCCGTTTCCTTCCATGGCCATGATGGCGTCGCCGATCGACAGGCGGGGCTTGCACCACTCGCAGATATCCACCAGCATATTGGCGAACAACTCGTGGGTCGTATAGCGATAGTGGTATTCGGATTTGCGCATGCCGGGCACCGCGCCGAAAAAATTTTTGCATGCGCCCGTAAAAGCCATCAGGCCGTGTGTTTTTATTTTGCAGAGGTCAATAATTGCGTCGGCTTCAAGAAGGTAGTTTGTAACCTGAAACGTTTTTGCCGTCACCGCGTTGGGGTTCGAAACCTCCGTAAATGAAAAATCGTCATTCAGCGCAGCGCCCGTTTCCAGAATGGCGCGCATCCCCGTGCTGGAGTACACCTGCGCCAGATAGGCCGCGTTGAACGGTCCGCCCGGGCTGTCGCCGAGCGCGACGCGTGCGCCTCTTTCAACCAAAAGCTCGCATAGCGCAACGGCCACCTGCGGATGCACGGTCGCCGCCTTTTCCGGCTTGACGCGCATCATCAGATTTGCCTTGATTGCAATTTTCATGCCGGGGACGACCCAGTCCAGGCCGTGTATCGGGTTTAACGCGGCACGAAGCGCGTCTTTGACCGCCTGCGGATCATAGCTTTCGCAGCGTGCGATGGAAACGTCACAATTCATAGTACTCTCACAATCTGGTATGGATTTTCCGTACATTAGCACAGATTATATCATGAAAACCGTTCGCGTACGATCCGCACGAAAACAAAGCGCCGTTTTCGGCCGCCGGAAGCACTGCTGCAGAAAAACAGAGAAAGCGAAAAAACTGACGGCGAACGGAATACAGGTACATTGACTTTGACGGGATACGTCTATATGATGTAAATCGTACCGGCAAACCGGCTGGAACACAATTCTGGAGCAATTCTTTCTTTATCAGTTGACGAAACGATGCGGCGTCAAACTTCAGGAAACGAGGCACGGCGATGAAAAAACCTCTTTGCAAACGAGTGTGGTTTATTCTGGTGGTCGTTTTTCTTGTGCTGGCAATCGGCGTGACGATTACATGGTCCACTACGACTGTTTTGCAGAAGGCGATTATCCATGCGGTCTGCGCAGGCAACGCGGGTGTTCAGCCGGCGGACTATGAAGCGGTGCTTGCCGGGATCGATACGCTTGCAGCCGACGTTTCTTACGGGAGCCGGTACGATATGGGGGTATTGGACATTTATGCAAACCGGTCCGAATCGCTCCAGCCGCTGGTCGTGTATGCGCACGGCGGATACTACGTTGGCGACGACAAGGAAGACTTTACGTATTACTGCCAGAAAATTGCGTCGTATGGGTTTGTTGTTGCCAATATGAACTATGAACTTGCGCCGCAAGGGCGGTATCCAACGCAAATCCGGCAGGTCAACGAAGCGATTTCCTATTTGCTTGCCCACGCGGCGGAATACGGCGTCGATCCCGAAAAAATATTCATCGCCGGGGACAGCGCGGGCGGGCATCTGGCTTCCCAGATGGGTCTGTTTTATACAAACGCGGATTTTTGCGCGCAAATTGGCGATATTCCCGCCATTACGCAGGAACAGCTCCGCGGCGTTGTGCTGCTTTGCGGATATTACAACATTGAAACGCTTCGTGCGACCGGATTCCCGCTGATTGCGGACTCGGTTTGGATGATGACCGGAGAAAAACACTATGAAGGCACGACCGCCGCAAGGGGGGTGGACACCGTTTCGCAGATTACCGCAGACTACCCCGCCGTATTCATTACGTGCGGCGATGCGGATCCGTTTATTACGCAGGCGGACGAACTGATACAGGCGCTGGATGAAAACGGGATCGACACGACTGCCTATCTGCCGGTTTCCGGCGAAACAAAGCTCGGGCACGAATTTCAGCGGAATCTCAAAACGGACGAGGGGATTGAGGCGATGGAGCGCCTGATAGAATTTTTAGGCGCGCATTAAAAGGACACGTTGCGCAGACGCTATTCGCTCCAGAACGTTTGCAGCGCGTCGGCCATTTGCGAAAGCGAACGAACCCGCCGGACGTCCCATTGCGCGGGCAGCAGGTCGCGGTATTCGGCGCAGCCGTACCGCCGGTCGACGAGCAGCAGTGCGCCGCGGTCCGTGCTGTTGCGGACGATTCGTCCCGAGGCCTGGAGCACCTTGCATAAACCCGGATACTGATACGCGTAGGAATAGCCCTGCGCGTATTTTTCTTCGTATGCGTCCCGGAGGACGTCCCGCTCCAGACAAAGCTGCGGTAGGCCGACGCCGATGACGACGGCGCCGCAGAGCCGCTCCGCAGGCAAGTCGATTCCTTCAGAAAAAACGCCGCCCAGCACGGCGAGTCCGACCGTAACGCCTGTGGGGTCCGGCTGAAACTGCGAAAGGAATTTTGCTCGCGCCGCGTCGTCCATGCGGGGTGACTGCTCAATCAGCGTAACGTCCGGCAGCCGCTCGCTCAGCAGCGGGGCGAGTTTGGAAAGATACGCGTGCGAAGGCGTAAAGACAAGATAGTTGCCGTGCGTGCGCGCGCTTACGAACGCGCGCACCGCGTCGGCCACGGCGGGCAGCGTCGCTTCGCGCGCGTTGTAGCGCAGGTCGGCCGGAAGGTGAAATACGGCCAGATGCTCGGGCGGAAACGGAGACGGCAGGGAAAGGACGGGGGTTTGTGCGCTCAGCCCGCTGAGATTTTTGTAGAAAGCATACGGCGTGAGCGTGGCCGAGAACAGAATCGTGCTCCGGATTTTTTTGCAGGCGGCGGCGAGCTTTTCGGAAGGGTCCGCGCAAAACAGCGTAATGCGGCGCGCCGTCTTGCCGCCCTCGTAAAGGGTGAGGTAGTTTTCGTCGTATTGTTCGAGTATGTAGCGAAAAGCCGAAAGGCTAAAAGCGAGCTCGCGCGCAAGAGCGGGGTCGGCCGTGGTGCTTTCTTCGGAAAGGTGGTCCAGCGCGGCTTCCACTTCGCCGGAAAGCGAATGCGGCGCGTCACACCGGGAAACGGGCGGCTGGAGTTCCGCAAAGCAGGCCGCAACGGCTTTTTCAAGCGCTTTGAGGGATTTGTAGAGCGGCTGTTTTCGTGCCTGCTTTGGAATGGAACGCCGCGTTTCGGCGATCGGTTTCAGCGAGAGCGCGGCGGAGTACATACCGCGGGCGCGGTCGGGCAGGTTATGCGCTTCGTCGATTAAAAACGCATAAGATTCTTTGCCGAACAGGAAAAAACGCTGCAGTTTTACGCGCGGATCGAAGGCGTAATTGTAATCGCAGATAATCAGATCGCAGGACGTGGACAGATCGAGCGAGAGCTCAAACGGACATAAACGAAAGCGCGCCGCGTATGCCTGGATGACTTCCGGCGTAAACAGCCCGTCGGTTTGGCTCAGCGCATCCAGCGCGTCGCCCAGGCGGTCGTAATATCCCTCCGCGCGCGGGCAGTCGCCTTCCCGGCAAACCGGATGCTCGTGGACGCACATCTTCTCCTTAGCTGAAATGACGATCGTGCGCAGATGCGGCGCTTTGAGGAGCCGGGCCGCCGCGAGGGCCGCCTGCTGCTGCGTCGTGCGTGCAGTCAGGTAGAAAATGCGCGAAACATACCCTTCGGCAAGCGCCTTGAGCGCGGGGAAAAGGACGGCCATCGTTTTGCCCGTCCCCGTCGGAGCCTGCGCCATGAATGCCGATTTTTCGCGGATTGCATAGTAGACCTGAGCGGCGAACTCGTGCTGTCCCTCACGATAGGATTCATATGGAAACGGCATGGCGGAAATATCTTCGCGCAGCGCGCGGACGTGCTTCCATTCCGTTTCGAGGAGCTGCAGGTAGCGCCCGGAGACCTGCTCAAAAAACGCCGCGAGTGCGTCCGCCGTCATATGCTCCGAAAAGGAGGTGATTTCGCCGGTCTGCAGGTGGAAATACGTCAGGCTTACTTCAATTTGGCCAACGCCGTTATTCCGGCAGAAAAGGTAAGCGTAGCATTTCGCCTGCGCCCAGTGCTGCGGGTTTCCGCCGCAGAGCTGCTCGCTCTGTGCGTAAGTCGTTTTGATTTCTTCTATGCGCTCGCTGCCGTAGAGACGGTCGATGCGGCCGTATACCGTCAGCTCGATGTTTTCCGAACAAACCGTGCCGGAAACGGAAATTTCGTTCTGCGCTCCCTCGGCGGGGACTGCCTGCAGCGCCTGATGTCCCCGGATTCCGTCGAGCATGCGCTGCGAGGACGCAGAAGGGGAGATGCTGCCGGAAAGCAGGACCGTTTCGACCATCGCGCGAACCGCAATTCTTCGTTTTTCCACGTATCCTCCGCCGTTTGGATTTTGCATATCTTAACAGGTATCATCCGGCCGATCAGGGAATGATCGTCAGACGAATTGATCGGGAACGGTTTCCTCGGTGTAAACGGAAATCCCGTTTTTCTTCAGAAGTTCCGCCGTGACGCCGTCGCCGGGGACGAGGCGGCCGGAAAACGTTCCGTCATAAACCGTACCGCAGCCGCATGAAGGGCTGTTCGCCTTTAAAATCGCCGTTTTGCAGCCGAGCATCCGCGCGAGTAAAAGCGTTTCCTCCGCGCCGCGGCAAAACGCGTCCGTCACCGTCGTGCCGTCCTTTGTCAGAACACGATCGCCGCTGCGCTCCGATGCCGGGCGCGGGGTCGGCAGTCCGCCGAGCTGCTCCGGGCAGACGGGAATCAGAACGCAGGATTTTGCAAGCGCGCATACGCGTTCGTCTGTCTTCGGGACGCCGTCATAGCGGCAGCGCAGTCCGAGAAGGCAGGCGCTGACCAGAACAGGTTCGCTGTTTTTCTGCATAAAGAAGCCTTTCATCGCCGCAGCCCGACTATCGCCGGAACCGGGCGTTCCGTATTGCATCATTGTATCACAGCCGGGCGCTTGCGGGAAACGGACGGACATGCAGACAAAACACCACCGCAAACGATGGTGTCTTGAGACAGCATCAAATTTTGAGCGGAATTTCAGCCGCCCGTGATCCGCTGATAAACGTCTTCCCATTGTGCGAGCACGTTTTCTTTGCCGAGCCCGGCCCACGCGTAGTCGTAATCGATAAAATAAATTGAACCGAGGTCGGGAAGGTTTGCCGGCTGGGCGATGTCGTCGCGGATGGAGCGCCGGTCAAATTCGTCGCTCATGTACTGCTGGCAATCCGCGCTGAGCAGAAAATCGATGAAGCGCTTCGCGTTTTCCTCGTGCGGGCAGTTTTGCACCAGTGCAACGCCGTCCGGCACGTTGGAGGAGCCATCCTCCGGATAGATCATGCCCACGCCGTCCGGATTTTCCAGCACGTATGGGCAGGCGAGCTGCTCTAGCGTGAGCCCGAGCGCATATTCGCCGTTTGCAACGCCCTGATATACCGTTGAAGAACCGCCGGATATCACGGCGTTTTGGAACAGCGCTTCGATGAATTCCCACCCGTCCGATTTGTCCTCGCGCTCGGACACGGCAAGGATCATATTGCAAAGCAGCGTATAGGCCGAGCCGGAGGAAGCCGGGTCGGCGGAGGCGATTTTGTCCCGCCATTTTTCGTCCAGCAGGTCTGTCCACGAACGCGGCACTTCCTCCTCGGACACAAGATTTTTGTTGTACATGATAACGGAAGGCTGCTGCGATTCGCCGATCCAGCGGTCGTCCGGGTCCTTGAAGGCTTCCGGAATGTGCGCGTCCTCCGCGCAGACGTACGGCTGAAAATACGCGACGTACGCTTCCAGCGATTCGACCGTGCCGCCCCACATCACGTCGCACTGCGGGTCGTCCGCCTCCGAAGCGATCTTTTCGAGGCAGTCGCCGGTCCCTGCGGAGAAAATCAGCACTTCAATGCCGGTGCGTTCCTGAAATTCCTTGACAGCCGCGTTGTACTGCTTTGCGTTATGCGCAACATACACCCGCACAACGTTTTCGCCGTCGTAAGCGGGCGCCGTTTTACAGCCGGTCAGCGCGATTGCCATACCGGCCAGAAGGATTGCAGCCGTGCGCCTGAAAAGCTGGCGTTTCACCGGGTTTTTGCCTCCGTTTCTTGAGATATGGTCCTATTCGCCGCGCGCCGCAAGACAAACCGCGAGCGCGTCTTCATAGCACACGGCGTTTGCCGCGAGGACGGACGCGGTTTGATCGAACGGGAGCGGGCCGCCTTCCGCCGTCGTGATTTGGCCGCCCGCTTCGCGGAGGATACAGCCTGCGCCGGCATAATCCCAGGGATGCAGACGCAGTTCCCAGAACGCGTCCAGCCGCCCAGCCGCGACCTGACAGATGTCCAGCGCGGCTGACCCGAACATCCTTAAATCTTCACAGCGTTCAAACATGCCCGCCATTGTGCGAAACGTTCGCTCGGTCAGGTCGCGCTGGTAACTTGTCATGCCGGACGAAACGAGCGCACTTTGCAGCGTGCGCCGGGAAACGTGGATTGGCCTGCCGTTGAGTGATGCGCCGCGGCCGCGCTCCGCCGAGAACAGTTCGCCGGAAAAAGGATTACAGACCACGCCGATTCGCGCCCCACCGTCTTCCACAAGGGCGATTGAAACAACGCTGCAGCCAAGCGAACGGATAAAATTTGCCGTTCCGTCGATCGGATCGACGATGAAACACGCGCCCTGCGCGCAGTATGCGTCCTGCCCGTCTTCCTCGCCGACGAACGCGGCGTCCGGCAGGACGGCCTTGAGTTCCTTCTGCAGAAAGCGCTGCACCGCTTGGTCGCAGTCGGTCACAAAGTTGCCGATTCCGTCCTTTTGATGCACGGCGGTCCCTTTTTGCGCCGCGGCGAGCAGCATGTCTCCGGCGGCACGCGCGGCACGCTCCATCGCCATGCGTATGCGTTCTCCCTGTGCCGCCGCGCTGCACGAGAACACGAATCCCGTCCTGCTCATCCGACCACTTGCACCCGCACTGTACGCTTTCTGGCGCGCACCTGATCGAAGTCCGCAAAATAGATGCGGCCGAACTCGCCGAGCAGCAGTTCGCCGCCGGACAGCGGCATCTGCACCGAGCGGCCCAGCAGCACCGAGCGGAGGTGTGCGTCCGTATTCAGGCTCCACCAGGGTTCTTCCGCGCGCTCGCGGGCAGCGATCTCCACGTGCTTCGGACCGGGATGCAGGTATTGTCCCTCGGTTTCGCAGGTCGGGACGATCTTGGAGAGGACGTTGACCAAGTCCTGCAAAACGAGCTG
Source organism: Eubacteriales bacterium (assembly GCA_035446965.1). Classification (GTDB taxonomy): domain Bacteria; phylum Bacillota; class Clostridia; order Christensenellales; family CAG-138; genus UBA7703. The sequence continues at coordinate 11,305 of DAOTGE010000051.1, forward strand.
TTCGCCAAAGAAGTTGGTGTCGTCGGACTGTTCCTGAATCAGGACGCTGCAGGTCGTGTGCTGCGAATAGACCATGACAATGCCGTCCTGAATCGGGCCTTCCTTTACGAGGCGTTTGACCTCGTCGGTCACATCGTGAAACGTGACCCGCGTGTCCGACTGAATTGAAAATTCTTTTGCGTATGAAGCCATTTGTTTCTCCTCCATAAGGTTGATTTGGTAAACTGACAGATGCCGGTGTAAGTTTTTTTCATCTGCGGGCTTTTGTTTCCGTGTTCAGCCGGGACGGCGCGGGTGCTTGCCCTTGAGCGAGCAGGCGCGGTATGCGTTCGGGGTCATGCCGACGATGCGCTTGAACACGACCGAAAAGTAGCGCTGGTCGCTGTAGCCGATCCGTCGTGCGACTTCCGAAATGCGTAAATTTACGTCCGGCAGCATTTCGCACGCAACGGACATGCGATAGCTGACCAGATATTCGCCGAGGGTATAGCCCATGCTCTCCTTGAAGACCCGGCTTAGATGACTTTCGCTCATATTCAGCGCGTCGGCGATGTCCGCCACGCCGACGTCCTCGGCAAAGTGTTCCTTGATAAACGCGACCGCCTGTTCGGCGTACTTGCCCTTCAGGTCGCCTTCCTCGGCGAGAAAATCGCCGAAGAGGACGATCTTTTTTTCCTCGATCTGCTGTACCTGCCGGATGCGGTCCACCCGTTTGGCCGCGCACTGCAGCGCCCGGCAGAGTTCGCTCATCTCAAACGGTTTTACGAGAAATTCCGCGACGCCGAAGCGGATTGCGCGCTGGGCGTAGTCAAACTCGTTGTACGCAGAGACCACGATGCAGACGGCTTCGCTGCCGCAGGCGCGCAGGGTCTCGATCATCTCCAGACCGTCCATGCCGGGCATGCGGATATCGGTGATCACGATGTCCGGCTGCATCTGCTTAATGAGTGCCAGCCCGTCTTCTCCGTTGTCGGCTTCTCCGGCGACAAAACAATTCATTGCGCGCCAGTCAAACGTCAGGATCATGCCCTGGCGGAGCAAAACGGAATCCTCAATGATTACGACGCTGTACATACTTTTTCTCCTGCGCCTCAGTTCTCGTCGAAGCGGTACGGCATGCGCACCGTCACGGTCGTGCCGCTGCCTTCTTTGCTCTCGATGCGGATGCCGTACGGTTCTCCGAAATAAAGTTTCAGGCGGTTATGGACGTTTCGCAGGCCGATGCTCTCACGGTCGGCGCCCGGCAGGTCGTCGCCGAGGATACGGTTCAGCCTGTCCGCCGGGATACCAGCGCCGTCGTCCATGATCGTAACCACCAGCGTGTCCTCAATGCGTTCGGCGCGGATTGCCAGCGTGATATGCCCGCGTTTTCGTTCCACGCCGTGGACGATCGCGTTTTCCACGATCGGCTGGATCACGAGATTCGGCACCTTGCAGCCAAGCAGTTCCTCCGGCACAGACAGCAACACGGAGAACTTGTCTTCGTAGCGGATCTGCTGGATGGTGAGATAGCTTTTTACAACGTTGAGCTCGTCGCCAAGCTCGATCATGTCCTTTTTGAACACCATGCCGCTTTTGAGCAGGATGCCGAGCTTTTCCACGATCGTCTGGATTTCGTCGTCTTTGTGCAACCGCGCGAGCCACTTGATCGATTCGAGCGTGTTGCTTAAAAAGTGCGGCGAAATCTGCGCCTGCAGGTTCTTGTATTCCGCCAGCCGCAGCCGGTCCTGCCGCTCCAGATTCGTGCGGAACTGCTCGTTGAGCTGCGCAACCATGTGGTTGATGCCGTGCGCCATGGTTGCGAATTCGTCGTCGCTGTCCACGGTCACGAGACGGTCCCAGTTGCCCTGCTCGATGACGCTCATGGCTTCGCAGATGGTTTCGATCGGCTTTACGATCCGCTTCGCCATGGAGCGCGAAAGCCAGACCAACAGCACGGCGATGCAGAGGACAAGCGCGCTTACCAGAATCGCAAGACGGCTGCCGGAGCGCACAAGCAGCTCCACCGAAACGCTTGCGGCAACGCAGCCGCCGCCCGAAAGCGGGAATGCGGAAATCATCATGCTTTCACCGTCGTTTTCGTAGGAGCCGACGCTTTCGCCGGCCTGCTGCAGCACACCGCGGTAATCCGGGGAGAGAAACACGCTCTGGTTTGCGAGCACGTCGTTATAAACCAAAAAGTCATGCGAGTCGAGAACGAGATACTTTACCGCAAACTTTGCGCCCGCGCTGTCCAAAACGTCCCCGATTGCGCTTTTAGGGATGTCCAGCAGTACATATCCGATCGTTGCGCCGCCGTTTTGGACGCGCGCGCCGATCGTGATCCCAGTGTCCGGCGATTCGCCCTTTACCGTGTACGAGCTTGCATAGCGGATTACGCCGCCGGAAGACCGCATTTCGCGGAACACACCCCAGGCGTTTGTCGCAAGGTATTCCTCCGGCACGCCGCCGGTGCTTAAAATGATCGTCCCGTCCGGGCCGGCGACATGCATGCGCAGCTGGTCCGTCCGTCCCGCCATGATTAGGTAGAGCTTTTGGTTGAGTTGTGTGATCTGCTCGTCGCTCGGGTCTTTTGTCAGAAGGAAGGAGGTGAGTTCCTCGTCTTCGCGAAACTGGTCGATGCCGGTCTGGTATTTTTGCAGTTCCGCATCCAGAAGCGAACCCGCCAGCTCCGTGTTGGCAAGCAGGCTCGTTTTGATGCTGCTGAGCGAAACGCGCGTGGAATAAACGATCGCGAGAATCGCCAGCACCGTAATCGGGACGAGTCCGATGCATAAAAAATTCACCAGCAGCCGCCGGAAAACGCCTGCCCGGTGCGGCGCGCGGCAATCCGCCGCGCGCCCGTTCAGATTTGGTTGTTCCGCGGAGCGGCCAATCCCGCTCCGGCGAAGAAACATCCGCATTTTTATACGATGGACACCTTTCCTTTGCTGACGCGGTTAAATACGACGAGCATGATGATTGCGGATATGGTCAGAATCGTCGCCATAGCCGCCGCGGTCCCGAAGCTGTTGCGCGCGACTTCGTTATAGATCGCGACCGACATGGTGATTGTCTTTCCAGTATACAACAAAATGCTGGAGCTCAGTTCGTTTATCGTCTCAATCCAGCTTAAAATTGCGCCGGAAACGACGCCCGGCAGCATCAGCGGCAGCGTGATTTTAAAGAACGTCTTTGCCGGGGAAACGCCAAGGTTGATGGAGGCCTCTTCAACGGAGAGCTCCATCTGCTGCAGAAAGCCGGAAGCCGAGCGGACCGTATACGGGATTTTGCGCACCGTGTAGCAGAGGATCATGATAAACGCCGTGCCGGCCAGATAAAACGGCGAGCGATTGAACGCGATGATGAGCGCAAGGCCCATGACCGCGCCGGGGATGACATACGGCACCATGAGCGACATATCGATGGCGGCCGTAAGAAGGCTGCGCTTTCGCACCGAAAGATACGCCGTGACCGACCCCACGACAATCATGACCGCAAGCGCGATGACCGAGAAGAAATAGGTGTTTTTGATGCCCCGGACCATGCGCGTGAAGATCGTTTGATAGCTTTCGAGGCTCCAGCCCGCAACGAAGTACGGTCCGTTGCAGTTTTTAAACGAAGTGACGATTACGACGATCTGCGGCAGGAGCGCGATGACGACGACCAGCAGGATCGGAACCAGCATCAAAAGCTTTTTGCCGAAGCGCAGTTTCTGCGGCTGCGGCGGGCGCAGCGACGTCATGCAGTAATTGCGGCGGTTGAGATACCAGCGCTGCAGCAGAAGAAGCAGGATGCAGAGCACGATGACGACCATGCTCACCGCTGAAGCAAAGTTCGAACTTGTGCCCATTTCGCTCATATACTGCTCATACACGAGGGTTGCAAGCACTTTGTAGTTTTCGCCGATCAGCATGGGCGTGCCAAAATCGGATACCGCCGACATAAACACCATGACCGCGCCGGCAAGGATGGAAGGACTGACCAGCGGGAGGGTGATATGAAACAGGCGGTATCCTTTTGTCGAGCCCAGATTCTCCGCCGCCTCTTCCAGCGAAGAATCGATGCTGCCGAGCGCTCCGGAGGTGAACAGATAGACATATGGGAACATCTTGCAGACGAACACGCTGACAATGCCCCATTTGCCGTAGATGGTGGGGAAGACCCACCCGAACCATTCAAGCGCTTTAGTCGTAACAAACCCCGAGCGCCCGAACAGGAGAATCCAGGAATATGCGCCGATAAACGGAGGACTCATCAGCGAAAGGATGATGCAAACGTTCAGGACGCGCTTGAGCCGGAAGTCGTAGCGCGTGAGCGCATAGGCCATGGCCACGCCGAGCACAACGCTCAATAGCGTCGTTACCCCTGCGACGAACATGGTGTTGTTCAGCACGTCCAGATAGTATTCTTTTGAAAAAAACTTGATAAAGTTTTGCAGCGTCGCGTTTCCGTCCGAAGTCGTCACGCTTCGGATGACGACCGTCGAAAGCGGATAGAGAATCGAGAGCCCGACGAAGATCAAGGTAACGACCTTCATGACGCTCCAGACGTCCCGGTTGGCTTTTTGATGCATGGTGTGCCGCCTCCCCGTCTTCATATGCCGAACGCGGAAACGACTTCTTCCGTCTCCGGGTCGATCACCGCGATGCTGTCCGCGTCGAAGCGGACGTGACAGCGCTCCCCGTCCGGTCGTACGCCCGAAACGTCCTTGGTGTACTCGTTGAGCAGCAGGGTTTGTCCGTCGTCCGTTTGCACTTCGTATTCGACGAAATCGCCGAGGAACGTGCTCAGCGAAATCCGCCCGGCAATGCCTTCTTCGCCGAAGAAAAGCTGCTCCGGCCGTGCGGAAACGAGCGCTTTGCCGGAAACGGGGCGCTTCACACGCGCACGCACGGTGTAGTCTTCCATTTTTAAGAGCGCGATTCCGCCGCCGTTCGTTTCGGCTGCGCTTTCGATGAAGTTCGTCGTCCCGATAAACCCGGAAACAAAGCGGTTCTGCGGATGACGATAGACTTCCTCCGGCGCGCCGACCTGCATGATATGCCCGGCTTTCATGACCGCGATCCGGTCGGAAATGGCGAGCGCTTCCTCCTGATCGTGAGTGACGTAAATCGTCGTAATGCCGAGCCTGCGCTGGAGCTTTTTAATGACGGAGCGCATCTGCACGCGCAGCTTCGCGTCCAGGTTGGAGAGCGGTTCGTCCATCAGAAGCACGCCCGGCTCGATGATGAATGCGCGTGCGAGCGCGACGCGCTGCTGCTGCCCGCCGGAAAGCTCGGAAGGTTTGCGGTCTTTCAGCGCTGCAATCTGCACCATCTCGAGCGCCTGCGTCACCTTTGCGTCGATCTCTTTTCGGGGGTATTTTTTCGCTTTCAGGCCGTAGGCCACGTTTTCGCGCACGGTCAGATGCGGGAAAATCGCATAATTCTGAAACACCATGCCGATGTCGCGCTTATGCGCCGGTATCTGATTGATTACCCTGTCCGAAAAGCGGATCTCGCCTTCGTTGATCTGGTTGAATCCGGCGATCGCACGCAAAAGCGTCGTTTTGCCGCAGCCCGAAGGGCCGAGCAGCGTGAAAAACTCGCCTTCCTTTATCTCCAGTGAAACGCCGTCGACCGCGGTAAAATCGCCGAAGCGCTTTACGACGTTGCAAATACTCACTTGATGGCTCATCTGTTTTTCCTCATTTCCGACCATATCGCGGCCGGGCGCCCGGTATCCGCTGAGCGCCCGCCGCGATTAACCGATTGATGTGTTTTGCGGCTGACTTAGCCTGCGGAGATCACGTTGGTTGCAATTTCGTCCCACTGCGCGATGACGGCTTCTTTGCCGGCACCGGCCCACTGGAAGTCATAGTCGATAAAGTAGATGTCGTTGAGGTCCGGCAGCGCCGCGGGCTGCGCAATGTCGTCGCGGACGGTGCGGCGGCCGAATTCGTCGCTCATGACCTGCTGGCATTCCGCGCTCACGAGGAAGTCCATAAAGATTGCCGCCATGTCCGGATTCGGGCAGTTCGCGACCATCGCGAATCCGTCCGGCACGTTGGAAGAACCGTCCGAAGGATAGATCATGCCGCACGTGTCCGGATCGGCGCCGACGAACACCCAGGCCAGCTGTTCGAGCGTGAGGCCCAGCGCGTATTCACCGTTGGCGACGCCCTTGTAAACCGAGGACGATCCGCCGGAGATGATGATGTTGGGTACGAGCTCCTCAATGAATTCCCAGCCGTCGGAATAGTCGGCCTGCGTGGATTCGGAGAGGATCATGTTGCAAAGCAGCGTGTAGGCCGAGCCGGAGGAAGCCGGGTTGGCGGACGCGATTTGACCCTGCCATTTTGCGTCGAGGAGGTCCGCCCAGGACGTCGGGACTTCTTCCTCGGAAACGAGGTTTTTGTTGTACATGATGACCGAGGGCTGCTGCGATTCGCCGATCCATTTGTCGTCCGGGTCTTTAAAGCTTTCTGCAATGTGCGAATCCTCGGAGCAGACGTACGGCTGGAAGTATTCCTTATATGCTTCCAACGATTCCGTCGTGCCGCCCCACATCACGTCGCACTGCGGATTTTCGGCTTCCGCCGCGATCCGCTGGAGGCAGTCGCCGGTGCCTGCGGAGACGACCAGCACTTCGATGTTCGGGTAGGTTTCGTTGAAGAGTTCGATGGCGCGGTTGTACTGATCCCCGTTATGCGCCACGTAAACGGAAACTTCGCCCTTGATCGACGCTGGGTCGACCGTTTCTTCCACGGGCGCTTCCGTGGCGGCGGCCTCCGCTGCGGGTGCTTCGGTCACGGCCGTTTCCGTCTGTTCGGTTTCCTCCGCAGGGGCGCTCTGGCAGCCGGCAAAGACCGAAGCCATCAGCATTACAACCATTAGAACGACTAGAAGCTTTTTCATGTTTTCCTCCCTGAAATGATAAATTTCGAGATTGTTTTGGATTTGCCGACCGGCAAACTGGATTTGTTCGGTTGCAAACCGGCAACCTCATAAATTCATTTTAGGAGCGGAAAAAATGCGTTACAATCCGGCAAATCTCTGATTTTGTTTGAAAAACAGGGGTCTTTTGCATGAAACGGGCCATCGTGCGTACATTTGCCGGCAGCAGTTCCCGCCGGGCCGAAAAGAGAGCAAACAAAAACGCCACCTGTATGGCGGCGTTTTGAGGCGGTACAGCCCACTAACAAAAGAATGCTGGCGTGGTTACGGCTTTGCGCAGCCCGGCGGCATCTATTGTTTGCGGTACGGAGTTCGGATGTGCGCGGGAATCTGCCGTATTCGGGTTCCGGGGTTTTTGCGGCCGGATTACATCCGGGTTAACGATCCGAGGCGTTTGCCCGTTTTTCTCGCCGCTTCAGAAAGGCGAGCGGAACGGCGATTAAAACAAGCACCGCTGCGGACGCAAGGAAAATGGCCGGGGTCGGTACGTTTTTAACGGTTCCGAGGTCGACGTATGTACTGCCGCTGTTTTTAATTACGGCGGCGCCGATCCACGGACCGATGATCATTGGCAGCATGACTGCAAAGATCATGCGTATCCCCTGAAACTGACCGACCCTGTCCGTCGGCGTAAAGTCACGGATTGTCGCGGAGAGGGCGGCCGTAACGAGCATATATCCGCCCATCATGACGGTTCCGGCAACGATGACGGCGACGGGCGTGCGCACGAAAAACATGGCGAGGAGGCCGATGAACATGACCACCGCCGCGGGCGGAACAAACCGGAGTTTGCCGACCTTGTCGATAAACCGCCCGCCGACGACACTGACGACGGAAGCGAGAATCAGGACGACGCCCAGCACGATTGCGTAGTTGGCGATCTGCAGATAGGTCTGCATATAAATGATCAGATACGGGAAAAACACCTGCACGGCGCAGGAAAACAGGCAAAACACGGTGAGCGTCAGATACAGGTTTGGGTTTTCTCGCACAACGGCGGGACGAAAGCCCGCGATCAGGTTCTTGGCGAAGGGTTCGTTTTTCGTTTCGACCCGGCTGTCTTTGAG
>DAOTGE010000052.1:0-16534 GCA_035446965.1 Eubacteriales bacterium
TCGCTTTCGCACCGGCGCGTCGGCGCGCTGATCGTGTTTGAGCAGAAAACGGGGCTCGGGGACATCGTCGGGTCCGGAACGCGGCTCGACGCAATTCTTTCCGGCGCGCTGATTGAAAACATCTTTGAACCGAACACGCCGCTGCACGACGGCGCGGTGATCGTCCGCGGCTCGACCATCATTGCGGCGGGGTGTTTTCTGCCGCTGTCGGACGACCTGTCCGTCTCGCGCGAACTCGGCACGCGGCACCGCGCCGCGCTCGGCGTTTCCAGCGTGTCGGACAGCGTGACCATCGTCGTTTCGGAGGAGACGGGCGCAATTTCGATTGCGCGCGACGGCAAGCTCGTGCGCTATATCGACTCCAGAGCGCTGCAGAACATTTTGGAGAGTTTATTTGTCCAGACCGGCTCCACGTCCGCCTTCACCTGGGTCAAGCGGAAGGAGGGATCGCATGAGAAGCATTAAAATCGACAAAAAAGCGGTCCTCAGCGGACTGAAGGGCTTTTTTACAAAAAACGTCGCGCTCAAGATCATCGCGCTGGTTTTTGCGGTGCTCCTCTGGGGATATGTCCTCACCGACCAGAAACCCATGCGCACAAAGATCATTACCAATGTGACCACCAGCTTCGACGGCGAGGCCGAACTGATTGCGCAGGGCTTCTGCGTGCGCGGCGACCGCGAAGAAATCCTGCAGGACGTTTCCGCAACCGTGCGCGCGCAGATTACGAACTACGCTTACATCAGCGCAAGCTCCATCAGCGCAACGATCAGCCTGCGCAACATCAGCGAGGCGCGCGAATATGAACTGCCGATTTCGGCGACGGTGAGTTCCGCGCTCGGCGTGGTGCAGTCCGTTTCGCCTTCCACGGTGACGGTCGAAATCGACACGCTGGTCACCAAGACCATCCCAATCACTACCTCGTTTTCCGGCGAAGTGCCGGACGGATACTGGGCGGACATGGACGCGCTCACCGCAACTTCCCGGCTCGACATCACGGGGCCGAAGACCGATATTTCAACCATTACGCACGGCGAGTGCGTGGTCGACCTGACCGACCGCACCAGCACGATTTACAGCACGTTTGACGTAACGTTTTACGACAAGGACAACAACGTCGTTTCCAGCGATATCATCGTCGGGACGCTGCCTTCGTCCACCGTACGGCTGCCGATTTATTCCATGAAGAATGTGCCGATCGACGTGACCGGCTCGCTGATTGGCACGGACAACCTCGCGGCCAACCATGAACTGGTCAGCGCCGTTGCAACGCCGTCCTCGGTGCGCCTCGTGGGCGACCAGGCGACGCTCGACGAGGTGGACAGCATCCTGCTTACGCCAATCGCGGTCAACGGCCTGAGCGCGACGACCACTGTTGAAAGCGATCTGATCGTGCCGGACGGACTGCGCCTGCTCGACGACGAAACCGCGTCCGTGCTCATTGAAATCCGCGAAATGGAGACCAGCCAGACGTTTGAACAGCTCGAAATACAGGTGTACGGCCAGCCTTCGCGCTCGGAGGTCACGCTGGACGTTTCCACCGTCGACCTGACCGTTGAGGGACGCTACAGCCTTGTGAGCATTCTCATGCGCAGCGATATCACCGTTCAGGTGGACGTGACGGGACTCTCGCCCGGCGTGTACAAGCTGCCGCTCTCCGTGTGGGTCAAAAACGAGGAGGCTACCGTCGAACTGACGACGACGCTTTCGGTTTCCGAGGTCACGGTCACCATCGACCAGCCGTAGCGCGCCGTCTTGCTGAGAAGCGCACGGAATGAACATTGCAATCACAAAACCTGCGGCGCGTTCGCAGGTTTTGCGCGCTCTAGCCTGAAAATACCGGAGAACCGCTTTGCGGGGAGAAACGAATGAAACTGGTTGTGCAGCAAATCAAACAGCCTTTGAGCGAGGGCGACGACGCGCTCTGTGCGCTCGCTGCCGCGCAGCTCGGCCTGGACGCTTCGCAGATACGCGGCGCGCGGGTCCTGCGCCGCTCATTGGACGCGCGCAGAAAGCAGGACGTGCATTTCCTGCTCACCGTTCGGATCGAGATGGAGGATGCGGCGGCAAAGCGGCTGCTGAAAAAAGCGGGCGGCAGGGTCTCCGTCTGGCAGGAGGCGCCCGGGGAGCCGCCCGCCTGCGGAAGCGTGCCGTTATGCGGGCGCGTGGTCGTCGCCGGGCTCGGTCCGGCGGGGCTGTTCGCAGGGCTGATGCTCGCCCAAAACGGCTATCGTCCGCTCGTGATCGAACGCGGCGAACCGGTCGGGTGCCGCACGCGCGCGGTCGGCCATTACTGGCAGACGGGCGAGCTGGACGAAGAATCGAACGTTATGTTCGGCGAAGGCGGCGCGGGCACGTTTTCGGACGGGAAACTGACTTCCCGCAGCAAAGATCCGCGCGGGGACGCGGTGCTCTCCACGCTGGTGCGCTTCGGCGCGCCGGAGGAAATCGCCGTGCTGGCCAAACCGCATATCGGCACAGACCGCCTCAGGAGCGTCGTTTCCGCCATGCGTGCGGAAATCGAGCGGCTCGGCGGCGAAGTGCGCTTTTCAACGAAGCTGACGGAGATTGAAACGGACGGCGGGACACTGCAAAGTATCCAAACCGAATGTGCGGGGGAACCGGAAACGCTGGAGTGTGCCGCTCTCGTTCTGGCGATCGGTCAGGGCGCGCGGGACACATATCAAATGCTCTTTGACGCGGGAATCGCAATGGCGAAAAAACCGTTCGCCGTCGGCGTGCGCATCGAGCATCCGCAGGGCATGATCGACGCCGCGCAGTACGGCGCGTTTGCTGGGCACCCGCGTCTCGGCGCGGCGGAATACCGCCTGACCGGGCGCAGCGGTGAACGCGGCGTGTATACGTTCTGCATGTGCCCCGGCGGCAGTGTAATCGCCTCCGCGAGCGCGGCGGGCGAGGTCGTCGTCAACGGCATGAGCGACTTTGCGCGCAGCGCGCAGAACGCCAACGCAGCGGTCGTCGTACAGGTGAAGGAAACCGACCTTACCGGCGACGCGCTGGCCGGGATGCGCTTTCAAAAGCAAATGGAGCACGCCGCGTTTCTGGCGGGCGGCGCAAACGGGTTTGCGCCCGCGTCGGACGCCGGTGCGTTTTTGCAGAAGACAGCGCCGCGCGGCTTTGCCGGCGTGGAGCCGACCTACCGGCCCGGCGTGACCCCGTCCGATCTTTGGCGCGTGCTGCCGGAGTTTGTGGCGGCGGGCGTTGCGGACGGAATTGCGGCGTTTGGCCGCCAGCTCAAAGGATTCGACCGGGCGGACGCGGTGCTCACGGGTGTTGAAACGCGCACGAGCGCGCCGCTGCGCATCCTGCGCGGCGAGACGATGGAGAGCGTGTCCTGCGCGGGAATGTACCCCGTCGGCGAGGGCGCGGGATATGCCGGCGGCATCGTTTCCGCGGCCATCGACGGCATGAAGGCCGCCGAGCGCGTGATCGCGCGGTTTGCGCCGCCCGTATAACGCAAAAAAGCCGGAGAAACGGGTCAGGGCTAATAGTCCTTGGCAGTACCCGAAGAGTTTTTCAGCGAACGAAAAGCCGGACGATAGCTATCGCCCGGCTTTTATAAGCAGAGTTTGTGTTTTAAGGCTCCCGCTGGAAGGATTAGGGTTTCCGCCGGAAGATGCGCCGCTTTCCGGCGTGCTTTTTTGTTTCGGGCGGCGCTTCGGCGGGAGCTGCCGCGCCGGGTTCGGCGTGCGGCTCGTGCGGCGCTTCGCACGCCGCGGGTGCGTCCGCAGGCTCTTTTTTGGAAACTGACGGCGTGTCGTCCGTCTTGTAGAGGTGGATGACGCCCTGTTTGTTGAGGCTCTGGATCAGCGCAAGCGTGATCGGCAGGCCGAGCAGACCGATGCCACCGAAGAGGAACGTGCCGAGCACCATGGAAAACAGCGTGACGATCGGATGCAGGCCGACGCGGTCGCCGACGATCTTCGGTTCCATGATGTTGCGCACGATGATGACGACGATATAGAGGATGCCGAGGCCGAGCGCGCGCGCATAGTTGCCGGAGATGAGCGCGATAATCGTCCAGGGCAGCAGCACCATGCCGCTGCCGACCACGGGCAGGATGTCAAACAGCGCGATGGCAACGGCGATGCCGACGGCGTGCTCCACGCCGATGATGGCCAGCCCCAGCGCAATCTCCGCAAACGTGATGAACAGTATCAGCGCATACGAGCGCGTGTATCGCCAGAGTGTGCGGCCGAGATGCATTTGGATGTTGTGGAGCAGCGCTTGGTTCTTCTCCGAAAACTGGCGGAGAATAAACGCCTTGATCATTACAAAATCGATGGAAAGGAACACCGTCGCAATGATGGCGATGAGCAGTTTAAGCAAAAATCCCGGCGTTTTTATCGTGACGTTGGTCACCCAGGTGACCAGCTGCTTCGAGATACCGACCACCGTCTGGCCGAGCGTTTCGGTCACGTTTGAGGCGACCGTGTTATAGGCGGCGGCAGTGTCCGGGTCAAGCTTTTCGGCAAACGACTGGAGCGAGGCGAATACGCCGCTGAGCCACGGGGCGACGGAATTGGTATACAGCGACGGAAGGCGGATGAAAAACGATTTCGCGGCGGAAAAAATCTGCACGCCGATCACGAAAAGCAAAAAGCCGATCAGCGTGTAAAACAAAAGCACGACAAGCACGCCCGCAATCCCCTTGTGCAGATGCCATTTTTCGCGCAGGAACCGCACGACAGGCTTGAGCAGCAGCGACACGAGCAGCGCAACAAGAAACGGCATCAGCATGCCGAGCGCATACCGCGTCAGCACGATTACGATGCCGAGTATGATGGCGAAATATAAAAAATTGACGATGAACCGCTTGCGTTTTTCGATTTCCATTGGCATGCCCCCGCTTTCCCAGTCAATGTATCATGCGGCGGGCGCGCTTGTAAAGCAAAAGCGTTTTCGCTATAATAGTGCGCATGAGCGAAAAAGATCTTTTAAAACAACTCGAAGCGCTGCTGGACCCGTCCGACGAGGCGGTTACAAACCTTGCCAACGCAAGCGCGCTGCTGTTTTATGCGCAAAAAGACCTCAATTGGGCCGGATTTTACCTCCTTAAGGGGGACGCGCTCTACCTCGGCCCGTTTCAGGGCAAGCCGGCCTGCACGCGCATACCGGTCGGGAAAGGCGTTTGCGGCACGGCTGTTGCAAAGAATAAGACGCAGCGGGTCGGCAGCGTGCATGCGTTTCCCGGGCATATCGCCTGCGACTGCGCGTCGGAAAGCGAGCTTGTGGTCGTGCTGCGCGCCGGCGACGGCATGCCAATCGGCGTGCTCGACCTGGACAGTCCGAAAAAAGAACGCTTCAGCGAACAGGATGCGTCTTTGATGGAGCAGGCGGCGGCGCTGATCGCCCGCGCTGTGGAAGAAAAACTGCGATGAAAAGCTGCTGCAGAAGAAGCCGTTATAAAGGGAAAAAATAAGCATGACGTTTGTTGAATTGTTACTCACGGCGGTCGCGCTCTCGATGGACGCGTTTGCCGTTTCCACCTGCAAGGGCCTGAGCATGCGCGGTATCGACTGGCGGCGCGCGTTGACCATCGGGCTGTTTTTCGGCGGATTTCAGGCGGCGATGCCGCTGGTCGGCTGGTTTTTGGGCAAGCAGTTCGAGCGCCTGATTACGAGCGTCGATCATTGGGTCGTGTTTGCGCTGCTTGCGTTCATCGGCGGCAAGATGATTTTCGACTCACTCAAAGGCGGGGACGGGGAAGCCTGCAAAACGGAACAGAAGACCGACTACAGGGAGCTGGTAACGCTCTCGTTCGCAACGAGCATCGACGCGCTGGCCGTCGGCATTTCGTTTGCGTTTCTCAAGGTAAAAATCCTGCCGTCCGTGCTCTGCATCGGGGTCACGACGTTCCTTCTCTCAATCTTCGGCGTTGCGGTCGGCGAGAAATTCGGCGCAAAGTATCAGAACAAAGCGACGTTTGCCGGCGGCGCGGGGCTGGTGCTGCTGGGCGTAAAAATCCTGCTCGAGCACCTCGGCGTTTTCGCATAAAGCGGTTTGCCAAGGCGGCATAGTATTAAAAAAGACACACGCCTCCAAAGGCTGATGCGCTTCCGGAACGGAGGCGTTTTTTTATTGCTTGACACCCGCTGAAAAAGCGTATATGCTGTCAAAGAATGAAAAGTATGAAAAATCATACTAATGAAACGAGGCGAGAAAATGGAACCACCGAAGGGAAAACACATCTTCGGCACGGTCAAGGTTGGCGAGCGCGGACAGATCGTGATCCCGAAAGAAGCGCGGGAGATTTTTAAAATTGAACCGGGGGACAGCCTGGTGATGCTCGGCGACGAACCGAACGGGCTTGCGCTGATGAAGAGCGACGTGTTTATGGCGAGCGTTGCAAACGCAATTTTTCCCGGCGACGTCGTACCGTACGCGGAAAAGAAACTCGACGACAAGGAGTAGCGAAACATGGGTTATGCGATACAAGCCGTAGGACTGACGAAGAAATACGGCGCTAAAACGGCGGTTCACGCACTGAATCTGACCGTGGAGGAGGGCGAACTGTTCGCGCTGCTCGGGGTCAACGGCGCAGGCAAGACCACCACGATCAAGATGCTTTCCGGGCTGTCCGCGCCGACCTCCGGGGATGCGCGGCTGCTTGGCGACAGCATCACGAAAGACCTGCAGCGGGTCAAGGCGCACAACGGCGTTTCGCCGCAGGAAACCGCCGTGGCGCGCAACCTGAGCGTAAAGGAAAACCTGGAGCTCATGGCGCGCATCTACGGGTTCGGGCGCGAAGAATCGCGCCGTATGGCGACAAAAATGATCGAACGGCTGTCGCTGGGCGAAGTGGCGGGAGACCGGTCAAAAACGCTCTCCGGCGGCATGCAGCGGCGGCTGAGCATCGCCATGGCGCTGATTTCCAAGCCGAAAATTCTGTTTCTCGACGAACCGACACTGGGGCTGGACGTGCTTGCCCGGCGCGAACTCTGGGCGCTGGTCCGCTCGCTCAAAAAAAACACGACGATCCTTCTGACCACGCACTACCTCGAAGAGGTGGAGGCGCTGGCCGACCGCGTCGGCGTCATGAACAAGGGCGTGCTCGTCGCTGTCGGCACCGTCAGGGAACTGACGGAAAAAGCGCATGCAAATACCTTTGAAGATGCGTTTGTCGCGCTGGCGACGGAAAAGGAGGCGATCGCATGAACGGATCAAATGCTTTTGCCGGAAGGACGTTCAAGGAAATACTGCGCGATCCGCTCAACCTCGCGTTTGGGCTGGGGTTTCCGCTGGTGCTGCTGCTGCTCATGACGGCGATTCAGGCGAACATCCCGGTGAGTTTGTTCGAGCTGGACTTGCTTGCGCCCGGCATGGCAATCTTCGGGCTGTCGTTCGTCGCGCTGTTCTCGGCGACGCTGATCAGCAAAGACCGCACGACCTCGTTTCTGATGCGGCTGTTCGCGTCCCCGCTGAGCGCTTCTGGATACATCGCGGGCTATACGCTGCCGCTGATCCCGCTCTCGCTGATGCAGACGCTGATCTGCTACGCCTGCGCGGCGGCGCTCGGCATGCAGATGACGGTAAACGTGCTGCTTGCAATCCTGACTACGCTGCCCTCGGCGCTGCTGTTCATCGGCATTGGCCTGCTCTGCGGGAGCGTACTCAACGACAAGCAGGTGGGCGGCATCTGCGGCGCACTGCTCACGAACCTGAGCGCGTGGCTCAGCGGCACGTGGTTCGACCTGAGCCTGGTCGGCGGCGCGTTTCAAAAGATCGCGTACCTGCTGCCGTTCGCGCACGCTGTGGACGCAGGCCGCGCCGCGGTGGCGGGGGAATACGCCGCTATTATGCCGCATCTCTGGTGGGTGATTGGTTACGCCGTCGTGACGTTTGCCGTCGCGGTGGTGGTATTCCGGCGCAAGATGCACCGTGACAACGTTTAGCGGCTGAAATGAAATAAAAAAGCCAAAGGAGCATAACGCCCCTTTGACGGGAGGTTTGAAGCGGAGTCTTCAAACCTCCTTTTTGCAGTAATACGCGATCGCGTCGCTCATCAGCGAGGCCGTGCCCGCGCCGAAGCGGTCGATGTTCTTCTTGAACCGCTCGTCGGCAGTGTACATTTTGCCAAGTCCGGCGAGGATTTCGCCCGTGCAGGTGTAGTAGTGCTTTGTGATGTGCGCCTGCCAGCGCTTTACCAGTGCCTGTACGCGTGCGTCGCCTGCATCTGCGTCCCGCAGAGCGGCAAACGCGGCGAAGATTTCGCGTTCTTCGGTTTGTACCCGCGCGCGCTCCTCGCTTGAGCGTGCGGTTTCGCGCGCGGCGCTCTCGCGGTACTCCGGCGTGCCGCCCCAGCGGCTTTTGGCTTCTTCGGCGTACTGCTCGCGCAGTTCGTCGATTTTCGCGGTGTCGAATGGTTGAAATTCCATCGTTCGTTCTCCTTTCAGCGTGTCTGTGAGGAGCGAAATCAGCCCGTCCAGCCGTTCGCGCTTCTGCACGAGCAGTGCCCGGTGTTCCGTGAGCGCGCGCCTGCGGTCGAAATCCGGCGAGGAAAGGATTTCGGCGATGTCTTCAAGCGGGAAGTCCAGCTCCCGGTAAAACAGGATTTGCCAGAGCCGCTCGACGGCCGCGTCGTCATAGTACCGATAACCGGATTCCGCAATTTCGCTCGGGGGCAGAAGCCCGAGCTGGTCGTAATAGCGCAGCGCGCGGACGGAAACGCCGGAAAGCCTGCTCAGCGCACCGATGGACCGTTTCATTGTTTGCTCACCTCACGTATCGAAGGATAAACCATGACGTAACGTCAGAGTCAAGGGGGGGGCGTTGAAAATTATAATCTTTTTTATTAAGCGCGTCCAATTCCAAACCCGAACGGCTCTGCGTAAAATTTTGAAAGAAGCGTTTTCTAATGCCGGCAAGTATGGTATGATCGAAGCTATGAAACAGAGAGAATTGCTGGATTTTTTACACGCGCTCGAGTGCCTGAAGACCAACGGGCGGCACAGTGTGACCTGCGGCGGCGTGACGGAGTCCGTCGCGGCGCACTCCTGGCGGCTGAGCGTCATGGCGCTGCTGCTGCTGCCGGAGTTTCCGGAGATCGACGGGGACAAGCTGATCCGCATGTGCCTGATTCACGATTTCGGCGAGGCGATCACGGGGGACATTCCGTCGTTTCTGAAGACGGATGCGAACGAGGCGACCGAGACGGACGCGATCGGATCGCTGATTGGCACGCTGCCGGAGCCGCAGCGCGGCATGCTGCGCGCGCTGTTTGCCGAGATGGACGCCATGCAGACGAAGGAAGCGCGGCTCTATAAGGCGCTCGACAAGATGGAGGCGGTCATCCAGCATAACGAAAGCGATATTTCCACGTGGATTCCGCTGGAGTACGAACTGAATCTCACCTATGCGGCCGAGAACGCGGCGGAGTTTCCTTATCTGAAGGAACTGCGCACGATGATGGCGGAGGACACGCGGCAGAAGATTGCCAAAGCGAAGGAGGAACAAGCATGAGCACGTATATGGAACTGGTCAAGCGGCGCGAGAGCTGCCGGGACTTCAACCCGGACCGTCCGGTCGAAAAGGAAAAACTGGAGCGCTGCGCAGAGGCTGCGTGGCTTGCGCCGTCGGCCTGCAACAGCCAGCCCTGGCGGTATCTGATCGTAACGAAACCGGCGCTGGTCGAACAGCTCCGGCCCATGATGCAGGACCTCGGCATGAATAAGTTCGTCGACAAGTGCCCGGCGTTTGTCGTTGTGCTCGAAGAGCCGACGCGGCTGAAGGTGTCGGTTTCCCAGCGGTTCAAGGACCAGGATTTCGCGCCGATCGACGTTGCGTTTTCCGCTTCGCAGTTCTGCTACGAGGCGACGGAGCAGGGACTTTCCACCTGCATCATCGGCTGGCACAACGAGCCGAAAATCAAAGCGCTGTTCGACATCGGCAAAGCTTCGCGCGTGCGGCTGATTCTCTGCGTGGGCTATGCGGCAACGGACAAACTGCGTGATAAGAAGCGCAAACCCATCGGCGACGTGATCAAGTATTACGAGTAATCGCGGGGAAGCTTTTGCAGGGAGGTCTCCCTTGAAGAGACAAGTCCCTTGGGAATCCTCTTATCATCTGCAAAAAGAGTGGATTCTTAGGGCCGTCACGGCCCGAAACGGTGGTTTGGAGACGGAGCCTCCAACGTACCCTTCCGAATCGACAGACAAGCGGCGCGTTTTAACGCGCCGCTTGTGTTTGCTCAGTTTTCAATTGGCTTCAGCGTAACGACCACGAGTTCCGGCGGGTCGAACACGCGCGGCAGCCAGTACGGCCGCTGGGACAGCCCGCGGCTGATGATCAGCGTCTGCTCGCCGAAGTCGTAGCGTCCGCCGCCGTATTCGGGGAAGAACCCCTGACCGGGCGCGTACAGCCCGTTGAGCAGGCCGGGAATGCGGATCTGCCCGCCGTGCGTATGCCCGGAGAGCATCAGGTCGAACCCGCAGGGCAGGATGTCTTCGACCGAATTCGGCACGTGGATGGCAAGGATGGAATAGACTGCGTCGTCCCGCTGTGCGCCCGCGTCCGCAAGCTGCCGCAGCTGGCGCGCTTTGCCGCCGTGGCCGTCGTCTATGCCGAAGAGCTGCACATGCGTTTCGCCTTTGGTGAGCACGACGGATTCACCGGCAAGAATCGGGATGCCCGCAGCCTCCACTTCGCTGCGGACGACCTCGATGTCGTTGGTCTGGTATTCGTGGTTGCCCGGGACGAAGTAACAGGGCCAGCGTCCGCCGAGCGCGTTGAGAAGCGCCAGCGCGTTTTTATTTTTGCCGTGCTGATGGAAGATGTCGCCGTCCAGCACGACGACGTCCGGCGCGGCGGCGTCGATTGCGGCGAGCAGGTCGCTTTGCCCCTCGCCGTAGAGCGACGAATGCAGATCGCTGACAAGCACGATGCGGAATTCCTCCGAAATGCGCGCGTCTTCGATCGTATAGTTTTGTGTGACAAAGCGGCATTTACCGCAGATATCCAGCATGAGATACAGCGCCAGCGCCGCTGCAATAATCCAAAGCAGACGGCGTTTTTTCCTTTTTTGATTTGTACGGCCGCCCGATATGGGAACGGGCATATGAGAAGTTCGCTTCATTAAACCGAGTATAACAGAGGCGTTCCGCCGCGAAAAGGGAAAGCGAACTTTTTCCACCAAAACGTCACATGTGCTGTTCTGCTTGTCAGCGGCATTGCGTTGCAGAGACGAATTCCCAACACTTTCGTTTGTCATAGAGCAGGATTATTAGCGAGCTAAAGAGCCGCCCGTAATGGGCGGCTCTTTGTATGACAGGATGCGTACTGCTAGCTGAGGGAAACGAACGTTCCGTAGATATACCCGACTGTGGTGGAGTTGTACTGGACTTTATACCAGTCGCCTTCCGTGCCGAGGTAGGTATAGGTTGCGCCGAGTTTCGCCTTGCCGATGCGGGTGTTGGTTGTGCTCGCGCCGGAGCGTACGTTGACTGCGTAGAGGCAGTTGGTGATGGTCACGGTCGTAGGCGTCGCCGTGGTGGTCGTCGAGCTGCTTGAACTGCTCGAATCGGTCGTCGTCGCGGCGGCGGTGTATCCGGAGGAGGTCTTGGTTGCCTTGATGTAGCTCGCCCAGATATATGCCTTTGTGGTGTTGTTGTACTGGATGTAATACCAGTTGCCGGTCTTGCCGAGGATATGGAAGGTATCCCCAAGGTACGCATACCCGACCAGTTTGCTCAGGCCGCTGGCGGAGGCGCGGACATTGACCCTGCGGCGGAAGTTCGCGGCAACACCATAGTTATACTCCGAATTGGTGACGGTGACCTTCATGGTCACGCTCTTGCCGTCGACCGTCGCCGTTATCGTCGTCTCGCCGAGCGCAACGCTCTTGAGCAGGCCGGTGTCGTCGATGGTCGCCACGCTGGTGTTCGAGGAACTCCAGGTGACCGTCGTGTCGGTCGCGGTGGAGGGCAGGACCGTCGCTTTGAGATACGTGTTGTCGCCCAGCATGAGATCGAGCTCGGTGCCGTAGTTGAGCGTGATGCCCGTTACGGCAACTCTCGCCTGCGTGATGACATAACATTCGGCGAATTTGCCGCTGCCGTCCGTTGCGGCGGCCGTGATGATGGCGTATCCGCTCAGGCTCTTGGCGGTGATTTTGCCGGTGGAATCAACAGTGGCCACGCTGGTGTTGGAGCTGGTCCATTTCAGCGTGGGAGTCGTTGCGTTGCTCGGGTAAACGCTTGCGGTCAGGGCTTCGGAGTTGCCTTCGACCAGCGTCAGCGAGGTTTTGTTCAGCGAAACGATGATTACGTTGACCGTGCTCACGTTCACATTGCAGGAAGCGGAAAGCCCGCTGCCGTCGGTCGCGGCGACTTTAATGACCGTGTTGCCCGCCGTAAGGGCTGTGACCTTGCCGCTGGAAGAGACGGATGCAACGGAAGGATTGCTGCTGGTCCACGTAAGCGTTTTATTCGTTGCGTCGCTCGGCAGCAGGGAAGCCGTGAGCGTAAGCGTGTCGCCGACGCTCAGCGCGGCGTTCGTTTTGCTCAGGTTGAGCTGTGTGAGGATCGTCGAATCCAAAAGCGTGATGGTGCAGGTCGCGGTTTGCGTCCCTGCAGTGGCGGTGATGTTCACGGTCGCCGGATAAGTGACCACTGCTTTTTTCGTCGTGACCTTACCGTCCACAACGGTTGCAAGGGTGCTGTCGCTGGTGCCCCAGGTCACCGTCGGGTTGGAGGCGTTGAGCGGAAGGACGTTGGCGTTGAGCGTCAGCGTGCTGCCCGCATAAAGCGTCGCGGTGGTCTGCGAAATCGTGATGCTGTCTACCGGGATGTCGATGACGGTGACTGCACAGGTAGCCTCGACGCCGGTGATGACCGCGTCGGAGGAATCGAGCGCATAGGCCGTGATCGTGGTCGTGCCTGCGGCGACGCCGGTGATGATACCGGTGTTTTCGCCGACGGTCGCGACGGTGGGATCGCTGCTGACGTATTTAACTTTGGTCAGCGTCGTGTCGGACGGCGTGAACGTCGGGACCAGTTCGTCCGTGGAACCAACGCCGATCGTAGTCTCGGTTTTGTCGAGTGCAATGTGAGTCGCTTCGATCTCGTTGTCATCGACGGTCACGGCAAAGATCGCCTGCTCGTTGACATAAGTGATCGGGTCCGCGTCCATGTCGAAGCCGCGCGCCGTAACGGTGATGGTTACGGACCCGGGGCTGACAGCGGTGACGATACCGGCCTGGTCGACGGAGGCGACGGCAGGATTGCTGCTGCCCCAGGTAACGGCGGCGCCGCTCGGGGCGACCGTCAAAAGCGCGCCGACATCATAGGTGGTGCCGATGCTCGCATAGGAAAACGTATAGTCCGTCGAACTGAGCGTAACCGAGGTCGCGGCTTCGTCGACGGTCAGATCGAACGTCTTGGTGAACACGAGCGTCTGGGAAGGATAGACCTTCGACCAGGTGATCGTCGCCATGTCCGTGCCACCGTCCGCGATGGTCAGCAGATGGTCGCTTGCGGGCGTGATGACCACGTCGCTGAGCGGCAGGTCGGGGTTCGCGCCGCTCGAATAGGTCGCGCGGAGCGCAAGGCCTTCGGTCACGAGCGTTTCACCTTCGTAATAGCTGGTGCTCGCCGGATAGGAAACGATGGAAAACCCGGTCGGGTAACCGGTTTCGGCGGCAACGACCGTAACGGTATACGACGTAGCGGGTTTTTGAACCTGCGTATAACCGGTGGGCGTGCCTGCGTTGTAGGTGATGGTGATGGTCTTCTCGCCGACGTCTTCCGCCTTGAAGACATATCCGTTGGCGATGCTCGTTGTGTACTGGCCTTCCGCGGAATCTTCGGCAACATAGCTCGTCGTTGCAACCGCGGTGCCGGGTTGGGTGATGCCGTCGTTATACGTCAGAATCAGCCCGGAAATATCCAACGCCTCGCCAACTGCGTATACGCGCTTCGTGGCGGGTGTGTCGATTTCGATGCTAAGTGGTTTTATTTCTTCCGCTTTTGCGCCGTTGACTGCGGGCAGCAGCGTCAGCACGAAAAGCACGCTCAGCATCAATGCGATGGTGCGCTTCATTCGGTACACATCCTTTCTTGCATGAAAGACATTCTGTCGCAGAAATTATACATGAGCAGTATATATATGTAAACAGAGCCGGCAAAGATGTTACGGATATTTCACACATGGCGGAAATAAAACCGTAACATTTGTCAAAACTTGCCTCAACCATAGCACTTTAAGCCGCATTTCGCATTGGTTTTCACAAATCGTTTCCTTTTGATTGACAATTTTCTCCGCGTTTTCGCGGGTACGTTTCAAATGTTTCCGCCATGGCACAAAAAAAGGCCGTTTTTCGGGCGCCGGCGCGTGTCCCTGTGCAAAAAAAACGGCGGAAGTGGGATGCAGGTTTGGAATAAATATACAATTTGTGTTCTATAAAGAATTTTACCAGTTATTGACTGCGTGCTCCGCAAAGCCCGGCACGTTTTCAAACGAAACGCGCGTGCCGCTTTCCGAAAGGAAGCTCCCGGCGAACGTGCCGAACATCTGGTGACAGCGGTTGTCGACCACCAGCAGTTTTGTGACGGTGTCCCGGTCGTAACGCGGGGTGAGCACGGCGGAGAAACGCCCGTCGTCCGACTCGATTTTCCAGGGCCGCATCGGGTCGCTTTCCGTTGAAAAGCGGACGCGTCCCAGTTTCACAAAGGAATCGCCGTAATACACGATGTTTTCCGTTGCGCGCATGCCGAAGCGCGGCGCGGAGGCTCGACCGCCGGTGCGCGTGTGTGATATAATCACGGAATGAAGGCGTTATGTTTCGTATGATCGAACGAGACTCAAAAAGGCGCGCAGTTTTCAGGACCGGGCCCTCCGGCGGGCGGCGCGCTTTGCACGAGAGAGCCGAATTCGAAAGGGTGAAAGAAAAATGCAGAAAAAAACCGGAATGAAAACCGCGCTGATCGTACTCAGCGTTTTAATGGCGGCCGTGCTGCTTGGCGCATGCACGGGCGTACAGGCGGACACCGCGCAGGCAGACGCCGCGCAGACGGAAACGAGCGAAGCAACCGCGGCGGACGCCGCCGAAGAAACCGCCGCCGCGGACGAAAGCGGGCTGTCGTTTTCGCTCACGACCATCACGGGCGATACGGTCGACGACTCCATCGTCAGCTCGAGCAAACTCACCATGGTCAACTACTGGGCGACCTGGTGCGGCCCGTGCGTCAGCGAAATCCCGGACATCCAGCAGCTCAGCGAGGACTACGCCGATTCCGGCCTCAGCGTGATTGGCGTGCTCTTCGGCGATGACGACACCGACGGCGCGAAGGAATTCCTCAGCGAGACCGGCGTGACCTATCCGGTCGTCCTGCCGGAAGGCGCGTTCCTCACCCTTGGCAGCGATATCTACGCAATCCCGACCACCATGTTCTTTGATTCGGACGGCAATCAGGTCGGCGACACGGTCGTCGGCTCGAAGAGCTACGAAGACTGGGCGGGGCTCGTCGAACTCCTGCTCGG
Source organism: Eubacteriales bacterium (assembly GCA_035446965.1). Taxonomy (GTDB): domain Bacteria; phylum Bacillota; class Clostridia; order Christensenellales; family CAG-138; genus UBA7703. The sequence continues at coordinate 15,497 of DAOTGE010000052.1, forward strand.
GCAGGTCGGATGAAACGGGCGCTTCCGTACATCCTCATAGCGGCCGGCCTGCTCTTCATCGCCCTTGGCATATGGGGCGACGAGGTGCAGGTCGTTCTTTCGCGTGCCACGAATATCTGTCTGGAGTGCATCGGCATTGGCTAAAAAAGTGATTCGCAACCGATTTCGGCACTATGTGCAGGGCGTTTGGACGCTGCTGACGAACGGTTATCTCGTCGGCTTTGTCAAAGGACGCATCTGGCAGGGCGGCAGCAAGGCCGTCTGCGTGCCGGGGCTCAACTGCTATTCCTGCCCGGGCGCGCTCGGTGCATGCCCGATCGGTTCGCTCCAGGCGGAACTTGCCTCGCGCAATGTGAAATTCCCGTTTTACGTAACGGGGTTCCTGCTGGCAACCGGCGCGCTGTTCGGGCGGTTCGTCTGCGGGTTTTTGTGCCCGTTCGGGCTGGTGCAGGATTTGCTCTACAAGATCCGATCGCCCAAGATCCGGTCGTTTAAAGGCGACCGGGCGCTGCGCTATCTTAAATATGCCGTTCTGCTCGTGATGGTGATTTTGCTGCCGTCGCTGATACGAAACGACGCGGGCACGGGCACGCCGTGGTTCTGTAAATGGCTTTGCCCGTCCGGTACGCTGTTTGCGGGCATTCCGCTGCTTTCCTTAAATGAAAACCTGCGCTCGCTGGCCGGTTACATCTTCAACTGGAAAGTGGGCGTGCTGGTTGTGATCCTTGTGCTGTCGGTCTTTTTCTACCGGCCGTTTTGCAAGTATCTCTGTCCGCTCGGCGCGGCGTACGCGCTTTTCAACAAGGCCGCGCTTTACCGCCTCCGGCTCGACGAAAGCGCCTGTGTGCACTGCGGCGCGTGCAGCCGCGTTTGCCGCATGGGGGTCGACCCTTCGAAGAAACCGGACGACATGGAATGCATCCGCTGCGGGGATTGCGTGAAAAACTGTCCCACGGGTGCGCTTTCAGCCGGATTTCTGCTCCGGCGGGACAAACCGGAAGAAGCCGTCGATTCCGAAACGACAGAAAGCGAATAAGC
>DAOTGE010000052.1:16634-19125 GCA_035446965.1 Eubacteriales bacterium
AAGCCCGGCGCGCATTAGTTGCGCGCCGGGCTTTTGCGTATCGGAAAAGTTTCTGTCCGGGACTAATCCTGCTCCAGCTCGCTGACTTTCTCGCCGAGCGGCGAATAAAAGGAGACGGTGTTGCTCTTCTTTTTGCTCAGCGGCTTATCCTCGCCGGAAAATTCAAAATCGCCTCCGCCGTCCGCACCGGAGACGGTCAGCGAATCTCCCGCGCCGAGGAGCGTGCCGTCCGGAAAGCGGAGCGCCGCGCCGGAGCGGTCGCAATAGAGGATGCAACCGGAAAGGTCGGCTTCCGTGTCGCCGTAGTTCTGGATGGTCAGGCGCTGCTCGTCCGGCGCGAGCGCAAACACCGCAATCTGGCAGCCGCTTTCCTGCCGGGCGGGGCTGGAGACGGCCGGTTCGCCGCTTTCGTCCAGCGTCAGCAGCACGCCGATCGGGTAATCCTGGGTGATGCAGATTTTTGCCGGAGAAAGCGCGGCGAGCACGCGCGTGTTGGCGGAGTCTTTGTCTACGGACGTATCGGTCGATATCACGGCGAGCGAAGGGGAGACGGCCTGCGCAAACGCTTCGCTCGTCGCGTCCGGATTGCCGTGATTGCCGACCTTGAGCACGTCCGCGGAAACGTCCGTCCCCGCTTCAAGCAGCGCGTCCTCCTCGGCAAACTGCATATCTCCCGTGAAAAGGAACGTCGTCCGCCCGAACGTGAAGCGCAGAACGAGCGAATTATCGTTGTCGTCGTCTTCGTTGAGGGAAAGCGGGCCGAGCACATCGAACGTAACCCCGTCCGCAACCGGAACGGCGTCTCCGGCGGACAACTCGGTATGCGGCAGTTCCAGCCTTTCGCAGAGCTTGACGATGACGCCATCGCCCTTTTTCGTCTGCTCGGAGTACAGCGGCGCATACACCATCGGGATGTCGTAGTTTGCCGCGAGCGCGCTAAGTCCGCCGGTGTGGTCGGCATGGCTGTGCGTTAAAAACACCGCGTCGATTTTTTCCACGCCGAGCAGGTTCAACCCCGCAATCAGCTGCGGCGCGGATTCTTCGCTGCCCGTGTCGATCAGAACGGCGCTGTCGCCGAAGCGCAGGATGGCCGCGTCCGCCTTGCCGACGTTGCAGAAAAGCACGGCAAAATCGTCAGCGTCCGGCTGCGCGCCCGCCGCGGGCGTTTCCGCCGGCGCGGCGTCGCCGGGCGAAACGCCGCAGCCGAGCAGACCCGCGGCGCAGAACAGCGCCGCAAGCGCCGGCAGGATTCTTTTATAGTTAAATCGGGATTTCTTCATGCGTCGATTATACGATTCGCCCGCGGCAAAAGCAAATCGGCAAACGCATGCACCGGAATAGAAATTGCAAAGAAGTTGTGATATACTGCAACGGATATCATTTTGCCCAATGCGGCGCGGGAGCGGGAACATGCAGTATAATTTCATGAACGACTACAACGAATGCGCGCACGAGAAAATCCTCGAAGCGATCATAAAAGCCAACCGAGAGCAGGACGGCGCGTACGGGCTGGATTCGCGCTGCGAAAAAGCGCGCGCGCTGATCCTTGCGGAGCTTGGCGGCGCGGATGCGGCGGTGCATTTCCTCGTCGGCGGCACGCAGACGAACACGACGCTGATTGCTTCGGCAATCCGCCCGTATCAGGGCGTAATCGCGCCGGAAACCGGGCATATCAACGTCCATGAATCGGGTGCGATCGAATCAACCGGACACAAGGTGCTTTCCATCCCGGCAGCAAACGGCAAGATCACCGCGGAACAAATCGAATCGCTGGTCAAGGCGCACTATGCCGACGAAACCGCCGAACACATGGTGCAGCCCGGCATGGTGTATCTTTCCAACCCCACGGAACTCGGCACGCTCTACAGCAAAAGCGAACTGTGCGCCATCGGCGAGGTTTGCAGGCGCTTCCAAATGCCGCTGTATGTCGACGGCGCGCGCCTCGGCTGCGCGCTGGTCGCAGAAGAAAGCGACCTGACGCTGGCCGATTACGCGGAGATTGCAAGCGCGTTTTCCATCGGCGGAACGAAGCTCGGCGCGCTCTTCGGCGAAGCGCTGGTGATCTGCGACCCCGCGCTCAACAAGGATTTTCGGTATCTCGTCAAACAGCGCGGCGGCATGCTTGCAAAAGGGCGGCTGCTCGGCATTCAGTTTGAAACGCTGTTTACAGACGGGCTGTATTACGAGATCGCGCGGCACGAAGTGTCGCTTGCGCAGAAGCTTGCAAAAGGCCTGCGCGAGCGGGGATACGAGCTCTTCGTCGACTCGCCGACCAATCAGGTGTTTCCGGTGCTGGACAAGGCGCTGCTCAAAACGCTTGCCGAGCGCTTTGGCTACGCTTACTGGCAGACGTACGACGAAGGGAGCGATGTGGTGCGCTTCTGCACCTCCTGGGCGACTCCGCCGGAGCAGGTGGACGCGCTGCTGACGGCGATCCCGAAAAAGCAATTATTGTGAAATTAAAAAAAGAGGCCTGAGCCTCTTTTGAGAC
>DAOTGE010000053.1:0-18850 GCA_035446965.1 Eubacteriales bacterium
CTCAACGCCGGCCTGGGGCGCGCCCTTCTTGTCCAGATAGAGCAGGCCAAGCTGCGTATACCCTTCAACCGTCGTATCGTAACCCGACGTTGCAAAGAAGGGGCTGAATTTGCCGTCCAGCGTCTGCGAGCTGATGACCAGCGGCGTGGTGGCATTGTTGCCCGTCCTTGGCGTTTCGGTTGCGTCGTAACGGTCTGCCGGGACGTCGGCCACAGCAACTGCCGGTTCCTCGGTTGCCGTCGCGGCGGTTTCGTCTGTCGTCGTTGCAGCCGGTTCTTCAGTTGTTTTGCAGCCGAAGGTCGCAAGCAGCAGCATTGTGCAGAGCATAAGCGCTACTAGCTGGGCAATTCTTTTCTTTTTCATTTCGATACCTCCATTTTTATTTTTTGAAAATCACCAGATGGTACCCTCCCCCGGTAATCATCAAAGCAGTGCCATGACCCGGCCGCTGCCTCTTCATGCATCGGCCGGACCGTCATCGGTTCGTTGTCAGGGTTCAGCCGTAACCGTGCCGTCCTGAGTCGTTTCTTCCTCCTGCGGCAGTTCAAGAATGGTCAGTTTCAGCTTCGCGGGATTCAGAACATTGGCGACAAGCCCTTCCCCTGCGCAGCCGGTGAGCTCGATATTCTTTTCTGTAACAAACAGATCGCCCAGCGAATATTTCGCGGCGCCCGTGTCGCCCTTGCCGGAGTCGATGGTCAGTCCGTCGATATGGCAGTTCGTCAGTTTTACGTTGTCCGCGCTGAGCGCAAGCAGCGCTGCATTGACGGCGATGCCTTCCTTGACCTGAATGGAAATTTTCGCGTCCTTAAATGTCAGATCGCTGATTTCCGCGTCGCTGATCGCGCCGATCAGCGCAAGCTGCTTTTCGGTGTCCGTATCGACTTTTTTGCTTGAAACGGAAAGCGTGACGTTGGAAAGCGTATGCCCGTTGCCATAGATGACGCCGGAGAAACTCTCCGCCATGCTCAGCGTGATGCCGCTGAAATCGACGTCGCTTTCAATCACGTAGCCGTCGATTGTGTTGCCCTGCGCGTCCGTTCCAAAAAACCCGTACTCTCCGGCGATCTTCAGATCGCCGACCGAGTTGACGCGTACAATGTTTCCGTCGACAAATTTCATATATACGACTTTACCCGCCGTATTGGTGAGGTAATTCTGAATCGATTCTTCAACGAGACGGTCCTTGGCTTCGCGCAGTTCCGCGAGCGCCTGTTCGTCCGTCGTCGTCAGTTGATAGCCAAGTTTGTTGAGGAAGAGGTAGGACGTATCGTCCGTGGCCTTTGTTTCGTCTTCTTCGGGCTCGACGTATTCGACCTGTTCGAGATACTGCGGAAATTCTTCGTAAAGCGCGGCATAAATCTGCGCTTCGGAAGGATGCGGCTCCGAATGGACATAGGAACTGAAATCGTATTCCTCCGTGCATTCCGGATTGCTGTAATAGCCGAACAGCGTCGTCCCTTCCGGTTTGCGGAAGTCGACGACCGCTTCGGAAAGCTCCTGGACAGGCGAATCTTCGGTGATGTTTTTGCTGAACAGCACTTCACCGGTGTCCGCGTTGACGTACTCGACCTTGCCGCGCGGCAGCCAGCGCGCATAGAGCGTCATATCGTCCTGCACGCGGTCAAGATAAAAGTCCCATCGATCGGAGGCGCTGAACGTGTAGTCCTCGCCGGATTCGGTGGGTTCGTCTGTTTTTGCCGTATACCATCCGGCAAGAATATAACCGTCGCGCACGGGTTCGACAAGCATATTGCTCGAGCCCGACGGCTCAAAAACATATGAGTTCGGAAGATAATATGTCGTCCTGACTTCCCGCGCGTTGACCTTTCCGCCCAGTGCGTTGTAGATAACTTTACATTCGTAACCCCAAGCACCCGGATCGGCAGATTGCCCTGATTGCGAGCAAGCGGTAAGCGGCAGGCAAGCCGCAATCACCAAACACAAAACACAAGCAACCCGCGTCAACTTCGCTTTTTTCATCACGCCATCCCTTTTCATCGCATGAAACGCTACGCCTGAACAGAAGCGTTCCTTCGAGTAGTTTGCATATATCGACTAGATAATTGTAATTCATGCAATCAATAGTGTCAATATTTAGACAAAACCATCTTCCAAATGACACATTTTAAAACGCTGCATAAAAACAGTAGTCCCGCACAGGGCAAAACGCGTACCTGCCGCCGGATTCCCTTCCTTTTACCCAGAAGTTCCCGCACCATACGCGCCGCTTCAATTTCAATCTTTACAACCATAATGTGTGCATGATATATTACACGTCATGGAGACGGTTCAAAATAAACTGTGGACAAAGAACTTCACGATCATCACGCTCGGCACTGTCGTGTCCATGCTTGGAAACGCGGTGGCGGGCTTTGCGATCGGCCTGATCGTTCTTGATTATACGGATTCCATCTTCCTTTACGCGCTGTTCATGGTCTGCTACAGCCTGCCGCGCATCGTACTGCCGATGTTTGCAGGTCCGTTTCTCGATCGTTTTCCGCGCAAACGCGTTATTTATACGCTGGATTTTATCTCCTGCGGGCTGTTTCTCGTTATATATTTTCTTCTGCGCAAAGATTATTTTAACTATGCTTCATATCTGGTGCTTTCGATGCTCATCGGTTCCATCGACAGCGTCTACAGCGTCGCCTACGACAGTTTTTATCCGACGCTCATCAGCGAAGGCAACTATACACGCGCCTATTCCATCGCAAGCCTGATCTATCCGCTGAGCAGCGCCATCATGGTGCCGATTGCGGGCGTTTGCTACAAAAGCATCGGGCTTGCGCCGCTGTTTCTGTTCAACGCGGTCACTTTCTTAATCGCCGCCATCGCGGAAACGCGCATCCAGGTCAGCGAATCGCACGCCGAGAGCCGCTCGCAGGAGCGCTTCGACAACGCCCGCTTCCTGCGCGACCTCAGGGACGGCGTCTCTTACCTCAGGCGTGAGCGCGGCTTAAGCGCCATCAGCTGGTATTTCTTTATCACCATGCTCACCAACTCGCTCTGCCTGACGCTTGCACTGCCGTATTTCAAGGCGCTGCCCAATGCGGACGGCGTAATGCAGTATGCTTTCGTCATGGGCGCCTCGACCGTCGGGCGGCTGCTCGGCGGCGGCGTGCATTATTTTTACCGCTACCCCGCGGCCAAAAAATATGCCATTGCACTGGTCGTGTATATTTCGCTCTGTTTTATCGACGGCGCATACCTCTTTTTCCCATTCTGGGCGATGCTGCTGTTTATGTTCTGCGACGGCGTGCTGGGCGTTACGAGCTACAACATTCGCATTTCCGGAACGCAGAATTATTTGCCGGACGAAATGCGCGGCCGCTTCAACGGCCTGTTTCAGATGCTCTGCATCCTCGGCACGATCATCGGGCAGCTGCTTGCCGGTGTGCTTGGCGACAAACTGCCGATTCGCGGGATCGTCGCCGGCGCAATGGCCTTCAACCTGCTCGGCGTATTTTTCGTGATGATTCCGAACGGAAAGCATGTGCGCAAGATCTACAATGTGAACGCTTGACGCATAAATATTTTTTAGCAGTACGCCGGAGTCCGCTCTGGCGTTTTTTATCGGCTTGTGCGATAATAGCAGCGTGACCGGATAAGCGGCTCCGCTTCCTGCCGGAGCCAAAGAATAATCAAATCTGGAGGCAAAACAATGTTTGATCCTAGAATCCTGAAACTGGCCGACGGGCTGGTGAATTTTTCCTGCTCGGTGAAACCGGGTGAAAATGTGCTCATCGAGAGCATCGGCGGCAACGACGATCTTGCCCGCGCGCTGATCAAAGCGGTCTACAAAGCGGGCGGCAATCCGTTCCTCTGGCTGGGCGATAAATCGTTCGATCGCGAAATCGTGATGGAATGCAACATCGAGCAGCTCAAGGTGCGCGCAGGCACGGACGCCGCGCTTATGTCGCAGATGCAGGCGTATATCGGCGTGCGCGGCGGCCCGAACGCCAGCGAAATGGCAGACGTGCCGAGCGCAAAGCTCAACGACTATATGAAATATTACTGGACGCCCGTCCACGGCCTGATCCGCGTTCCGAAGACCAAATGGGTCGTTCTCCGCTATCCTTCGCCCGGCATGGCGCAGCTTGCGGACATGAGCACGGAAGCGTTCGAAGATTATTACTTCAGCGTCTGCACGCTGGACTACGCCAAGATGGACAAGGCCATGGACGCGCTCAAGGCGCTCATGGAACGCACGGACAAAGTGCGCCTCGTAGCCCCCGGAACGGACCTGCGTTTCTCAATCAAAGGCCTGCCCGCAATCAAGTGCGCAGGGCATATGAACATTCCGGACGGCGAAGTTTACACCGCGCCGGTCAGGGACAGTGTCAACGGCACGATCGCCTACAACACGCCCTCGCTGGAAGGCGGATTCACGTATACGGACATCAAGTTCACGTTTAAGGACGGCAAAATCGTGGAGGCCAGCGCAAACGACGTCGAGCGCATCAACGCACAGCTCGATATAGACGAAGGCGCGCGGTATGTCGGCGAGTTCGCCATCGGCGTAAACCCCTATATCACCTTCCCGATGAAGGACACGCTTTTCGACGAGAAAATCGCCGGCAGCATCCACTTCACGCCCGGCAGCTGCTACGACGACTGCAACAACGGCAACAAGAGCTCCCAGCACTGGGATATCGTTTTGATCCAAACGCCGGAATACGGCGGCGGCGAAATCTGGTTCGACGACGTGCTGATTCGCAAGGACGGCCTCTTTGTTCTGCCCGAACTGGAATGCCTCAACCCGGAAAACCTGAAATAATCCGGCGTTCTCCGGCGTAAAAAGCTGAATTCTCTTGTTTCTTTTCTTTCAGGGAAAGAAGGGAAAAGAAGAGAGAAGAAAGCGTCAAAAAGCGGCCGGGCAATGCCCGGCCGCTTTATTCTTCCTTGCTTAGTCCTCCGGCTCGATCAGGCCGTAGTTGCCGTCCTTGCGCTTATACAGCACGTTCATCATGTTCGTGTCCGAATTGATGAACACATAGAACGAATGGCCGACCATCTCAATCTGGAGCATGGCCTCCTCCTCGCTCATGGGCTTGATGGCGAAGCGTTTGACGCGCACGATTTTCGGTCCTTCTTCTTCCGGCTCGTCGAACGCGCCGCTGTAGAGCGGTTCGTTATAGCGGAACGCGCCGCTGCGAAGGCACTTTTCAAGCTTCGTGCGATGGCGGACGATCTGTTTTTCGAGCTTGTCGAGCACATTGTCGATGGAGGCGTACATGTCCCCGGTGACCTCCTCGCCGCGGATTACGCCGCCGTCATAGGGAATCGTTACTTCCACGATATGACGGTTCTTTTCCACGGAAAGGGTTACCTGCACCTCGGTGTCCTGCGGGAAATACCGTTCCAGTTTCCCAACCTTTTTTTCGACGAGGTCGCTGAGGTAATCGGAGATCTCTAGGTTTTTTCCTGAAATTGAAATACGCATGTTACCACTCCTTCTCCGGCGGTATCTCAAATGATACCGTCTTTGTGTATTATTCGATAAGAAGTTGTGTTTTCCCTGCCTCAAACTTGAACGAATTCAAACGAAATTTGACCAATTTTGCGGCAAGCCCGCTTTTATTGTCTTTTTCCCCTCATTTAACGCGTTTTCCAGCCGCGTAAACCGCCTTAATGTCCTTTTCCCCGGCTAGGTACACCGCGCGCTCAAAGCGCTCCGAAACGGCCAGCGGCCGCGTGCTTTCCGGCAGGGCGCCGTCGTCGATCACCACTGCGTGCAGGCGGTTGCCCGGCGCAAAGCCGTCCCGGTCACCGAAATACCGTGCGCCCGCGCTCGTGCCGAGATAGTATGCCTCACCGACGGTGAGGAACGCATCCTCACCCCCGGTTTCAATCGCTTTCGCCTTGGACGCGCGGATGGCCGAGGTCATCACACGCAGCATGTGCAGTTCCGCGCCGCCCGCGATGTCCGAACCGAGCGCAACCCAAACGCCGCGCCGCTTCATTCTCCGTACGGGCGCAAACCCGCTGCAGATGTTGATGTTCGAATCCGGGCAGTGCACGCAAAGCACGTTATGCTCGATCATCGCGTCCTGCTCGCGCTCGTCGGAGAGCACGCAGTGCGCCATCACGGTGCGCTCCTTCCAGAGGCCGTAGCGGTCATAGGTTTCCCAATACTGCGAGCACTCCGGATGCAGTTTTCTGACCAGCTCGATTTCCCGCTGGTTTTCGGAAAGGTGGGACTGCACGCAGAGTCCGCGCTCGTCCGCGCGCTCGCCGAGCCAGGCCATCAATCCGTTTGTGCAGGACGGCGTGAACCGCGGCGTAAGAATCGGCCGGACGCTCTGAAAGCGCGCGCAGCCTTCGAGCCAGCGCAGCGTTTCTCGCTTGGAGTCCTCCGTCGTCTCCTGACACTCGCCGCTGTCGCGGTCCATATTGACCTTGCCGACATAGCCGCTCACGCCCGCTTCTTCCAGCGCTTCCATCAGCGCAAGCGTCGCTTCCGCGTGCGACGAGGAAAACATGCATACGCGGGTCGTGCCGTTATCGATGAGTTCTCTCGCCAGTTGTTTGTAGACACGCCGGGCGTACTCCGTGTCCGAAAACCGCGCTTCGGTTTTAAACGTGTAGGTCTTGAGCCAGTCCAGCAGCTGCAGGTCCATGCCCATGCCGAGCATGGGATACTGCGGCGCGTGCAGATGCATGTCGCAGAACCCCTGCAAAATGAGGCTGTCGCCGTAATCGGTTACAGGCGTGCTTCGATAGTGTTCCGGCAGCTTGTCGAACACGCCGAGAATCACGCCGTTTTCCAGCACGATATACCCGTTTTCGGTGATTTCCGGCGCGCCGAAGCGCTTTGCTTCGACGATGTTTCCTTTGATGATCTCTATAGTCCTTGGTCCCGTCATATTGGTTCCACCAGTTCTTTCTTAATTTAGCCCGTCGTTTGCGCGCTGCAGCATCCTTGCGAACATAGATATCGCATCCTCAATGATCAATCCCTGTGCGTTCGGTTCCGAGTTTTCGTCCAGCCCGGTTTCTGAAAGCGCTTCCAGCAGCAGATCGAGGCACGTTTCCAGCGCAACAGGATCGCCGGTTCTCGCGGCGGCAAAGAGACGCGTCTTTTCGTCCGCGGGCACTCCCGCCTGCACAGCGCAACGCTCCAGCGTGTTCCAGTTGTCCTGTTTCATCGTTTTCAGTCCGTACGCGTGTCGATATCGATCAGCTCGTCCTTCGTCTCCGCTTCCTCCAGCGTCAGCATCTCCGGATGCCGCCGGATGACCGCGCCGCCGCCGACGTCGCCCGTCAGCGCTTCCAGTTCGCCAAACACGCTCTTTGGAAAGACGGCGGGGTTTCCGCGCACGCCCGCAAAGCTGAGCGACACGATCCGCTCCGGATGCGCTTCAAACGCCGCCAGCAGCCGCTGTACGCTGGCATGGCTCAGGTTCGGCTGGTCGCACACCGCAAAGAGGATCCCGTCCGCTTCCGGGCAAAGCGAAAGCACGCTTTTTGTCCCGATCGCCGCGCTGGTGCCGACCCCTTTGTCCGGGTCCGGATTGACCGCAGCCGAAAACCGTTTTTCCTGCGCAAGCCGGCGGATCGTCTCCGCTTCCGGCCGAACAACGCACACATGCGCGCAGAACGGAAACGCGGAAAAACGCTCCAGCGCGCGCTCGATCATCGGTTCGCCGCAGACTTCGTGCAGGAGCTTGTCCCCGCCGAAGCGTTTCCCCGCGCCCGCCGCGAGGAGCACGCAGCCGATTTTCACGCGCGGTACCGCTTGGAAAGCTTGCGGAACACAAAGCGTCCCTCGCCCTCTTTGATCAGTTTCCCGCTCTTGACGACGGTTTTGCCGCCGAGCAGCACGTCCGAAATACTTCCGCTGACTTTCATGCCCTCATAGGGGGAATTGTCGCAGTGATGTGCATTCGTTTTATAGGAAATCACGCTTTCGCCGTTTGGATCGTAGATCGTAATATCCGCGTCTGCGCCGACCGCCAGCGTGCCTTTATGCGGATACATGCCGAAGAATTTCGCGGCGTTTTCGCTCAGCAGCGCCGCCATCTGCGGCAGCGTGATGCGTCCGCTCAATACGCCGTAGGTATACACAAGCTGCGGGCGATTCTGCACGCCCGCGCAGCCGTTCGGCGTCTTGGAAAACTCGCCGCCGCCGAGCGCTTTTTGGCTCATCATAAACGAGCAGTGGTCGGTGCCGATAAAGTCGATGTCGCCCGCGCCCATCGCGGAAAGCAGCGCGTCCTCGTCCGCGGGTTTGCGCAGCGGCGGGGACATGATGAACTTCTCCGCGTCCGGCTGCTCATAGCAGGAGTCGTCCAGGACGAGATACTGCGGGCAGGTCTCTAAGTAGACTTCCTGTCCGCGGTAGCGCGCGCGCCGCGCTTCGTCCAGCCCTTCCTTTGTGGAAAGATGCACGACCCAGACGGGCGTATTGGCAAGCTGACCGATCCGCATCAGCCGCGAGACCGCCTCCGCTTCCACCGCGTTCGGGCGCGAAAGCGGATGCGCCGAGGGAGAACGCCTGCCGACGCTGTTGAGTTCGTGAATCCGCTCGTTGAGGATATCGTAGTTTTCGCAGTGCACGCCCGCGACGGCGCCTAGCGCCGCCATGTGCTTGAGGGCGGCGTAGATTTCGCCGTCGTTCAGGCGCATCGCGTCGTACACCATATACATTTTAAAGGAAGTGACGCCCTGGGCGATCATGTGCTCAACCTCCGCGGCGCGCTCGCCGTTCCATTCGGAGATCGCCATATGGAAGCCGTAGTTGCAGCTTGAACCCTCCGCTTTCTTATGCCAGAGGTCCAGCGCGTCCTGCATGGTCATGCCGCGGTCCTGCGTTGCAAAGTCCAGCACGGTGGTCGTCCCGCCGAGCACCGCGGCGCGCGTGCCGGTCACATAGTTGTCCGCCGTAACGGTCACGCCGAGGTCGAGGTCAAAATGCGTATGCGTGTCGATAAACCCCGCAAAAACGTACTTTCCGCCGGCGTCGATCGTCTCGTCCGCCGGTTCTGTCAGCCCGGGTGCAATGCGTTTGATAAATCCGTTTTCAACGAGAATGTCCGCCTGTTCGGTGCCCTGACTGCGCACGAGCGTCCCGTTTTGAATGAGAATGCGCATACAATTTGCCTCCTTATATAATCGGTTGGTCCTGTAGAAATGCTATTGCCTCATAGATACCTATAATTATTTTAGCACACTAAAAAGTTATTGGAAAGTATTTGCATCTAACAATCTTTATGCTATACTAACAAAAAGGTGGGTGAGCATTATGCAAAAGTCACGTCTACGCGCCGCCATCCTCAACGCGGCCGATCGAAATGCGGCGTTGGTCATTAAAAACGCTAAAATTGTAAACGTATTTACCGAAGAAATTCTCGAAGGCGACGTCGCCATCCGGGACGGCATCATCATCGGCGTTGGTTCCTATTCCGGCAAAGCGGAAATCGACGCGAAGGGCGGGTATCTCTGCCCCGGCCTGATCGACGGGCACGTGCACATCGAATCTTCGATGGCGCATCCTTCCCGCTTTGCAAACGTCATCCTCGAAAAAGGTACGACCTCCATCATTGCCGATCCGCACGAGATCGCCAATGTCTGCGGTTCGGACGGAATTCAATACATGCTCGATCAAACGGAATGGCTGCCCCTTTCCGTTTTTATTATGGTTCCATCCTGCGTACCCGCGACCGCGTTTGAAACCAGCGGCGCAAAACTCACCGCGCGCGATCTCGAAGCGTTCATAGACCATCCGCGCGTACTCGGTCTCGGCGAGGTGATGGACTATGTCGCAACCGTCGAAGGCGACGGCGAGATGCTCGACAAGCTGCATCTCTTCCGGCATCATCCGATCGACGGACACGCGCCGGCGCTCACGGGCGACGCGCTCAACGCATACTGTGTCGCCGGGCCGCATACCGACCATGAGTGCCTCACGTATGAGGAAGTGCTTGAAAAACTCCGCAACGGCATGCGGATTCATCTGCGCCTCGGCAGTGCGAACCGCGGTGTCGAGGAGATCATGAAAAAAATCGCGGAAAACGGCCTGCCCACGCGCAGGATGTCCTTCTGCACGGACGACAAGCACCTCGCCGATATCCGCGCCGAGGGGCACATCAACTATATCGTCCGCCGCGCGGTGGCAAACGGCATCTCCCCGATCCACGCCATCCAGATGGCGACCATCAACACCGCAAACACCTATGGCATCCGCCATTACGGCGCGGTCGCGCCCGGCTACCGGGCGGACCTCGTGCTCTTCGACAACCTCACGGATTTCAATCCGCAGTTCGTCATCACGGACGGGAAGCTCTTTGAGCCGAGCGTGGATTCGCATATCAAACCCGACCCGAAAATCTACAACAGCGTGCACCTTGCGCCGCGCAAGCCGGACGTGCTCCGCCTGCCGGTCTCCGGTAAGGCGCGCATCCTCCGCCTGATTCCAAAGGAGCTCGTTACCACGCTCGACGAAGAGGAAGTCTACACCGAAGACGGCTGCTTCGTCCCGAAAAACGGCCTGCTCAAGCTCGCCGTGGTGGAGCGGCACCATGCCTCCGGCCGCGTCGGCCTCGGCATCCTGCGCGGGTTCGACATCCAAAACGGTGCAATCGCCACCACCGTCGGACACGATTCGCATAACCTCATCGTCGTCGGCGACAACGACGCGGACATGCTCGCGGCAATCGACGCGCTGGAAGAATGCGGCGGCGGCTATGTGGTCGTGCGCAACGGTGAAGTGCTCGCAAAACTCGTCCTCTCGGTCGCCGGGCTGATGAGCGACGCGCCGCTGGAAACCATCCTCAAGCATCAGCATGAACTGCTGGATGCGGCCGCGACGCTCGGCATCCATACCGACAGCGACCCGTTCATCACGCTTTCGTTCATCGCGCTGCCGGTCATTCCGGCCGTCCGCCTTACGGACATGGGCCTTTTCGACGTTACGAAGATGGAATTCTTTGAAAAACACAATCAGTAACCCGGCGAAAACGCAATCCTGTCTATCGTCTTTTTTGCAACGCGTTGGGTAAATATGTTGATCAACTTGTGATTTTACGGTAGCGTTTTATCGAAGCAAAATACGGTTTTACACAAGTCATGCTATTATAGTATTAAGAAGGATACCGGCAGGCTCCGCTCTCTTTTGCGGAGTGCGCCGCCTGCAAAGATATGCGCCGTCTCTTTCAACGGGGAGCGGCACGCGCATCACCATGAAGCGCATCGAAAAGACCGCACTTTTCACTGCGTTTACCGTTACGAAATATTCAGGAGGGTACTATGGTCGTAGGAAAAAGCGTCAAGCGCGTCGACGCTGTCGACAAGGTAACGGGGCGCGCCCGTTATACGGACGATCTTGCCGATAAAAGCGCGCTCATCGTAAAAATCTGCCATTCCACCATCGCGCACGGCATGGTCACGAAGGTGGATACGTCCGCGGCGGAGGCGATCCCCGGCGTGGTCAAGGTCGTCACCTGTTTCGACGTGCCGGACATCCCGTTCCCGACGGCGGGGCATCCTTGGTCGGTCGATCCGCACCATCAGGACGTCGCCGACCGTCTGCTGCTCAACCGCCACGTGCGCTACTATGGCGACGAAGTCGCCGTGGTCATCGCGGAGGACGAAGTCGCCGCGACGCAGGGCGTGCGCGCGCTGAACGTCGAATACGACGAATATCCGTTCGTACTCGACCCGCAGGAAGCCATGCAGGACGGCGCGCCGCAGCTGCACGAGGAGTTCCCGAACAACATCCTTGCGCACACCGGGTATGAAGAAGGCGATTTTGCGAAGGCCATCACGGAGCCGGGCCTCGTAAAAATCGAGGGCTGGTACAACACGCCGACCGTGCAGCACTGCCACATCGAAAACCACATCTGCTTTGCAGAGCAGCAAAACGGTAAAATCGTCGTGGTCACAAGCACGCAGATTCCGCATATCGTGCGCCGCATCGTCGCCCAGGCGCTCGGCATCCCCTGGGGGCAGATCCGGCTGATCAAGCCCTATATCGGCGGCGGATTCGGCAACAAGCAGGACGCGCTCTACGAGCCGCTCTGCGCTTACTGCTGCCAGCAGGTCGGCGGAAGGCTCGTCAAGCTCGACGTGAGCCGCGAAGAAACGTTTGTGAGCAACCGCGTCCGCCATGCAATCCGCTACCACATCACAACTTACGCCAGAAAGGACGGCCGCTTCGTTGCCCGGCAGATGGAAGCGTTTTCCAACCAGGGCGCATACGCTTCGCACGGGCACGGCGTCGTCGCCAAAGGCGCAGGCGCGTTCAAGCAGATCTACGTGGATGCCGCCGCCACCAAGTGCGACGCATATTCCATCTACACCAACATGCCCGCCGCGGGCGCCATGCGCGCCTACGGCATCCCGCAGGTTTCGTTCGCAATCGAAAGCAATGTTGAGGACGCGGCCCGTGTGCTTGGCATCGACTCGGTTGCCCTGCGGCGCATGAACATGATGCCCGTCGGCTACCGGGATGCGTTTTCTCATAACGTCAACTATTTCGATACGCTCAACCAGTGCATCAACAAGGGCATGGCGTACGTTGATTATGAGAAAAAACGCGCGGAATATGCGCATCAGACCGGTCCGGTCCGCCGCGGCGTCGGTATGGCGATCTTCTGGTATAACACCGCCGTCTGGCCCATCGCACTGGAGGCTTCCAGCTGCCGGATCGTAATGAATCAGGACGGCTCCGTGCAGTTCTCGATCGGTGAAACGGAGATCGGCCAGGGCGCGGACACCGCGTTTGCGCAGATGGTCGCGGACACGGTCGGCCTTCCGTTTGAAAAGGTGCACGTCGTTTCCACGCAGGACACCGACCTCACCCCGTTCGGCACGGGCGCGTATGCCTCGCGTCAGACCTATGTTGCGGGATTTGCAATCCACAACATCGGCACAAAACTGAAAAACAAAGTGCTTGCCTATGCGGAATACCTCACCGGAAAACCGGCCGATACGCTCGACCTCGTCGACGGAATCATAATCGAAAAATCGAGCGGCGAGCACCTTATGCCAATCGATGAACTGGCCACCACGGCGCTGTATTCCACCGAACAGGCCGAGCACCTCACCGCCGAAGGCACCACGCAAATCAAAAGCAACGCCTATTCGTTCGGCTGCGCGTTCGCGGAAGTCGAAGTGGACATCCCGCTTTGCAAAGTCAAGCTGCTCAAGATGATCAACGTGCACGACTGCGGCACGCTCATCAATCCGCAGCTCGCCGAAGCGCAGGTGCACGGCGGCATGAGCATGGCCATCGGCTACGGACTCAGCGAACAGCTGCTCTTCGACCCGAAGACCGGCCGCCCGCTCAACAACAACCTGCTCGACTACAAAATCAGCACCATGATGGACCACTGCGACCTGCGCGCCGAATTCGTTGAAAACGCGGAGCCGACCAGCCCGTTCGGAACAAAAGCGCTCGGCGAACCGCCGACCTGCCCCGGCGCACCGGCCATCCGCAACGCCATCCTCAACGCGACGGGCGTCGCGGTCGATCAAACGCCCATCACGCCGCACGTGCTCTTTGTAAAGTTCAAAGAAGCCGGCCTGCTGTAAGGAAAGGAGCTTAAGACTATGTACGATTTTTCCGCTATCTACGAAGCAACCAGCGTCGGCAACGCCATCGAGCTCCTGCAGGCGCATCCTTCCGCTGTGATCATCGCAGGCGGCAGCGACGTGCTGATTAAAATGCGCGAAGGCAAACTCGCCGGCGCGGAGCTTGTGAGCATCTTCAAGCTCGACGAACTGCGCGGCGTTTCTCTGGACGAAAACGGCTCGATCCGCATCGGGCCGCTCACGAGCTTTTCGCACGTGACGAAGGATCCGCTGATTCAAAAACTCATCCCCGTGCTCGGCGAGGCGGTCGACCTCGTCGGCGGACCGCAGCTCCGCAACATCGGCACCATGGGCGGCAACATCTGCAACGGCGTGACCAGCGCGGACTCCGCTTCCACACAGGTTGCCTACGACGCAATGCTTGAGCTCACCGGCCCGGACGGCGTGCGCATGCTCAGCATCCACGAGTTCTATAAAGGCCCCGGCAGGGTCGCGCTGGAACCCGCCGAACTGCTCACGGCCATCCTCATCCCGAAGGAGAGCTACGAAAACTGCTTCGGCTACTACATCAAATACGCCATGCGCAACGCAATGGACATCGCGACCATCGGCTGCTCGGTCAACGTCGTGCTCTCGGCAGATAAAAAGACGATTGAGCGCGCGCGCATCGGCTTTGGCGTAGCAGGCCCAGTCCCGCTCCGCGCACGAAACGCGGAAGCCGCGCTCAGCGGGCACGCCGCGGACGAATCGGCGATTGAGCTGATTGGAAACGCGGTGCTCGACGACGTAAAACCGCGCACCAGCTGGCGTGCGTCGGCGGATTTCCGCAAACAGATCATTTCGGAAACTTCGCGCCGCGCGCTGCGGACTTCCATCGAACGCGCAGGAGGTGCTCTGTAATGCAAAAACAGTTAGTCAAGTGCAACATCAACGGCAAGGATGTTGAAACCTATGTGGACGTCCGCGCTTCGCTGACCGACATGCTCCGCAACGACTATCGGCTCACCAGCGTGAAAAAAGGCTGTGAGGTGGGCGAATGCGGCGCATGCACCGTGCTCATCGACGGCGAATGCTACAACTCTTGTATCTATATGGCCATCTGGGCGGACGGCAAGCACATCCGCACGCTGGAAGGCTTGTTGGGTCCAAACGGCGAACTGAGCGACATCCAGCAGGCGTTTGTCGACGAAGCGGCCGTCCAGTGCGGCTTCTGCACGCCGGGCTTCATCATGACCGCCGTGGAGATCCTCGAAACCGGCAAGGAATATACTCGCGACGAACTGCGCAAGCTGCTCTCCGGTCATCTCTGCCGCTGCACGGGATACGAAAACATTCTCAACGCCGTGGAGAAAACCATGAAGAAGCGTCTGGGGAAGGCGTAACACCGCAATACATACACCCTATGCGGCAAATATACCGGAATTTTGCATCAATATTAGATTTTGGGATTGAATTTCGGCAAAAATTGCAGTAGCATATGGAATAAATCGTTTGGTTTTGCCGCCCGGAGCCGCAGACAACACGGTTCCGGGCGATTTCTATATCATGAACCGCTGAAAGGAACGATCGGCATGCGTTATCAGGAAATGGACAAACAGGCACTTCAGGCGGAACTCGTCCGCGTCCGCGCGGCGTACGACGCGCTCAAAGGGCAAACTCTCAAGCTCAACCTTACGCGCGGAAAACCGGAGACCGCGCAGCTTGCGCTCTCCGACGGACTGTTTCAAACGCTCGCGGACGGCGACTTCACGATCGACGGCGTCGACGCGCGCAACTACGGCGAACTTTCCGGTCTCCCCGCCTGCCGCAAGCTCTTTGCGGACATCCTGTTCTGCGACCCCGCGGAGGTTATCTGCGGTAACAACGCAAGCCTGAACCTGATGTATGACCTGATCGCCAAGGCGTATACGCACGGACTCCTGCACTCCTCCCGGCCCTGGTCGCAGGAAAAGGAGATCAAATTCCTCTGCCCGTTCCCGGGATACGACCGGCATTTCAACGTGAGCAAGTCCTTCGGCATGGCGCTGATCCCCGTGCCGATGAGTGAAGCCGGCCCGGACATGGACATGGTCGAGGAACTGATTCAGGACCCCGCCGTTAAGGGCATGTGGTGCGTGCCGAAATACAGCAATCCGGATGGATATGTCTACCCGCTCGAAACCTGCGAGCGCATCGCAAGCATGTCCCCCGCCGCACCGGATTTCGCGCTCATGTGGGACAACGCATACTGCATTCACACATTCGACGGCCCCTGCGAGCCTTTCCCGGACATCATCGGCCTCTGCCGCGAAGCCGGACACGCCGACATGGTGTATGAATTTGCCTCCACAAGCAAGGTCACGTTCGCAGGCGCGGGCATTTCCTGCATGGCTTCGAGCGTGGACAACATTCAGTATGTCCTCGGCCTCATGAAGTTTCAAACCATCGGGCCGAACAAAGTCAACGAGCTCATGCACGTGCGCTTCCTCAAGGACCGCGCAACTACGCTGAAGCACATGGAAAAACATGCTGCGATCATGAAGCCGAAATTCGAGCTGGTCTGCGACATGCTGGATCAGAAAATCGCGCCGCTCGGCGTCGCGAGCTGGCATCGCCCCAAAGGCGGCTATTTCGTGAGTCTCAACGCGCTGCCCGGCACGGCAAAACGCGTTGTTGCACTCTGCAAGGACGCGGGCGTGGCGCTCACTGCCGCCGGCGCAACCTATCCCGGCGGCAACGACCCGGTCGACGCGAACATCCGCATCGCTCCCTCCTACCCGCCGATTGCGGAAGTGCAAAAGGCAATGGAGGTTTTCTGCACCTGCCTGCAGATGGCCGCGCTGGAAAAACTGCTGGAAGCGTAGTTCAGTTCAGCCGGTATCAATTGGCTTTTGAGCTGTTACTTTCCAATTTCAGAGACTTTTTCAAACTAAAAGCCGCTCCGAATCATTCGGAGCGGCTTAGCTTGTCAAATAAGTCCTTGGGCTTGTTAAGGGCGCGGCCTTTAACCCGTTTTTTTCCGGCTGCGCCGGTTCATCCGGCACAACGGATCGCCCAGAATGGGCGGCTTCTTTGTGTTCTTTGTCGCCCGGGAGTCCTAAGGACGAGAGACAAAGAACGGTTAACCCGTCAAAAAACTGGTTTTTTGACGGCCTCAGCCGCTCCGAATCATTCGGAGCGGCTTTTTTCGCTTTATGTCTGTTTTATTGCGGCCGGTACAGCAAATCGATCTGCGGGTCTTCTTCATTCGGCTCAAACCCGATTTGTCGGTAGAGCGCAACCGCGCCGGTGTTGCAGTCGTCCGCCATCAGAAACGAACAGCCCGCGCCACGCGCAAGTCCGTACTGCACGACGCTCTCCACGAGCGCGCGGCCATATCCCTTTTTGCGGTATTCAGGCCGGACGGCGACTTCCCGCACCCATGCCACCGGCGATTTCCCGCTCGTAAAGCCATACACCGCCGTAAGCGCAATTCCCGCCATTCTGCCGCCCTCGCGGCATGCGAGGATCGCTTTGTGCCGGAGATCTTCCGTCTCCTCGCGCAGCCATTCCTGCAGGCTCTCCTCGCTCTCTCCATAGAACTCCCGGCTCTGCATGCGGCAGTCCTGCGTTACAGCCGCCGCCTCGGCGCATTCTTCCTCGGCAATCGGTTCGCAGGCAATCTGCGGCGCGGCGGCTTTTGACAAATCGTTCAACCAGTATTCGCGCAGAACGCCGAATTCCTCAAATCCTTCGTCCATAAAGTCCTGCTTCCACGCTGCGGGAACGAACATGACCAGCGTTTCTCTCCGGCTGTTCTTTGCCGCCGCAACGACCGCATCCTTTTCATTCGCCGCCCACTGGACGTCGTAAACGCCCGCCTCACGCTTCCACCCGGCCAGAAGAATCAAATCGTCCCGGTCCGCCAGTATTTCGTATTCCGCAACACTATCGTAATCGAGATACGTAAAAGACGTATACCGAAAATCTGCGCTTCGTTTCTGCAGCGCGTCGAACACTTCGCTTGTAATCATACAGTCCCCCAAATACCGTTCAGATTGCAGAAAAGCGGCGGAAAACCGCCGCTTAGGATCGTTTACTTCACGTCAAAGCCCATCTTGTGATACACCTTGCGGACGGTCTTCCGCGCGGTCGCCTGTGCACGTTCCCGGCCCAGTTGCATCAGTTCGTGCAGTTCGTCCCGGTCGGACATCAGCGCTTCGAATCGCTCGTGCACGGGCGCAAGGGTTTCGATCACCGCGTCCGCAACGCCAGTCTTCAGATCGCCGTATCCTTTGCCTTCAAACGCGGCGACCGCCTCTTCAATCGTTCCGCCGCGGCAGGCGGAATAGATGGAAAGCAGGTTGTAGACGCCTGCGCGCTCGGGATTGGCCGTAATCACGCCTTCGCTGTCGGTCACGGCACGCTTGAGCTTGCGCACAATCGTGTCCTTGTCGTCGAGGATGCGGATGTATGCATTCGGGTTCGGATCCGATTTGCTCATCTTGCTCATCGGGTCCTGCAGGCTCATGATGCGCGCGCCGACCTTCGGGATATACGGTTCCGGCACGACGAACGTTTCGCCGAACGCGTTGTTGAAGCGGATGGCGATGTCGCGCGTGAGCTCCACATGCTGTTTCTGGTCCGCGCCCACGGGAATGAAATTCGCCTGATAAAGCAGGATATCCGCCGCCATGAGCACGGGATATGTGAACAGCCCCGCGTTGATATTGTCCGCATGGCGCGCGCTCTTGTCCTTAAACTGCGTCATGCGCGAAAGCTCGCCCATGTAAGTGCAACACGAAAGCGCCCAGGTAAGCATCGAGTGCTCCTCCACCTGGGACTGAACAAACACCGCCGAACGATGCGGATCGATGCCGCAGGCCAGAAACACCGCGAACGTTTCAAGACTTCTGCGCCGCAGTTCCGCCGGGTCCTGCCGGACGGTCTGCGCGTGCAGGTTGGCGACCATGTAGTAAGAGTCGAACTCGTCCTGCATGGCGACCCAGTTTTTCAGCGCCCCGAGATAGTTTCCAAGCGTGAGGCTGCTCGTCGGCTGGACGCCGGAAAGCACCGCTTTTTTCTTTGTCTGCGTTTGTGTTGCCGTTTCCATTTTCCCGTTCCCCCGCATCCGTTTTTGTAAAGCGCGCCCATATAAAGGCGCGCGGTAAAAAGTTTTGAGCAAGGAATAAGCCGAGTTCTGTCTGGTGCGGCCATCTATCTAAGGCCAATCGTCGCCGAGAGGCTCTTGCGATTCCCGGGAGCGTAGCGGGCCGCTATTAAATGCTCCCATTCCAATCTTGCACCGAGTGGGGTTTACAGCGCGTCTCCGTCGCCGGGACGCGGGTGAGCTCTT
>DAOTGE010000054.1:0-18234 GCA_035446965.1 Eubacteriales bacterium
TCCGGCGGAACGGATCGCCCGGACGCCCGAAGGGCGAGAGGCAAAGAACGGTTATACCGTCAAAAAACAAGTCTTTTGACGGCCTCAAACGCCCATCCGGGCGTTTTTTTGTCCTTGGATCAGACAGAACCGAAAATATATTGCCTTAAGCCTTCGCAAAGCGATATTTTGCAGCGCCGGTGGCTTCGTTGTACGAATCCATCGTAAACGTGTATCCGGTTTCCTGCGCAAGCGTTTCCATGACGAACTGCGTGGTATACGGATACCAGCGCGATACCGTCCGCCCGGTTGCGTGCAGATGCTTCACGGCGGGGCAGTAGCGCACGGTCACTTCCATCGCGTCGTTATTCAGAGCGATGCGCAGCGCGTCCGGCGCTTTTTCCTTGGCATAGGTGTCTTCAATCTTCTCCTTCAGCGCGCGCAGTCCTTCGCTGCGGATGCGTTGAATCAGGTTGCGGTATACGTGCCGCGTGAACTGCGCAAGGTATGCGCGCACTTCCTCGATCCCGTATTTTGAGCCGACATATTCGACGCCTGTGTTCATGATGCTGTGAAAATCTTTGTGGAAATATTCGTTCTGCGCGGCTTTGCGATCCATAATCTCCGTGTTTTCGTCGACAATGACGCGGCCGTCGAAGACCGCGGGATCGTAGATAAGCATGGAGCAGGCCGCATGGTCGGTGCCGATGAAATTGTAGATGTATTTCAGCCCCGCTTTCTCAACGGCAAAGCGGTACGAATCGCAGTGCAGGCAATAATCGTGATAAGGGACGATGCCGATTTCGTCTTTGAGCTCCAGCAGTCGGCCTTTCGACGGGCAGACGTGCATCACGTTCATAAACCAGCCGGCTTTTTCGTTGAGGTACATCGTAAAATTCGCGGCTTCCTCGTTCAGCGTACCGGCCCAGTATGAAAAGCATCCGCGGATGCCTTCTTTTTTTACAAAATTAATCAGCGGGATGCCGTCTCCGGTCGGCGCAAACAGATATTCCCAGAGGCGGTCGAGTTCGCTTCGTCCGTGGCGGTCTTCTAAATAGGTGAACAGTTCACTGTAAGTCGGGATGAATTCCGTACAAGAAATCATGATGCTTGTCCTTCGCTTTCTTTTTATATTTGCACGGTGGGGATGCCGAGCACTGCGGCGAGCGCTTCAATTTCCGCGGAGAGGTCGCCGTAGCAGAGCGCAAAGTGCTGACCGGCGTATTCTTTACAGAGCGTTTCGACCGATCCGTCCAGTTCGACGTCGAGCGCGGGCATGCAGCCGTCGCGCGGGAGCGTATGCTTTCCGGCGCCGGTGCCGTAGAGCAGATGGTAAGCGCCTACGTCCTCAACGAGGCGCAGATAGGTGACGCGCTCGGGACGCAGAACGCCGCTGATCTGAATCCCGGAGAAACCAGGATGCGCCATAAACTTCTGCACCCGGACCGTTTTGCAGCCCATGCTCGGCGGCATGAATCCGCAAGGCGAGAATTTCACCGTGTTGCCGAACTGTGTCAGAGAATCTCCGTATGTGACGGTTTGGCCCGAAAGCCCGCCGAGAATCAGCATGGAAACCGTGTTGAGCATGTCGCCTTCGCAGGAAGCGACGACGCCGCTGTCCGCCAGCAGGGACAGCGCAACGCAGGGAACCACACGGTATTCTTTTGAAAATTCGTATTGGCACTTCACGTTAACGGCCGCCCAATGGTGTTCCGAAACGAAACTTTGCAGTGCGGCATAGAGCCGCATTGTTTTTTTGAGGATTTCCGGCTGGACGTTGCTTTGAATCTGCGTTGTGCGCGTTAACAGGCGGATACTTTCTTCAACGGTTTCATCCGGCACGGCCTCCGCAGCGGATATTAAAGAATACGAATCCATATGTTCCACTTCCGGGCCGATGCGGCTGCGCAGCAGAACATGATCGAACGTGCCGGGGTAGATGCTCATCGAGGTGTATCCGAACAGGCCGATTTTTCCATAGAACAACAGGTCCGCCGTGGATGCGGCGCGGGTGAAGGCGCACAGCCGCGCGAGGACGCCTGCATCCTCCCAGCTGCCGATCAGCATTTGGGCATGTAGGCTAGCCCGCTTTACCACGCCGGAGAACATCGCGGCGGACACATAGGAACCGGTGTTGATTTCCTGCCCGCGTACGTTCTGCGACGGAAATCCCCAGATGATTGCGGGCAGGCCGCGGAGCTCTTTGACCGCGGACATAACGACATTGCATTCCACCCAGGACGTTAAAACAAGAATTGCACCGCAAAAGTCGCTTTGCAGAACCGCCCTTGCCGCACGGACCGCCTGCGCGTCGCTTGTTACGACAACAGGCGGGTCAATGCCGACTGAATCAATGGAAGAAAGTGCGGATTGGATTTCACCGACGACCGTGTCGACGCCGCCGCCGAGGTAATCCGCATGCCCGATCCAGATGACGCCTACTTTTTTCATAACGAAAGTCCTTCTTTCTCCGATGATGAAACCGCTGTGTGCCGGCCGGCACGATTAAGCCGAAATGACGCTGTTTTTCAACAAACTGCATGTTGTAAAAATGCATATCCATCCAAACACGGACAGTATAGCATGGTTGCGAAAGGATGTGCCAGAGAAATTACGAAATCAATAGAAAGAACGAAAAAACAATTAAAACGAAATAAAATAAAAAGTAAAACGAAACCATGATTTAACAAAACCGCTAAATTTATCAAATTTCTACAAAAACAATATTGACAACAACACTGAAACACGATAAAAATAGCAAGGGTAAAGGGCATAAATACTCGATATTTCAAATCGGGATCAATACAATAGTCAGGCTTACGAAACAGGTACACAAAGTATTAAAAACGAAACACAATAACACGAATGTGATTTCAATTCACGGCTGCGGAGGTATTTAAAATGGAGACAAATTCAAACGGCAAAGCACTTCGTCGGGGCGGTTTTTTCAGCGGGTTCCAAACGTTCCTGTCCAACTATGTCATTCTGGTGCCAATTGTTCTGCTGGTCTGCGTGTGGTGGCTGATCGCACCGAACTTCATGACCTATGCGAACTGGATGAACATCCTTCGCCAGGTGTCCATGATCGCCATACTGGCCGCTGGCGCGTTCTTCATTATGGCGACCGGTGACTTCGACCTTGGCCTTGCGTCGGTGGTCGGTCTCACGGGCTGTATCTTCGCAAAGCTGATGGTGAACTTTGGCTGGAGCCCGGTTGCGGCCGGTTTGATCGCCGTTGCGGTCGGCCTGCTGACGGGCATCGTGAACGGCTGTATGGTTACGATTTTCAGCATCCCTGCGTTCATCGCGACACTCGGTATGCAGTATATCTGCCGCGGCCTTTGCTATGTCGTAACGAATTCCTATCCGATTTCCGGCGTGCCGGAATCGATCGGCTGGATTGGGCGCGGGTACCTGATGGATACGATTCCCTGGCCGGTGGTGTTCATGATCGTGATTTATATCGTGGTTGCGTTCGTCGCATCACGGACGCGGTTCGGCCGCTTCGTCTACGCGGTGGGCGGCAACGCCGAAGCGGCGTATCTTTCCGGCATTAATGCAAAACGGATTAAGCGAATTGTGTTCACGCTCGGCGGACTGGCTGCGAGTATCGCCGGCATGATCCTCGTTTCGCGGCTGAGTTCCGGCCAGCCGACCGGCGGCACCGGCTGGGAATTCAAGGCGGTCATCGCGGTCGTTATGGGCGGCGTTTCGCTCACCGGCGGCAAAGGCAAGCCGATCGGCGTCGCGCTTGGCGCGGTGCTGGTCGGAATCCTTGAAAACGGAATGACGCTCTTAAACATTAACTCGTATTACCAGCAGGTCGTGCAGGGCGTCGTCCTCGTTTGCGCAATCGGCTTCGACGTGTTCAAGACGAAGCGCCAGGCGGCGTCAAAGTAAAGGAGCATGCGAAATGGATAATCGTGAAACCATTCTGGACATACAACATATCACAAAAACCTTTCCCGGCGTGCGTGCGCTCAACGACGTCAGCTTTCAGGTGAAGCGGGGCAGCGTGCATGCGCTGGTAGGCGAAAACGGAGCGGGCAAGTCCACGCTGATCAATGTGCTGACGGGGGTCTATCATCCCGACGGCGGCAGGTACTTCTTTAAAGGAAAAGAAGCGCACGTCACAATGCCGCTGGAAGCGCAGATGCTGGGAATCAGCGTCGTGCATCAGGAACTCAAACTTTCCGAGACGCTCTCGGTCGCGGAGAATATCTTTCTCGGCAGGCCGTTCCTCAACAAAGCGCGCCTGGTCGACTGGAGAAAACTCAGAGCGGAGGCGAGCGAACTGCTTGACAGCCTGAATATCAGGCTGAACGTCGACACGGAAGTCGCGCACCTTTCAGTCGCGCAGAAGCAGATTGTTGAAATCTGCAAGGCGCTTTCGTTTAACGCGGAGATGATCATTATGGACGAGCCGTCGGCGACGCTGACGGACAAGGAACTCGATTCGCTGTTCCATATTATCGATATCCTCAAAGAACGCGGCGTTACGATCGTGTATATTTCGCACCGGATGGAAGAAATTTTCCGCATCGCCGACACGGTCACGGTGCTGCGCGACGGCGGGCACGTTGGAACGATGCCCGTTGCGGACGTTAACCGCGAAAAGCTGATTTCCATGATGGTCGGGCGTACGCTGGGCGAGGAATACCCGAAACTGAAAGCCGAAATCGGGGAAATCGCGCTGGAAGTGCGCAATCTTTCCGCAAAAAAACTTCTGCACGATATCAGCTTCAACGTGCGGCACGGCGAAATCGTCGGCATATCCGGGCTGGTTGGCGCAGGACGGACGGAAACGGCGCGTGCGGTGTTCGGCGCGGACAAGCGGGCAACCGGCGAGATATTTATCGACGGCGAGCCGGTGAAAATCAACAGCGTGATCGACGCAGTCCGCAACAAGATTGCGCTTGTTCCCGAGGATCGCAAAAAACAGGGCCTGGTCCTGATTCATTCCATCAAACACAACGTATCGCTGGTGAATCTGAAAAACGTCTGCAAACGCGGACTGCTCAACGACGAACTGGAGCGGCGCATGGCCGAGAAGTTTATCGAGGTGCTTAACATCGTAACGCCGTCCGGCGAAAAGGAAGTCCGCCTGCTTTCCGGCGGGAACCAGCAGAAAGTCGTGCTTGCAAAATGGCTCGCCGTGGACTCCAAGATCATCATTCTGGACGAGCCGACGCGCGGTGTAGACGTCGGCGCAAAGGCTGAAATCTACAAATTGATGTGCCGATTGGCGCAGGACGGCAAAGCGGTCGTCATGATCTCTTCCGACCTGCCGGAACTGATTGGCGTTTGCGACCGCATCTACGTGATGCGGGAAGGGACCATTTCCGGCGAGCTGGAGCGCGAAGACTTCAGCCAGGAGCGGATTCTCAGCCACGCGGTATCCTGATTGCCGCGAATTCTACCGTCCCCAACCATTTTTCAATGGTTATGGATAATAAAAATGGAGGTATCACTGATGAAAAAGATTCTTGCGTTCATTCTTGTCCTGGGCATCGTTATGTCCATCTTTGCCGGATGCAGCGCAGCGCCGGCCACGGAGGAAGCGGCCGCTGTTGAAGCTACCGAAGCGGACGCGGAGCAGGTTGCCGACGCCGAGGAAGCGGAAACGGCTTCTTCGGACGAACAGATCACCGTGGGCGTCGATCTGTATTACAGACGCGACGAATACTATGTCGACCTCGAAGCTACCTTCCGCTCCTACGGTGCGGAGAAGGGCTACAACATGGTCATCTGCGACGCGGACGGCGACATTGCAACGCAGATTTCGCAGATGGAAGACTTCATCGTGCAGGGCGTGGACGTCATCCTGCTGGCGGCGGCCGATCCCGACGCGCTGATTCCGGTCTGCCAGGAAGCGATCGACGCGGGTATCCCCGTGATCTGCTATGACGGCGGCATCAATTCCGACATCTGCGCAACGAAGGTTATTTTCGATTTCTATGAAGACGGCAGCATGGTCGGCGAGTGGGCCGTTGATTACATCAACGAAAATCTTGGCGGCGAAGCGAAAGTTGCGATTCTGGACTTCCCGGCGTCCCCGATTGTCTGCGGCCTGCGTGCGCAGGGATTTGCGGAAACCGTTGCACAACTGCCCGGCGTTGAAATCGTCGCCCAGCAGGACGGCAAAGCCTCCCGCACGGATTCCATGGCAGTGATGGAAAACATACTGACGGCAAATCCGGACGTCGACCTCGTGTACGGCATTAACTACGACACCGGCGCGGGCGCGGCTGCCGCAATCGAAGCGGCCGGTTCCGACGCGGTCGTCTGCTGCAACGCCTGGGGCCAGGAAGGCTTCCTGCAGCTGGAGAACCATAACGAGATCATCCTGTGCATGGCCGCGTCCTCTCCGGTCACGCAGGCAAGGGATGCAATCGACGCAATAGCGCCCGCGCTTGCCGGGGAAGAACTGCCCGCAGAGACGCTGTCCCACTCCACGCTTTTGACGGCGGACAACATCAACGATTACGATTGGGAATCCATCGTCGCCGCGCGCGGCTAATGATCGAAAACTGTTAAAATGGATGGTGAGGGCATTCTTTTGCTGAATGCCCTCGCCAAATCCGCTGGCACGAACCCCGAAACAGTGCCGCGGACTGGAAAGGTTTGCAACATGCCGTTTTTTATCGCCGTCGATATTGGCACGACCGGCTGCCGCAGTATCGTATTTAACGAGGCTCTCGAACCTGTTTCAAGCAGTTACCGCGAGTACGGCTTGATTACGCCGCGCGATAAATGGGTGGAGCAGGACGCGGCGCTTTGGTGGCGGCTTACGCAGGAAACCGTTCGGGAGGCCGTAAGCGCGGCGTCCGCCGCGCCCGGCGAAATCCGCGGTATTTCCGTAAGCAGCCAGGGCATCACGATTATCCCCGCAGACGAGCAAAACAACCCCGTGCGAAACGCAATCAGCTGGCTCGACGTACGCGCCGGCGAGGAAGCGGAGCTGCTGCGAAAAGATTTTGGGGACCGCGCGATGTTCACCCTGACCGGAAAGCAGATTAACGCGGCTTATTCGCTTCCGAAGATTCTTTGGATCAAGCGGCACGAGCCGGACGTTTTCCGCTCCGCCCGGAAGTTTTTGATGCCGCTGGATTTCATTCTGGCTAAGATGACGGGGAAGTGCGTAACCGACCATACGATGGCTTCGGGAACGCTCCTTTACGATATAAAAGCGAAGACATGGAGCGCGTCGGTTTTGCAGAAATACGGCCTGTCCGAAAACATGCTTCCGGCGCTGAAGTGGAGCGGCGAACCCGCCGGGACGCTGAGCGCGGAGGCTGCAAAAGCGCTTTCGCTCACGGAAGGCTGTGTCGTTGCGGTGGGCGCGCAGGACCAGCGCTGTGCGTCGCTCGGCGCGGGACTCAGAGACGGGGTCATGACCATTTCGCTCGGCACCTCGTGCGCGGTCTGCAAATACTGGAACGAACCGCGCACACAGGGAGACATGCGGATCGGCTGGTCCGCCTATGTCGACGAAAATGCATGGGTCACCGAGGGCGTGATCAACACGGCGGCGGCAAGCCTGCGCTGGCTGCGCGACACGATGTTTGCCGGCGAATCCTACGAAAGCATCGACGCAGAAGCGGAGCAGGCGCTGCAGCGCGGAAGCGCTATGCTGTTTTATCCGTATCTCAACGGGCCCAGTTCGCCGGACAACTATCCGGATTCGACCGGGTGCTTTTACGGCGCGAACCTTTCGACGCGGCGCGGCGATTTTGCGCTGGCCGTGCTGGAAGGCGTCGCCTTTCAAATCCGCATCCTGCTGGAAGCGATGGAAGCATACGGGAACGTACACACGCTGATTCTCTTCGGCGGCGGCGCGAAAAGCCCGCTCTGGGCGCAGATCATTGCGGACGCGACCGGATTGCAGATCGACGTGCCGGAAGTCTTTGAGGCGGCGGGCGCGGGCGCGGCGATTCTCGCGGGAATTGCTTCGGGCGTGTTCAGCCGCGGCGAAGCGCCCGCGCTGCGCCGGGGGCGAAGCTACCGGCCCGGGGAACGGCAGGCCGCTTATGAACATAAATATCAGGCATACCGGAAACTGGAACAAAAACTCTGGAGATGAGGAAGACTATGGCCGCGACATACATTAAAAATGCGCGAATCGTTCTGGAAAAAGGCGTTCTTTCGGATGGCGCGCTCCTGCTGGAAGACGGGCACATCCACGACTTCGGGCGCGCGGGGGAACTCGCCGTTCCGGACGGAGCGAACGTAATCGACGCGCAGGACCGCTACGTCGGTCCGGGGTTTGTCGATATCCATGTCCACGGCGGCGGCGGAACCTTCTTTTATCAGAATCCCGAACGGGCCGTGAAGCATTTTTTAGCGCACGGCGAGACCACGATTCTGCCAACGCTGTATTACGATCTCGGCAAAGCGGAGCTTTGCGCCGCGGTCGAACGCATCAAAGCATACGCGGGCGGTGCGGACGCGGCGGCGCGCGCCGTCGCGGGGCTCTATATGGAAGGCCCGTACATGAACCCAAAATACGGCGCGTGTGCGGAACAGAACAAATGGCGCGGGGCAATCCGCCCGGCAGATTACGAGCAGCTTGTCGACACCGCCGGTACTTTTGCAAAAGTCTGGGCGCTCGCGCCGGAACGCGAAGGGATTATTCCCTTTATGGAGTATGCAAAGCGTGTAAACCCGGACGTTGTGTTCGCGGTCGGTCACAGCGAAGCTTCGCCGGAACAGGTCGGCCGGCTCAATAAATTTGGCCTTCGGCTGCAGACGCACTGCATGAACGCGACCGGACGCGCCGGCAGATATGCCGGAACGCGTGGCTGCGGGCCGGACGAAGCCTGCCTGCTGGACGACGAAATGTATGCGGAACTGATCTGCGATTCCTGCGGAATCCATGTCGACCCGTATATGATGCGGCTGATCTTCAAGGTCAAGGGCAGCGACCGCGTCGTGCTGATTACGGACAGCTATGTGAGCGAAAAACCCTCCGCGCCGGAATTCCGGCAGGTTGAGGACCTTGTGTTTGACGATAACGGGCAGCTCAACGGCAGTAAGCTGACGATGGACGTTGCCTGTAAAAATATGATGGCGCATACGCGCTGCGGAATTGTGGACGCGTTTAAAATGTCGTCGCTCAATCCGGCAAAAGCGATCGGGATGGCGGATTCGATTGGGTCGATTGCTCGCGGCAAAATTGCGAATCTTGTTTTTGCCGACGATGCGTTCCAAATAAATCAAGTGATTTTGGGTGGAGAAATTTGGAAAAGCGAATAAAACAGCAGGATAGGATTTCCCGCATCTTGCGGGAACTGCAGGTCAACGGCGTCGTGCATATCACGGAACTGAGCCGGACGCTGCAGGTTTCGCCGGCGACGGTGCGAAAGGATTTACTGTATCTCGAAGAGGTCGGCAGGCTTTCGCGCGTGAGCGGCGGGGCGGTTGCGCACGCTGTGACGACGCGCGTATTCGGCAGCGACTGCGTGCCGCGCACACGCAACATGGAGCTCAAGCAGTGCGTTGCAAAGGAAGCGGCCAAGCTTGTGCACGACCGCGATTCGCTGATCGTCACGTCCGGCGCAACGCCGCACCTGACGATGATCTATGCGAGTCAGTGCAGGAATCTGATGATTCTGACGGACTCTCTGAACATTGCCGGGGACATGTGCCGCAGGAAGGATTATCAGGTGATCATCCTCGGCGGCGAGGTTTATACGCGGGACTGCTTTATCCACGGGCGTGACGCGGTCAGCCAGGTCAACCGCTATATGGCGGACAAAGCGATTATGACGATGGACGGCGTGGACGCGGAAGCCGGGCTGTCCACGCTGCGGGTGGAAGGCGCGGACACGCTTAAATCCATCATGGCCAGAGCGCGCGAAAGGATCATCGTGGCGGACATTACGAAGATCGGCGAGGAGAGTTTCTGCCACATCGGCGATATTTCCTTAATCGACGTGCTGGTGACGAACAAAACGGACGATCCGGAGAAACTGCGGGTGCTGCAGCGGATTGCGGACGCGGGCGTTGCGATCCGCTATGCCGAAGTCACCTGCGAGGACCGGATACCGGACTACGAATAAAAACGGGCGCTCCGGGGGAACGCGGGGACGGCAAAGATACCGGATGCGGGCATGCAGCCCGGTATCGCCTGGCCGCCTGCGGGGAGCGGAAGCCGGATTGAAAATAGAGAAGTTTAATCTATCAGCGAAAGAAGGGGTATATATGTTGCACGCAGGAGCGGCTCTGGCGGACATCTCGCCAAAGCCAGGGGAGGAATTAGGCGGCTATCCGCATTATCCAAGAAACAATACCGGCATTCACGATCCTTTGTATGCCGCATGTTTATATATAAATAACGGTACGACGGAAATTGCGCTTGTGACGCTCGATCTTCTGTTTTTTTCAAAGAAGCATGTTTTAGCCGTGCGGCGCGCGGCGGCGGAGGCCTGCGGGATCCCCGAAGGGAATATCATGATCAGCACGTCGCATACGCATTCCGGCCCGTGGGCTTCCGGACGGCTGGACATCGAGAGCCTGGAAGCGGGGAAGCGGCAGAATCCGGAGTATATCGGCTTTTTAAAGGAACAGATTGTAAAAACGATTGTCGCCGCCAAAACGGATACGTTTGAAGCGGAAGTGGCGGCAGGCGTCGGCGTCTGCGGCGCGGAATGCGGCGTGGGCGGCAACCGGCGGCTTCCCGGCGGGCCGCACGACCCGCTCGTCAGCGTCATTGCGCTGCGGGACAAGGAAAAGAACGTGCGCGGCGTCTTCACGAACTACACGCTGCATCCGACGTTCATTCACGAATGGAGCACGGTCGTTACGGCGGACTATCCCTGCTATATGCGCGAGACGATGAAGGAACTGGAGCCGAAGGCGGTGTTCGGGTTCGCGCAGGGCGCGTCCGGCAATCAGTCCAGCCGCTATTTCCGCAAGTCCGAGGACTATGACGAAGCGGAACGCGTCGGACGGCTCCTTGCAAAGGCCGCGCATCAGGTGCTTGAAAGCATGGAGTGGAAAAGCTCCGTCGAAATCCGCGTCGCTTCGTCCGACATGGAGCTCGAACTGCGCGATTTTGGCAGCGCGGAAGAACTCCGCCGGCAGCTGGCGGACGCAACGGCGCATTACAAGGAACTCTTCGACCTGTACGGCGACTCGGAAAACCGGGAAGAATACTATCTCTGGCAAAACGCCAACCTGAGAGTGCTGGGCATTGAAGACCAGCTCGGCTATGTCATCATGAAAGACAAAGGGATCCGTATTGAGCTTTGCGAAGACGAAACCCCGGTCGAAATTCAGGTGATTCGGCTTGGCGACGCCTGCATTGTTGGCGCGCCGGGCGAAATTTTCGTCGAATACGCACTGTATGTCAAGGCGATGGCCGGATATCCGGTCGTGATCTTCAATGCGTTGGCCAACGGCTGTCTGCCGGGGTATTTATACACGCCGGAAGCGCTTACGCACGGCGGATATGAAACCGACACGTCCATGCTGGGGACGAAGTTCGGCCGGCACATGGTTGAAAAAATCCTTGACACGGTGGAACGGGTGCGCTGAAGACCGGTTCAATCCGGACGGCAAAACGCAAAGAACGAATCGAGCAATGAAAAGTGAGGGACGATAAAATGATTGACGGACAGAATGAATTCACCTTCCGGCCTGCGGCGTTTTATCCTTTTAAGGACGTTGCGGACATCCGGCGCTGCCGCGCGATTACCTATGAGCAGATTGCCGCGCTGAACGGCAAACACCCGGACAATCCCAATATCCGGCTGGATATCTTTAAAGATGAAGAGATCGAAATGGTGATGTTCGCCGACATGGTCAAACGCATCGTCGATTCCGACCGATACGACCGCAAGACGGTGTTTATCATGCCGAATCCCTGCCCGACCTACCGGAAAGTCGCGTACATGCTGCATCAGCTGAACGTGAACTGCCGCAACGTGAAATTCTATATGATGGACGAATGGGCGGACGATCAGGGGAACATTGCCCCGCTGAGCTACAAAGCCGGCTTCGGCAACGCGTTTTACCGGTTTATGGTTTCCAACATCCTCGACCTCGGGTTTAAGGAGGAGAACTTTATTTATCACAGCAAGGAGAACACGCCGAATTATTCAAAGATGCTTGAAGACGACGGCGAAGCGGACGTGGTCTATTCCGGCCCCGGCTGGCCGGGCCATCTGGCGTTTATCGACCCGGTCGAAGACTGGTTCTGCGACACCATGGAGGAATACTGCGCACAGGGCGCGAAGGTCGCAAGGCTGCATCCGCTGACGATTGCGCAGAACTCCCTGCATGGTTCGTTCGGATTCTCCGGCGATATTGCGAACGTTCCGCCGATGGGTGCGATGATGGGCCCGCGGGACGCGATGAAGGCAAAGAACGTGCTGGATGTGCATGGCATCACGACCTGCGGCACGAAAGTCACCTGGCAGCGGCTGACTTCCAGGCTCTGCATTTTCGGCAAGCCTTCGCAGGACGTTCCGGCCTCTATTCTGCAGCTGCGCGACAAGCCGACGCACATGATTATGAGCGAAAGCCTTGCGGCGACGATTGAGCCGGATTATTATTTTCAGTATTGACACGGGGACGCGGCGGCAGCCGCGCGTTCAGACGGAAAAAACGTATTATTAGGCGACGGGTGGTAACGAGATGGAATTCCGGGAAAGAGCGAATATCATCACAACGAAGCTGGCGGAGTGCGGCTCGGTCAGCGTGCAGGAAATGAGCGAAGCGCTGGGCGTGTCCATGGTTACGATACGCAAGGACTTTGAAGCGCTGGAAAAGCAGGGGAGGCTCCTGCGCACGTTCGGTGGAGCGGTCCCGGCCATCCGGAGCACGGGAAGCGCGCGCCGCATGCAGGCGGCGCAGATCATCGCCGACAACGTCGTGCGGGAAATTTCCGAGGGCGATTCGATCATTATCAACGCGGGCAACACAACGCTTTTGACCGCGCGGAACCTGCTGCGCTTTAAGCGACTGAAGGTTTTGACCAACTCGATTTCCATCGCGAAAGAACTCAGCCGGCACGAAGAGTTTCAGCTCATATTGCTCGGCGGCGCGATGAATGCGGACGCGATCTTCACGCACGGAAAGGAAGCGATCCGCCAGCTTGAGCAATATAAGGCAAAAAAGCTGATTCTGTCCGTGTCGGGCATCAGCTGCAAACGAGGTCTTACGACCGTGCATATGGAAGCGGCGGATTTGATGGAAAAGATGATCGAGCGTGCAAAGGAAGTCATCGCCGTCGCCGACGACAGCAAAATCGGTTTTGAGAGTTTTTATCACGTCAGCGACGCGCGGGCGGTGACCAAACTGTTTACCAACCGGAGCGAAGACGAAAGCAAAAACGCGGTCCTTGACGAACTGGAACACATGGGGATTCAGGTGGAACGCTGCTGAATAAAGACGCGGCGACGGAAAAAATTGTCTGTGGAACAAAAGACGCCGAAACGGCGTCCGGAGACCGTCAAAAAAACAGTTTTTTGACAGAATAACCGCTTTTTGCCCTCGCCCTTCGGACTCTTGGATGGCAAAAAGCACGAGGAACCGCCCGAAACGGGCGATCGTACAGCGCCGGAAAAACGGATTAAGGGCTGCGGCCCTTAACAATCCCAGGGACTTTTTTGACAAGCTGAAGCCACCCGTTTTGCGGGTGGCTTTACTGCATAGTAAAAACTGAAAGGCCTTATTTGCCGCCGCTGAGCAGTAAATCTTGCCCCCGGGGTTGGAAATACAAAGCGAAGAGCTCCCTTGCTTTCTATATTGCGGTTCCCATTGAGTGCATGAAGCCAATGGCGGCATTGCCGGCTTGGTTAAATCCGCCGCCGTAGCATTCGCTTTTTGAGAACCGTCAAATTCGACATTATTCAGGAAGGGGTCGGCCGGTTTTCTCCGACCACCCCGTCTTGCGCAAGACGCACAATTTTCCAATTGCTGGGTATAATCTGTTTTGACAAGAAGCTAGGCGCGTTGCAGCCTGCAAAATCATCCGCCGCCATGCGGCGCATCGAAAGCCTTTTCCGGGATCAAAAGCGTGAATTTGCTCCCGGCACCCGGCTTGGATTCCACCTCGATCGTCCCGCCGATCTTTTCGAGATTTTCTTTCACGACGTACAGGCCGATCCCGTCGCCTTCCGAATTCAGCGAGTTTTTGCCGCGGTAATAGGCCTCGAAAATCTTTGGCTGGTCTTCCTTCGGAATTCCCGATCCTGTGTCCTGAACGCTGAGGGTCAGCTCGCCGTTAAGCAGTTCATATGAAATTGTAACGCTGCCGCCGGCTTCCGTGAACTTATAAGCGTTCGTCACGATATTGTAAAGCGCCTGACTCAGCTTATAACGGTCCGTATGCATGACGATTTTGCGGTGCCCGATTACCTCCAGCCGGACGTGCTTTTTGTCGAACTGCGCTTTCAGCCCGTCGGCGATCTGCCGGATCAGGGCGGAAATCTCGACCGGCTCGATGCTTACTTCGCCGATTTCCTTTTCCGCGTCGAGCAGGCCGCTCATATTCGTTATGATCGACGAAAGGTGGTCGATCTGCGCTTCACAGGTCGCTACCTCTCCCGGATTGAACTGGATAACGCCGTCGCGAAATCCTTCCAGATGCGTTCGCAGGATCGTCAGCGGCGTCCGCGTCTGGTGGACGAACTCGTCGATCCGCTTCTTCCGGCTGGTTTGCTTCAGCTTCAATCGCGAGCGGAGCGTCTCGAGACTTTGCTGGATCGTGCGTATCTCTTTTACATGGGAGTTTGGGATATAGCTTTCACGGCCGAGGTCCACATCGATCGCCTGCTGCGCCGTCAGTGTCAGGTCACGGCTCATCTTCCTGCTGATAAACAGTCCGACGATCAGGGCCAGCGCGAAAACGACGCCGAAGGACAGGAGGCCGCTTCCAATCAGCGAAAGAGTGAATTGCCGCGTGGCGAGGGAAGTACCGATAGAGCTGTATCGTGTGACGATCAGCGTTCCGAGCATGGTTCCATCCTGCTCGATGTCGATGGAGTCGACTTCTTCGGAGGCGTTTCCCATCATGCGGCTCATCATTTCGCTGCGCATCATGCCCATCGTCTGATAATCCGAATCGCCGACGTCGGCCAGCAGGTCGCCGCCCGAATTGTAGAGCCGGATCCGGTTGATCGGGTCGCTCAGGTGCGATTCAAGCTGCACTTCAAGCTGCTGTTCGGAATATTCGCCGCTGGAAAGCGCATCGCTTGCAAACGCGGTCAGCTGCGTAATGTGCTGCTCGTAGTTTTCTGTTGAATATTCGATAAAATAGCGATTGACCAGCGTACTGAGCACAATGGAATTGACGAGGACCGACAACGCCACCGAAACAATGAGTACGAGCATCCACTGCCGCCGGATCGTCATTGCTTTGTCCCTCCAAAGATATAACCCGCGCCGTATTTCGTAACAAGGACCTGCGGATTGCGCGGGTCCTTCTCAATTTTTTGCCGGATTTTTTTTACGTAACTGTCGATGTTGCGGTCGAAACCGCCATAATCGTCCCCGTATGCCTGTTCGATCAGCTGTTCGCGGGACATCACCCGGCCCTGATTTTTAAAGAGTGCGTGCAGCAGGTGGTACTCGGCCGCCGTAAGCGGGATTTCCTCGTCCGCGCGGTAGAGCTTCATGCTGCTTGTATGAAGGCTCAGCGATTCGAAACGGTATACGATTTCGTCCGCTTCGTGATAGACGCGCAGCAGCAGCCTGCGGATACGGAGCATCAGTTCATTTGCGCTGAACGGCTTTACGACATAATCGTCCACGCCGGTGCGAAAGCCCTTCACCCGGTCGACTTCGCTCTGCCGGGCCGTCAGCATGATAACGGGGACCTCGGATATCTTCCTGATTTCATGCAGGACTTCAAATCCGTCGATCCCCGGCATCATAATATCCAAAAGAACGAGGTGGACGGTATTTTCGTTGAAAGTTGCCAGCGCTTCGAATCCGTCGCCCGCGGACAAAACGTCGTATCCCTCTTTAAGAAGGTACTTTTCGACGATGCTTCGGATTTCAAGCTGGTCCTCTACGACCAATACCCGGTATTTCACCGTTCCACCTCGCTGCGCCCGTGTTTGTGCCGACGGCTATTTGCCGATGAGCTCCTTCATCTTGAGATAGTCTTCTTCGCTCAGTTCACCCTTGCTGTAACGCAGCTTCAGCGCTTCAAGCGCGTCGCTCGGCGGAGCTTGCCGCTTTTTCTTTGAAGACAGAACCACGATCAGGGTTACGGCGGCGATGACCACGACCGCGCCAATCGCGAGCCAGCCCCAGGGATACATGAATCCAAAGCCACCGCAGAACCAGCCGGGATAGTTAAAACCTCTTACAAACATCATTGTAACATACCTCCTTAATCATTTAATAGTTTCAACATTTTTTTGTATTCGTCTTCCGTGATTTCCCCGTTGACGAACCGCTTTTTCAATACGTCCGTGGGACCCTCGCCGGTCTTCACCCATTTGACGGGGTTTTTGCCGGATTTCGAGAGCAGTATATAGATCATCACTCCGATCAGTACAAACCAGAAAATCATCATTTCGTTTACCGCCTTTCTGTTGTTTAGCCTTGGTACAACCCGTCGTAGTAACGCGCCATGCCGCGCCCGCAGCCGCCGTAGCAACCGCCATAGTAATATGATTCGTCGTCCGCATCATGCAGGGCGTCCATCGCGTCGAGCCGTTCAAGTGCCAGTTGTCCCTGTTCTTCGCTCATCAGGCCGTCTTCCATCATCGTAAGGATTGTTTCTTTACGGAGTTCGAGTATCTCGTCGCACGAGTCGTCGAGGCCGGCTTCCTGATCGTCCGTCAGATCGGTTGCGTCTGCGCCGTATCCGTAGTAGACGCGCATGTTTGCGGTCCTTGCCGCCCTGAACCCAAAGGCGAATACCGCGACTGCACCGAGCAGCAATACGGCTGCGAGTACGATGAGCCATGTTTTTTTCATATTCCCACTCCTTTGCACGTTGGTCTTTTTCATATTTTCAATATACCGGCCGATTATGATTGAATTATGATCGTGCACAGACGGAAATATTCCGAAGAGCCGTTCATGGCGTTTCAACGCGGCTTGGCGCAGCGCCAAACCGGCAAGTCTGTCTGACAGGACGAAAAAGGGAGGAGGAACAGAAAATAACAGTAAGCAACAACATATACCGATCAGCGAACGGAAGAAAGTGTTCGGGCGGGACGGTATCAATCAACTGCCGGTTTCTTTCAACATCGCCTGGTACGAGCAGAAGGCCGTTATAGTGTTGCGGGCGCTTTTGTATACCGGTGTAAAAAACATCCATCTCGGTCCTGCACTGCCGGGGTTTCTGTCCCCTAGCGTTGCAAAGGTGCTGGTCGAGAAGTTCGGGATTTCCGGCATCGGGACCGTCGACGACGATATAAAGTTATTTATGGAGCAGACCTGACGAAATGAGGAACGAATCTACAAAAATACGTTTACAAACGTATTTGAAGGCGAGGGTTTCTTACAGAATTTACTGGTATACGGGCTGGTATAAACGAATATAATGGAGAAACGAGAGAAATGAGGATCAGCACCATCGAATCCGACGGTGCTGATTTTGGTGCGGGTGCTGTTATAGGAATAAAACGAAAAAAGTCCTAAACTAAAGGGCATTTTGGCAGCGGGAAGCAGTATTTACTATAGAAACATAAAATGCAAGGATTGTTTTCACCCTCAACTACACGTGGCTCCCAAATGTTTTACGAATTGCGTGTATGCTATATATAAAACAATCAGCATTGTGAAACTTGCCATAAATCAATCAGTTAAAATAAATAATATCGCCGGATTCGCGCCCGCCTTTATACGGCTGGTTGATTACGTTTCCCTGAAACATCATGATTGCGGTCGCACCACCGTCGAGATTGTATGCCTGCTTGCAGCCAAGGCTTTCGAACAGCGCGGAAAGTTCCGTCAGCCGCATGCCGACGGAGTAGCCGGACTGGCGGCCGTCGACTACGACGAAGCAGTAATGCCCCGGCGCATAATAACCGATCGCGCTGCGCGGGTGCCGGTCGGTCAGCGTGGAGTCGAACTCCGTGAGCTTACTTCCGTTTGCATCCAGCAGCGGCGGCCCGAACGACCATGCCTGCCAAACACCGCGCGCGACCGCGTCGGTCAGATTGAATTCCGCGGTGAGGTAAGTCTTCATCTCGCCGTCGTTAAAGAGCACGCACACGTCGCTGTTGGCAACATCCCGGTAGAGCGTGCCGTTGCGGATGACGATACCTTTGCTGCGCGCGCTGTAAT
>DAOTGE010000055.1:0-17732 GCA_035446965.1 Eubacteriales bacterium
GAAGACTTGAAACCACATAACTGCAGCAAAAAGCCGCGCAAAATGCGCGGCTTTTTACGATACATAACGTTCGGCGGTTCAGCCGCCAAGATAGGCTTTTTTGACCGCGTCGTTGGTGAGCAGCTCTTTTGCCGGTGCGTGCAGGACGATTTTGCCGGTTTCCAGCACGTACCCGCGCGTGGCGATGGAGAGCGCCATCAATGCGTTTTGCTCGACGAGCAGGATCGTCGTGCCGGTCTTGTTGAGCTCCTGTATGATTTCAAAAATCTGCTCCACCAAAATTGGCGCAAGACCCATGGAAGGTTCGTCCAGCATCATGAGCTTTGGCCGGGACATCAGCGCGCGGCCCATGGCGAGCATCTGCTGTTCGCCGCCGGAGAGCGTGCCGGCGACCTGCCTGCGGCGCTCCTTGAGGCGCGGGAAGCGCTCGTATACGTTGGCGAGAGATCCCTCTACGGTTGTGCGCGGCGCGGTGAAAGCACCCATTTCAAGGTTTTCTTCCACGCTCATCTGCAGGAACACGCGGCGGCCTTCCGGAACATGCGCAATGCCGCGGCCAACGATTTTGTGCGGGGCTACGCCCTTGAGGCTCTTTTCCTCAAAGGTGATATCGCCCGTCTTGGTGCGCAGCAGGCCGGAAACGGTTTTCAGGATGGTCGACTTGCCGGCGCCGTTTGCGCCGATCAGCGAGACGATTTCACCCGTTTCCACGCTGAAGGAGACGTTCTTGATCGCATGGATGTTGCCGTAGTAGACGTTGATATTCTGTACGTTCAGCATCAGGCGCTCGCCTCCTTTCCGCGGCCGAGGTACGCTTCGATCACGACCGGGTCGGACTTGATCTGCTCCGGCGTGCCTTTGGCGATGATCTTGCCGTAGTTGAGCACGGCGATGCCTTCACAGATGCCCATCACGAGGTTCATGTCGTGCTCGATGAGCATAATGGCGATTTCGAACGTGTTGCGGATTTTGCGGATGTTCTCCATCAACTCGCCCGTTTCCGAGGGGTTCATCCCCGCGGCGGGTTCGTCCAGCAGAAGCAGTTTCGGGCTGGTCGCCAGCGCGCGGACGATTTCCAGCCTGCGCTGTGCGCCGTAGGGCAGCGAACCCGCGGGCTGGTCCGCAAGATTCTGCATATCGAAGATCGAGAGCAGTTCCAGCGCGGTTTCATGTGCCTTGCGTTCGCTGGTCCAGTAGGCCGGCAGACGGAACAGCGCGCTGAAAAGGGAGTAGGTGAACGCGTTGTGGAGGCCGATTTTCACATTGTCTTCCACCGAGAGGTCCTTAAACAGCCGGATATTCTGGAACGTACGCGCGATGCCCAGCTT
The DNA here is from genome assembly GCA_035446965.1 of Eubacteriales bacterium. GTDB lineage: Bacteria > Bacillota > Clostridia > Christensenellales > CAG-138 > UBA7703. The sequence goes on from DAOTGE010000055.1 coordinate 1,329, forward strand.
TGTGAGCTGGTGCGTCGATTTGCCGCGGATGTCCATGCCGTCGAGCAGGATGACGCCGCGCGTGGGCGTATAGACGTTGGTCAGAAGATTGAACACCGTCGTTTTGCCCGCGCCGTTGGGGCCGATCAGACCGGCGATCTCCGTGCGGCCGATCACAAGGTTAAAATCGTCCACGGCGTGCAGGCCGCCGAAATCGATGCCGAGATGGTGGATATCGAGAATCGGGATTGCGCCGAGGTCGCGCTCCGGAATCATGCCAAGGCTTGGCAGCGGAACGAGGTTATCCATTTTCTTCACCCGCCTTTCCAGCGGATTTCTTCCGCCCTGGCTTCCAGTTGATGATTTTTTCAAGAATATGCGAAAGCGAGAAATCGTACATGCCCATCAGCCCCGACGGTTTGAAGATCATGACCATAATCAGCAGCAGCGAATACACGATCATGCGGTATTCCGAGAATGCGCGCAGCATCTCCGGCACGGCGGTGAGCACCGTCGCAGCCAGCACGGAACCGACCATGGACCCCATGCCGCCGAGCACGACCATCACGAGGATTTCGATGGACTTCATAAAACCGAAGCTCGAAGGGTTCAGTATGCCGAGATAGCCCGCATAGAGTGAACCTGCAACGCCCGCGAAGAACGCGCTGGCTGCAAAGCCGAGCACTTTATAATAGGTAACATGGATGCCGCAGGCGTCCGCGGCGATCTCGTTTTCGCGGATGGAGAGAATCGCGCGGCCATGGCGGGATTTCATCATCGTATGGATTAAAAAGCACACGATGCCGACGCAGAGGAACGTATTGAAAAACGTTGTAGTTTTCGGGATACTCTTCAGGCTCGCCGCGCCGTATGTCAGCTTGAAGCCGAGAACGCTGTCGATGTTGAGCAGCACAACGCGGATAATCTCGCCGAAACCCAGCGTGATGATGGCCAGATAGTCACCCTTGAGGCGCAGCGCCGGGATGCCGATCATGATGCCGAACAGGCCGGCGACGACCCCGCCGAGCAGCAGGCCGATTGGAAACGCCACGGACGCGTCCAGCCCCACGCGCGTCATGAAGATTGCGGAAGCATACGCGCCGACCGCCATGAAACCTGCGTGACCGAGCGGCAGCTGGCCGAGGTAGCCGGTCGAAATATTCAGCGAGACCGTCAGGATGATATTGATGCCGAGGAGCATCAAAACCTTCGTATAATAATTACTCACCGCACCGCCCTTGATCAGCGCGGTGCCGCCGAATAAAAATGCGGCGAACAACAGCGCGTTGATCAGGTAGCGAAGCGGCATCGGGATTTTCTTATATTGCTGACTCATTTTGCCACCTCAAACCTTCTCCTGCATCGGTTTGCCCAAAAAGCCCGTGGGCTTGACGAGCAGCACGATGATCAGGATGGCGAACACCACGCCGTCTTTCCAGACGGAAAGGCCGACCGCCGAAACCAGCGCTTCGGCAAGGCCGATGGCAAAACCGCCGATCATTGCGCCCGGGATGGAGCCGATGCCGCCGAGCACCGCCGCGACAAAGGCTTTTAAGCCCAGCATCGCACCCATGGTCGGGGTCGCCTGCGGATAAGCCGAGCAGTAGAGCACGGAGCCGATGCCGGCCAGCGCGCTGCCGATGGCGAACGTGAACGTGATGGTGCTGTTGATGTTGATACCCATGAGCTGCGCGGCGTCGGTATCCTCGCTGACCGCGCGCATGGCCTTGCCCATCTTGGTTTTCTGCACCAGAAACGTGAGCAGGATCATCGACACGGCGGAGGTGATCACCGTTACGACCGCATTGCCGGAAATATCGATGGAGCCAAGCGAAAGCGCCGGGATACTGAAAAAGCTCGGAATGACCTGCGCGCTGGCTCCGAACACCATCTGCGCCACATTCTCGAGCAAAAAGGAAACGCCGATTGCCGTGATCAAAAGGGAAATTCGCGGCGCGCCGCGCAACGGCTTGTACGCGGCTTTTTCAATAAACACGCCGAGCAGCGTGCAGCCGAGAATTGCGGCAAGGATGGCGAACACGGGGTTTGTCGCGAACTTCGCCATGGAAATCCAGGCGATGTATGCGCCGATCATAATGATATCGCCGTGCGCAAAGTTTAACAGCGTGATGATGCCGTACACCATGCTGTAGCCGAGCGCGACCAGGGCATAGATCGAGCCGGCCTGCAGACCGTTGACGATCTGCCGCAAAATTGTGGAATAGACGGACATACTCTTACCTTCCTCCGGTGGGCGGACGGTGCCGCCGCGGGGTTATAACACGGGTGCGTCCCGCGCCGCTTTTTGCTCTGCGGCGCGGGACGTAATGTTTGCCGATTGTACTTACAAACGCGGATTAATAGGTTTCTTTGTAGGTCTCCGCGCCGTCGGTGACCGTCATGATGACCGCGCTCTTAATCGGGTTGTTGAACTCGTCGAACGTATAGCCGGATTCGCTGGTGATGCCCTGTACGGTAGCGCCTTCGCTCTTGATGCCGTCAATGATCGCCTGCTTGTATTCGTCGCTGGCGGGCGCCGCGCCGGTCTCCTCGGCCTTGGCCAGGGCTGCAACCAGCACCATCGCCGCGTCGTATGCGGTTGCCGCAAACATGTTCAGCGTGTCCGCGCCATAGGCGGCGGTGTAGGCTTCTTCAAAGGCCTTGACCGCGTCGGTGGAACCGGGCGCGTAGGCGGAGCAGAAGCAGCTGCCTTCGAGATCTTCGGCGCTTGCATAAGCGGAAACACCCGCCCAGCCGTCGCCGCCAAGGAACGTTGCGGTCAGGCCGAGTTCACGCGCCTGGGTTACGATCAGGCCGTCGTCCTGGTAGTAGTTCGGGCAGAATACCACGTCCGGGGCGGCCGCGAGGATATTGGTGAGCTGGGAGTTGAAGTCCACGTCGCCTTCGGCATAGCCCTCTTCGGCTACGATTGTGATGCCGACGTCTGCACACTTGGTTTTGAACGCGTCCGCGAGGCCGACGGAATAATCGTTGCCGGTCATGGTCAGGATCGCCGCGGTGGTTGCGCCGAGCTTGTCGGCGGCGTATTCCGCCATCTTTTCGCCCTGGAACGGGTCGATGAAGCACGTGCGGAATACGTTGCTGTAGGTCGTGCCGGTCGTCTCGTCATAGGTGACGGCTGCCGCGGTCGCGGATGCCGTGATCATCGGCATGTTGATCGGATACGCTTCGCCGACGACCGCGATGGTGTTGCCGGTGAGCACGTCGCCGATGAGCGCCGTGATGCCTTCGTCGACCATGCGCGTGAACGCCGTGATCGCTTCGGTCGAGTCGCCCTTGTTGTCGTAAACGATGGTTTCAATCTGCTTGCCGTTTACGCCGCCGGCGGCGTTGACCTGGTCGATATAGAGCTGCGCGCCGTTTTTAACGGCAAGGCCGTATACCGCATAGTCGCCGGTGTGCGGACCGAGGATGCCGACCTTAATGGTTTCGGCGTCCGAAGAGGCCGCTTCGGTCGCTGTTTCGGTGGTGTCCGCAGCTTCGCCAGCCGCGGCCGTGTCGGTTTTCGCCGTGCAGCCGGCCAGCGTGGCAAACGCCATCATCATGACCAATACGATGCAGAGCAATTTCTTCATGTTCGTTTCCTCCTGGTTGCTTTTATTGTTCTTTTCAAAAACGCGCTTGCGTATTGAAACTTGTTGATCGGTGCGCCTGGATTCTTTATTGATATAAAAAGCGGTTCCGAATACGGAACCGCCTTTGAATCCCTTAAACAGGTGTTCAGGTTTGTTCCGCGTTTGGGCCTCTGTGCGTAAGTACCAGTCGAAGCGTAAGTCCAATCAGAGCTACAGCGACAGGCAATAACAAAACGCTCAACGTAAGAACGTTGAGCGTGCTAATAATCAGGATGGTGGCGGCGCTTGCGCAGGTAAAAGCGGCCGTAGTCGGATACGGCTTAGCGTTCGTCTGGTTTTGCATTGCAAAAACCTGCGGCATTTTGCGACCCCTTTCATATAGAATATATGATATTGGGGATAATCTAGCATCATTCCGGCGGCTTGTCAAGCAAAAATGATATATTTTTGGAAAATTCTTTTATTCGGCGCGGCGCTTGATACAATAGAAGCAGCGGAATTTATGGTTCTGCTCCGCGTTTTCAGACGATGGGGCAAAGGATAAATTTCTTTTTGGTTCAAGGCTCTTTCAAAAAAACGGTGCGGTCCGTTTCCTTTATGGAGGATGTGCGGGCGGACACGAACGATTGGAGACGGATATGGATTCTCCCATTCAAGTAAAAAGCGAGGTCGGGCGTTTAAAGCGTGTGCTGCTGCACCGGCCCGGGCAGGAACTCGAAAATCTGATGCCGGAGTATCTTTCCCGGCAGCTGTTTGAGGATATCCCGTATCTCGTGCATGCGCGCGAGGAACACGACCGCTTTGCCGAAACCCTGCGCGAATGCGGCGTACAGGTCGATTACCTGCTCGACTTGACGGCCGAGGCCGTTCATGAAACGGGCGTAAAGGCGCGCATCGTCGACGATTTCGTTGCGGAAGCGGGCATTTCCGCACGCGGGGCGGAGGACGCCGTGCGGGCCTATCTTCTGGAGATGCCCGTGCCGCAGATGCTCGCGGCCATGGTGCGCGGCGTGCGCAAAAACGAGCTCGGCAAACGCGAGCGCAGGCATCTTGTGGACTATATCGACGACGCGTACCCGTTTTATGTGGACCCGATGCCGAATCTGTATTTCACACGCGATCCGTTTTTTATGGTAGGCGGCGGCGTTTGCATCTCGAGCATGGCCAACCGCGTGCGCGCGCGCGAAACGCTGTTCGGCAGCTATCTGTTCGCGTTTCATCCCGTCTACCGGAACACGCCCGTGTGGCACCAAAGAAGCGATCCGTTCCCCATCGAGGGCGGGGACGTGCTGGTGCTCTCGGACAAAGTGATCGCCGCCGGCATTTCGCAGCGCACCAACCCGAACGCCGTGGAGGAACTCGCCGACCGGCTGATCGATGGAGAGACGGGGATTGAGCGCGTGCTGGCCATCGACATTCCGAAAGTTCGCTCCTATATGCATCTCGACACCGTCATGACGATGGTCGACCGGAACAAATTTACGATCCACCCTTCGATTCTGCCGCGGCTGAAGGTGTTTTCACTCGTTAAGAAAAACGGAAAAATCTCCGTCGAACCGGAGCGGCATAAGCTCGCCGACGTGTTCCGCGAGGCGCTGCAGCAGGATCGGGTCGATATGATTGAATGCGGCGGCGGCAGCGCGATCGACGCCGCGCGCGAGCAATGGAACGACGGGACGAATACGCTTGCGGTCGCCCCGGGCGAGGTGATCGCCTTTTCGCGCAACTATGTTACCAACGGCATTCTGCGCGATCATGGCGTACGCGTGCACGAGATACCGAGCGCGGAGCTCTCCCGCGGACGCGGCGGGCCGCGCTGCATGAGCATGCCGCTTTGGCGGGAATAGTGCGAATTTTACCGAAAAATCAAGCTGGGTTTCAGCGATTAATTTCTGAGGGAGGATGCAAATGAACCTGCACGGAAGAAGTTTTTTGACGTTGCTGGACTATTCGCCGGAGGAAATCCGGTATCTGCTCGATCTGAGCCTTCAGCTGAAGCGCGAAAAACAGGAGCGGAATTTCCCCATGCGGCTGAAAAACCGCAACGTCGTGCTGCTCTTCGACAAAACCAGCACGCGCACGCGCTGCGCGTTCGAGGTGGCCGCGCTGGACGAAGGCGCGCACGCGACATTCTTGAGCAACAGCCAGATGGGCAAAAAGGAATCGATCGAAGACACCGCAAAGGTGCTCGGCCGGTTTTACGACGGTATCGAATACCGTGGATTTTCGCAGACGCTGGTCGAAGACCTCGCACGGTTTTCCGGTGTGCCGGTCTGGAACGGGCTGACCGACCGCTATCATCCGACGCAGGTGCTCGCCGACCTGATGACCATCGAGGAGCACACGGGCAGGCCGCTCAGCGGCACGAAACTCGTGTACGTGGGCGACGCGCGCAACAACATGGGTAATTCGCTCATGATCGGCTCGGCCAAGATGGGGCTGCGGTTCACCGCAATCGCGCCAAAAGCGCTCTGGCCGGACGAATCCCTCGCCGCCGAAATGCAGAAGCTGGCCGAAGCGACCGGCGGGACGATTTCTTTTTCGGAATCGACCGACGCCGCGGCGGGCGCGGACGCCGTCTATACGGACGTTTGGGTGTCCATGGGCGAGGAAGCGCACTTTGCCGAGCGTATCGCGCTGCTCGAGCCGTACCGCGTGGACATGGAACTGATGCAAAAGACCGGCAACCCGGACGCGCTGTTTCTGCATTGCCTGCCGTCGTTCCACGACCGTAATACGTCCGTTGGTAAAGAGATCTTCGAAAAATTCGGGCTGCGGGAAATGGAAGTCAGCGACGAAGTGTTCCGCTCGCGTCACAGCGTCGTGTTCGACGAAGCGGAAAACCGCATGCACACGATCAAGGCGGTCATGGTCGCGACGCTCGGCGAATGACAGCGTCCCCCGCGTAAAATGCCGCCCATAAACCTGCAAAAACGGCGGTTTGTGCACAGATATTATTGAAAACTAAAAATAATTAAGATATAATACCCGCAATGCGACTTTTGTTTCTTGCGGGGTGCGCGCCGGTTCGGTGGCTTCAGCCGGACGGCGGCGCTGGGAATTCACTGCGAATGGAGGAAAAAGGGAAGATGGAAGAACGGTATCAAAACGATGTTGCGGTGGAAGTGCCGCGCGTCCTGCTGCCGAAAAAAGGAACGAATTACTATAAGTGGGCGGTCGTTGCGTGCGATCAGTTCACTTCTCAGCCGGAATATTGGGAGGAAGCAAAGCGCATCGCCGGTAAGGCGCCTTCCACGCTGGAACTCATCCTGCCGGAAGCGTATCTGGAAAAGCCCGGCGAGGAAGAACGCATCGCCGGCATCAAAACGCATATGCATGAATATCTCGACAAAGGCGTGCTGGAAGAAATGCCGCAGGGATTCGTGCTTGTGACGCGTACCGTCGGCGGCAGCACCCGCACGGGGCTGATGATGGCGCTGGACCTGGAAGCGTACGATTACGCGAAGGGCTCCGAAACGCTGATCCGCGCGAGCGAAGGCACGATCGTTTCCCGCATCCCGCCGCGGATGCGCATCCGCGAGGGCGCGCCGATTGAGCTGCCGCATATCCTCGTGCTCATCGACGACCCGGACCGTACGGTTATCGAACCGCTCGCACTCAAAAAGAGCGAACTTAAAAAGCTTTACGATACGGACCTGATGCAGGAAGGCGGCCATATTACCGGCCATCTCGTTTCGGGTGAAGACGATATTTTCGGTGTGCTCAACGCGCTGGGCCGTCTCAAGGACGCTGCGCGGTTCCGTGAAAAATACGGCGAGCATGCGCCGCTGCTCTTTGCAATGGGCGACGGCAACCACAGCTTTGCGACCGCGAAAGCCTGCTGGGAAAAGATTAAAGCGGGCATTCCGGAAAGCGAATGGGCGGACCATCCTGCGCGGTATGCACTGGTGGAGGTTGAAAACGTGCACGACGAAGGCATCGTGTTTGAGCCGATTCACCGCGTCGTGTTCGGCGCAAGCGGGAACCGCGCGATCGAAACCCTGCTGCGTCATCTCAAGGCGCAGAACGGCTGCGCACGCGTAGAACTCGGGCGCATGCCCTGCGCGCAGGGCGGCGACGAGCACATTATTCCGTTTATCACCGGCGAGGTCGAGGGTGCGTTCGTCGTGACCTGCCCCAAGACACAGCTTGCGGTCGGCACGCTGCAGGCGGCCATCGACGAACTGCTCAAGGAGATTGCAGGCACCGAGGTGGACTATATCCATGGCGCGGACGTGGTGAAGGAACTTTCCAAAAAAGGCGGCGCAATCGGGTTCTTGCTGCCCGCCATGAGAAAGAGCGAGTTTTTCCCGACCGTGATTTACGACGGCGCGCTGCCCAGAAAGACCTTCTCCATGGGCGAAGCGAATGAAAAGCGCTATTACATGGAGTGCCGCAGGATCGAAAAGGAATAAACAGGGGATTTTTGCGCAGGGTACTGCGCTTTGAATGGAACGGAGGAATTGCCAGGTGGCCGTTAAGGTAGTGAAATTCGGCGGAACAAGTCTCTGCAGCGCCGAAAACTTCAAAAAAGTCAAGGACATCGTCCAGGCCGATAAGGCGCGTAAATACGTCGTCCCTTCCGCGCCGGGGAAACGCTTTCCCGGCGACGAGAAGATTACGGACCTGCTCTATCTTTGCTATGCGCAGCACGCCGGCGGGCTTTCGTTTGACGAAACGTTCGATCAGATCGTTGAGCGTTATGTCGGCATCGAAACCGAACTCGGACTGAAAACGGGCATTGCGGCGGAACTTTCCGCGATCAAGAAAAATATCATTGCCGGCGCGAGCGAAGATTATATCGCGAGCCGCGGCGAATATTTAAGCGGAATGCTGCTTGCGGACTACCTCGGTTTTGGGTTCCTCGATGCGGCGGAACTCGTCAGTTTCCATTCGGACGGCACCTACGACGACGAGACCACCCAGAAATGGACGCAGATGCTCGCCAGCACCGAGCGCGTCGTCGTACCCGGCTTCTACGGGCGCAAGCGGGACGGCAGCATCAAGACCTTTTCGCGCGGCGGCAGCGACATCACCGGTTCCATCGTTGCGCGCGCCGTGCAGGCGGACGTATACGAAAACTGGACGGACGTTTCCGGCTTTCTGATGGCTGATCCGCGGATTGTGGATAACCCCAAAGTGATTTCGATCGTGACCTACAGCGAACTGCGCGAACTGAGCTATATGGGTGCGACCGTGCTGCATGAGGACGCGATTTTTCCAGTGCGCCGCGCGCAGATTCCCATCAACGTGCGCAATACCAATCGTCCGGACGACGAAGGCACCATGATTATTCCGGACGGGTATCTCAAGTATTACAAACGCGAGGGCGTTCTCACGGGCGTTGCCGGCCGCACGGGATTTACGGTCATCACCGTGTATAAGGACAACATGCACAACGAGGTGGGCTTCGGCTATCGTCTGCTGCGCGTGCTGGACCGCTACAATATTTCCTTCGAGCATATTCCAAGCGGCATCGACACCATGAGCCTCGTCATTTCGGATGCGAAACTCAAGGAACACCTTGAGGCCGTCCTGCGTGAAATTCAGCGCGACTGCGAGCCGCAGTCCATCGAACTGCACTCCAACATGGCGCTGGTGGCGACCGTCGGCAAGGGCATGATCCGCTCCCTCGGCGTGGCCGCGCGGCTTTTCGGCGCGCTCTACGAGGCGGGCGTGAACGTGCGCATGATCGACCAGGGTTCTTCGGAAATGAACATCATCGTCGGCATCGAAAACGACGACCTGCCAGCCGCGGTGCGTGCGATTTACCGCGCGTTTGCGTAAAACTGACTTATCATAAGAAATACGCCTCCCAGTTGGGAGGCGTATTTTGTGTTTGGAATTCAAACGCACGGAAACGTTATTATTGCCGGAACGAGCCGTTTTTTTCAACCAGCAGTTTCACGCCGTATCCGGCGACGGGGGCAAGCAGAATCAGCCCCGTTTCCCATGCGCCCTGCACAAACAATGCCGCGGCCATGACGGAGGGGTAAATCAGCGCGAAGAGTTTCAGACTTTTGGAGTACCGCCGGCCGAAGAGCAGGATCCACGCGCCGACAAACGGCATAAACACCGTCAGCACGACCATGCCGATCGTGCGGTTGCGCTCGGCCTGCGTTTCCTGCCGGACGACGACGATTTGCGGCGGTTCTTTCTGCGGGAGCAGGGCCTGCCCGCAGCTTGGACAGTATGCGCTGAACGATTTTGTTCCGCAGTTGGTGCAGACGCGCGGCTGCGCTCCCGCGGGGGTGCCGCAGGTTGGGCAAAACCCGGTGTCGAAACGGGTATGACAGTTATTGCAGATATAGTCAAATGCATTTGAACCGCAGCTGGGGCATGCTGTCCGCGTGTCGTCGTATTGTGTATTACAGTAATTGCAAACTTTCATAAAATCTCCCGCATCGGCCGGTTTTGTTTTTTCAAGCGCAGAACGACGCGGCCAGCGCGGAGAGCATGTCTACGACCTTCTCCATGGATTCTGCGCTGATGAACTCGTATCTGCCGTGAAAATTATAGCCGCCCGTGCAGAGGTTGGGGCAGGGCAAACCCATATAGGAGAGCCGCGCTCCGTCCGTGCCGCCCCGGATGGGTTCCAAACGTGGCTGCATACCGACGCTTTCCATGGCGCGCTCGGCTGCCTCCACGATGGAGCGGTCAATTTTTTGTTTCATGTTGAAATATGTGTCGCGCAGATCGAGCGAGACGGTCCCGTCGCCGTATTTCCGGTTCAGGAAGCTGCAGGCCTGCCGCATCAATTCTTTTTTGTGTTCGAACTTTTCCGCGTCATGATCGCGGATGAGGTAATATAAATCCGCGTGATCGGGACAGCCGCTGATGCGCTCCAGATGGAAAAACCCTTCGTAATCGGAAGTGCAGGCGGGGTTTTCAAAACGTGGCAGTAGGTCGTGCAGTTCCATGCAGACAAGCGAGGCGTTTACCATGCGGCCCCTGGCGCTGCCGGTGTGCGTGCTCACGCCCTGGATATGAATTTTTGCGCTTGCAGCGTTGAAACATTCATAGTTGATCTCGCCGAGCGCACCGCCGTCCACGGTATAGGCAAGGTCCGCATTGAAGCGCGCCACGTCGAAAAGGTCCACGCCGCGGCCGACCTCCTCGTCCGGCGTAAAGCCGATGCGGAGCGCTCCGTGTTCGGGTGCGCCGGGGGAGAGCAGACGCTCGCAGAGCGTCATGATTTCGGCCACGCCGGCTTTGTCGTCCGCGCCGAGCAGCGTCGTGCCGTCGGAACAGATAATCTCCTCGCCGATGTGATCGAGCAGTTCGGCCGAAGTCTTGGGCGAAAGCACATACCCCTCGCTCATGGCGATGTCGCCGCCGTCGTAATTTGGCGTTAGAACCGGCTTGACGTTTGCGCCGCTGACCGCGTCGGACGTGTCCATGTGCGCCAGCAGGCCCACGACAGGCGCGTTCTTTTCTGTGTTGGCCGGAATCGTCGCGGTTACGTAACCGTGTTCGTCGAGCGCAACATCCTGCGCGCCGAGCGCGGTCAGTTCGCCGAAGAGCAGTTTTGCCAGATCGAACTGTTTTTTTGTGCTTGGGATGGTGTCCATATCCTGCCTGGACTGCGTGTCGATTTTTACATATCTGAGAAAGCGTTCTTTTACCGTTTCCATCTTGATGCAAATTCTCCGTTTCTTCTGGTTTGTATTGCCGTTAAAGCTAGCATACCACCCCCGGCCGGATGCTGACAAGCGCCGCGCGTCAAAATCGGAAAAGGCGCTTCGCTTTTTGCGAAACGCCTTTTGAGTCGGTTTAACTTGTATTCCGATTATATCCGATTTTGCCGGAATAAAGGGGAACGAGTTAGCGGTTGTTCTTGTGATTCTGGAAACAAGCGCTGCAGTAAACGGGGCGATCGTTTCTCGGTTGGAACGGGATTTTGGTGGGCGCACCGCAGTCTGCACAGATCGCGTCATACATTTCGCGATCGGAATTACGGGTCGCCTTACGGTTTGCGCGGCAATCCTTGCAGCGGACGGGTTCGTTCTGGAAGCCCTTCTCCGCATAGAATTCCTGCTCGCCGGCTGTGAAGATAAACTCTTTACCGCAATCCTTGCACACCAGTGTCTTGTCTTCGAACATTTGGATTTTTTCCCCTTTTCGGTTCATGATTTTTTGATACCCGTGCGTCGGCTGACCTGGTTTTTGCCCCCACACCCGCCAACTGGAAGGGTCGCTACCCGGCATAACGCCTCTCACTACTGCTCCTCTCGGCGCTTCACGCGCCGGTTGGACTTACTCCTAGACCGCACCATGCTCACAGATCGTTTGATCTGCTTACGTGGATCGTTTTGCCTGCGACTGGCTTCGACTTTCAACCACAGACCCGATTCACGGACACCAAACTCATTATAGAGCACGTCACACAGTAATTGCAAATAGTTTTTTTATAAACAATTTACGATTATTCCCCGAACGGCGGGCGTTTTTCGGCGTTGAACGCCGCCGGGACGACGAGCGGGAGGCTAGCGGTGTGCAGGTTCCGCGCTTTCATACTGCGCGCGCGGACCGCCGACGTATTTCGGGCGCGTCTTGGCCAGGACCAGCGTTGCTTCGCCGATTCTGCGCAGGTCGGTATGCACCGGCACGACGACCGGGCGCAGATGCATGCCGATCAGCGTACCGCCGATGTCCATGCCGAGCGCCGCCTGCGCATTTACGTTTTCAACCATCACGCGGTCGGGCAGATGTTCGTATACTTCGGTTTCAAACGCGCCGCCGGCGTGCAGCCAGGGTTTGACCCATACTTCCTGCAGGCGGTAACGCTCCATGCAGGCGCGGCTTGTACAGATGGCGCGGTTGATGTGTTCGCAGCCCTGCACCGCGAGAAAAAGATTTGCCGCTTCAATCTGTGGGAGCGCGCCGGCCAGGACGGCTTTCGCCGCGTCCTCGCTGGAAGCGGAGCCGATGCGTTTGCCCAGAATTTCGCTGGTCGAGCAGCCGATCACGAAGATTTCGCCCGGGCGCGGCTCTGCGGACGCGAGTAAAATGGAAACGGCCTGGGCCGCTTGTTTTTCAATTTCGGTAAAGTTCATTTGCGGGGTGTCCTTTCGCGGTTTTCCTTCAGCTACACAGTATAGCACAGTTTCCGCAAAATTGGGGATTTTCGTTTTTTACGCGGGAAATTGCGTGTGCTATACTGGTCACATGGAATGGATTGAACCGCTGATTGCCTGGTATAAAAAGAACGCCCGCGACTTACCCTGGCGCAGAACGAACGACGCATACGCCATATGGGTCAGCGAAATCATGCTGCAGCAAACGCGCGTGGCCGCCGTGCTGCCATATTACGAACGTTTTATGCGCGAACTGCCGGATGTCACGGCGCTTTCGCGCGTTTCCGGCGAGAAACTGCATAAGCTCTGGGAAGGATTGGGGTATTACAGCCGCGCAAACAACCTCAAGCGCGCCGCGTGTGAAATCGTTGCGGCGCACGAAGACGGGATGCCGCGCACATATGAAGAACTGCTCAAGCTGCCGGGCATCGGCGCATATACGGCGGGCGCCGTGGCGTCTATCGCGTTCGGCGAGGCCGTGCCTGCAATCGACGGCAACGTGCTGCGCGTATACGCGCGGCTCACCGCGTCCGAGCGGGACGTGCGTGACCCGGCATATAAAAAGGAAGTGCGCGCCGCAATCGCGCCGCTTGTACCGGAAAGCGGTCCCGGCGAGTTCAACGCGGCGCTGATGGAGCTCGGCGCGCTCGTCTGCCTGCCCGGCGGCGCGCCGAAGTGCGGCGAATGCCCCGTGCGCCCGTATTGCAGGGCGTTTGCACTGGGCAAAACGGCAGAATTGCCAAAGGTCGGTAAAAAGCCTGCGCGAAAGATCGAGCAAAAGACGGTGTTCGTGCTCGCGGAAAACGGCCGCCCGGTCGGGTACCGCCGCCCGGAAACCGGCCTGCTCGCGGGACTTTGGCAGCTGCCGGACACGGCCGGCACGCTGCGCGATTCGGAGGCGGCGGACTGGCTCGGCGCGCGCGGGCTGCATCCGGCCGGCGAACTGCGTTTTTACACCCGGAAGCACATCTTCACGCATATCGAGTGGCATATGCGCGTCTGCGCCGCGGAAATCGCCGAAGCGCAGCTGCCAGAAGGCTGGGTTTTGCTGGACGAAACGCATGCGCTGCCGACGGCGTATCGGGTCTGCCTGCAATAAAAGGCGGCGCCGGTTGATCGAAAAGTTCTTTTTGCAGGGCTTTACCCCAGCGCCCCCACCCAAGGGACGTGTCCCCTGGGAATTCCATTTTTTAGAATGCTTGCAAAAGAAATGCGTTTTTAGGGTTTTGCGACTCTATGCGGCGGTTTGGAGGCGGAGTCTCCAGCGTGTCCTTATCGGCAGACGAAACGGCGGCAGAATGCCGCCGTTTCGATTTTGGCTTAGAAACGTTTTTGTCAGAGAATCGGCCGCCGGCCCTCCATGGCTTTGGCCAGCGTGACTTCGTCCGTGTATTCGAGATTGCCGCCGATGGGGATGCCGTGCGCAATGCGCGAACAGGTCACGCCCATGGGTTTAAGCAGCCGGGCGATATAGGAGGCGGTGGCTTCGCCCTCTACGTCCGGATTGGTTGCGATGATGACTTCCTTCACGCCACCCGCTTTGACGCGCTCGACCAGCTCGTTGATGCGGATGTCGTTCGGGCCGACGCCGTCCACGGGGGAGAGCACGCCGTGCAGCACATGGTATCTGCCGTTGAATTCGCGCGTGCGCTCCATGGCCAGCACGTCCCGCGCGTCACAGACTACGCAGAGAACGCTGCCGTCGCGCGATTCGTCCGCGCAGATGGGGCAGGGCGTTACGTCCGTATACGTGCCGCAGATGGGACAGTCCACGACCTTTTCGCGTGCGGTGGTGATGGCGGCTGCGAGCTCCTGCGCCTGGGAAGCGGGCATATCCAAAATATGGTAAGCAAGCCGCTGTGCGGTCTTTTGCCCTACGCCGGGCAGGCGCGCAAGCTGCGTGGTCAGCCGCACGATGGCGTCGATGGTGTACATAGAGTTACAGACCCAGCCCCAGGCCGCCGGTGATCTTTGCAATCTCCGCTTCAACGGTCTCGGTCGCCGTGCGGAGTGCTTCGTTAACTGCGGAGAGCACGAGGTCCTGCAGCATCTCCACGTCGTCCGGGTCGACGCATTCTTTTGAAATTACAATGGATTTTACTTCTTTGTTGCCGGTCACGGTCGCGCTTACCATGCCGCCGCCCGCGCTCGCGGTGAATTCGCGCTCGGCCAGCTCGGCCTGCGCCCGCTGAACGTCCTGCTGCATGCGCTGTGCGCGCATCATCAACTGCTGCATGTTTCCGCCGCCGGGGAATCCGCCTTTTGCCATATCTTTGGTACCTCCAGTAAAAAATTGATCTCGGTTTGGTGTGCCCGGCAAAGCGCCGGAACGGTTCTTTTTTAACAAACGGTGCTGCATTAAAAGCTTCTTAATAAAAAGTGATGCTATTCGATTGAAAGCTTATCGCCGAAAAGCTCCTTTGCGATGGCGGTCGCCTGGTCGCTTGCAGGCGCGGCCTTGGTCAGCGTGAACGCGAGCTTGATTTCCGGGTGAATCGACTGGAGCGCGCGCTGCACGGGCTCAAAATTAACCGGCGCGGAGATGCTCTTGTACTTGATCTCCTGGGCTTCGGTGAAGCCCACGGTCAGAGTGTCGTTTTCCAGCCGGACCGCAAAGCCTTCGCGCGCGATGGCCTGCACAAACATATTCGGAATCGCCGCGATGGTTTCACGCCAGAGTGCGGCCGCGTCGCCGGAGGGATTCTGCGCCGGAACGGCGGCCGGTTCGCACGGAGCGGAAGAAGCAGCCGGTTTGGGCGCTTCGGAAGGCGTTTCGGCCTGTTCGGGCTCCGCATCCTTCGGCTTTGGCTCCGCTTTTTTTGCGGTCGTGCGCTCTTTTTTCGGCGCGGGTTCTTTTGCCGCGGGGACTGCGGGCGCGGGGGTTGCGGGCGCGCTTTGCGGCGCGGTGGACACCGGAACCGTGGCGGATTTTGCCGCGGGAACGCCGGTTTCCAGCTTTGTTTCGATGCGGTCGACGCGCGCTTCCAGCGCCGCGAGAGAAAGCGAATCCTCCGGGCGGCAAATATGCACCATTGCGCTTTCAAGCATGGTGCGCGGCGAGGGCAGATACCGCATGTCGTTCTGTGCGGCGAGCAACCGGTCGAGCGCAAGCATCAGCCGCGCTTCGGAAACGGGTTTTGCCTGCTCGATGCAGCGGGTCATCACGTCCGGCGTGCAGTCGAGCAGTTCCTCGCAGCGTCCGCAGGTTTTCGCCAGGAGCAGCGAACGGAAGTGGGACGCGAGGTCGGCGCAGAAAACGGAAAGGTCGCGTCCTGAATGGACGATGCCGTCGAGCATGCGCAGCGCGCCCGGCGTGTCGGAGCGTAAAAGCGCATCCGCCATGTCGAAGAGGAACGCGTCCTCCATGCTGCCGAGCACGTTATATACATCCTGTGTTGTGACCTGATTGCCGCAGAAGGCAAGACATTGATCGGCGAGCGAGAGCGCGTCCCGCATGCCGCCCTGCGCGGCGCGCGCGATGAGCAGCTTTCCTTCGTCCTCGATGGAAGCGCCTGCGCGCGCAAGCACGTCGGTAAGCGTTTGCTTGATGTCCGGCACGCTGAGCCGGTGAAAATCGAACCGCTGACAGCGCGAAATGATCGTTGCGGGCAGTTTCTGCGGCTCGGTAGTGGCGAGGATGAAGATGATGTGCTCGGGCGGCTCTTCCAGGGTTTTGAGCAGCGCGTTGAACGCCGCACCGGAGAGCATGTGCACCTCGTCGATGATAAACACGCGGCGGCGCAGGCGCAGCG
>DAOTGE010000056.1:0-16616 GCA_035446965.1 Eubacteriales bacterium
GGCCGCTTTTGTGCGTTTGTGTTGCGTTTGTGTTTTGTTATTTCTGCGAATCGTCCCCGAAGAGCGAGCCGAGCAGGCTGCCCGCAACGCTGGACGAGCCCGAGGAACTCCCGCCGCCGAGCAGACCGCCGAGCAGGCTGCCCAGACCGCCGTCGTCATCGTCGTCGTCATCGTCGTCGCCGGAAAGCAGCGAGGAAAGCAGCGTGCCCGCCACCCCGCCGGAGGAGGACGAAGAAGACGAGCCGGAACCGAGCAGGGAGCCGATCAGCGAACCCGCCGCGTCGCTCGTATCACTGCCGAGCAGCGCCGAAAGCAGCGAGCCGGAACTGCCGGAAGACGAGGTGCCGAGAAGCGTGCCGAGGATGGAGCCGATGCCGCCCGAAGAACTCTGGTTCTGCTGTCCGAGCAGAGAGAGCAGCAGCGGTGCAAGCTGGGTCAGGATGCTCACGGTCTGGGACTTGGTCGTGCCGGCTTTTTTGGAAAGCGCGGCCACCGTCTTTTTCGTGTCGTCCCCGAAAATATGACCAAGGATCTTTGCGCCGTCCTTGGAATCGACGCTGCCAAGAAGGGCTTTCACGTCCGAAGTATCGTCGGCCGCATGCTCGGAAATCGCCTTCGTCAGGGACGCTTCTCCCTTTTTCGTGCTCGCGGACTTCTGCATGTTTGCAAGCATCACAGGCAGCGCCGCGCCGATCAGCGACTCCACCTGGGATTTCTTTGCGCCGCTGCCCTTGCTCAGCGCTTTCACCGTGTCGCCGCCCAGCAGCGTATCGACCAGCTGTTTCGTGTAGTTCATCGTTTCCTTCTCCTTGTTTTTTTCGGCGGAACGGCTGACGCGCCCGCAAGGCGGTTTTCCTGAAACAAAAAGCGGACGGCGCAGCCGCGGCGAACCGGGCCGAACCGTCCGTTTCAATCCATCCGCATTTTTCTTGCGAATATCATACCATCGTTCCGTGTGCACGGCAAGCAAAATGCTTGCGCCCGGCGCGCTTTTGTTACGCGCGGCCGCTGTTGTCGTAGAGGATGAGCATGAGCACTTCCAGCTCGCCCGGCCCCGGGTTTTTCAGCGAGTGGCTTTCCCCATTCGGGCAAAGATGCGTGTCCCCTGCCGAAAGGCGCACCGTTTTGCCGTTATCGACGACCTCCGCCACGCCGGAGAGCACGTAATACACCTCGAATTCTCCCTCGTGCCTGTGCGCGCCGATGGACGCGCCCGCCGGGAGCACGGAACGCGAAAACAGCCGTCCCGTGCCAAAGGAATCCTCCTTCGACAGAAACTCATGAAACGTGACCGCGCCTTCGCCGCCGCGCAGCTTCTCGGCCACGCGCACCGTTTGCTGACCTGCTGTTTTAATCATACAAAAACACTCCTTTTCCGCGGCTTTAAGCCGGTTTGTTATTTTTTCACCAGGCAGCTTTTCAGCAGTTGCCCTTGTAGACATAGGTCAGCGATTCCTCCGCGATGTCCGCCAGCTTTCCGATCGTGCCCAGCGGCGTCGGCGGGCGGTCCTGCATGCGGTACATCGGGAAAAAACGCGAGATATGCAGCGGGATATTCTTTGAAAGTCCCGCGAGCCAGCTTACCTGTGCGCGCATCTGCTCCGCGCCGTCGCTGAGCCCCGGCACGATCAGTGTTGTCACCTCAACGTGGATGCGCGCCGCGGCGAGTGCAATCGCCGTCTTCACGGTTTCAAGGTCGCCGCCCACCGCGTCGTACACGGTCTGCGAAAAGCCCTTTAGGTCGATGTTCGCCGCGTCGACAAACGGCAGAAGTTCCAGCCAGGGGTCTGCAAGCACCATGCCGTTGGTCACGAGCACCGTTTTAAGCCCCGCGGCCTTTGCCAGTTTCGCGCAGTCAAACACGTATTCATAGCCTACCAGCGGTTCGTTATAGGTAAACGCAATGCCGATGTTCCCTTCGCGCCGGAGCGCCTGCGCCTTTAAAACCAGTTCCTCCGGCGAAATTTCGCGCCAGGGAACGTCGTTTTGTCCGGCCATGGAGATTGCGCTGTTCTGGCAGAACGGGCACCGCAGGTTGCAGCCGTAGCTCCCAACGGAGAGGATATTGCTGCCCGGATGGAACCGCCTGAGCGGCTTTTTTTCGATCGGGTCGAGCGCAAGGGACGTCACGCGCGCATAGTTGCCGCAGACGATACGGCCGCCGCGGTTTTCCCGCGCCCGGCAGAAGCCGGTCTGTCCCTCTTCCAGGACGCACTGCCTCGGGCAGATACCGCAGGTTTGCTTCACGTATGCCGCACCACCTCAAAGCGCTCCATCCTGCAGCGCTCGTTTTCCGGAATCCCAGCCTTGCGCTTGGCGATTCTGAGCTGCTCCTGCACGGTGTCCACGCCTTCGAGATGCGGCAGCAGCAGTCCCTTGCGATAGCCGGAGGTGACGATCACGCCGTAGCGCGCGGGGTCGAGCTGGTCGGCCGAGTCGATCCGCTCCGCGTCGCCGAGCACGTCCACGCTGTACGTAATTCCCTCCAGTTCGTCCGGCGCGACCGGGTCGAAACGCGGGTCTGCGCTGCAGGCGGAAACGGCGTTCCGCCGGATTTCCTCGGCGACGCATTCCGTGACGGCGGAAATCGTGCCGATGCAGCCGCGCAGTTTGCCGCGCGCCTTGAGCGTCACGAAAACGCCCGCGCGCGTATGCAGCAGTTCCTCCGGCAGGTCGTCCGGCAGCGGCGGCGTTTCCCCGCTCGTAACAAACGCCTCCGCCGTGCCGCGCGCAAGGCGCACGAACGCGTCTTCTTTGGCGCGGACTTTTCCGATGCGCTCGCGCTCGGACTGCTGGTAGCGCACGTCGAACGCGCGCGCCTCGTCCGCACCGTCCGGCTCGAAGGCCGCGACCGCATACCCGACGCCGAACGGCCCTTCATAGGAAAGCAGTTCGCTTTTCACCGTCTGGCGGTCGAACGCGCCGGCCATAATCTGAAACGAACCCAGCCCGCATTCCGCCGCGGGCTCGTAGATCAGTGGGTCGAACGTAAGCATGGAATAAAAATCGCCGTCCGCCATGGCCTTCGTCACAAGCCCGTCGAACACGGGTCCCTCCGCGGCAAAGCCGTACGGCCCGGTTTCGAGCAGTTTATGCGAAAGGTCTCCGCTGGCGACGATCACCGTGTCGCGGTCGAGCTCCTCGCTGACTTTTTTGATGCATTTGCCGAGGCGGTAGTGCATTGTTGCGTCCAGCCCGGAGAGCCCGATGCGCACGATCGCGCAGGGCAGTTCGCGCTGCGCAAGGAACGCAAGCGGAATCATCGTGCCGTGGTCGAGCGTCTTGTCCCGCTCCCCGCGCGTGCCCGCGGGTACGCCCGCGCGCCTGGCTGCAAGCTCGAGCGCTTTGACGAACGCCTCGTCGTAATGTGCGCTCACTTCAACGGCTTTTGCGCCGAATTGCCCGAAATCGCCATGCGCCTTTGCGCCGGGCGAGATATGGAAATAGTCGGCGTAGCTGGTCGCATGCGGCGAAAGCACGACGATCGTCTCCGGTTTTTTCTCCCGCACGCGCCGCGCAATTTCAAGGTACGCTTCGCTCGTTTTGCGGATTTCGCGCTCCTGACCCCGCCCGATCTCCGGCAGGATAATCGGCGGATGCGGAACGATCGCAGCCATCAGTATGGACATGGAAAATCCCTTCCGTTCTATTTGGTTTTATCTATCGGTTATTTCCGAATCGGCCGCCTTTGCCGGCGGCGGTTATCTTGCAATGCCTGCGCGGTTTCTTCGCGCAATATTCTATCATTTTGCCTGCGCGCTGTCAAAGTTATGCAACGTTTTTTGGCCTCTCTGTTGCCAAGACCTACGCGTGTTTTCACAGTCTGCACCTTTTGCGGCATACTTGCCGCGCCCGGTTACGCCAATTGTGATAGAATAGAGCAAACGGCGTTTCATGGAGGGCGCATTTTCGGCATGACGGAACAAATGAAGAAGCAAAAGAAACCCATCGGGATGCGCGGCGCGGCAATCATCGCCCTGTCGGGCGTATGCGTCGTATGCCTCGCCTTCCTCGCCGTCGCTTTGCCGCTGCGGGCAAAAGAGGAATCCGGCGAACCGCAGACCTCCCCCGAAACCGCGCTGATCGTAACCAGCGCGCCGAGCGACACGCCCGCGCCGACGGACACGCCGCCGCCCGCCTCCGTGCTCGCCTTCGACGAAAGCGCGGACGATCCCATGCCGCAGATTACCGACCGCCTCGCGCTTGGGCACGCCTACCGCCTGCGCGGGAACGTTCAGTCCAACTATCCGCTGCTTTCGGTGACGGTCTCGATCACCTGCGCATACAGCGAGGACCTTTTTTACCCCTATGAACAGACGGTCACGTTCGATCCGGACAAGGGCGTGTATTCCTATCCGCTGGACGACGCGCTGACGCAGGAAGGCGTTTCGCTGGATTCGCTGGTGCAGTTTTCCGAACTCAAAACCGGCATCCACACCCTGCGCATCCTGGCAAGCAGCACCGCGCAGCAGGAGCCGATCGAACTGTTCAAAACGCGTTTCTATGTGCTCTCCGATTCCTGGAATACAATCCAGAAATCCGATTTCAGCAACAACAGTTATGCCACCGCGCTGGACTTCTTTAGCGACAAGGACGCGTTCCTGTATCGTTATCAGTGGGTGGACGGGCGGTACATCGTCGCCGACCCGGACTGGGAAGACGAATATATCATCGACTTCGAGTGCGTGCCGAACACCGATCCCTGGCGTATCCATAAATACGCGCTGTCGTATTATGAGGAGGTTTCCTATTACCTCAACAACGTGCATGTGCGCGTTTCCGGCACCAGCGGGGATTCCGGCGTGCTGGCGCTTTACGAACTCATCGACACCTACAACGGCAGCTACTGCTCCCGCTTCACGTCCAGCAAAACGCATATCAGCCACCATGCGTTCGGAACGGCGACCGACATCAACGGCGGCATGGGCGCAAACGACAACACAAAGGACAACATTGCGCTGATCAACACCGAGGTCGGCGATTATCTCGTTTACAACGGGATCAAAACCGAGGACGGCGTTTCGTATTACGACTATACCTACAGCGGGGATTCGCTCCTCTGGACGTTCCGAACCGTTCCGGAAACCGTGATCAACTATATCATCTACGAACTGGCGTTCTACCGCGCGGGCTTTCAGTGGGGACACTATTACGTCTCCACGAGCGACGGCATGCACTTTACGCTCGCGGACAACATCCGCATCAGTCACGACGGCAACGACGGGCTGCGCAAAGTGTTTGAATACGCGGAAACCTACGAGCCCGTAACCACGCCCGCCCCTGCAAACTGACCAGACAAAATCCCGCAAATACGCTTCATGAGGACCCCATATGATCATCGCGCTCTTTGGCGAAAACTGCACCGGCAAATCTTCCGTGGCAAGCGAACTCAAAACCCGCCTGAGTGCGGAGGTGTTCAGCGGGAAAGACTACCTGCGCTTTGCAAAAAACGAAGCGGCCGCAAAGGCCGCGTTCAGCGCGCATCTGCGCAAACTTGCGGACGACCCGGCGCGGCACGCGGTATACGTCGCCGCGGAACCGGAACAGCTGGCGCTGCTGCCGGAAAAAGCGCTTCGCGTGCTCGTCACGGCGGAACCGGACGTGATCAAGACACGCTTTGCCGCGCGGATGGGCGGGCGGCTCCCCGCGCCGGTTGCGGCGATGCTCGAACGCAAACACGGCTCGTTCGATGGCCTGCCGCACGAGTTGCATCTTCGCGACGGCAATCAGACCCCCGCCGAAGCCGCGGAAACGATCTGCGCGCTGCTTGCTGCGCGCGCATAAGGCGGCAGCCTGTTGGAGGCTCCGCCTCCAAACCACCGCTCAGGGCCCTAACGGCCCTAAGAACCCATTCTTCTAATCAGAACATCAGGGATGATTTCCAAGGGACGCGTCCCCTGGGTGGGGTGCAGGGGAACCTCCTGCAATAAATTCTCAAAAACAGAGAGCCGCCCGTTAAAGGGCGGCTCTCAGCCTGTCAAAAAAGTCCCTGGGATTGTTAAGGGCCGCAGCCCTTAACCCGCTTTTCCGGCTGCGCCGGTTCATCCGGCGGAACGGATCGCCCGGAACGGGCGGTTTCTCTGTGCTCTTTGCCGCCCGGGAGTCCGAAGGACGAGAGGCAAAGAGCGGTTATCCCGTCAAAAAACAAGTTTTTTGACGGCCTCAGAGCCGCCCGTTAAAGGGCGGCTCTGTTGATTGACCGGTTTCGTTATTTGTCGCTGTTGATCTTTGCCTGCGCGGCGGCAAGACGGGCGATCGGTACCCTAAACGGCGAGCAGGAAACATAGTTCAGGCCGACGTTGTGGCAGAACTCAATGCTCGAAGGATCGCCGCCGTGTTCGCCGCAGATGCCGAGCTTGAGGTCCGGACGCGTGTTGCGGCCGAGTTCGGCGGCCATCTGCACGAGTTTGCCGACACCTTCCTGGTCGAGGCGCGCGAACGGGTCGGACTCGAAGATTTTTTTCTTGTAATACTCTTCGAGGAACTTGCCCGCGTCGTCGCGGCTGAAGCCGAACGTCATCTGGCTTAGGTCGTTGGTGCCGAAGCTGAAGAACTGCGCGCAGCCCGCGATTTTGTCCGCGGTCAGCGCGGCGCGCGGAACTTCGATCATGGTGCCGACGAGATACGGAATCTCCACACCGCGCTCTTCCATGACTTCCTTGGCCGTACTGTCCACGACGCCCTTGACATACTCGAGTTCCTTGACCTCGCCGACGAGCGGGATCATGATCTCCGGAATGATATGGATGCCTGTTTCCTGGCGGGTTTCGATGGCCGCTTCGATCACGGCGCGGGTCTGCATTTCCGCAATCTCCGGATACGTGACTGCAAGGCGGCAGCCGCGGTGGCCGAGCATGGGGTTCATCTCGTGCAGGTTCGCGACCGTGAGCTTGAGCTCTTCAAACGAAAGGCCCATTTCCTTTGCCAGCGCGCGGATGTCCGCGTCCTCGTTCGGCAGGAACTCATGCAGCGGCGGGTCCAGGAAACGGATCGTGACCGGGCGGCTGCCCATGGCCTTGTAAATGCCCTTAAAGTCTTCGCGCTGCATCGGCAGGAGCTTTGCAAGCGCGCGTCGGCGGCTCGTTTCGTCCTTGCTCACGA
The DNA here is from genome assembly GCA_035446965.1 of Eubacteriales bacterium. Taxonomy (GTDB): domain Bacteria; phylum Bacillota; class Clostridia; order Christensenellales; family CAG-138; genus UBA7703. The sequence goes on from DAOTGE010000056.1 coordinate 7,102, forward strand.
TCATTTCCCGCATTGCGGGGATACGCGACTCGTCAAAGAACATATGCTCGGTGCGGCAAAGGCCGATGCCCTCGGCGCCGAACTTCACGGCCACTTCCGCGTCGTACGGCGTGTCCGCGTTGGTGCGCACCTTGAGCGTGCGGACCTCGTCCGCCCACTCCATGATGGTTGCAAAATTACCGGAAACCTGCGCGTCGATGGTCGGCAGCGCTTCGCCGTAGACGTTGCCCGTGGAGCCGTCCAGCGAGAGCCAGTCCCCTTCGTTGAATACATGGCCGGAAGCGGTCGTAAACGTCCGGCTCTTTTCAAGGATCATCAGGTCGGAGCAGCCCGCCACGCAGCAGGTGCCCATGCCGCGCGCAACGACCGCCGCGTGCGAGGTCATGCCGCCGCGTGCAGTGAGCACGCCTTCCGCGGCATACATGCCTTCAATATCTTCCGGGGAGGTTTCAAGCCGCACGAGGATGACTTTTTCACCGCGGGCGGAAGCTTCAATCGCGTCTGCGGCATTGAAATATACGCGGCCGCAGGCGGCGCCGGGCGACGCAGGCAGACCGACGGCGATCGTCTCGGCCTTTTTGAGCGCCTTGGGTTCAAACGTCGGATGAAGCAGCGCGTCGAGCGATTTCGGTTCGATCTTGAGCAGCGCTTCTTCCTTTGTGATCATGCCTTCCTTAACGAGATCGACCGCAATCTGCAGCGCGGCCGCCGCGGTGCGCTTGCCGTTTCTCGTCTGCAGCATAAACAGCCTGCCGCGCTCGATGGTGAACTCCATGTCCTGCATGTCGCGGTAGTGTTTTTCAAGCGTGTTGGCGATCGTTACGAACTGCTTATATACGTCCGGCTGGGATTCGCGCAGGTCCTCGATGGGGCTGGGCGTGCGGATGCCCGCAACAACGTCCTCGCCCTGCGCATTCATCAGGAACTCGCCGTAGAGCTTGCGCTCGCCGGTCGAAGGGTTACGCGTGAACGCAACGCCCGTGCCGCAGTCGTTGCCCATGTTGCCGAACACCATGCTCTGCACGTTGACGGCGGTGCCCCAGTCGGAGGGGATATCGTTTTTGCGGCGGTAGACGATGGCGCGGGGATTGTCCCAGCTGCGGAACACGGCCTTGATGGCCTCCATGAGCTGCACCCGCGGTTCCTGCGGGAATTCCGTGCCTTTTTCTTCGAGATAGAGCTGCTTGTAGCGCGCAACGACTTCCTTGAGGTTTTCCGCGTTGAGCTCGGTGTCGAGCTGGCAGCCGTTTTTGCGCTTTACGTCTTCAAAAATGTAATCGAATTTGGCTTTTTCCACTTCCATGACGACGTCCGAAAACATCTGGATGAAGCGGCGGTAGCTGTCGAACGCAAAGCGTTCGTTGCTGGTGAGCTTTGCAAGCCCTAGTACGGTTTCGTCGTTCAGGCCGAGGTTGAGAATCGTGTCCATCATGCCCGGCATGGACGCGCGCGCGCCGCTGCGGACGGAAACCAGAAACGGGTTGGCCGGGTCGCCGAATTTCTTGCCCGCCTGCTCTTCAACGATTACGAGCGCATCTTCAATTTGCTTTACAATCTCGTCTGCAATGGTCTTTTTGTCCTGATAGTAACGCGTGCAGGCCTCCGTGGTCACGGTGAAACCGTACGGTACGGGAAGGCCGAGCGTGGTCATTTCCGCGAGATTTGCGCCTTTGCCGCCAAGCAAAGCGCGCATATCCGCGCTTCCTTCTCGAAACAGATATACGTATTTGTGTGACAAATTCTACTCCTCCTTCGATCATCTAACAATTTCATATTATACCCAGCCGGCAATGCGTATGCAAGAAAAATCGCAGATCGGTTTTTCAATTGAAGTCCTATTCAGCCGCAGTTTCGCAAACGAACCTGAAAAAATACAAAAAACCGATGGAAACCCGCGGATTCATCGGTTTTTATGGATGCATAATCGCCGTCCCTATGCGCAGGAAATCCTGCAGAACTGCATCGATTTTATCATTCCTCCGCCGCGTTTTCCTCCGAAAGCACCAGAAGGAAGGACGGCACGCCGTTGATAACGTCGATCATCACGCCGCGCACAAGGACGCGCCGCGTGAAGCGGACATACCTGTCAATCGTGGAAAATGCCGTTTCCAGCGGTTCGCCGCTCTCCATCGAGCGTGCGACCGCCCTGCGGACCCCGTCCAGGTCCTCCTTGAGCAGCAGCGCGGAGCAGTCGTGCGAAATCAGGCGGTACTGGTCGAATGAAACGCCGAAAAGCTTCAGCAGCGCGTCGTTGCAAAACGTCGTTTCCAGCCGCTCGCCAAAGCGGACGATCGCGATGCCGGGCGGCGCGCTCGGCGTGATGGATTCCAGCCCGAGCGAAGACCGCTTGAGATCGGTGATGTCGGTGATCACCGCAATCGCCACCGGCAGCGCGCTCCGGTCGTAGGTGATCCGCTCCGCGCGGATGTGCCGCCAGCCGTACCCGCCTCCGGCGAGCGAAAAACGATACGCCGCCTCGAACGGAACACGGTTCTGCGCGCAGTCCCTTATCCTGGCGATTAGCGCGTCCCGGTCTTCCGGATGAATCGCATCCTCGTCCCAAACGGGGCCGCCGTCCCGGCGCACGCCGCCGGCACTGGCAAAGAGCATGCGCACTTTTTCCCCCGCTTCGAGCAGCGCCACGCCGCCGTCGGTATATTTAAGCAGCGAATACAGCTGCACGGAATATGCCGCGCTGTCCGGTGAAAATGTGTCGCACGGCGCTTCATCGGTCAGATACTGGACCCTGTACCGGTTTTTTCCGGCGTTTTTCGCTTCGTAAAGCGCACGGTCCGCTCCGGCATACAGCGCGTCGTATGTCGTACACTCCCGTCTTGCCACGACGATGCCCACGCTCGCCGAAACGGCGACGCTGCGCATCCCGTCGGAAAACGTGAAGCTCAGCGCCTCGCGCAGCGCGGCGGCCTTCGCCTCCACCAGTCCCGGCTGCGACGCATCCCTGAGGAACACGAAAAATTCATCCCCGCCGATGCGCGCAACGACGTCCGTCGTGCGGAACACTCCGCGCAGCGCGGCGCTGATCTGTACCAAAGCGCGGTCGCCCTGCCGGTGCCCCATCAGGTCGTTGACCAGTTTAAAATTGTCGATGTCCAGCATGAACAGCGCGACCGTGTCGCTCTCCCCTGTGCGCAGCGTTTCCTCAATCGCGTCGCGCGCAGCCGTGCGGTTGAGCAGCCCGCTCAGCCCGTCCCGGAACGCCAGTTCGCTCAGCCGCTCCATGCCGCGCCGGCTGTCGCCCGGGTCGGTCACGGCGACGATTACCTTCGCGTCCTGCCCTTCCGGTACGTCGGAGATGCGCAGTGCGATCATGCATTCGCGCATGGCGCCGTCCGCGTCGAAAGTGCGCACGCTGCTCTCGTCCTGCAGCGTCCCTTCCCTGCGCAGTTTGCGCAGCCGCTCCATGGACACGAACGTGCGGAACCTGCGCCGGTCGCCGGGGGCCACACCCTGCTGCTCGAACAGCTGCAGCAGCGCCTCGGCGTTTGTCTCGCCGTCGTGCACGAACTCGCCTTCGATGCGCTCGACCTCGCCCGTGCGCAGGTCAAATTCGATATAACCGGCGCTCGTGCCGGTCAGTGAGGACAATATCCGCCGCCAGCGCTCATATTCCATGAGTTTTTCACGCTGGTCCGTCACGTCCCGAATCGTGACGACCGCCTGGACGGTTTTCCCCTGCGCGCTGCGGATGGCCGTAAAGGAAAACGCATACCAGCGCATCGCACCGGCGGCGTTTTTCATGTATACCTCTGTGTTTCCGCTCTGATCGCCCGCGCGGATTGCCGTCCAGAACGCCTGATACTCCGCGTGGCTTTCCTCATCCACCAGCGCATCCAGCGCAAACATATAGTCGAAATTCGTCTCTTCCCGCGGCAGCCGGAACTGCTCGACCGCCGTTTCGTTCGGCATCAGCAGGTCCGCTTCCAAATCGTAGCGAACAATCATTGCGCCGCTCTGCTGCGCGGAAAGGCGGTATTCCTCTTCGGCCACGCGCAGCTGTTCCTGTTCGCGCTGCGCCTGCCGCCCGGCACGCGCGTAGAGCAAAATGACAAACAGAATCAGCATCATCGCGCTGGCCATCGCCACCGCGATGAGCAGATACCCGTTCGCACGCTCCGCGCGCAGCGTGCCGTCCACGCTGGCGCCGGGCACCGCCGTGCAGATCATCCAGCCGTTTACGCCGAGCGGCGTGTAGGCAAGATACCAGCGCGCCCCGTCGATCTGATATGAAACGAACCCTTCTGCGCCGGAAGCAAAATCCGCCGCCGTGCTTTCAGCGCTGTAGCCCTGATCGAACACGCCGTTTTCAAACACACCGCGCATCCCGGCGCCATCCGGCGCCGCTTCGCTTTCCCCGCCGGTGATCAGCGCGCCCGCCGCATCGCAGACGAACGATTTGCTCTCGCCGTACGATTCTATGTTCAGCAGGTCCATTAGGCCCTTTTCTTCCAGCACGCCGACGACCGCTCCGGTGATATTTCCCGCTTCGCCGATCGGCACGGCGAGCAGGAGCGAGGAATCCTCAAAGCAGAACCGCGCGTCCGTCACATGGGCAACCGACCGGACGCCGGAAACCGTCTGCTGAAAATAGGCACGATCCCCGATATACGCGCTTTCCCCTTCGCTGGTAAACCCCTCGCCCTGTAAATCCGCCACAAAAAAGCAGGCGAATCCGGAGGAAACCAGCGCCGCGCGCATATGCCCGACCATCTGGTCGTGGTGCGCCTCGTCCGAGGTGGCCGCAACGCCGGCCAGAGCGTTCAGCGTGGAAAAATCGCCTTCGAGCTTCACGTTCAGCAGGTCCCTCTGCTCCGCGCCCGCCGCCTTCAGAATCTGATAGGTCAGCTCGCGCGTTCGCTTCGCGGCGCGCGCCGAAAAAAGCAGGAGCATGCAGGACGATACCACCACAAGCGCAAGCGGTATAACAAGCGTCATGACGATGCGAAAATTTTTTTTCAATTCGGCTGTCCCCTTCCCGGGCGGCATAAGATTCGGGCGGTTTCTTGTTTCTCCTCGGAATTTAATCCGCTGCAATATTATATCGGCTCGCCGTGCTCCGGTCAATCAAATGATACCGTTATCGGCTGTTTTTTGAAATTATCGGCCAATTTTGCACAAAAAACCAAAAAACGGGACCGGCTGCCGCCGGTCCCGCCTCGTTTTTTTTCATTTTCAGAATGCGGATGCAATAATTGCAAACACCGTGCCGAAGAGCATCATGCCCGCAACAATCAGGCACAAAATCCTCGTTCCTTTGCTCATGATCGATCCCTCCCGTCAGTCAAGCCCCACGGAAGCATAATTTTCCGGATACGTCGTCACGAGCGACTCGTCCGCGACCCACCCGTCCACGATGTCCTGATAGTAGTCGGTCTGGTACTGCGTCTGCAGGTACGCGTCCAGCGTTTCCTGCACGTCCGCATAGGGGATCTCATGCGCGCTTTCCGTGGAAACGCGCTTGATGATATGCCAGCCGTAATCGGATTCCACGGGGTCGGAAACATCCCCGTCGTTCTCCAGCGCGAGCGCCGCGTCAAGGAATTCGTCGACATAGTTCGCGCCGTCGCCGACCAGATAGCCGTCCGCGTATTCGTCGCTGTCCATGCCGGGGTCGGTGTTGTATTCCGCGAGCAGCGTTTCAAAATCTTCGCCCGCATCGAGTTTTTCTTTAACCTCCAGCGCGGTCGCCTCGTCGTCGACCAGGATCTGGCGCACGCGGAAGAACCCGTCCGGCACATAGAGCGGCGGCGCGTAGTAGCCGTAGGACGCATACGATTCGTAGGTGAAGTACATCGACGGTGTTTCGTCGAAGAGTTCTTTCTGGGAAGCGAGCTCTTCGTCGTATTTTTCTAGCAGTTCCTCGCTCGTGAGTTCCACGCCGTCGAGCAGCTGTTCCTCATGCTTGGATACGAGCAGATCGTCCTCCGCCTGTTCCAGCATGGAAGCTTTGAGCTTCCTGACGGTCGTGTTGTTGCTGACGAGCGCGTCCGTAAAGAGCGTTTTTGCATACGCATTCACATTGGAAGCACCGGCGCTGGTCGCCTGGTCGATGAACGACTGATACGTGTCGTCATAATTCGACTGCGCGGTCTCCTCGGCGGACGCTTCTTCCTCGTCGGTAAGGGTCACGCCGGCGAGTTTCGCCTGATAGATCTTCATTTCGCTTGTGACGAGACCGTCGAGCAGATACTCCACGAACGACGCGATGCCCTCGTCCGTGTCGAGCGAATAGCCGTAATAGGAAGCGTAGCTCGAGGCGTTTGAATAGGAAGTTTCGAGCTGCTGCACCGTGATCTCACGGTCTCCGACCGTTGCGGCGAGCACCTGCGCGCTTCCGCAGCCGCTCATAAACACGGCGGCCGCCATCAGAACGACCAGAAGTACCGCGATGACCTTTGTTTTCTTCATGAAAGCCTGTCTCCCTTGCGTCGGTTGTCTCCCGACAAAAATTTATACTGAAACGAATGAATTATACTCTTGCACGTCCGGCTTGTCAATCAAGCGGCGGCGGCTTCAGCCGCGCGTGAGCGTGTAGGTCCCGCCGTCTCCATAGGCGTAAACCTGGATGCAGTCGACCGTGATGACGCGGATGGAAAACAGCTCCTCCGTCGCATTCGGATCTTCCTCCGGATACAGGAGCACGACGCCGTCTTCAATATAATAGTAGTCGCCGTAATCGACGTACGGCAGATCGTAGGAAATATACCCGTCGCTTTCCATGGAGAAATAGCACCCGTCGCCTTCCCAGTAATCCGCGAGGAACTGTTCGGCGAGTTCCTGTCTGCTCACCAGCAGTTCCGCCGCGTCCTCTTTGAGGATCAGCACCGCAAGCTGCTGCACCGCGCCCAGCGCGTCCGCCGCAACCCAAGCCGTCTTTGTGTGCACGTTTGCTAAAAAGAGGTAGGTTTCCGCGTCCTCATAGTCCCCGAGGGCTTCCATCAGCGCCGTCGACGCGGCATAATCGCCCGCGCGGTAATCCGAAACGGCACTGTCGTACGCCTTTTTGCGGTAGCGCGCAATCTGCTGTTCGACGTCCACGCCCTCTTTTGCTTCCAGCTCCAGCAGTTCGTTGCAGGCCTTGATATACTGCTCCTTTTCGGCATAGTCCGCCGCAGAGCGCTTATAGACCGCAATGAGCGCTTCGCCCGCCTGTTCGCACCCTTCGTCCATTAGTTCGCCGAGCAGCTCTTTTGCGCTCTCGAAATTCCCCGCGTCGGCCAGCGCGTCCGCGCGCATCAGCTTTGCTTCAATCGCCTTCTCCGGCGCGTCCCGGTAATCCCCGATCGCTTCAAAAAGCGCCGCGGCGTCCATATACGCGCCGCTTTCTAGCACCTGGGCGGCCTGCAGATAGCGCACCTGTTTGAGCGCCGTCGGCGTTTCGCGGTAGATGCCGAGCGCCGTGAACGCCTTGATCGCCGCGTCGTAGTCGCCCGCCGCGGCCAGTTCGCCCGCGGCGATGTACTCGCTCTCGATGGAAAACAGCTTTTCGCCGAGCGGTATGCCTCCAAACGTCTCAAAAGCCTGCGCAAATTCCAGCGCGTCCGCCTGTTCCAGCGCTTTTTCGCAGGTGCCCTTCGCGTAGTAATAGAACCCGCCCGCCGCCAGCGCAAGCACAAGTACGACGACGAGCGCCACAAACGGCGCTTTGTGCTTTTTCTTGTTCGCGCCGTCCGTTTCTCCACTGAAAAGATAGCCTTCCGCCTGGTCCTGTCTTGACATGTTGTTTTCCCCCCGACATTTTCAAAAGTTGCCGCAGCGCGCTGCTACAGAATTCGAAGATACGCGGCCATGCCGCCGGTTTTGCCTTTGTCCCGCCGGTGCGAATATAAAAGCGGCGTTTCGGCGGTGCAGACGCCGAACAGCGAAAAATGCGCAGGCAGGACGCCCGCGTCCATGAACTGCCGCTCCGCGACCGCCCAAAGATCGACATGCGGCTTTTCGCCGTCTTGTTCGAGCACGCAGTTCAGGCCGGGGAACCCCTGCTCAAACAGTTCGGCCACGTTCCGGCCGACTTCGAAGCAATCCGCGCAGATGGACGGCCCGACGGAGACCCGGACGTCCGACGGATTCGTGCCGTAATATTCGGTCATTTTTTCAATCACACGCGCGCCGATGCACCCGAGCGCGCCGCGCCAGCCGGCATGCGCCAGCCCGATGCATTTTTTCACGGGGTCGATGCAGAAAAACGCCATGCAGTCCGCATGCCCGGTCACGAGCGTTATGACCGGATCGTTGGTCACCAGCCCGTCGCAGTTGGGCAGCGGCTCGCGCAGGTATCCCCTGCCCGCGTCGGACGCGTCCACCTTTAAAACGGTCGTTTCGTGCGCGTAGCTGTCCATCACCATGCTTTCAAACGGGATGTCCGCCGCCTTGCAGAAGCGGACGTAGTTTTCCATCACGTTTTCGCGGCTCTCCGGGCGCGTAAAGCTCAGGTTCAGAGATGAAAAAAAGCCGCCGCTCACGCCGCCGGTCCTGGCTGAAAACCCGTGGTCAAAGCCGTCCGGCACGCCGAGCGCGGGGCTTGTATAAATCCCGATTCCGTTTATGAAGTGCAGTTTGTGCGCGCGCAGGGTTTCCCCGTTCCGCGCGGCGTATATTTTGTTTTCTTCCATCGTCCCTCCAGAGCCGCCCTGCCAAAAAGAAGGATTCCCAAACGAATCCTTCCGTTTTCATCGCCGTCGTCTTTCGCGGAAAATCATTTTTCGTCCAGAAGGCGCTGCAGTTCCTGCATAAACGTCTGCGTGTCCTTGAACTCGCGGTAGACCGACGCAAAACGGACATATGCAACTTCGTCCACGTCCTTTAGTTTTCGCATGACGATTTCGCCGATATCGCGCGTCGTCACCTCGGACGCAAGCGTGTTGAACACCTCCCGCGAAACGTCGTCCACGACCCGGTCCTGCACGTCCGCCGCGATGGGACGCTTTTCGCAGGCCTTGCGGATGCCGTTGCGGATTTTTTCGGAATCGAACTGCTCGCGCCGCCCGTCGCGCTTTACCACCATGATCGGTATCTCTTCGATCTTTTCGTAGGTCGTAAAACGTTTGCCGCAGTTGGTGCATTCGCGCCTGCGCCGAATGGCGCTGCCGTCCTCGGTCGGCCGCGAATCGATCACCCTGCTTTCCGTGCTGGCGCAGTATCTGCATTTCATGGCGGAACGCTCCTTATATATGGTGCAAAGATTTATTTAATACTACCATATATATAAAAGAAATTCCATACCATTCTTTTATGTGCGGCGACATGCAAAAAAGCTCCCGCGCTCACCGTCTCCGCCGGTTTTTGCGGGATACAAAAAGCGGGCCGCAGGCGGTCCGCTTTTGCTTCTTTATTTAGCTGTGTGAAAGATTAATATTTGCGCTTTCTCGCGGCTTCCGCTTTTTTCTTGCGCTTCACACTCGGCTTTTCATAGTGCTCACGCCTGCGGACCTCTGCTAAAACGCCGCTGCGAGCGCACTTGCGTTTGAATCGTTTCAGAGCGCTTTCCAGGGACTCGT
>DAOTGE010000057.1:0-16360 GCA_035446965.1 Eubacteriales bacterium
ACTACGCGCTCTATCCGCACATGACCGTGTACGAAAACATGGCGTTCGGACTCAAACTGCGCAAGGTCCCCAAGGCGGAGATCGACGAGAAGGTAAAAGAAGCGGCGGAAATTCTCGGCATCACCGAGTATCTCCAGAGGAAACCGAAGGCGCTTTCCGGCGGCCAGCGCCAGCGTGTCGCCATCGGCCGCGCCATCGTGCGCAAGCCGCAGGTCTTCCTTATGGACGAACCGCTGAGCAACCTGGACGCAAAGCTGCGTAACCAGATGCGCGCAGAGCTTATCAAGCTGCGGCAGACGGTCAACACCACGTTCGTATACGTGACCCACGATCAGACGGAAGCCATGACGCTGGGCGACCGCATCGTCATCATGAAAGACGGTTTCATCCAGCAGATCGGCACGCCGCAGGAAGTGTTCGATCATCCGTCGAACCTGTTCGTCGCGGGCTTCATCGGCACACCGCAGATGAACTTCTTCGATGCGGAACTCACTGCAACCGGCGGAAAATATGTCGTCCGCCTCGAAGACGCGGTCGTCGACCTGCCGGACGAGATGCAGAAAACGCTCAAGGACAAAGGCGTTCAGCCGATGAAGGTATCGCTCGGCATCCGTCCGGAACACGTTACCCTGGTCGACGCCAAGGAAAAGCACGCAATCGCCGCCAAGGTGGACGTTTCCGAGATGATGGGCAGCGAACTGTATGTACACGTTACGGCCGTCGGCAAGGACTGCGTCATGCGTATTGCAACGGTCGACCTGCCCCCCGAAAACCGTTACGGCTTCAAGTTCGGCGACCAGATGTACTTCACGTTCGACGGAGCGCTCGCGCATCTGTTCGATCCGGAGACCGGACTCAACCTGCTCTGACAGCAATACAGCGATATAACACGGCGCTCCCCTGCAAAGGGGAGCGCTTTTTTCGTTTTGCGGAAAGAATTTGCCTGCGGGAAGCTGGAAAACGCCGCTATCTTTTGCTAGAATAAAGGCATGCACGACGTGTGCGGTGCAGGAAAGCGAGGGAAAAGAGAATGCAGATTGACGCGAGGGGAAAAGCGTGTCCGCAGCCGGTCATTCTGGCGAAAAAAGCGCTTGACGGCGGGAATCAGGATATAACGGTCCTTGTGGACAACCGTGCCGCGGTGGAAAACCTTACGCGGCTCGGAAGGTCGATGGAAGTCGCCGTGGAAAGCGGGGACGCAGAGGGCGGCTTTTACGTCCATTTCACCGGTGAAGCCAAGCACGGCGAAACGCCTGCCGCGGCGCGTCCGGCCGCGGGCAACGGCTATGCGGTGTTCATCGGCAAAGACCATGTCGGCGGCGGCGACTTTACGCTCGGCTACAATCTTCTGAAAATGGCGATTTATACGCTCGCGCAGAGCGACGACGTGCCCGCGTACGTTCTGTTTATGAACGGCGGCGTGCGGCTGCCCGCAGGGGACGAAGCACAGGTGATTGAAAACCTGCAGGCGCTCATCGACAAGGGCTCGCAGGTTCTCGTCTGCGGCACTTGCCTGAACTATTACGAAATCGCCGACAAGCTCAAAATCGGCGTCGCCAGCAACATGTACGACATCATGAGCGCGATGCAGCGCGCCGACAAGGTGATCACGCTTTGACAAACCGCGCGTACTATCTCTTTGCGTTCGATTCGCCGCATGCGGCGATTGCCGCGCAGCGCCTGCTGCGGGATGTCGGCGGCGCGGTCATGCCGACGCTCAGGGCCATCACGGCCAGCTGCGGTATGTCGATCCGGGTCGGGACCGAATTGGTCGCCCGCGCGCGGGAGATCATGGCGGGTTCCGCCATCGATCCTGCGCTGTACCGGCTTTATTATGTCGAGCAGGAGGGGGCGGACACGCGCTGCACGGAGGTTTTAGAAGAGTCCTAATCAAACGGAACGGCAAAGCCCGGCGAATTTTCGCCGGGCTTTTTGCGTGCGAATATACTACGCCTGAAAAGCGTTCCGACGGCCGCGGAAAATATATAAATGTAAAATGTAAATATTTTGGCGATATACCTTGACAGGCGAGGTAACTAACGTTAAGATATACCTGCATACGGAAAGGAGGTGCGCCATGTCCGTTGCATCGGAACTCATCCGTGGAAACACGGAGACGATTATCCTGGCTCAGCTGATGAAAGGCGACGGCTACGGATACATGATCAACAAGGCGATCAACAGCCTGACCGACGGGCGGTTTGAACTGAAGGAAGCGACGCTGTATACGGCGTTTCGGCGACTGGAGGACGCGGGTTGCATCGTATCCTACTGGGGAGACGAAACGACCGGCGCGCGGAGAAAGTATTATTCCATTACGGACCTCGGAAAGGAATCGTACCGGCTGCGAAAAAAGGATTGGAAAACCGCGGAAGCGGTGATCGACAAGCTATTGGCAGAAGGAGAAGGGGAATCCATATGAACGAGAAACTCAGGAATTATATCGACTCGCTCTTTGAAAACGCGCCGAAAACGGTGCGTGCGGTCGAACTCAAGGAAGAGATGTTCCAGAACCTGACCGACAAATACAACGATTTGATCAGCCAGGGCAAGAGCGAAGAAGCGGCCTATAATATTGCGGTCGCCAGCATTGGGGACGTGGACGTGCTGATTGCCGGCCTGAGCGGGGAAAAGCCCACCGAAAGCGTGCAGGCCAGCAGGAAAAACGGTCTTGCGACGGCGGTCGCCGTCGCACTGTACATCACGTGCCCGGTCCCGGTCATCCTGCTGCAGAACACCATCGGCGTGATGCTGCTGTTCGTGTTCGTCGCCGTTGCGACGGGGATTCTCATCTATAATGGTGTAACCCGCGAAAAGTATGTAAAAAAGGACGACACCATGGTGGAGGATTTCAAGGAATGGAAGCAGAACAACCGTCAGAAGGACCAGGCGGCCAGCGCGCTGATCGGTTCACTCTGGCTCATCGGTGTTTGCGTATACATTGCTGTGAGTTTTATGACGGGCGCCTGGTACATTACCTGGATCATCTTTTTGATCACGGCGGCGGTCGCGTCCATCATCAAAGGCATCTTCATGCTCAGAAAGTAGGAGGGATCAACTATGCGAACAGGTGGTATTATCAGGATTGTTGTCGGCCTCGTCATCGCGCTGATTCTGATTGCGTTTCTGGTGCTGACGCTGACGGGACATGACGTGATGGAGCGCCTCGGCTGGAGCGGCTGGAACTGGCCTTTCTGGGTTTCGGCGGACTATGATTCCGCAGACGCAGAGGCGGACGGCACGCAGGTCGTGGCCGAGGAAACGGTTTCGGTTGCGGCGGCGGACGTGGATTCGATCGATATTGAATGGATTGCAGGCAGCGTGCAGGTCCTCGTCGGGACGGGCGACGAAATCACGTTTTATGAAACGTCGCGCAGGACGCTGACCGACGCGCAGAAAATGCGCTACACGGTCACGTCGGGCGGGGAACTGAAAATCCAATATTGCGAAAACGCCGAAACCATTTGGAATTGGTTTGACAAGGAGCGGAGCAACATCCCCAGCAAAGCGCTGGTCATGACCGTTCCGGCCTCCCTGCTCGGCTCCCTGGACGAACTGCAGATCGACAGCGTGTCCGCAAGCATCGACGTCGACGGCGTGTACGGCGACACGGTGAAACTCGATTCGGTTTCCGGCGCGGTCGACTGCGCAAAGATTACCTGCGACGAACTGAAGCTTTCGTCCACCAGCGGCAGGCTGGTCTGCGAACGGTGCACCGTGCAGGAACTGTCCCTGAACAACGTCAGCGGGAACATCCGCGCGGGCGGCGCGTTCAAGAGCGTCAGCGCGGACACCGTCAGCGGGGAAGTGCGCATCGTCAGTTCGATTGTGCCGAACAATATCGAAGGCGACAGCGTCAGCGGCGACATGACGATCCTGCTGCCGGAGGACGCGGGCTTTACGGCCAAGCTGGACAGCGTCAGCGGAGAGCTGACCTGCGAGTTTCCGGGCACGCTCAGCGACAAAAAGATTGTCTGCGGCGACGGGAGCGCGAGCTATCGTTTCGACAGCGTCAGCGGGAGCATCCGCATCGGATTGAACTAGTTATCGATGGGAAAAGAGCGCCGTCGGATTTTCCGCCGGCGCTCTTTTTATGATACGCGCCGTCTTTTTCGGCGGTCGGGCGTTGCCCGGCTCCGGCCGCGCGTGCTATAATAACTGCAATGTCTGCGCCTGCCTTCAAGCTCGATCGATGCATGAAAATCCGGCGCGTGGGAGGGAATTTTGGAAATCGTCTGGGATGTTGTGATCGTTCTTGTTATGCTCCTCGGGCCGAGGGTGATGGTGTCGCTCTCCAAAAGGGTGAAAATCCTCGGTATACTCGGACCGGTATTCCTCTGTTACGCGGCGGGATTCCTTCTCAGCCTCGTGATACCGGAAACCTCTCTGGCGATGGACATTTCGGAGGTCCTGATCCCAATCGCGATTCCGCTGATCCTCTTTTCGGCCGATCTTTCCAGCGTGAAGCGGCTGGCCAAACCCATGCTCAATTCGTTTCTGCTCATGATCGGCGCAGTGGTCCTCGTTGCATGCGCGGGGTATTTTCTGTTTCGGGACACGCTTTCGGAAGCGTATAAATACGCCGGCATGATCATCGGATTGTACACCGGCGGCACGCCGAACCTCATGGCCATCGGCGCGGCGCTTTCGGTGAGCGACACGCATATCGTGCTGGCCAACGCTTCGGACGTTGTGGTCGGCGGGGTCTATTTCCTGCTGCTGATCTCGGTGATGCCGCGGCTCGCACGAAAGTTTCTGCCGGCGTTCCCCGCCGCTGAAGACGAAGCTTCGGCGGACGATGCAACCTATGCGGTAGGGCTGGAGAAAAACTTCATTCCGGTCAAGGAGCCGTTTTCGGTGAAATCCATCCTGCGGCGCGTGCCGGTGCTCCTGCTCGGTGTGCTTTCCCTGGCGATTGCTGCCGGGCTTGCGCTTTTGATCACGGGCGAACTGAACGTGATCGTGATCATGCTGGTCGTGACCAGCTGCGGCATCGGATTTTCGTTTTTCAAGAAGGTGCGAAACGCGCCGGGATCGTATTCCACGGGGCAATATCTGATTCTGATGTTCTCGTTCGGCATCGGGCTGTCGTTTCAATTCGACGCGATCAAGGCCGAATCCATGCTTTTCCTCGGCATGTTCGCACTCGCGCAGTTCGGCGCCGTCCTGCTGCACCTGCTGCTTGCAAAGCTCTTTAAGATCGACGCGGACACCGCGCTGATCACGTCCACGGCGGGCGTCTACGGGCCTGCGTTCATCGCGCCCGCGGCGGATGCGCTGAAAAACCGGGAGGTCATGCTGCCCGGGCTGATCTGCGGGATACTCGGATACGCCGTCGGCAACTATCTGGGCATCGGGGTGGCGTTTTTGCTCAAAGCGATCGGCGGATAATCCGCCGCCGGTCATCGAAAAGCAATCGTTTCCCGGCAGAGGCCGCTGCTGTGGCGTCAGCCTCGACCGGCTGCACCGTTTGCCGGCCTCGCTGTGCGAGGCGTGTCAAAACCATCGTGTACGCCGCCGGTTTTGACGAATTACAATCATGCGAATTCACTTTTTTCGGGATTCCATCGGCAGGCCGTCAATTTGGGATTTTGCCGGTAAGCCGGCCGTGTTTTGTATCGGGATTTTTTCTTTGTAATTTTTTTATGCGGAGGGGATTGATTTGTCGTCTGTGCGGGATTCCCTGACCGGCGGTGCGCTCGACGGAACGCTTCGCAGTCTCTATGGGGACGGCTTTTTGCTGCAGCGCGAAAAATACCTTGCGCTGCTTGACCGCTTTAAACGCGAGTTCGGCCTCTGTGACGAGGCCGCGCTGTTCTCCGCGCCGGGCCGCAGCGAGATCGGCGGAAACCACACCGACCATCAGCTCGGGCGCGTGCTCGCGGCCGCGGTCACGATGGACACGCGCGCGGCGGCCGCGCCGCGGAGCGACAACGCCGTCTGTATCCGCTCGAAAGGCTATCCGCCGCTGCGGCTCTCGCTCGATCGCCTCGACCCCAGACCGGGTGAAACGAACGGTTCCACTGCGCTGGTGCGCGGCATTGCGGAGAGACTGCGCACGGACGGCTGGAAGATTGGCGGATTCGACGCGTGCATCGAGTCGGACGTCCCCAAAGGCTCCGGCCTTTCATCCAGCGCTGCGTTCAGCATTCTGATCTGCACGATTTTTTCCGGATTGTTCAACGAGGGGGAAATCCCGCCCGTGGAACAGGCGCTTGCGAGCAAATATGCTGAAAATGTGCATTTCGGCAAACCCAGCGGGTTGATGGACCAGCTGGCTTCGGCGGTCGGCGGATTTGTCGCAATCGATTTTGCCGATCCGGAGAAGCCGGAAATCGAGCGGGTTGAGTGCGATCTTGCGGCGAACGGCTATGCGGTCTGCATCGTCAACGCGGGCGGCAGCCATGCAAACCTCACGCCGGAATATGCCGCCATCCCCGCCGAGATGGGAGAGGTTGCGCGCCGATTCGGCAAACAGTTCCTCCGGCAGGTGGACGAAGCGGAATTTTATGCGGCGCTGCCGAAACTGCGCGGGGCGGTGCCGGACAGGGCGCTGCTGCGGGCGATGCATTTCTTTGCGGAAAACGAGCGCGTGCCAAAGCAGGTGCGCGCGCTCAAAGAAGGGGATATGGAAGCGTTCCGCCTGCTGATGAACGAAAGCGGAAGGTCGAGCTTTGAATACCTGCAAAACGTTTGCCCGAGCGATCCGAACGAGCGCGGGCTTGCGCTTGCGCTTGCTGTTTCCGAGCGGATGCTCAAGGGTGAAGGCGCATGGCGCGTTCACGGCGGCGGCTTTGCGGGCACGATTCAGGCGCTTGTGCCGCTTAAGCGCGTTGCGGCGTACAGCGAAGAAATTGAGCGCGTGTTCGGCGCGGGCAGCTGTTATCGCTTTGCCGTGCGGCCCGCGGGCGGCGTGCAGCTCAAATAACAAAAAACGGGATAAAAAGGCCGTCCGCTGTGAAGCGGACGGCCTCAGCCTGTCAAAAAGTCCCTGGGATTGTTAAGGGCCGCAGCCCTTAACGTGCTTTTCCGGCTGCGCCGGTTCATCCGGCGGAACGGATCGCCCGGAACGGGCGGTTTCTCCAAAGCTCTTTGCCGCCCGGGAGTCCGAAGGACGAGAGGCAAAGAGCGGTTATCCCGTCAAAAAACTGGTTTTTTGATGGCCTCAGGCCGTCCGCTGTGAAGCGGACGGCCTTTTTCGTATGAGTGTTTAAGCCGTCAGACGATCGTGACTGCGATGCCGATGAACGCGATGATCGTGACGATGGTCTGCATGGAGAGCGACATGGAAATATCCGCGCGTTCCTGCTCATTTTGCGCATACAGCGTGAGGATGAACGGCGCTGGCGTGAGGAAGATTAAAATAATCGCCCAACGCATTTCGTTGGTCAGCGTTACGAACAATCCAATGATGAACAGCGCCAGCATACAGAGGATTGCGCATACAAACGTCCGCAGAACGGCGGAAATCACGGCGGTGCCAAGGTTTTTGCGGCTGAACTCGATGCCGTAGCCGACCACGACGAAAATGACACAGGAAAGCGGTGCGGCTACAAAGTCGCACACGGACGTAATCAGTTCCGTCACGCCGGAAGGCTCCAGCGCACGGGAAACGCCGAGCATGGCGAGCACCGCGCCGGCGACCATCGCCCAGGGGATGGGATTGGTCAGCAGACCTTTTACAGAGCCCTTGACGCTGCCGCCGCTGCGTGCGCTGAGCGCCGTGATAAACACCGTGAACACAAAGAGCACCTGTCCAAAGTCCATGACCGCCATATAACGCAGGTTGTCCGCACCGAAGAGCAGCGCATAAAGCGCATAGCCGAGCATGCCGACCTCCCAGCCCGCAGTCATGAAACGGAGCATGGGGCTGTGCTTGGCAAACGGCCTGGAAAACACGTATCCAAGGCCGAGGCCGAGGACGCCCATCGCAAACATGGTTGCCGCAAACAGCAGGATGCTGATGGAGTACTCCGCGGTGAAAAACAGACCGAAGAGCATCGCGGGCAGCGCGAACTTCATGACAAACGTCTTCATGCCCTCGATGGCTTCCGCCGAAAGGATATTTTTTTTGCGTGTAAAGAAGCCGATTCCAAGCGAAACCAGAAGCGGCATGACGATGGTCAGCACATGCATGATTCTGCTCATAACTTACCCCCTGTCTCGTGCCGCACCGGTGACGGAGCGGCGGGCGGACACAGCGTCCGCGATGTTTATTTTGCCGCGCCGGCTGCGCTGAGCAGTGCGCGGATATGGTCGGGCGTCGTGCCGCAGCAGCCGCCGAGGCCCCATACGCCGCCGTCGAAAAGCTGCTTCATCTGCGCGGCGAACGCTTCGTCCCCAACCAGGTAGACCGTTTCGCCGTCCCGGTATTCCGGCAGCCCGGCGTTCGGCTGCATTACGATCGGCACATGCGCACAGGCGGTAAAGCGCGGCAGCAGCGCGACGAGCTGTTCCGGCCCGACGCCGCAGTTGCAGCCCAGCGCGGAAACACCCGCCTCCTCCAGCCCGGCGACGACGTCCTCGAGCGTCGCGCCCGTCATGAGCCGCCCGTTGGGGTCGTAGGAAAGCGTGCAGAGCACCGGCAGTCCGCCGCCGAACGCCTTTGCCGCGCGTACGGCGCAGAGCGCCTCGGTCAAATCACACATGGTTTCGATGAGGATGCAGTCCGGGTGCTCCGCGGCGCCGGCTTCAATCGGCTCGCGGAAGAGCGCCTCGGCCTCCTCCTCGCTCAGATCGCCCATCGGCTCGATGAACTCGCCCAGTGGGCCGATGTCGAGCGCGACATACCGTTCGCCGCCGAATTCGCCGGCGGCCTGGCGCGCAAGCTTCACGCCCGCCGCGGCGAGCGCCGCGGGGCTGAGCGCATCATGCGCCTGACGCGGCGCGTTGGCGCCGAAGGTGTTGGTCGTGATTACGTCCGCGCCCGCTTCCAGATAGGCCCTGTGGATGGCGAGCACCGTATCCGGGTGGCTTATATTCCATTCGTCGGGCGAAGCGCCCGCGGGCAGGCCCGCCTGCTGGAGCTGCGTGCCCATTGCGCCGTCAAAGAAAAGATGCGGCTGTTTCAGCCGGTCGGAAAAAGTCATGTTCGTTTCCTCGTATTAAACCGTTTTTGCAAAGTTTCGTCTCGCCCGGAGCACTCTTTAGGAGCGATTCAGCGGACGGCGACGCACTCGATTTCCACCAGCGCGTCTTTGGGCAGCCGGGACACCTCCACGCAGGAGCGCGCGGGCGGATCGGCAGAAAACGTTTCTCCGTATACGGCGTTGACCGCGCCGAACGCGGAAAGATCGGTCAAAAACACGGTGGCCTTCACGATGTTTTCGGCGGAGAGACCCTGGCTTTCGAGCAGGGCTGCGATGTTTTTCAGAATCTGGCGTGCCTGCGCGGGCGCGTCGGACCCAATCATAGTGCCGGTGGCCGGGTCAAGGGCCAGCATACCGGAAAGGTAAAGCACGCCGTTTGCTTCGACCGCCTGAGCATACGGGCCGACGGCGGCGGGTGCGGCGCTGGTTTTCACAATTTTTTTCTGCATTGCTAAAAATTCTCCTTGTTTCGACTTCCAATCAAATGCGATTAAGAGTATGATAACAGTGAAAGCAGGCGTTTCGCAATGGCAAACGCGTAATTTGACCGAATAAAGCGTTTCTTTGCAAATAAAAAAGGCGGCGCGCGCATCTGGACGCACAGCCGCCGGAAAAATGCAACTCAGCCGAGGACGGTGTTAACCACCTTCGGCGGTTCCTCAAGCAGCGCCGGATTGGTGAGATATTGCTTAAAGCGGCGGAACACGGCGGCGAAGTAACTGCCCGAGCAGATGCGTTCGTCCATGACCACGCCCATCGGCAGACAGCGTTCGAAAACGATTTGTTCGCCCTTTCGCACCGGGACTTCGCGCATATTGCCGAGCGTGATTAGGATGCTTGTCGTGCCGAACTCATACACATGATGAAAGATGTGGTTCGTGCGGATGCTCGCAAGGTTGGAGATCGTCAGGCTTGTGTGAAACGGGCTGGCCTGAATGACGCTTTTCGGCAGCAGACCGAATTTGTCCATGAGCCGGAACAGGCCGACGCCGAAATTGCAAAGGCCGGGGATATTCAGGAGTTTGCGGACGATGTCGTCGGTTGCGTTCGTATCGCCCTGCTCGCGGTTGTTCATAACGTACCGGTCGATCGTTTCATGCACGGAGAAAATGTCGTCGTCCATTTTGAAGTACATTTTGTTCATGGTTCCGTCCATTTCACCGGGTTTGAGCACCACCATGGCGACGGAAAATTCGTTGCGCTGGTAGATGCGCTTGTTGGCGATGAAGCGGTTGAGCAGCGGGTATTCCGCGGCGGTGCGCACGTAAGCTGCGAGCACGACGCCAAGATGCGAAAAGCGGTAGCCCTGCTTGCGCTTTTCGTTGAGATACGACTGCATGGGCGAAATCGGGATGTCGAGCTCGATCATGTTCATTGCGTCGTAGCGGTATTTGAGGATGTACGGCATAACCGTATAGATCGGGTTTGCGCCCTTTACGCGCGTTCCGTCTTTTCGCATGTTCTTTACCTCGCGTGATTGGGATTCAAAGAGAAGAATAACATAATAGTATGATATACTGCAAGAAAAGAAAAACAAGGGGGGATTTGTCATGGAAAATAAGAAAATCCTTGTTTCGGCAATGCTTCTGCTGATGAGTTTTACGCTGTTCGGATGCACCGGCAAGCCGCTGCCCGAAGGGTTCGACGCGGACGAAGTGACCGAGCGCGCAGAGGAGATTGTGTCGCTTGCCAACAATGGCGAATACGATGAAATCATTGCGGCGCTGCGGTCGGACCTGCAGGATGCGATCACTGCCGATCAACTGGAAACCGGCTGGGACCCGATCTACGAGAAAGTTGGCGCATTCAGCGAAATCAAGCAGGTGACGCTGACCGCGACGGAGGATTCCTCGACCGGCGAAGAATATGCCGTGGCGCTGGTTACCTGCGCGCACGAGGACGGAAACGTGCTCTATACGCTCTCGTTCGACGCGGATTTGGAGCTCGTCGGGCTGTACCTTAAATAAGCGGCCGGTGGACGCGGCGCACGTGCGGACAAAGGAAGAGTTCGCGCTTTCGGAATTTTTCGAAAAAAACGGGCTGATTCTTTGCAACGAACACCCGAAAATGCCATATCTCGATATTGCGGGCGGAAACTGGAACGCGGTTGTCGCCCTCATGGAGCGCGGGGACGTTTTTTACAGCCGCTTCTATAAAGGGCGGGTGACGTACCTTTCCTGCGAATGGTATTTTGCGCTCAAGCTGTACCGCGCAAGGCATTTAACCCTCCCGGAGGAAAGCCTGCGCGTATATGACTTTCTGCGGAGCGCGGGCATGGGGAACGCAAAGCAGATTCAGGCGTTCTGCCGGCTTTCGAAAAAGCAATATGACGCGGCGATGCTTCCGCTGTTTCGGGAAATGCTCGTAACGGTGCTCTGGCGGGACGAGACCCTTTCGGAGAACTGGTGCACGTTTCTTTACGGCACGAGCGAAACCTGGGAACAAAAGCAGCCTGGGAACCGGCCGCAGGCGAACTTTGGCGACGCGCAGACGCTGCTTGCTCGCTATTTTGATCAAACGGAAATACAGCGCCTGCTTCGCTGAGAGGCGCAGCAAAACGCAACAGTAAAACAAGGAGAACAAACCATGCTTTCAAAGGAAACGACCAACGCGTACTGCCAAATCCTCGAAGACGAGCTCATCGCGGCGACCGGATGCACGGAGCCGATTGCAATCGCTTATGCCGCCGCCGTCATGCGGGACACACTCGGCGGCCTGCCGGAGAAGATGCAGGTGCTTGTGAGCGGCAATATCATTAAAAACGCAAAGAGTGTGGTCGTACCCGGCACAAACGGCAAAAAAGGGATTGCCGCCGCTGCCGCTGCGGGCGTGATTGCCGGAATCGCGGAAAAGCAGCTGGAGGTCATTACGCAGGTTTCCGAACGGCAGAAGGAACAGATCGGCGCATACCTGCAGTCCACGCCGATTTCGATTGCCTGCCGGGAGGACGGCCCGGCGCTCGACATCACGGTGAACGGTGAGCGCGGCGCAGAAACGGCGAGCGTGCGTATCGCTTCGGCGCACACGAACATCGTGCATATCGAAAAAGACGGCATGGTACGGCTCGACAGCCCGGTTGCGGAAGGCCCGCAAGAGTGCGCCGCGCCGAGCGTGCTGAATGTGAAGGACATTGTGGAGTTTGCGGACACAGTCGACCTCGGCCGTGTCGAAAGCGTTTTAAAACGCCAGATCGAGAGGAACATGGCGATTGCCGAGCGCGGCCTTGCAGAAGGCAGCGGAGCAGGCATCGGGCGCGTTCTGCTTTCCGGCGGCGCGGACGATTTAATTACGCGGGCGCGCGCTTATGCCGCCGCGGGTTCGGACGCGCGCATGAGCGGAATGGAGATGCCCGTGGTGATCGTTTCGGGATCGGGCAATCAGGGGATTACCGCGTCCGTACCGGTCGTCGTGTGGGCGCGCGAGCGTGGGTTTTCGGAAGAGAAGCTGCTGCGCGCGCTGATCGTTTCCAACCTTGTGACCGTCCATCAGAAGACCGGCATCGGCAGGCTTTCCGCGTTCTGCGGCGCGGTCTGCGCGGGCTGCGGCGCGGGGGCTGCGATTGCTTACATGGAGATCGGCGGTTATGAAGCGGTCGCGCACGCGCTGGTCAACGCGCTTGCGATCATCTCCGGCATGGTCTGCGACGGCGCGAAAGCGTCCTGCGCGGCAAAGATCGCGTCCGCCGTGGAAGCGGGCATTCTGGGTTACCGGATGTATGCGCAGGGACGCGAGTTCGTCAGCGGGGACGGCATCGTCGTAAAGGGCGTGGACAACACGATCCGGAATGTCGGCAGGCTCGCCAAGGACGGCATGCGCGGCACCGAAACGGAGATTCTGCAGATCATGCTGGAAACGGAAACGCGGCAGTAAGAATGCGCCAGAAAAGCCCCGCCCGGGTTTACCGGACGGGGCTTTCTGCTATCATAAGTTGCGCTATTTTACCGTAATCAATTCGTACTGCCGCGTGCCGAGGCCGAGTTCTTCGGCATGCCGGAGCGTGACCGTCCAGTCCGTGCCAGGCGCGGTGTCGGAAAAATGATCGTGATGGCATTCGCCCGCGGCGAGATGGTCGGCGAGCTGGCTGCCCGGCATGACCGGCTGGCGGTTGCATGCGTCCGCGCAGGCCTGGTCGAGCGCGACCGGGTCGAACGAGGCGAACATCCCGACGTCCGGAATAATCGGCATATCGTTTTCCGGGTGACAGTCGCAGTTCGGGGAAACCTGCATGACGACGCAGATGTGAAAATGCGGGCGGTTTTGCAGGACCGCCAGCGCGTATTCCGCGATCTTTTCGCTGAGAATCCGGTCGCTGTTGCCGCCGGGATTCGAGATTGCGTCGAAGTTGCATGCGCCGATGCAGCGGCCGCAGCCCACGCAGCGTTCGTGATTGATGGACGCTATGTTCCTTTCGCCGTAGGAAATTGCGCCGTGCGCGCACTGCTTGATGCACTGGCGGCAGCCGCGGCAGCGGGATGCGTTCACGACGGGCTTGCCGTCGCAGTGCTGCTCCATTTTGCCGGCGCGCGAGCCGCAGCCCATGCCGATGTTTTTCAGCGCGCCGCCAAAGCCCACGTTCTCGTGGCCTTTAAAGTGCGAAAGCGAGACAAAAATGTCCGCGTCCATAATCGCCTGTCCGATCTTTGCAAGCTTCACGTGCTTACCGCCTTCGATGGGCACCAGCGTTTCGTCCAGACCTTTAAGCCCGTCGGCGATGAGAATCTGACAGCCGGTGGACACGCTGGAAAATCCGTTGCGCGCCGCCGCTTCCAGATGGTCCAGCGCATTTTTGCGCAGGCCGGGGTAAAGCGTGTTGCAGTCGGTCAGAAACGGTCTGCCGCCGCGCGCGTGGATGACTTCGCCAAGCGCATAGGCAAAATTCGGCCGCAGGAACGAGAGGTTGCCCGGCTCGCCGAAATGCACTTTGACCGCGACGAACTTATCCTGAAAATCGATGGTTTCGATCCCCGCCTTTTTAATGAGCTTCTTCAGCTTTTCGGGCAGGGGATGATCGAAATCCGTACGCATGTCGGTAAAATAAACTTTTGATGGTTCCATTTTTTAAGTTCTCCTGCTTGCATGGCGGGGTCCGCCGGATACGTAACAGCGTACCATAAAGCGGTGCGCCCGGCAATACCGCCGCCAGGGCGCTTGCGTTTTTATGAAAAAACGGGTATGATTCCGTTTTGAAGCATATTGCATTTTTATGCGTTAGTTTATGAAACACGGAGACGTAGGGATGTCGGACAAAGAACGGAAAAAACAGGTAACGGGCGCGGCGCTCCTGATCGGCGCGGCGATGATTTGGGGCGTGGCGTTCGTCGCGCAGAGCGCGGGGATGGCGTATATCGGGCCGTATACGTTTACGGCGGTGCGATCCGCCATTGCGGCGATCGGCCTTGCCGCCTGCATTTTTATTTTCGACCGTCTCGGCGTAAGCCCGAAAACGGCGGATAAAAAACAGCTCTGGAAAGCGGGGATTCTGCTCGGCGTCGTGATGGGTATTGCAACAAACCTTCAGCAGATTGCGCTTGTGACCACCTCCGTTGGAAAAGCCGGGTTTATCACGTCGCTGTATATCGTTTTTGTGCCGATTTTCGGTCTTTTCATCAAGCGCCGCCCGCATCCGATGCTCTGGGCCTGCGTCCTGCTTGCGGCGGTCGGGCTGTATTTCCTCTCCATCCGCGGCGATTTTACGATGGAGAACGGCGACCTGCTGGTGCTTGCCTGCGCCGTCGTATTCGCAGTCCATATCCTGCTGGTTGACCGCTTTGCGCCGCGCATGGACGTAATCCGGCTCAACTGCATCCAGTTTTCCGTGGTGGCGCTGCTTTCGGCGGTTCCGATGGCGATTTTTGAGCAGCCGAGCGCGCATGCAATCGGCAGTGCGTGGCTGACTCTGCTGTATGCGGGGCTGTTTTCCGGCTGTGCGGCGTATACGCTGCAGATGCTCGGTCAGCGGCGGCTGGAACCGACGACGGCTTCGCTGCTGCTCAGTCCGGAGTCGGTTTTTTCCGCGCTTGCGGGCTGGGCGATCCTCGGGCAAACGCTCTCCGGTCGGGAGCTCTTCGGCTGCGCGCTGGTGTTTGCCGCCGTGGTTTCTTCGCAGCTGCCATGGCGGCGGATTTTTGGGCGCAAACAAGCGCGGCAAAGCGCCGCGGCGCCTTCTTCGGCGGGGAAATGAGGATGGTTCCCGATTGCCCGAATCAAGGCTGAGTGCCTTGCTGAGACCGTCAAAAAACTTGTTTTTTGACGGGGCAACCGCTCTTTGCCTCTCGTCCTTCGGACTCCCGGGCGGCAAAGAACACAGAGAAACCGCCCGTTCCGGGCGATCCGTTACGCCGGATGAACCGGCGCAGCCGGAATCAACGGGTTAAGGGCTGCGGCCCTTAACAATCCCAGGGACTTTTTTGACAAGCTGAGCAAGGTTTCCCGCCTTGCTTTTTATTCGAAAACCCGTATGATGAAAAGGTAAGAATCGATTTTTTCCGGAGGACGCGGATATGCGCGAAACAATCACAATCGTATCTGCCGGTGAGCACACCCGCCTCGGCGACGTGCTGGAGGGCGCGGTGAGCGGCCTGCCGTTTGAGACGGTGGATGCAGCGGCGCTGTCCGGCGCGGACTGGTCGAACAAGCGGTTGCTGTTTGCGGTTTCCGCCGACGCTTTTGGCACAAACGAGGCGCTCGGCGCGCTCAGCGCACGCGTGCTGCGCGGGGAATGCGATTTTTCCGGTTCTGTTTGCGCCGCGGTGCTGGATGCGGCGCAGGGCGGAAACGCGCATGCGGACCTGCTGAAGCTTTTGCTTGCGGTAAACGGCGCGGGCTGCACGCTGATGAACCGTCCGTGCGTGGAGGCGGGGAGGGACATGAAAAACGTTCCGCTTATGTACGGCGGCGGGCGTGGTGCGCCGTTCGTGCTGTACGCCAGGGCCGTCCGTGCGCTCACGGAGCGTCTGGCCGGGTTTGCGCCTGCTGAAAAAGGAAAAAGACGCGTCCGGTTCGTTTCCGCGCTGGAAAGCGAAGGAACCTCCCGCGAGTGGCGCACGGCGCTCGAACGCGTACCGGAGCAAAACGGCGGCACGTTTGCCGGGGACGATGAGGAAGCGGACACGGCGCTGCTGCTGGCGGAAAACACGGCCAACCTGCCGGACGAGACGACCCTGCGCGCGCTGGACGATCCGCGCGGCGGGGCGCTGCGCTGCATCCTCGCGTCGCCCTGGTTCGGCGCGGAGCTGTTTTGCATGCTCACGCTGGAGCGTGCGTGCCTGCAG
>DAOTGE010000058.1:0-16088 GCA_035446965.1 Eubacteriales bacterium
TCGGCAACTCAATCCGTCAACGCAATACTTCCGTATGCAACTTCGCTCTTCTATGTTAAGATGTTTATAGTTCATGTTTGTCTCCTCCGTAGTTTTGGTTGTGTTGCAACTCCATTCTGCCGGAGCCTTGCATGAACTTTTTTATTTCCTTTATGTGTGGTACTTGATAGTATAATTCACAGTCCGCTAAAAAACCGCCCTGCGATATCGCAGGGCGGCGGCCACTATCGTGCAGTGTTTATACATGATACGCAAGGAGAATCTCGGGCAAAAATGCAGCTGGAAATATGGCTCTCGCCTCTGCAAGCAACTGTTCCTTACGCCCGTCGCCCTTCGGCAGATGACAAAGGAAAAGCTTTTCGGCTCCAATCTCTTTTGCGAGCCTCGCCGCATCCGCGCCGCTGGAGTGCCCTTTTTGCACAAGGGTCTCCTCGCCGGCCGCGTCCCCCGTGGCTTCGTGAATCAGCACCTTTGCGCCCTTCATGACGTCCGGAACAGTCCGGATCGGACGCGTGTCCCCGGTATAAACAAGCTTGTCGCCGCCTTCCGTGACGATCAGTCCAAAAGACATGTCGGTGTGATTGGTTTTGAACGCTGCAATCTCCAGCGTCCCCACGCGAAAGCCTGTTTGCGCAGACACACTGATATCGAAAATCCCTTTTTTGCTGCGGATTTTAAAGACGTCCAGCAACGCTTCCGGCAGATATTCCATGCCCTTTGGCACATAGATCGTCAGCGCCCGCGTGCGTCCCGTGAGCCACAGCTGATGCAGCAGGGACGGCAGCGCATACACGTGATCGATATGCTCGTGGGTCAAAACGACCGCGTCGACGTCCGCGTCGACAACCGCCGCTATATTGCACGACAAATCGACGCAGACCGTCCCTTCCCTGCCGCCGATCAGAAGCGACGTGTTTCCGCTCTCGATATCCTGACAGGAACCGTTTGCGCCCAAAAACCTGAACTTAACCATTTTGATTCTTCCTGTTTCTGATGATGGTGGACACGACGATGACAATGGAAAGCGCAATGAAGAACCAACAGATGGGCGACGTATAGAAACGCGAGAGCGTCCCGGCCCCAAGTTTCACGCCGCGCCTGAACTGCTCTTCAAACATGCCGCCCAGAATCAGCCCGAGAACGATCGGCGCGATGGGGTATTTGTTCTTCTTTGCAAAGTAACCGACAAGCCCCATGAACAGCGCCGTTCCGACATAGAAAACGCCCTTGGAGATGGAAGACCCAGCCAGTGCATACGGCCCGACAAAGGAAAGAATCAGCACGATTGGCATGAGCACGCGCTGAGAGATCAAAAGCACCTTGGGATAGAGTCTTACGCCCGCCAGCTGAAACACCGTCATAAGTACGTTGGCGATAAGCAGAGTAAGAAAAATGGAATACACCAGCGGCATGTTTTGCGAAAACAAAGCATACCCGGGCGTAACGCCGTTGATCATCAGCGCGCCGATCAGCACGGCGGTTGCCGAATCGCCCGGAATCCCCAGGCTCAGCGCGGGAATCAGCGCGCCGCCGGTGACGGCATTATTGGCAACTTCAGGCGCGAACACACCCTCCAGACAGCCGGTCCCCGGCTGGTCGAGCTTTCCTTTGCTGTGTTCGCAGATGCCGATTGCGGCGTTCCGGCTCATGAATACCGCGATGGACGCGCCTGTTCCGGGAATCGCGCCGATCAGTGTTCCAATGCCAAGCGAGGAACAGATGATCTTCCACATGGAAGCGACTTTTTTAAAGGGTGGAAACACCTTGCCGATTTTCGGACAAACTTTAGCCGTTTGCTTCTTTCGCAGACTACCCAGTTCCGAAAAGACCTGACTGACGCCATACAGCCCGATCAGCGTGGAGGTCAAATCCAGGCCGTTGGCCAGCGGCGTTTTTCTGAGCAGATCGGCAAACGGAATGCGCAGCGCGCCGGACATGGGGTCCGGCCCCAGAAAGGCAAAGGCAAATCCCAGCGCGCCCATCAGGAGCCCTTTGAGGATATCCTTGCCGGAAACGGCCGCAATTATGACAATGCCGACAAGCGCCAGCGTGCACTTTTCCGCAGGCCCAAAGGCCAGCGTCATCTTCGCAATCAGCGGGCTGAAGAAAATCAGGAAGATTTCGGAGCCCACGCCGCCGATCAGAGACGCAATGACCGCGCCGCCCAGCGCCTGTCCGGCGAGGCCTTTTTTCGTCATGAGCTGACCGTCTTCCACGGTGGCGATGGCGTTGGGATTGCCGGGAATCCCCAAAAGGATAGCCGGAATGGAAGCGCCTGCAACCGCGCCGCAGTAAACCGCCAGAAGCAGCCCGATGCCCGTCGCGGTATCCAGTTGGTAGGAAATCGGGATGACGAGGGCAATGCCCATCGTAGCGGTCAGGCCGGGCAATGCGCCCAGAATGATACCCAGTACGGAGCCGAACGCGCACCAAATCAACGTGGATAAATGTGAAACAAGACCCAGGCCTTGAAGAAATTCGCTCATTTTGCCCTCCTTAGTAGTTCAAAAGGCCAGGGGCCAGGTTTACATTAAAGAACTGTTTGAAAATAACAAACAGCAGCAGCACCGTTGCAAACGTAATCAAGCAGGATTTCGCCAGCATCGGTCTGCCCTTGGCTTTAAGCAGGCGGCAGATCGTCAGGTAAAATACAACGGTGAGCAGCACGACAAACGCCAGAGAAATGCAGCCTTCAAACACGGAGGAGGAGAAAATTGCAGGCAGCGTTTCGATGCGGGCCAGATGAATAAACGACTTTGTAATAAACCGCATCAGCAAATATGCGCCGGACGTGACGATCAGGGTTCCTCCGCCGCCCAGCAGCCCGTCTTTCAGACTGCGTTCTTCATCGATGGTCGTGTACAGATATTCAAGCGCAAAGACCAGCACGGTCGATATGAGAATGAATCCCGCGTATTTCAGCAAAAAGAGGTATGCCAGCGAAACGCCCAGCGTAATCAGGAAAAGAACAATCGTACCCTTTTCTTCCCGCTTCCCGTCGGGACGCTCTTTTATGGTGATGTACAAAAAACCCGCGAGCATGAAAATACCCAGAATCGTCGGCAGCAGCTTCCCGCCCGGGTCGCCGCCCACGGCATCCGCAACGAGGACTGTGTCCTCATTGGAGCGAACGTATATCAAATAAAGAATGGAAATGACGGTCATTACGGCTGGAAACGGTTTGATTTTCGATTTCATGTGGGTTTATTCTCCTGACGGCGCTAATATTGGAACCCGATACGGTGCAGACAAAAAGATAAAACAAGGAAGGGAACGCACAAACCGCCCATTGCAAGCCCGCGGCGGCAGACAATGATCGGGCGGACGTACGAATCCCTTGTTGCAATCACTGTAACACAGCGCGCAGAGCATCGGCAATCCCTCGTTTGCTGCACCGCAGTCTGCAGCGCGGCGGATGCCGCAAAAAATTCAGTCGCCTGCGTTGCATCCCCCGGTTTTGACTGCGCTGGCACGATGGAGCGGCTTGCCCGGCGCTCGATGCAACCTTCACGCAGCCTGACCGGGAAACGGCTGTAAAAAAACACGAATTGTGCCCGCAAACACGGCAAAAACTTCAAATTATACATGAGGCGGAAAAACGCGCGCCGTATTCGCATCTCCCCGACGGGCGGCTTACCGCCGCCATGTTTCAAAAGTGGTTCATGCCGCCCGCAGATCACAAGTCTCTCTTTTTAACCTGCGGCGGATGATTTTCCCCGCTGATACGCGGCTGCCGGCCGGGTTAATCCGGCCGGCAGCCGCGTTTGAGTTAGTCTGCGTATTCGCCGGTTGCAAGGCCGGTGGCCTGGATAATGGGTTTCATGGTTTCGATCATTTCGGCATTGAACGCCTCAAAGTCTTCTAGTTTGGAGAACTGCGGGAGCAGGCCGGATTCGGTAAGCCAGGTCTGGAAGGAGTCGGAGTTGAACGCGGCTTCCACCGTGTCGGCCAGCCAGGCTTCCATGTCCGCGGGAGAACCCTTCGTGCAGCAAATGCCTCTGAAGCAGCCGCCGGGGACGTTCAGATCGCCATAACCGGCATCTTCCAGATTGGGAACGTCCGCAAAGTCCGCAATGACGGAGTGCCCGTCGCCCAGAAACGCCAGAGGGCGAAGTTCGCCGCTGTTGGAAAGCACTTCGGACTGCGAGAAGATGCCAACGTCGCAATGGCCGCCCAGCACGGCGGGGATCAGCTCCGCACCGCCGTTAAAGGCAACCACGTTGAACACGTTGCCGCAGGCAATGTTCAGGCCGTATGAAACAACGCCCGTGGTCGCAGTCGCGCCGGCGTTACCCAGCGTGATGCTGCCGGGGTCGGCCTTGGCCGCCTGGATCACATCGTCCAGCGTCTGGTATTCGGAATCGTTCTGAACGGCAATCATGAAGGGTTCCAGAGAAAGGCCGGCGATGAAATCGAGGCCTTTGTAGCCGTCGGTATAGCCCGTCATCGTGCCGCAGATCACGTACGTGCCGTACATAAGCAGCGTGTAGCCGTCCGGCTCGGCGTCGATTACCTGATTGGTGCCGATGCCGGTGGAACCGCCGGTGACGTTTTCAACGATGATGTTCTGGAAACCGGAAACTTCCTTCATGGCTTCCACAAGCTGACGGGCCTGCGTATCGGTGCCGCCGCCCGCGCTGTGGGGGACGATCAGCGTGATGGTCCTCTCGGGGTCGGGCTCAAAAGCGGCAACCGGCTCTTCCGTTGCGGCAGCCGTTTCTTCGGCCTCGGGCGCTTCGGTGGCCGCGGCTTCGGTGGCGTCCGTCTCGGTGTCGGCCGCAGGCGTCCCGGCGCAGGCGGTCATCGCCAGAACCATGGCGAGAGCCAGCAGCAGCGCAATGATCTTTTTCATTCTTCTTTCCTCCTGTTTGTTTTTTTATGATTGATCACTCGATCAAAGAAACTGAATTGAAAAGTTTCGTCAAAAATCAGCATTTCCAGAGCGGCACGGTACGCAGACACTCGTTAAAGCGTTCGATGCGCTTTTGCTCCGCTTCCCCGGCGTAGCCGCCCTGCAAAAAGCGGTCCAGATCTTCCTCTTCGAACTCCCGCCAGGAAGCCATTTCTTCTCCGGGACGGATGGGATAAAAAAGCACTTCGTTTGAATGCGCCGCGTCCAGATCGCCCGGCGCGTCGCCGATCATCAGCACGTTTCCCGGCGTGTAATACGGCTTGAGCGCATGGATGCATTCCTTTTTCGTCCCGTCTTCCTGCGCGCAAAGCCGGTGCACATACCGCATCAGGTCGTGCTCCGCCCATTCCCGCTCCAAAGCTTCCCGCGGCGTTGCGGAAACAATCGCGATGTCGCACTGCGGCGCAAGCCGTATCAGGCTCTCCCGAACGCCGGGAAACGGCGGAATGCCGTACACCATGAAAGCGGCGCGCTCGTTCATTTCCAGCGACCAGCGCAGCGCCTGCCGCAGCACGGGATCGTCCGTTTCTTCGCAGGCTTTCTGCAAACACGCGTTGTTGAGCTGCGGCGCGCTCGCAACCCATTTGCGAAAAGCGCTTATGTCCGGAAGCGTGAAGCCGGAGGCTTTCACCTCGTCCCGGTCCGCAAGCAGATCGAACACCAGGCACAGCTCATGGAAGCGCGAGAACCCGCGGGTCCTGGAATACAGGTTGCCGAATTCCCATGCTTCCCGGACGTATTTGGAGATCGGCTGCAGATTCCAGGCATGGACCGTCGCAGGACAAAAACACTCCTTGTGCTTGATCTCCATGGTATCGAACGCGCACCCGTCGGAGTCAATGCAGACGAGGCGCTTCTGCCCGGGTTGGTAATCGGAAATTGTTTTCGTGTCCATTTTCCTCCCCCTCACTGCAGCAGAAACTTCTCAAACGCCTGCGCCATGCCGTCTTCATAAAAAGGCGCCGTTATGTAGTCGGCCACGGCCTTTACGTCGTCCGGTGCATTCGCCACGGCCACGCCGACGCCCGCGCGCTCGATCATTTCCTTGTCGAGGAAACTGTCGCCGAGGCACATGACGTTTTCAAACCCATACCCGAGTTTTGCAAACAGCGCTTCCATCGCCGCCGTGCGGCTCTGGCGCTTCGGAAAAAACTGAACGTCCTCTCCCGCGCCTTCGGAGACGGCGACAACACCTGTTTTGATGAGCGCATCGATGATGGACTGCTGCTTTTCCGCCGGGATGCCGTAAATATTCCCTTTTTCAATGCCGATTCCGTGGGAAAGAAAATACGAAGACATCGTTTCAACTTCAATTTGCCGCCCGGCTTCCAGGAACCAGACGTGATGCGGCGGGACCGGATAGTTTTCCAGTTCGGCGCACACGTCCTTTTCCATATAGATTTTGCCTTCCGCAGAAATTTCAGAATAGATCCTCTGTTTTTCAAAAATGCGGCAGACAGCCGCGGACTCTTCCGGCGTGAACAGAGAAGAATAGAGGATTTCGCCGTTCCTGCGGTCCACGACCCGCGCGCCGTTGGCCGTGACCCAGTAACGGATGCGTTCCTCCGCTTCGATCTGCGGCGGAAACATGTCTTCGCAGCGGCCCGTAGTCGGGATGATTTCGATGCCGCGTTCTAACGCCTGCTTTATGGCGCGCATGTTTCGCATAGAAAGATAAATCTGATCCCTTTGCAAAGCCGTGCCGTCGAAGTCGAGCAGAATCGCGCGAATGTCCATCTCAATGAGCCTCCCAGTGCATAGGTCCCCGCTAACCTGATGGGGACATTCTAACGCAATATTTGGAACGTGTCAATACTATTTTGGAACGTTTCGATTTTTCAGCGGTGCATCCGTGAAATCATTCGGTTTCCGGGCAAATCCCTTGTCAAACGCCGACCGCCGCTGTATATTTAACATCATAGGTTAGCCGTCGTTTGGGGGAGAATTTCATGCCAACCATAAAAGATATTGCCAGAGCGGCCGGTGTTTCCCACGGGACTGTTTCAAACGTGCTCAATAAGCGCGGCGGTGTCAGCTATGAAAAAATCCGCCTTGTCGAGCAAACGGCCCGCGCCATGGGATACTCGATCGACGAAAAGGCAAGCTCCCTTCGCCGGGGCAAGGTTAACGTGCTTTCCGTAATTTTGCCCACGCTTTGCGAACAGCGGTATGCGGATTTATATACCGGCATCCTCCGCAGGGCGGAGACAGCCGGCTATGCGGTCCGCCTGTTCCTGACGGACGATATGCCGCACCGGGAGCGCCGGGCAATTGAAGAATCCATTGCGCTCAAGGTCTCTTCCATATTGACCGTCTCCTGCCTGCAAAATCACAAAAAGGAATACGCCGCCGCGGGCACGCGCAAACTGCCCGTCCTGTTTTTGGAGCGGCCGACGCAAAAAGCAAGTTTCCCCTCGTTTTCCTTCGACATGGAGGAAGCCGCGGGTCACGTCTGCACCGGGACGGCACGGACGGCGAATCCGGACACAGTCTGCCTCGTAATGCGCAATCTGCAGTTTTCCGATCAAAGACAATTCTGCGACGCTTTGCAGACCCGGCTGCATTTGCCGGAATCCAATCTGTACGTCTGCGCGCGCAGCAATCAGTCTTTCGCCCCGCTGGAGCTGCTGCAGCGAAAAAGCATACCGGACATAGTCGTCTGCACCGACGAATCGCTGGCGGAACGGATCGCAGGGATTTTCTATCGGGCCTGTCTGCCGCTTCCCGAAATCCATACATTCTCCTCGCTGCGCTCGGTGACCGATCCGCGGTTTAGCGGGCTCGCTTTTAATTATCGCCGCATGGGACACGAGGCCGTGGAAGCGGCGTTGTCCGGCCTGCAGGGGAAAGCGGTGGAATCGCGCGTTTATGCGGCCTCCTGCGCGTACTCCCCCGTTCCGGCTCCGGCGATTCCGAAAAACCGCACGCTGCACGTGCTCGCGCACGAAACCCCTTCAATTTTAGCACTGCAAAATCTGCTGCCGCAGTTTTCGAAACGATATGGCGTGGAAGTGGAACTGCATGCATGCAGCATGGACGAAGTGTTCGGCGAACTCTGCTCCGAACGGGCCGGTTATTGGGACGTTGTGCGTCTCGATCCCTCTTCCCTGCCGTATTTCGGGCCGCGCCAGTTTATGCCGCTGTCCGAAATAGACAGCGGTATCGCCAGCGAATTCAATCGGTTTTTACCCGGGCTTTTAAATGAGTTTTCCGGCGTGCGCGGGCAGTTATACGCTATGCCCTTTGATATTGCGGTACAGATGCTGTTCTATCAGAAATCGGCGTTTGAAGACATCGGCCAAATACGGGCCTTCTTTGAAGAAACGGGAAAAAATTTGGAAGTCCCCGCCACTTACGCGGACTTCGACCGGGTGGCGCGCTTCTTTTCGCAAAAACACCGTCCGGATTCGCCGATCCGATATGGCTCAAGTCTTGCAGCGGCCCGGCCAACTTCCATTACGGCGGAATATCTGCCTCGCCTGCTCGCCGCGGGCGGGCTGTCCTACAGCAGCAGCGGCTGTCTGAATCTGCTGACGCACGCCGCATTGCAGACATTAAAGGAATACATCGCGTTTTCCGCTTATACGAGCAACAAACGGGTACAGAACTGGAGCGACATTGCGCAGAATTTTGTGAACGGGCAAACCGCGACCGCAATCCTGTTTGCAAATCATTCGTCGCATTTCATCCGCAATCAAAGCGCCAACGCGGGCATCGAGATCGGCTTTGCCTCCATCCCCGGGCGGCATCCCCTGCTGGGCGGCGGCTCCTTTTGCATCAACCGGGAAACGCAGTTTACCGAGGACGCATACGCTTTTCTGCGCTGGGCGACAGGAGAACAAATCGCCCCGGAACTGGTCATGCTGGGCGGAATTTCCGCCTGCCGCTGCGTGTACGAACACCGGGAAATCCTGGATACGTATCCCTGGCTGGCGGAGCTGCCGAGCAACATCCGTTTGGGCATCCGGCAGCCGATTCTCTCGCCGATGAACATCAGCATCAATCAGCGCGAATTTGAAACGGTGCTGGGGCAGCATCTGCTGCGCGCGCTGGCAAAGCAGGAATCCCCGGAGCAGGCGCTGGAAAGCACGCAGCGGGAACTGGACACGATTCTATACAGCAGGCAGTAAAGATTTGCCCATCGGAAGCGATTCCATAAATTCCGGAAGCAGCGCGGCGCCGAAACCTCCCCGCCGTTTTGTCAGATGCCTTCTCCGGGCAAAGCCTGCGCTTTTCTCGGGTCTTTGACAAGGATTGCGACGGCCAGATTGACCAGAGAAAGAGCCGCGACCGTGTAAAAAATATACTGCGAGCCAAATGTGACCCATGCAACGCCGCCCGTCACGCCGACAATGATGGAAACCACATGATCCATCATCATCGCAAGCGAAAGCGTCGGCGTTACGTCCGCGTCCGTAATGGCGATCGATTTAAGATAAACCGTCCGGATAATACCCATCTGGGACGACAGCCGGTCGACAACGAACAGCGAACAGGCGGCAATCACCGGCAGCCCGACTTTCGCCAGCGCGCCGCTGTTAAACGACTGCGCCAGCAGTCCATAGCAGAGATAAACCGCAATGAACGAAAACGCGTCGACGTACAGCAGTTTTTTTACGCCGAAGCGGTCGATCCAGCGCCCAAGCTGCGGCATGAAAAACATGCCGAGCGTAGAAGCGATGATGCCGAGCAACACGATGGTGTCGACCTGCTGCCCCAGCGTCTCAATCAAAACCCAAGGGCCAAACACCAGCATCACCTGCTTTTGAACGCCGAACACGACTGCGAGCAGATAATAATATTTATACTCTCTGCGAAAAATGAATTTCACCTTTTCGCGTTTGCTGCGCACCTGCCCGACATTTCGTTTGAGCCTGACGAGCAGCAGAAGCGCCGCCACATAGAAAACCGCCGAAACGACAAACGTCCACTTCGTGTCGCTCAAAAAGCTGAAAACGCCGAATCGAAACAGGAAAAACACGGCCAGCCCCGCAATCGTCAGGCAGGCAAAGCGCACACCCGCAAACTGGCCCATACGCTTTCCAATCCTGTCCGGCTCGGAGAGGGCCATGCCGATGCTGTCCCGCAGCGGCATGTACAAGTGTGTTCCCATCGAAGTTGTAAACAGAAAGACCAGCATCACGCCGAAAGACGGCGTGAAGAACCCAAGCACGAACAAGCCGAACGCAGCGATCCCCTGCGCCAGGATCGCGATTGTAATATCCCCGAGGAAAGACACTGCGCTGATGAGGAAGAACACGATAACGCCCGGCAGTTCCCTCGGAAACTCAATCAGGCCGCGCTGAAAACCATTGACGTTGTATACGTCCTTAAAATAGTTCGAGAACAGTCCGTCGCTGAAACCGAGCGCCAGATTGACCGCCGCGACGACGACAAAAAACAACATCAGGTCTTTTTTCTGTTTTTCCGACATTTACAAGCCTTTCGCTGCTGGGCATTTTTTTGTTGATTCCTGCTATACTACCACAGCTCGCCGCATTAGAAAAGACCGGAACGCAATTCCGGGCAACCAGCGGCGGAGCAGCCGGCGCTATATCAAAAAGCGAAGTTACCCCTCAAGCGCATAAAATCGTTGTGGCGTTCCCGACTTTGGCGGGAACGCCACATTAGAAACCCTGCCGGGAAAGGCTTTCAATTTCTTTGCCGATCGCCGAACGGAGCACGCACGGGTAAAAGTAAATTACACCTGTCTATAAGCCGAAGCGTAACGCGTTAAAACCGGGATAATTCGCGCGGCAGCGCGCAATCGCGTCCGAAAGGGTTATCCGATGCGCCGTCGCGCCGATGTGCTCCACGCAGAGAGATGCAACCGCGTTTGCAAAGCGCGCGCAGTCGAGCAGGGCGCCGCCGTTTGCCCGCGCAAACAAAAAGCCCGCCGCAAAGTTGTCCCCCGCGCCGGTGGTGTCCACGCAGGTTTCGCAGCGGCAGCCGGGAACGGCGCCGGTCGTCTCGTCCGAATCGATGAAACAGCCGTGTTTTCCGGTTTTCACGACCATGCATTTTACGCCGCTCTGCCGGAAATCCCGCGCACTCGCGGCCGCATCGTTTCGCCCGGAAAGCAGTCCCGCTTCCTCTTCGTTTGCAAAAAGAATATCGATATACGGCCAGACGTTTTTCAGATCGGCGAGCTTTTCCCCGTTCTTTCGGCGGGTCATATCCGCGCAGAGGACACACCCCTGCGCCTTTATCCCGGAAAACAGCGTTTCGAGCGCTTTGGGGTCAAATTTCGGAAACACAAACAAACTCGCGAAGCAAACCATTGGCGCGAGCCCGTTTAAATACGGCAGAACGTCGTCTGCGCACAATGCGCGAAGGCTGCTCTGCGGGTCGGTGATAAAGCTGCGCTCCCCCTGTGAATCGATCAGAACGATATTCAGGCTGGTAACGAGCCCGGCTTCGCGCAGCACATGCGCCGTATCCAGACCGTTTTCGCGGCAGTATGCAAGCACCATCTTCCCGCCGGAGTCGTCGCCCACCTTGCTGATCAAATCGACCGATCCGCCCAGCCGGAAGAGCACAACGGCTTCGTTCAGCGCGTCCCCGCCAAAACCCAGACGAACCCGCCCGGCGGCATGCGAACCCCCGTGTACCGAAAACTCGTCGATTCCTTCGGCAAGCGCATCCAGATGCGCAGCGCCGATGATGCTGAAGCGCCGCATGCTCCTCCTTCGTTTCAAACCATCAAAAAATTTATTGAGGGGTACAGCCGCTCACTTCACTCCTTGCGGAATCCCGCGAGCCGCTCCATCGCGTAATACGCGCCGCCGACAACACCGATGTCGACGGCGTTGGACGCGTGCAGCAGCGTGAAGTCGTCCCCCGGGTAGGGTTTCCGCGCAAACTCATGTACGAACCCAAGCAGGATGTCCATCGGGAAACCGGCCATCTCGACGACGCCGCCGCCGATAATCACCTGATCCGGATCGAAGATATTCAGCTCCGACGCAAACGGAATCGCCATCGCCTCGATATAATCCCGAATCAGCTCGTGATCCCTGTGCAGCAGAAAGATGTCCTGAAACCGCTCGGCCGGGAAGTTCTCTTCCCAAAGCGAATAAAGCACGTGTCCCGCGGCGTACGCTTCCACACAGCCCCGGTTGCCGCAGGTGCAGTACCGCTCGCTTTTATAAAACGGTATATGCCCAAGATCGCACGCAACGCCGTGTTTGCCGTCCAGAAAGCGGTCACCCAAGTATACCATGTTGCCGATGCCCGTTCCATAATAGATGCCGAGCGTGTAGCCTTTTCCCTTCAGGTTCTGCCGCGTAATATCATACTGGAGCAGGAAAACCGCGTCCTTTTCGATGAACACCGGCACGCCGAACGCTTCTTCCAGGGGCGTTACAACATCCTTGCCGTCGAACCCGCCGTCCTCGCAGGGAGGCAGGTTCGGGCAGTTGTAAACGATCTTCTTGTCCTTGCTCACGGGCGAAGGAAATCCAATCGTAACGGCGGCGACGCGCGCGCGAATGCCGTTTCGCTCGAGATACTCGGCGATATATGCGCCAAGGCGGCCAATCGTATCGCCCGTGCCGCAGACCACGCCGCTCGGCGACTTTTCAAAGCAGCAGATTTCGCCGCCGGCGTTCACCGCGCCGATACGAAAATTCGTCCCGCCGATGTCGATGCCGATGATGAGATCCTTCATGATTTGCCCTTACCCCCTAACGGACCCACTCGTTGAAGTTTTCCTCCATAATTGCCCATGCCTTGCGCAGATCGCAGTCCTGGCTGAACAGGCAGGTGTTCCCCATGATGATGTAGTCCACGCCCGTCGCATCGACCTGTTTCATCGTTCCTTTGTGGCTGCCGCCGTCGATCATCGTTTTAAACGTATATCCGTGCTGTTCGCGCAGCGCGTGCGCTTCGCGGATTTTATCGAGCACGCAGGGAATCAGCGACTGCTTCGGAAATCCCGGTGTAACGCCCATAAACGTAATCAAATCGACCTGATCGATATAGTAACGCATGATGTCCAGCGGAACAGACGGGTTGAGCACGATGCCAACTTTTTTGCCGCGGCCCTTGATATGGCTGATGTATTTGAAAACGTTGCGCTGAATATCTTCGGCATGCAGCGAGACGATGTCGCTGCCTGCATCGATCACCGCATCGATGATATCCAGCGGAAGGCCCTCCACCATCAGGTGCGTGTCCAGCACAGCTTTCGTAATCGGCCTTAACTGCGCGATAAACGCAGGCGAAATAAACATATTCTTGGCAAAATGCCAGTCGATAACGTCGAGATGGTACATCTGCGCATGCTCGTCGAGTTGTTCGATCTGCCGCTGCACGTTCATCAGGTCCATCCCCATAAGGGACGGCACGAATCTTTGCTCCATTGATTATCTTCCGGCGGCGGAGCGAAACTCCCGCCGCCTTTGCTCCTTTCTGCTTTTCTGCGTCGGTCCCCGCGGAGACTCTTTACTTCCTGCGGGAAATAAACGTGTCGAGCGCAACGGCGAAAATCAGCAGCAGGCCGGTCGCGAGATTCTGATAGAACGTCGGGACCGAACACATATTCAGGCCGTTGCTGATGAGGCCAAGGATCAGCGCGCCGATGATAACGCCGGGAATCGAACCTTTGCCGCCGAAGAAACTCGTTCCGCCGATGATCGCGGCGGCGATCGCGCTGGTTTCATAACCCGTCGCGCCGTTTGGCTCGGCCGCGCCGAGACGCGCGGTCAGAACCGCGCCGCAGATGCCGGCGCAAAGGCCGGAAATCATGTGCACCGCGAGGACATGATGTTTCACGTTGATGCCGGAATACCATGCGGACTCCCGGTTGCCACCAATTACGTATAGATTCCGGCCAAATGTGGTTTGACTTGTTACAAACCACATCAGCACCGCAACGATGAGAGCCACGCATACCGACATCGGAATGCCGTTCCAGATACCCCCGAAAAACTTGGAAAACGTTCCCGGGAAACCGAACGTTGCCTGCGCGTCCGACAGAATCAGCGTCAGCGCGCGGTATACGGCCTGTGTGCCAAGCGTAATGATGAACGGGTGAACGTTGGTCACGTTGATGAGGATGCCGTTGATCGCTCCAAGCAGAAGGCCGCAAAACACCGAGCCGATCAAAAACGCGGAAAGGACGTTCATGCCGAGGTTGACCATCAGTTTGGCCGTAATCATGCCGGAAAGCGCGACGACGGAACCAACGGAAAGGTCGATGCCCGAAACGAGGATGGTAAAGAATTCGCCGCAGGCAATCAGCATCGTTGTGGAGGACTGCGTTGCGATTTGCTTCAGATTCCCCCAGGCAAGAAACGTCGGCGGCGCAAAGAGCGAAAAGATCAGCAGCATGCCGATAAAAATAATTACCGTTCCCAATTTGCCCCAGATGACTTTAAAGCTGAGTTGCCGTGTTTTCATTCGTTTTCTCCTCACATTGTGGCCGTCTTCAGAATCAGTTCTTCGGACGCGTCTCTAATATTCAGGACTCCCTTGAGTTTGCCTTCGTTTAAAACGACGATCCGGTCGCAAACGCCGAGCAATTCCGGCAGTTCGGACGAAATCATGATGACGCCGACGCCTTTTTCCGCAAGCCTGCGCATGATGCCGTACATCTCGGCCTTGGTGCCGATGTCGATGCCCTTTGTCGGTTCGTCGAAGATAATCAGCTTTGCGTCGGAAGCCATCCATTTGCCGACGATAACCTTCTGCTGGTTGCCGCCGGAAAGCGTGGTGATCACCTGATCGAGCGACGCACACTTGATCTTCATTTGGTTTTTCTGATATTCGGCAACCTTTTGGTCCGCTTTGGGATGAATCAAGCCGATAAACCCTTCCGCTTTTGAAAGCAGAAGTCGTTTTACCAGCACAAGGTTTTCGCGGATATTGTGGAGCGGAAAAACGCCCGACTCACGGCGGTTTTCCGTAAGCAGCGCAATCCCGTTTTTAATCGAATAATAAGGCGAACGGATCGGAAGTTCCTTGCCGTGCAGGAAAATTTTTCCACTTTCGTATTCCTGCCCGGAAAAGATGGTCGTCATCAGTTCCGTGCGCCCCGCGCCGACAAGACCCGCAAAACCGAGCACCTCGCCGCGATAAACCTCAAATGAAATATCGTTCGAGCGCTTATCTTTGCGAGTGATATGCTCCGCGCGGAAAATCACTTCCGCCGTGTCGTAGTCGACGGGTTTTTCACTGAAAAATTCTTTTTGCACCTCGCGCCCGACCATCATGGAGATAATTTCGTTTTCGGAACTGATCTCGTCCATGTTTTTGGTCGCAACGGTGTTGCCGTCCTTAAGGACGGTAACGCGGTCGCCGATTGCGCGGAGTTCCTGCATTTTGTGGGAAATATAGACGACGCCGATCCCGGCCGCCCTGAGTTTGCGAATAATGCCGAAAAGGTTGTTGCTCTCCTCGGACGTCAGCGACGAAGTCGGTTCGTCCATCACGACGATTTTTGCGTCGACCGCAAGCGCCTTTGCAATTTCAACCATCTGCTTTTCGGAGATCGACAGGTCCCCGACCAGCGTATCGACCGGCTTTGTCAGGCCGACTTTCCGCGCAAGCTCGTCGGCCCGCTTCATATAGCTTCTTTTATCGACCACCGGCAGTATCCCGAGGAATTTT
This sequence comes from Eubacteriales bacterium, assembly GCA_035446965.1. Classification (GTDB taxonomy): domain Bacteria; phylum Bacillota; class Clostridia; order Christensenellales; family CAG-138; genus UBA7703. The sequence continues at coordinate 15,524 of DAOTGE010000058.1, forward strand.
TTCACCGGCAGCCGCCCTACGAAGAGATTCTCCGCAATCGAAAGGTTATTTACAACACTGAGTTCCTGATAAATAATACTGATGCCGAGCTGAGAAGATAGTTTGGGCGACAGCTTGTCGTACGAACACCCATGTACGCATATGCTGCCGCTCGTCGGTGTGTAAATGCCGCTGAGTATCTTCATTAGTGTGGACTTGCCTGCGCCGTTCTCCCCCAGCAGGAGATGCACTTCCCCGGGCAAAACATCAAAGCTGACGTCTTCGAGCGCAACGACGCCCGGAAACTCTTTTCTGATGTTTTTCATTTCGACCAATGGTTCCATACTTTTCGCCCTTCTGTTTCGATGTCGTTTCAGCCGCGCCTAAAAACACGCTGTCCGTTTTTTAATCCAACCATATCATTTCCTGCATATACACAAGCAAGGCGTCTTCGCATATCGTTCGCAACTTAAACGATCCTACGAACGCCCTGACTCGAGGCGCCCGGTTTTACACCGGGCACCTCGAAATTGGAAACCTATATTCCCTACCGGATGTTCCCGCTGCTTATGCAGACGGATTTTAC
>DAOTGE010000059.1:0-15676 GCA_035446965.1 Eubacteriales bacterium
TCCGTCAAAAAACCGGTTTTTTGACGGTTTGAAAGGCGCAGATGAAACGCTTTTATTCGCCCGCGAGACGGCGGATGGCCTCCGCCATCATGCGCGTGTCGAAGCGGACGGATTCGACGGTGCGGCTTTCGTCCGGCATGTGGCACTGCGCGGGCTCGCCTTCGACCTCGATGCCGAACGCCACCGCGTTTTCAAACGCGCGTGCGTACGTCCCGCCGCCGATCGAGAGCGGTTTCGCCTTTTTGCCGGTCTCCTGTGAGTAGACGTCGATCAGCGTTTTGACCAGTTCGCAGTCCGGGTCGATGAAGTGGCCTGCGGACACTTTTTCATAGGTGCGCGTAAAGCCGATCTGCCCGAACTTTTCATCCATCGTGGCAAGCAGTTTTTCCGGTGTGACGGCGAAAGGATGCCGGCAGTCGAGCGTGATGGAAACCTCGTTTTCGTTCCATTCGAGCATGTCGGGCGAAAGCGTGAGCCGGCCGGAGGCATCGGTCACGTCCAGACCAAAGGTTTCGCCGTGCTGATCGAAGCCGAGCAGCGCCGCAAGCGAGGAAGCCAGCGCGAGGTCGTCCGCTTCGAGCGGCTGTTCCTTGAGCGCGTACAGCAGCATCAGCAGCGCGTTCTTTGCGTCCTGCGGGCGGGATGCGTGTCCGCCGCGGCCGATTGCGCGCAGTTCGCTGTCCGTGCCGACGAGCTGCATGCCGGCTTTTGCCTTGACCGGTTCCGGGGTAAACGGCAGGGTTGCGGCCGCTTCGCCGGGGATAACGTTCGGCGCGGTGCCGCAGGAAATCTTCACCTTGCTGCCGGAGAGTTTTTTCGTGTAGGTCGTATGGCAGATGCCCATTTCGGAGTTGATCACGGGGTAGCTTCCGTCCGGCGTGAACGCCAGATCGGGATCCGGCTCGGTTTTCTTATACCGCTCGATACCGGCCCAGCCGCGTTCTTCGTCGCAGCCGAACAGAAGGCGCACACGGCGCTTGAGCGGAATCCCCGCTTCTTTGATTGCGTACAGCGCGTACAGCGCGGACACCGCGGGACCTTTGTCGTCCAGCACGCCGCGGCCAAGCAGGCGGCCGTCCCGCCGGGTGAGCGCAAACGGTTCGCAGCTCCATGCGGGGCCGGCGGGCACGACGTCCAGGTGCGCCATGATCATGAGCGTTTCGTCGCCTTCGCCGTAATCCACAACGCCGCAGTACCCGTCCAGCGAACGTGCGTTGGAGAAGCCGAGCTTTTCAGCGAGGGAAAGCGTATATTCCAGCGCGTCGTTCACGCTGCGCCCCAGCGGCGCGCCGGGCTCCGGCGTCCCCTGCGAAACGCTCGGGATTGCGATCAGGCCTGCCAAAGCGTCCAGCTGTTCTTCAAACGTTTTGTCGATGATGTCGTAATACATAAAAAAATGCCTCCGCATTCGCATAATCTTTGCCCTCATCATAATCGCCGGGGCGGGAAAAAGCAAGCGCGGGGAGAATTGACAGACCGCGGCACTGCTGGTACGATTCTGTCTATGACGCAGAAAGAAAAAATCGTTTCCATTCCGCTCGCCTCCGGCAAAACGCTTTGCATCGCCGGGGATTTGGCCTATGCCAGGCAGGCCGATTCGGACCGCGTTATTGCGGTGTACGACGACCGGCACACGGGCAATCCGTCGTTTCAGATTCAGCGTTCCTGCCGCATCCGGCGAAAAAAAGACCGGCTTGAGGTGCTCCGCGCGCTGATGGCATATGATGCGGCGAACCCAACCGACCCGCCGTGGCAAAGGACGCTCGGCTCGCTGGAGCGCGAGTGGGCGCTGCATAACTTTGCCTACCGGGTCGGGTTTCTGCGCAGCCACGCGCGGGACGTGGACCTGGACAACCATGCCGAAGGGCGCGGCGCGCTGAAGTATTTCGTCAAAGCGGCGTGGGGCGTGATATTCCATAAACGCAAATAGCAGGCTGCCTTTTCTTTTTCTAAAAGAAAAAGGGAAAAAAGAACTCACGTTTTTGATAAGGTGTGCGGCTTGTGCTTTGGGAACGGATGCTTTATCTTAAAGAAAAAGAAACAAAAAGAACTTTTTTTTAAATAAGGGGTCGCGCACGATCCGCATATTAAAAACAAAATTTACAGGTCACATGCAAAGGGCGGTTTAACCGCCTTTCTGATTTTTGGAAGAATCGCCGGCGAAAAAGAAGAAAATTTACGTTCTGAAAAAACCCTTGAAGTGTACAAAACACTTGCTACAATGGAATTAGCGGCGCTGCGAATCAACCGAACAGGAGAAAAAATTATGGAAAAACTGATGCTTCAGCCAGTCGGGCGGATCTGCGTCCGCGACGGAGAGGCGGCGCTCATGCTGGACAAAAAGTATGCCCCTGCGCTGGCGGGACTGGAAGGGTTTAGTCATGTGCAGGTGCTCTGGTGGTTCGACGGCTGCGACGACAAAACGGCCCGCTCCGTTTTGACGGTACAGAAGCCGTATCGCAACGGCCCGGACGAGATGGGCACGTTCGCCACGCGTTCGCCGGAGCGGCCGAACCCGATTGCGCTTTCCTGCGCGTTCGTCACCGCTGTAGAACAGGCGGACGGAATCGTCCGGCTGGCATACATCGACGCGTTCGACGGCAGCCCCGTTCTGGATATCAAGCCGTATACGCCGAGCCTCGACCGCGTGGAATCGCCCGATGTGCCGGCATGGTGCGCGCACTGGCCGGGCAGCGTGGAGGGATCCGGCGAATTCGACTGGGAGGCGGAGTTCAACTTCTAGCAGACAGACCGGGGGAAGACCCCTAAGGGAACGAACAGGGCGGCCGGGATGCTTCGGCCGCTCTGAGACCGTCAAAAAACCAGTTTTTTGACGGGACAACTGCTCTTTGCCTCTCGTCCTTCGGACTCCCGGGCGGCAAAGAGCACAGGGAAACCGCCCGTTCCGGGCGATCCGTTACGCCGGGTGAACCGGCGCAGCCGGAATCAACGGGTTTAAGGGCCTCGGCCCTTAACAATCCCAAGGACTTTTTTGACAGGCTGAGGGCGGCCGGGATGACTTCGGCCGCTCTTTTCTTTTTTTTGAAAGAAAAAGAAACAAAAAGAACTTACAGCTTTAAATAAGGCGGACGGGTTGCGCTTTGGGAACGGATACTTTATCTTTTTCTTACCTAAAGAAAAAGAAACAAAAAGGACTTTTCTTTTTATGATATGAATCGAGCGGCTTGCGCACGATCCGCATATAAAAAACGATCCCCCTTTTCCGAATCAGGAAAAGGGGGATCGAAAGATGTTTGCTCAGGGTGTTTTTGGAAACACTCCCTACAGGCCGAGCGCTTCGTGCACGTCCCGCATGCCGAGGATCGTTTCCTGGATGACCTCGTCGAGCGGCATGCCGAGCATTTCGCATCCGCCGCGGATTACGTCCCGGTTGACGCCGGCGGCAAAGCCCTTGTCCTTGAATTTCTTCTTTACGCTCTTGACTTCCATGTCCATCACGCTGCGCGACGGGCGCATATAAGCCGCCGCCGTGACGAGGCCGGTGAGTTCGTCGATCGTGTAGAGCACGATTTCCATCTTCTTTTCGGGCTTCGTTTCCGAGCAGAGTCCCCAGCCGTGGCTTTCCACCGCATGGATGAAATCCGCGTCGAACCCGGCTTCTTCGAGCAGCTTCGGCGCAATTTTGAGGTGCTCTTCCGGCCATTTTTCATAATCCACGTCATGCAAAAGGCCGACCAATCCCCAGTAATCCGCATCCTCGCCGAGTTTTTCGGCGAAATGGCGCATCACGCCTTCCACGGCATATGCATGCCGGATCAGCGCGTCGGTTTCGTTGTGTTTTTTAAGCAGTTCCAGCGCTTCTTCACGTGTTTTCATTTCGTATAGTCGCCCGCCTTTCCATGTGATTGCAAAAAGAATGTGAAATTAATCGGTATTTCTCAACATCATACAACAAAACAAGTAAAACCGGCAATATATTTTAGAATATTTTCTTGACAGGCAACAAGTCGGATGATATCATTCATGATTGACTTATGATCTCAAAACTGAAGTAGTATGCCCCAAAATATGCTTTTTTACATGTTAGAAGCGTAAAACAGCAAAGGAACGGACAGAATACGATCGGCGGAGCGTCAAAAGTCGGAACACGTTTTTATTGTGCGAGAAATTCAGCAAAAGGCGCGGCCGCAAACCGCGTCGGCAAGGGGAGTACGCGATGATGCATGACGTTCAAATGGGCAGACAGACGCGAAAGAGTTTTTCCAGAATTCGGGAAGTTCTGGACATGCCGGATCTGATCGAGATCCAAAAAAATTCGTACTATCGTTTCCTAAAGGAGGACCTGCGAGACGTTTTTGACGATATTTCCCCGATAACCGATTATTCCGGCAAGCTCGTTTTGGAGTTTGTCGATTACCACATCGATCTGGACAACCCCAAATACTCCATGGAGGAAAGCAAGGAACGCGACGTAAACTACGCCGCGCCGCTTCGTGTGGTTGTACGCCTTATAAATAAGGAAACAGGAGAGGTAAAACAGCAGGAAGTCTTCATGGGCGATTTTCCGCTCATGACCCCGCAGGGCACGTTCATCATCAACGGCGCGGAGCGCGTCATTGTTTCGCAGCTCGTGCGTTCGCCCGGCGTGTATTTTTCCGAGAGCTTCGACAAGGTCGGCAAACAGCTTTTTTCCGCGCAGGTTATCCCGAACCGCGGCGCATGGCTTGAATATGAGACCGACTCCAACGGCATTCTGTATGTCAAGATCGATCGGCAGCGCAAGGTGCACATCACAGCGCTGGTGCGCGCGCTCGGCTACGGCGCCAACAGCGAAATCGTGGAACTCTTCGGCGAGGACGAGCGGCTTTCCGCTACGCTGGCCAAGGACCCGACGCATTCCGAGGCGGACGGCCTCATCGAAATTTACAAGCGGCAGCGCCCCGGCGAGCCGCCGACGGAGGAGAGCGCCCGTGCGCTGCTCAACTCCCTGTTTTTCGACAAGCGGTATGACCTTGCGCGCGTCGGACGCTATAAATTCAACAAAAAGCTGGCGCTTCGCACCCGCATCCGCAGCCATGTTGCCGCGGACAACATCGTCCACCCCGTAACGGGAGAAATCCTCTGTGAAGCGGGACAGTCCATCGACCGCGAGACGGCCGGCGCGATTCAGAACGCGGGCGTCAACGAAGTCTGGCTGATGGTCGGCGAAAACCGCGTGAAGGTCGTCGGCAACAACTTTGTGCGCGCCAGCGACTGGCTGGATTTTGATCCCGCCGAGGCCGGACTCAACGAGGACGTGCATCTGCCGACCCTCAAAGCGCTGCTCAAAGAAGGCGAAGAGCTCTCCGAAGAAGACCTCAAAGCGCTGCTTAAGTCGCATTATTACGATTTGATTCCGCGTCATATCATCCCGGACGATATCATTTCCTCGGTGTCGTACCTGATCGGCATGCCGTATGGCGTTGGCCGCACGGACGATATCGACCACCTTGGCAACCGCCGCATCCGCAGCGTCGGCGAGCTTCTGCAAAACCAGATCCGCGTCGGCCTGACCCGGCTCGAGCGCGTGGTGCGCGAGCGCATGGGCCTGCAGGACATGGACGTTGCGATGCCGAGTAACCTCATCAACATCCGGCCCGTGACCGCGGCGATCAAGGAATTTTTCGGTTCGTCCCAGCTCAGCCAGTTTATGGATCAGACGAACCCGCTTACGGAGCTCACGCATAAGCGCCGTCTTTCCGCGCTCGGGCCGGGCGGCCTGAACCGCGAACGCGCGACGTTCGACGTGCGCGACGTTCACTTTTCGCACTACGGCCGTATGTGCCCCATCGAGACGCCTGAAGGCCCGAACATCGGGCTGATCAACTCGCTCTCGACTTATGCGCGCATTAACGAGTACGGCTTCATCGAAGCCCCGTACCGCCGCGTGGACGCAAAGCGGCACGTGATAACGGACGAAATCGAGTACCTGACCGCGGACGAGGAGGACAACTTCATCGTCGCGCAGGCGAACGAGCCGATCAACGAGGAAACACACTGGTTTGAAAAAGACCGCGTTATCGCGCGCCTGCTCGACCAGATCATCGAAGTCAAAGCGACCGAGGTCGACTATATGGACGTTTCGCCCAAGCAGCTGGTTTCGGTTGCGACGGCAATGATCCCCTTCCTGGAAAACGACGACGCGAACCGCGCGCTGATGGGCTCGAACATGCAGCGTCAGGCCGTGCCGCTGCTCGTGCCGGAATCGCCCGTTGTGGCGACCGGGATGGAGTATAAAGCGGCGCACGACTCCGGCATTGTGCTCATCGCCAAGCAGGACGGCGTGGTGTCCCACGTTTCCGCAAAGTCGATCAGCATCATGGACAAAAACGACGTCGAGCACGTTTACCGGCTGACGAAGTTCCAGCGCTCCAACCAGGGCACGTGCCTCAACCAGCGTCCCATTGTGAAAAAGGGCGAAATCGTTAAGAAAGGCGACGTCATCGCGGACGGTGCGTCCACCGACGGCGGCGAAATCGCGCTGGGGCGCAACATCCTCATCGGCTTTATGACCTGGGAAGGTTATAATTACGAAGACGCGGTGCTCATCAGCGAGAAGCTCGTTAAGGACGACGTGTTTACCTCCATCCACATCGAGGAACACGAAGTCGAAGCGCGCGACACCAAGCTTGGGCCGGAAGAGATCACCCGCGATATTCCGAATATCGGCGAGGATGCCCTGGCGCAGCTGGACGAAAGCGGCATCATCCGTCCCGGCGCGGAAGTGCGCAGCGGCGATATCCTCGTCGGCAAGGTTACCCCGAAGGGCGAAACCGAACTGACCGCCGAGGAGCGGCTGCTCCGCGCCATCTTCGGCGAAAAGGCGCGCGACGTGCGCGATACGTCCCTGCGCGTGCCGCACGGCGAAGGCGGCATTGTCGTGGACGTGAAAATCTTCACCCGCGAACATAAGGACGAACTCAGCCCCGGCGTAAACCAGATGGTGCGCGTTTACATTGCACAGAAGCGTAAAATCTCGGTCGGCGACAAGATGGCGGGCCGCCACGGCAACAAGGGCGTTATCTCGCGCATCCTGCCGGAAGAGGACATGCCGTTTTTGCCGGACGGGACGCCGCTGCAGATCGTGCTCAACCCCCTCGGCGTACCGAGCCGCATGAACATCGGCCAGGTGCTTGAACTGCACCTCGGCGCGGCGTGCAAGGCGCTTGGCATCAAGATCGCGACGCCGGTTTTCGACGGCGCGACCGAAACCGACATCAAGGAACTGCTGGTCAAAGGCGGCCTTGACGAGGACGGCAAGGCTACGCTCTACGACGGGCGCAGCGGCGAACCGTTTGAGAGCCGCATCTCCGTCGGATATATGTATTACCTCAAGCTCGCGCACCTTGTGGACGACAAAATCCACGCGCGTTCGACCGGCCCGTACTCGCTGGTCACGCAGCAGCCGCTCGGCGGCAAAGCGCAGTTCGGCGGCCAGCGCTTCGGCGAAATGGAAGTCTGGGCGCTCGAAGCATACGGCGCGGCGTATACGCTGCAGGAGATACTCACCGTCAAGTCGGACGACGTGGTCGGCCGCGTGAAAACGTACGAGGCGATCGTCAAGGGAGACAACGTGCCGCCCGCAGGCGTGCCGGAGTCGTTTAAGGTGCTCATAAAGGAGCTGCAGTCTCTTGCGCTGGATATCAAAGTGCTCTCCGACACGCGCGAGGAAATCATCATCGGCGAGGACGACGACGAAGACGTCGCGCCGCTGGACGTCAATCTCAGCGGGCTCGAAGAGGATACGGCGGTCGGGATTCCCCCGGCGGCCGGCGAAGAAGACGAGGAGTTCGAGGAGTTTGAAGAATTCGAAGAGTTCGAAAACCTCGACGAGAGCGCGATTATTCCGGACGACGACGCCGAAGACGGCGACGATCTCGACGGGCTGGACGAAGACATCGGCGATTTGTCCGACGCGCTGGACCTCGACATCGACAAGGATCACCTGGACTGAGCGGCAGCAAGGGAGAGATAGATAAGTGTTTGAACTGACGAATTTTGACGCGTTGCAGATCGGGCTGGCTTCGCCCGAAAAGATACTCGAATGGTCCCACGGCGAAGTCAAAAAGCCGGAAACGATCAACTACCGCACGCTCAAGCCCGAAAAGGACGGCCTGTTCTGCGAGCGGATTTTCGGGCCTACGAAGGACTGGGAATGCCACTGCGGGCGCTATAAGCGCGGCCGCTACAAGGGAATCGTGTGCGAAAAGTGCGGCGTGGAAGTCACCCGTGCAAAGGTGCGCCGCGAGCGCATGGGGCACATTGAACTGGCGGTGCCGGTTTCCCATATCTGGTATTTCAAGGGAATCCCCTGCCGCATGAAGATGCTGCTGGACATGAGTCCGCGCTCGCTCGAGCAGGTGCTCTATTTCGGCGCATATGTGGTCATCGATCCCGGCGAAACGGGACTGAATTATAAGCAGATTTTAACCGATAAGGAATACCGCGAGGCCAGGCAGCAGTTCGGCCCGAAGGCGTTCCGCGCGGGCATGGGTGCGGAGGCGATTCGCGAACTGCTCATGCAGCTGGACCTTCCGACGCTCGAAAAAGAGCTTCGCGAAGAGATTGCCGGTTCTTCCGGCCAGAAGCGCGCCAATGCGATTAAGCGTCTGGAAGTCATCGAGGCGTTCATCCAGAGCGGCAACAAACCGGAATGGATCATATTGACCGTGATTCCGGTCATCCCGCCGGACATCCGCCCGATGGTGCAGCTCGACGGCGGCCGCTTTGCAACGAGCGACCTCAACGATCTTTACCGCCGCGTGATCAACCGCAACAACCGCCTGAAGCGGCTGCTGGAGCTGCGTGCGCCGGATATCATCGTGCGCAACGAAAAGCGCATGCTGCAGGAAGCGGTGGACTCGCTGATCGACAACGGCCGCCGCACGCGGCCTGTGACCGGCCCCGGCAACCGCCCGCTCAAGTCGCTTTCGGACATGCTGCGCGGCAAGCAGGGACGCTTCCGCCAGAACCTGCTGGGCAAGCGCGTGGACTACTCCGGCCGCAGCGTTATCGTCGTCGGACCGGACCTGCAGATGTATCAGTGCGGCCTGCCCAAAGAGATGGCACTGGAGCTGTTTAAGCCGTTCGTGATGAAAAAGCTCGTCAAAGGCGGGTTTGCACAGAACGTCAAAGGCGCAAAGCGCATGGTGGAGCGCGTCGATTCGGCTGTTTGGGGCGTGCTTGAAGAGGTCATCAAGGACCATCCGGTGCTGCTCAACCGCGCGCCTACGCTGCACAGACTCGGTATTCAGGCGTTTGAGCCGATCCTCGTCGAGGGCCGCGCGCTCAAGCTGCATCCGCTGGTCTGCACCGCGTACAACGCGGACTTCGACGGCGACCAGATGGCCGTGCACGTGCCGCTTTCGGTCGAAGCGCAGGCGGAAGCCCGCTTCCTCATGCTCGCGAGCAACAATATTTTAAAGCCGCAGGACGGCCGCCCGGTCGTTTCTCCGACGCAGGACATGGTCATCGGCTGCTATTACCTGACCATGATCAAGCCCGGCTCGAAAGGCGAGGGCAAGGTGTTCCATTCGGAAGAAGAAGCGGTGATGGCTTACCAGACCGGCGTCGTTTCACTGCAGGCACGGGTGAAAATCCGTCTTGAGCGCGAATGGAAGGGCGAAAAGCGCCGCAAGATCGTCGATACGACGGTTGGGCGCGTGATTTTCAACAACGCCATTCCGCAGGACCTCGGGTTCGTCGACCGCACGAAGGAGGAAAACCTCTTTGTGCTCGAAATCGACAAACTTGTGGTCAAAAAGGACCTTGGCAACATTGTGGACAACTGCTATCGTGTGCATGGGCCGACGACAACGTCCCAGGTGCTCGACCGCATTAAAAAGCTCGGCTTTACCTATTCCACAAAGGGCGGCATCACCGTCGGATTCCAGGATATTCAGGTCCCGGCCGAGAAGAAGCAGATGATCAGCGAGGCCGAAGCCAAGGTCGTCGATATCGACAACCTCTTCAGGCAGGGCCTCTTGAGCAACAGCGAGCGCAGAGAGCGCGTTATCCACGTTTGGGAAGAAACGACCGAACTCGTTTCCCGCGCGCTGATGGAATCGCTCGACGAATTCAACCCGATTTACATGATGGCAAACTCCGGTGCGCGCGGCAGCACGGCACAGATCCGTCAGCTTGCCGGCATGCGCGGCCTGATGGCCGACCCGAGCGGCCAGATCATCGAGGTGCCGATCCGCGCGAACTTCCGCGAAGGCCTTTCGGTGCTGGAGTTCTTCATTTCCTCGCACGGCGCGCGCAAAGGTCTTGCGGACACGGCGCTGCGTACGGCGGACTCCGGTTACCTGACCCGCCGCCTGGTCGACGTTTCGCGGGACGTGATCGTCCGTGAGGACGACTGCTACGCAAAGCGCGGCGAAGCGCCCAAGGGCATGATCATTACGGAGATCAAAGAGGGCAACAAGCTCATTGAGCCGCTCAAAGCCCGCGTGCTCGGCCGTTATACGGTCGATCCGGTCGTCGATCCCGCAACGGGAGAGATCATCGTGGAAGCGGACACCATGATCGGCTACGAAGAAGCCGAGGCAATCGAAAAGGCGGGCATCAAGAGCGTGCACTGCCGTTCGGTGTTCACCTGCCGCGCGGACCACGGCGTCTGCGCCAAGTGCTACGGCGCGAACCTTGCGACCGGCAAGCCGGTGGATATCGGCGAAGCGGTCGGTATCATCGCCGCGCAGGCGATCGGCGAGCCCGGCACACAGCTGACGATGCGTACGTTCCATACCGGCGGCGTTGCGAGCGCGGACGATATCACACAGGGTCTTCCGCGCGTCGAGGAGCTTTTCGAGGCGAGGAAGCCGAAGGGCCTCGCCGTGATTTCCGAAATCAACGGCGCGGTGCATATCGACGACTCCAAGAAGCGCCGCGAAGCGGTCGTGACCAACGGCGACGGCGAAGCGGAAAGCTATTTGATTCCGTTCGGCAGCAAGCTGAAGGTTTCGGAAGGGGACGTCGTCGAGGCCGGCGACGAACTCACCGAGGGCAGCGTCAACCCGCACGACATCCTCAAAATCAAGGGCGTGAAAGGCGTGCAGGCCTATCTGCTCAAGGAAGTGCAGAGCGTCTACCGTCTGCAGGGCGTTGAGATTTCCGATAAGCACATCGAAATCATCATCCGCCAGATGCTCAGGAAAGTACAGGTTGAGGACAACGGCGACACCACGATGCTGCCGGGCGAATTGATCGATATCTTCCGCTTTGAAGCGGAAAACGAGCGCGTCATCCAGAACGACGGAAAGCCCGCAATCGCCAAGCGCAAACTGCTGGGCATCACCAAAGCGTCCCTGGCGACGGATTCGTTCCTTTCGGCCGCGAGCTTCCAGGAGACGACGCGCGTGCTGACTGAGGCCGCCATCAAGGGCAAGATCGATCCGCTCGTGGGCCTCAAGGAAAACGTCATCATCGGCAAACTGATCCCCGCCGGCATCGGCCTGCGGCGCTATCGCGACGTCGTCGTGACGGAAAAAGAGCAGTCATAAGGACGAACGGACTTGAGTAAAGGAGCCAAGATGGAAAAGCTGCCCAACAACCCGCAATGCAAACTCTCCGGTACGCGCTACTGCCGGCTTTTGAACATGCGCTCCTGCAGCAACTGCACCGTTCGCGAGAACGGTAAGCCGGACGAGATTATTTCGGACATTGAGCTTTACGAAACGCTCCTTCCGGAAGGCGGCGTTGCGAGGTTGTTTGAATCGCGCGAGTGCCAGTTCTGCAAAACGCCCGAGAAGGGCAAGCGGCGGGGATATGCCATCATCGATATGGCGCATCCTGAACCGCGGCGTGTGCAGAAATGGCTCCTCGGCAAGCGCGCCGCCCGGATCGGGACGATGATCCCCGTCCAGATGGCGGTCTGCAAGAAATGCCGGTCGCGGTTTCTGCGAATCGAGTATTTCCCGGTGCTGATTCCGGTGCTGGTCGGAATTGCCGCGCTGCTCGTCGTTTCGAGCGACCCGGTGAGGACGGCGCTTGCGGACGTGAATTCATTCCTGCCCTTCGGCGTTTGGATCGCCAGCCTGCTTGTCGGCATCCTGGCCGGAAGGATTGTGACAAGAACGCTGGAAAAACGCTGGGCGAACGAGATGTATGTGGACGTGATGCAGCACCCGGTCATCGCCGAGATGAGCGAAAAAGGCTGGATACCGATCACGGCGAAATCCAGGACCAAGCTGCTCTTCAGCAAAAGCAGGCTCAACAAGGGGCTCGGCACGGCGGGGAGCGAATCCGCGGAAGAAGAAACCGTTTGACAAACACGGGTGTTTGCTGATAAAATACGGATTTGGCGGTTCCCATTCGAAAAACAGACGGTTTTACAGGGATCCGACCGGGCGTTTTCCGTTTTATGACAGTCATGGTGTAAAATGTAAAACGCGGCAAAGGATACAATGCTTCCTACGAGGGGTTGCAGGGAGCGGTAATATTATATAGATAGTATAGAAACGATTAAGGAGATTGATTCATGCCGACCATTAACCAATTGGTTCGTAAAGGCAGGGAAAAGGTGGAATATAAGTCCACCGCGCCTATTCTGAAAGAATGCCCGCAGCGCCGCGGCGTATGCACCGCCGTGCGTACGATGACGCCGAAAAAGCCGAACTCCGCGCTGCGTAAAATTGCCCGTATCCGCCTGACCGACGGACTCGAGGGCACAGCCTATATCCCGGGCGTCGGCCACAACCTGCAGGAGCACTCCGTTGTGCTCATCCGCGGCGGCCGTGTTAAGGACCTCCCGGGCGTTCGTTACCACATCGTCCGCGGCGCGCTGGATACAGCGGGCGTTGCGGACCGCAAACAGAGCCGTTCGCTCTATGGCGCGAAGCGCCCGAAGAAGTAAGGAGGGTCGAAATATGCCGAGAAGAGGATTTATCCCGAAACGTGAAGTGCTGGCCGACCCGATCTACAACAGCGTCGTGGTGACCAAACTTATCAACCAGGTCATGCTGGACGGAAAGCGCGGCGTTGCGCAGAAAGCGGTTTACGATGCGTTTGACATCATCCGCGAAAAGACCGGCCGCGAGCCCGGGGAAGTATTCGAACAGGCCATGAGCAACATCATGCCCGTGCTCGAAGTCAAAGCCCGCAGAGTCGGCGGCGCAACCTACCAGGTGCCGATCGAAATCCGTGCGGAACGCCGGCAGACGCTCGGTCTGCGCTGGCTTGTGAGCTTTGCGCGCAAGCGCAGCGAGCGCACCATGAGCGCACGGCTTGCCGGCGAAATCATGGACGGCGCGAACTCGACCGGTAATGCCTTCAAAAAGAAGGAAGACACGCATAAAATGGCCGAGGCGAACAAGGCGTTCGCGCACTATCGCTGGTAAAGCGTTTACAGGCGCAGTTGTCCCGGGCGGCGGGGAGAAGAGCCGCTGCCGACGGGAAGCAAACGAAGAATCTACAGCCACGGGCCTGCGGTTTGGAGCGGTAAATCCGGACCGCAGACCCGCGAAGTACTGTAAGGAACAAATTTTTAAACTAGAAAAGGGAAACGAATTTGCCTAGAGATACCGCACTGGAAAAGACCAGGAATATTGGAATCATGGCGCATATCGACGCCGGAAAAACCACCACGACCGAAAGGATTTTGTTTTACACGGGCAAAATCCACAAAATCGGCGAGGTGCACGAAGGCGCGGCCGCCATGGACTATATGGTGCAGGAGCAGGAGCGCGGCATCACGATTACGTCCGCTGCGACCACCGCTTACTGGCGCAAGCACCGCATCAACATCATCGACACGCCGGGGCATGTGGACTTCACCGTCGAAGTGGAGCGCTCGCTTCGCGTGCTTGACGGCGCGGTCGCTGTTTTCTGCGCCAAAGGCGGCGTGGAGCCGCAGTCCGAAACCGTTTGGCGGCAGGCCATGAAATACGGCGTGCCCTGCATTGCATATGTCAACAAGATGGACATTACGGGTGCGGACTTCGACAACGTCTGCAAAATGATGTGCGACCGTCTCGGCGCAAACGCGCTGCCCGTCCAGCTCCCGATCGGAAGCGAGGGGGATTTCCGCGGCATCATCGATCTTGTTTCGATGAAAGCGGAAATCTATTATAACGACGACGGCACGGATATCCGCGAGGAGGAAATCCCCGCGGACATGCTCCAGCAGGCCAAGGAGCAGCGCGCCAAACTCCTCGATACGATTATCGAAGAGGACGACTCTTTGATGGAGCGATATTTCAACGGCGAATGGTTTACCGCGGAGGAGCTGATTCCCTGCATCCGCAAAGCGACGCTTTCCGGCAGGGTCGTCCCCGTAACCTGCGGGTCTTCCTATCGCAACAAGGGCGTGCAGCCCCTGCTCAATGCGATTGTCGACTATCTGCCGAGCCCGCTGGACATTCCGCCCGCGAAGGGCACCAACAAGGACGGCACGAAAGAAATCATCGTCGAGCCGCGGGACGACGGTCCGTTTGCCGCGCTTGCTTTTAAGATTCTGACGGACCCGTATGTGGGTAAACTTGCGTTTATTCGCGTCTACGGCGGCACGCTGAAATCCGGTTCATACATATACAACGCGAGCAAAAATAAACGCGAGCGCGTAGGCCGCATCCTTATGATGCACGCCGATACACGTACGGAGATCCAGGAAGCGTACTCCGGCGACATTGTCGCTCTGGTCGGCATGAAGGAAACGGGCACGGGCGATACGCTCTGCGCGGAAAACCGCCAGGTGCTGCTCGAGACGATGGAGTTCCCCGAACCCGTCATTCAGGTCGCGATTGAACCGAAGACCAAAGCCGGGCAGGAAAAGATGTCCCTCGCGCTCGTCAAGCTCGCCGAGGAAGACCCGACGTTCCGCACCTATACGGATCAGGAAACCGGGCAGACGATCATCGCCGGCATGGGCGAGCTGCATCTTGAGATCATCGTCGACCGCATGATCCGCGAATTCCATGTGGAAGCACGCGTCGGCAATCCGCAGGTTTCCTACAAGGAGAGCATTAAAGCGCCCGTCAGGGCGGAAGCGCGTTATGTGCGCCAGACCGGCGGTCACGGGCAGTATGGCCATGTGGTTGTCGAGCTTGCGCCGCGCGAGCCGGGCAGCGGATATGAATTCATCGACAAGATCGTCGGCGGCGTAATCCCGCGCGAATATATCCCGGCTGTGGACAAGGGCATCCGCGAGGCGCTCAAGAGCGGCAAGCTCGGCGGGTATGAAGTGGTCGATATCCAGGCGACGCTGCTTGACGGCTCCTATCACGAGGTCGACTCTTCCGAACTTGCGTTCAACATTGCCGGTTCGCTCGCAATCAAGGAAGCGCTGGAGAAGGCGAACTGCGTCCTGCTCGAGCCCATGATGAAGGTGGAAGTCACGGTGCCGGAAGATTATCTCGGCGACGTGATGGGCAACATCACCGCCCGCCGCGGCAAAGTCAGCGGCATGGAGATGCGCCAGAACGTTCAGGTGATCGACGCGCTCTGTCCGCTTTCCGAAATGTTCGGCTATGCGACCGATTTGCGAAGCCGCACACAGGGACGCGGGACGTTTACCATGCAGTTCGCGCACTATGCCGAAGTCCCCAAATCGATCGCCGAAACGGTGGTCGGGAAGAACAATTACCGTTTATAAAAGCAACGATACGATTATAAAAGGAGAGCTACAATGGCAAAGGCAAAATTTGAAAGAACGAAACCGCATGTCAACATCGGGACGATC
>DAOTGE010000060.1:0-15641 GCA_035446965.1 Eubacteriales bacterium
CTGGACAACGCCGCGCTGATTTATCCGGCGACGATGAACCGCAACTGGACGGCGCTCTTCCGGCTCTCCGCAACGCTGCGCGAACCCATCGACGAGGACATCCTCGAAGTCGCGCAGAAGCGGACGCTCCGCCGTCTGCCCTGGTTTTCGTATAAGCTCAAGCGAGGGCTTTTCTGGTTCTATCTTGAGCGCAGCGACGAAATGCCGAAGATCGAACAGGACGTCGGCAACCCCTGCGTGCGCATCCGGCTGAAAGACAGCGACGGCTTCTGCATGCGCGTGCGGTACTATCAAAACCGCATCGCGGTGGAGTTTTTCCATGTGCTCACCGACGGAACGGGCGGGCTTGTGTTTCTGCAGACGCTTGTCGCCGAATATCTGCGCCTGCGCTACGGCGCGGACATTCCAAGAGGAGAACGCGTGCTCGACTGCGCGGAGCCGCCGCGTCCGGAGGAAGCGGAGGACAGCTTCGCCTCCAACTCCGGCACCATCACGCAAACCCGCAGCGAGACAAAGGCTTTTCATGTCAACGGCACTGACGAACGCGGCGGGTTCGTGCACATCGTCACCGGCTCGATGGACGCGGAAGCCGTCCGGCAGAAAGCGCGCGAAAAGGGCGTCACCGTCACGGAATATCTCACAGCGGTCCTCATCCTCTCTGTGGACGCCATTCAGCGCAAGTCGACCGCGCACGTCCACCGGCTCAAACCGGTAAAAATCTGCGTGCCGATCAACTTGCGGAACGTATTCCCTTCCAAGACGCTGCGTAATTTCGCCAACTATGTCAACCCCGGCATCGACCCGCGCCTCGGCGTGTATACGTTCGACGAAACGCTCAACATCGTCCATCACTTCATGGCGATGGAGGTCACCAAAAAACTGCTTAACGTAAAGATCACGACCAACGTGCGCACCGAGCAGAACCGCCTGCTGCGGCTGATGCCGCTGTTTATCAAAAATGCGGCCATGAAATACGTCTACTCGCAGGTTGGCGACGCAATCTCCACCACCACGCTGAGCAACCTTGGCGTGGCAAAACTGCCGGAGGAAATGGCGCAGTACGTGCGCCGCATGGACTTTATCCTCGGACCGCTTGCGGACAACCGCGTCTGCGCCGCCGCGCTGACCTATAACGGGCGGCTGCGCATTAATTTCACCCGGACCATCGAGGAACCGCTGCTCGAACGCGAGTTTTTCACGCGGCTCGTCAAACTGGGCGTCCATGTCAAGGTGGAAAGCAACCAGGCCGAATAAGTCCGGCCGCGTTTTGTGCCGGATCAAAGCGGCACGTTTTGCTTTTGATTTAACCCGTATAAAACCGGAGGTGGGTATCCTATGAGCTATTGCGTCAACTGCGGCGTGGAGTTGGAAAAGAGCGAACCACGCTGCCCGCTCTGCGGCACGGAGGTTGTCAACCCGTCCGCCCCGCAGGAAGAAAAACCCGTGCGGCCTTATCCAAGCCATGTGGAGCATCTGGACCGGCGGCTCGACCGGCGGTATATCGCGTCGTTCATTTCGCTGCTTCTGCTGATTCCGCTCTTTACGGTCATGCTGACTAATATCATGGTCAGCGGCAAACTCACCTGGTCGTATTATGTGATCGGCGGCGAACTGGTCGCCTTTACAGTATTTCTGCTGCCGATGATCGCAACAAACATGATCCGGCTGCTCTATATCGTGATCGACGCGGCGGCGGTCGGCGTTTTGCTTCTGCTCATACGGATTATGAACCAGAGCGACTGGAGCTGGCTGCTGCTGCTCGGCCTGCCGGTGACGGGCTTTGCCGCGCTGTTTGCCTGGTTTCTCTCCTGGATGACTTCAAAAAAGTGCCGCCTTCCGGTGCTTGTGCGCGCTTCGCTCGCGCTCGCCGGAATCGGATTGCTCATTGTCTGTATCGAATTTTTTATCGGCCTGTACCGCCATGCAATCGCTTGGCCGAGCTGGTCGCTGTATGTGCTCTTCCCCTGCCTCGTGCTCGGCTCGGCGCTGCTGCTGCTCAACCGCCGCGCGCGCCTCAAGGCGGAAATCCGGAAACGGTTTTACTTCTGATTTTTCCCCGTTAGCGTCAGCAAAGCCGCCTCCCGGCGGCTTTTGCTTGTTAAGAAGTTCTTTTTGCAGGGGTTCCCCCCGCGCCCCATCCAAGGGGCAAGTCCCTTGGGAATCCCTGTCTACAAAAACGGAGCCTTAGGGCCGTTTGAACCCTAAGCGGTGGGTTGGAGGCGGAGTCCCCAACGTCCCCATTTTCCCATCAAAAAAGCCGCCTGCCGGCGGCTTTTTATATGCGTTACACTATTCTTTCTTTTCGTCTTCCGGTTTCGGTTCTTCCGGCTGTTCCGGCTCGGCAGGCGCCTGTGGTGCGGCTTCTTCGCCGTCTTTCTTCACCTTCGGCTTTTCCTCTTCCACGGGCTCCGGAATCGGCGGCGACTGGATGATTTTCTTCGACACAAGGACTAACAGCACAACGCCCGCGACGACCGCAAAGATGCTGATGAACTGCGAGGTCGAAAGCGCGCCGATAAACCCGCGTTCGTCCGCACGGAAGAACTCGATGATAAAGCGCCACACGCCGTAGAGAATCATATACCAGCTCGTAACGACGCCGAACACTTTTTCCTTCTTGAGCATCCGCACCAGGACGATGCTCAGGACAAACAGAAACGCGGACTCCATGAGCTGCGTGGGCAGGCGCGGAATCCCCGCCGGAGCGATCGCCCCTTCCGGGAACGTCACGGAAATTGCACAGTCGCATTCCATGCCATAGCAGCAGCCCGCGCAGAAGCAGCCGATGCGGCCGAACGCATGCGCAAGCACGAGCGACGGCGCAAAAAGATCGATAAACGCAAGATACGGCAGCTTATGCTTCCCGGCGTAAATCGCAACGCCCGCCAGCCCGCCGAGCAACGCGCCGTAAAACACAAATCCCTCGCGCAGCGTTTCGAGCAGGTAATGCGGGTCCGCCAGCACCTGACGGAATTCCACGAGCCAATAGAGAATCTTCGCGCCGAGAAAGCCGCTGATGATCGCCCAGAGCGCCGCGGAAAGAATCTGATCCTCGGTAAAGCGAATGCGCTTTGCCGTGAACATCAACAGAATGAAGGCGGCGAGCATACCGCACGCCGTCATCACTCCATACATCGGGATCGTAAGCCCGAATACGGTAAAAGTCGGTAACATGAACGCTCCTTAAGATTTACATGATTTCCGGCAGGATCACGTACTGAAAAATCCCGCCCGCAACGCCCACCAGCGCACAGATGACGAACACCGCAACCACGATGGTAATGATGCCCGCGATCATGCCGATCAGACTGCAGACATACCCCGCTTCGTTCATGCTGTTTTCCGCCAAACCATGTTCTTTGGCAAATTTGCGGTTGGACGTGCTGATCACAAGCCCGACGATGGATAGCACGAGCCCGACGACCGGGAACCAGGTAATCACGAGGCCGGCAATACCGAGTACCATAGCGGTTACCGCGTTTTTGTTGTGCGTCTGCTGTTCAAGCGTCAGCGGTGTCGAATACTGTTCCATAATCTACGCCCCCTTAGTAAAAAATGAATGAGATCGTACGATTCTGCAGTGTTGCATATGCTTCTGATCGTATAAAATTGTATCACGATTTGCAGGCGGCGTAAAGCAAGCGAGGCCGGCGTTCCGCTTGATCCCCCGGATTTCAGCCGAAAATTCCTGCGTTTTGCATAGCATACTGCAAGTTAATCCCTTTACTCTGTCCGCATGCGGAATACGACTGTTTTTCATTCGCCTGTTCTTTGCGGGAGACCGGCTGACCTTTCGGCGGCGTATACCCGCAACCTTTGCGCCTTGCGCTACTTTCATGCTCTCCGCATTCATTGACAATCCGCTTCAAAGAAGATATCCTACATATTTAGGATAGTTTCGGAGGATATTGTTGCATGCAGGATCGATACGACCCACAGGCCATCGAGGCCAAATGGCAGAGAATCTGGGCGGACGCCCATTGCTTTGAAGCGGAGTCCGGTGAGGAAAAGCCGAAGTATTTCGCGCTGATCGAGTTTCCATACCCTTCCGGCCAGGGGCTGCACGTGGGACATCCGCGCCCGTTTACGGCGATGGACGTCATCGCCCGCAAGCGCCGCATGGAAGGCTATAACGTGCTGTACCCCATCGGCTACGACGCGTTCGGCCTGCCGACGGAGAACTACGCCATTAAAACCGGCATCCATCCGGCCAAGGTCACGCACGATAACATCATCCGCTTCCGCGGACAGCTTCAGCGACTCGGATACTCGTTCGATTATTCTCGGGAAGTCAACACGACCGACCCGGACTATTATAAATGGACGCAGTGGATTTTTCTGAAGTTCTTTGAAAAGGGACTTGCCTATAAAGCGGAAATCCCGATCAACTTCTGCACCTCCTGCAAGGTCGGCCTTGCCAACGAAGAAGTTGTGGACGGCGTATGCGAGCGCTGCGGCGGCCAGGTAATCCGCATGGTGCGCTCCCAGTGGATGCTTAAAATAACAGCGTATGCACAGCGCCTGATCGACGATCTGGACACCGTCGACTACCTCGAAAAAATCAAAGCGCAGCAGATCAACTGGATTGGCCGCAGCGAAGGCGCGCTCGTGCGCTTCCCGCTCGACGGGCTGGACGACGTACTCCCGGTTTACACCACCCGACCGGACACACTCTTCGGCGCAACCTACATGGTCGTTTCGCCCGAACATCCGCTCGTGGAAAAATACGCCGATAAAATCAAGAATCTGGACAAGGTGCGCGCCTATCAGAAGGCCGCCGCCGCCAAGAGCGACTTTGAGCGCAGCGAACTGGTCAAGGACAAGACCGGCGAACCGCTAGAAGGCCTTTTTGCCGTCAACCCGGTCAACGGCAAAAAAATTCCGGTCTGGATTTCGGACTATGTGCTCATGGGCTACGGCACCGGTGCAATCATGGCCGTGCCCGCGCACGACGAGCGCGACTATGCGTTTGCAAAAACCTTCGGCCTGCCGATTGTCGAGGTGGTTTCCGGAGGCGATATCGAACAGGAAGCGTACACCGAATGCCAGCACGGGAAAATGGTCAACTCCGGCTTCCTCGACGGCATGGAAGTTTCCGAAGCGATTCCGGCCATCATCGGCTGGCTTGAACAAAAAGGCATCGGCGAGCGCAAGGTGAACTATAAGCTCCGCGACTGGGTCTTTTCGCGCCAGCGTTACTGGGGCGAACCCATCCCGCTGGTGTACTGCGAAAAATGCGGCTGGGTGCCGATCCCCTACGATCAGCTCCCGCTCAGGCTGCCCATGCTGGACAACTTCACGCCCACCGACGACGGCAGCAGCTGTCTGGCGCGCGCGCAGGACTGGCTGCACACCACATGTCCAAAATGCGGCGACCCGGCCATGCGCGAAGCGGACACCATGCCCAACTGGGCCGGTTCGAGCTGGTACTTCCTGCGCTATGCCGACCCGCACAACACGCAGGAATTCGCCTCTAAGAAGGCGCTGGATTACTGGACGCCCGTGGACTGGTACAACGGCGGCATGGAGCACACCACGCTGCATCTTTTGTACTCGCGTTTCTGGCATAAGTTCCTCTATGACTGCGGCCTCGTGCCCACCAGCGAGCCGTATATGAAGCGCACGAGCCACGGCATGGTCCTCGGCGCGAACGGCGAAAAAATGAGCAAGTCCCGCGGCAACGTGGTCAATCCGGACGATTATATCCCGGTCTATGGCGCGGACGCGTTCCGCACCTACATTATGTTCATGGGCGCGTTCGATCAGCCGATCCCCTGGAACGAACAGGGCACGCGCGGCTGCCGGCGCTTTCTCGACCGCGTCTGGGCGCTGCAGGACATGCTGCAGGGCGAAGGCGACACGGACGCAGAACAGAAAAAGAACGTCCACGCGACCATCAAAAAGGTCGGCGAAGATTATGAGCGAATGAAGTTCAACACCGCCATCGCGAGCATGATGTCGCTGACCAACGCGTTTTACGCAAAGGGAAAGCTCACGAAAGACGAACTGCACACGCTGCTGCTGCTGCTTGCACCCGTCGCGCCGCACATCTGCGAGGAGATCAATCAGAACCTCGGCTACGAACCGCTGCATCATGCGCCGTGGCCGGTGTTCGATGAAGCCGCGCTGGTTGAAAACACGATCGAATACGGCGTGCAGGTCAACGGCAAGGTGCGCGGACGCGTCACACTGGACGCGTCGCTCGACACAAAAGCCGTCGAAGCCGCGGCGCTTGCCTGCGAAGAGGTCAAACCCTTCCTCGAAGGCAAGGATATTAAAAAAGTCATCGTCGTGCGGAACATTGTCAACATCGTGGTCGCAAAATAAAAACATCCGGAAAACAGCGGCGCGGAGAAATCCGCGCCGTGAGACCGTCAAAAAACCAGTTTTTTGACGGGATAACCACTCTTTGCCTCTCGCCCTCCGGGCTCCCGGGCGGCAAAGAGCATAGAGAAACCGCCCTAAACGGGCGATCCGTTGCGCCGGATAAACCGGCACAGCCGGAAAAACGGGTTAAGGGCTGCGGCCCTTAACAATCCCATGGACTTTTTTGACAGGCTGGCGGCGCGGAAAATCCGCGTCGCCTTGCTTATTAAAAAGTCCTTCTTGCAGGGGTTTGGAGGCGGCACCTCAAACGTTCTCCTCCCCGCCGACCGCCCGGGCAGATTTGCTTTGCGCCGACGCCGGCGGTATACTCGCGATAGCAGCTTTCGCAAGGAAGGAGTCCCCCCCCCCCATGTCCGCCACAAACATTCGCCGCGCGTCCGTAAACGACGTAGAAACCATCGCGCATATCATCAATAAAGCGTGGAAAACCGCTTATGCGGGCATCGTCCCGCGGGATTGGCTCGACGCGCTTTCCGACAAACGAAAGGCCGCGCAGCTCCGCGAGGGGCTGGTTCGGTTTTCTGAGATGCGCTATTATCTCTTCGAGGCGGACGGTATTCCCGTCGGCGCGGCCTCGCTCCACCCGACACACGACGCGGATTTACCCGGCGCGGCAGAGTTCAGTTTTTTCTATTTTCTGCCTTCCGTCTGGCGGCGCGGATACGGCACGCTGCTGCTCGCCCATCTAAAAAGCGAGGCGGCCTCGCTCGGCTATGACCGTCTTTGCTGCTGGGTGCTTGAACAAAACCGGCGGGCAATTGCGTTTTACGAGTCGCAGGGCATGCCGCGCGACGGGAAACGACAGACGGTAACGATCGGGCTTCCGCTTGAAGCCCTGCGGTGTATGGCAAATCTGTAACAAAAACCGGCGGGAACAAAAATCCCGCCGGTTTTTATCTTCTTAGTTACTCTGTCAGAAAAAGATATGTGTCGCAAACTGATCAATCAATACGAGAACGCCAAGCACCGCCGTATAGACCGCAAACCCCCAGAGTTTCTTTTTCTTGATGGCGGCGAGCATCAGCCGGACGGCAAAATAGCCCGTTATACCGGCAACCAGCATGCCCGCGGCAATGTAAGTCCAGTGCGTGCCGCCAATCCCGCTCTCCAGCGCGTCCGGAATCTCCAGCACCGCGCCGCCGAGAATTGCAATAATCGACATCAGAAACGAAAAGTCCGCGGCGGTCTTGCGGGAAAGCCCGCAGAACAGCGCAGCGGAAATCGTGCTGCCGGAGCGCGACACGCCCGGCAGGATTGCAACGCCCTGCATTACACCGATAATAAGCGCGTCGCTTACTTTCATTTGCCGCATTTTCCGCCCCTTATACGGGCGTACGTTCCCGTCCCTGTCCGTCCGTGTCAGGCGGATCCGGTCGCTGGCAAGCAGCAGTGCGGAGGTAAGCAAAAAACTGAATCCAAGATACTTGCCCTGTTCGGCGGCGTCCGCAAACGCGGCGAGCGGCGCAATCTTCTTAAACAGCAGCGCAATGACCACGGCCGGGACCGTCGCAAGGATTAAAAGCCCGACGGTCTTGTTGAACGGCTGGCGGAGCAGTTTTACAATCGTCTGCCAGTAGACGACGCACACCGCAACCAGCGTTGCAACATGCAGCATCACGGTAAAAAACATCGCGCCTTCGGTCACGCCGAAAATATTCTGCAAAAGCAGCAAATGACCGCTGCTGCTCACCGGCAGAAATTCACACAACCCCTGCACCAGTCCAAGCAGCATCGCAATCCAAATCGTCATACGGGTACCCCTAAATCATGATTTCCGTATTATCATACACACATTCCGGCCGGAACACAAGACGACCGACCCCGGCGCCGCGCGTCAGATGTCCCCGCGCAGCGCGTAAACGCAGATGCCGACGCATTCGCGCAGGAAGTTGTTGAGCCGCAGATACCAAACATCGTCCGCGGCGATTCCAACGGCGTTCACGCCCTGCGCCGCGGCGACACGGCCCGCGCGGTAGACATGGAAATTTGTGGTGATAAACGCAATTCTCGCGTTTCCACCAAGCAAATTGTCGATGATCGCCTTGGAATATTCAAAATTCTCTTTCGTGTTGGTGGCGCTTTCCTCCGTATAAATGCGGTCTGCGTTGACGCCGAGTTCCACGAGATATTTCTTCATGGCGGAAGCCTCGGTCACGGTTTCGCCGGAACCCTGCCCGCCGGACACCACGCAGATGGAATCCGGATGCGCTTCCAGATATTCGGCGGCGGTGTTCAGCCGGTTTTCCAGCACCCAGGTCACTTTGTCGCCATGAACCGCCGCGCCGAGCACGATGACCGCGTCCGCCTCCACGTTTTTGCCTTCGGACGACGCGCGGACCATCAAAAACCCGCAGACGACGAAAATGCAGCACGCGACGGCGTAGCAGACGACGATCAACCACTTGAGGA
This sequence comes from Eubacteriales bacterium, assembly GCA_035446965.1. Taxonomy (GTDB): domain Bacteria; phylum Bacillota; class Clostridia; order Christensenellales; family CAG-138; genus UBA7703. The sequence continues at coordinate 8,797 of DAOTGE010000060.1, forward strand.
AGAATAGAAATCCGTGGTCCATCTGCGGCAGCACCAGCGCGACGAACACCATCGGCACGCCGAAAAACGCCGGCAGAATTACGCCGAGGTTAAAGTTGGAAAGCGTGGAAATGATTAGCGTCTCCACGATCAGCAGCACGCCGAGGATGAGCAGCACCTCGCGGAACGCGCCGAAGTCGTGCCCGCGTTTGCGCCAGATGCGGCATGCAAACAGCAGGATGAGAATGATCGCGACGAATACCGCGAGGATGTAAAGTCTCCATCTGGTATACATAATAACGACGTTCCTTTCCGTTGATCCAAGCAAGGACGGAACTTTATATGGGGATTTCATCCCCATCCCCCGACCAAAGGGATCTTCATCCCGTTGGAAACCCTTTACCTTAAAACATTTTTCAAAAACTGCCCCGTGTAGCTCTCCTCCACGCAGGCGATCTCCTCCGGCGTGCCGGTGGCGACCACCGTGCCGCCCGCGTCCCCGCCCTCCGGGCCGAGGTCGATCACATAGTCCGCGCACTTGATCACGTCCAGATTGTGTTCGATAACCAGAACGGTGCTGCCGTTTTCGCAGAGGCGCTGGAGGATTTCGAGCAGGCGCTTTACGTCGTCCACGTGCAGTCCGGTCGTCGGTTCGTCCAGAATATACAGCGTGCGGCCGGTGTCACGGCGGGAAAGCTCGGTTGCGAGCTTAACGCGCTGCGCCTCGCCGCCGGAAAGCTGCGTGCTCGGCTGGCCGAGTTTTATATAGCCGAGACCCACGTCGTAGAGCGTCTGCAGTTTCTTTTTCAGCTTCGGAAGCGGCGCAAAGAAGCGCAGTCCTTCCTCAATGGTCATTTCGAGCACATCGTAAATCGTCTTCCCTTTATAATGCACTTCCAGCGTTTCGCGGTTATAGCGCTTGCCGCCGCAGACTTCACAGGGCACATAGATGTCCGGCAAAAAGTGCATCTCAATCTTGATAATGCCGTCGCCGTTGCAGGCCTCGCATCGTCCGCCCTTGACGTTAAAACTGAAGCGGCCCTTCTTGTAGCCGCGCATCCGCGCGTCCGGTGTGTTCGCAAATACGTCCCGAATCAGGTCGAACAGCCCGCAGTAGGTCGCGGGATTCGACCTCGGCGTGCGCCCGATGGGGCTCTGGTCGATATCGATCACCTTGTCCAGCGCGGACGCACCCTCGATTGCGTCGTGATCGCCTGGATGCGTGTGTGCGCGGTTGAGGTCGCGCAACAGCGCTTTTTTGACGATTTCGTTGACCAGGCTCGATTTTCCGCTGCCGGAAACGCCCGTAACGCAGATGAATTTGCCCAGCGGGAATTCCACGTCGATATTTTTCAGGTTGTGCGCGCGCGCACCGCGCACGATCAGGCTGCTGCCGTTTCCCGGCCTGCGCTGCACCGGCACGGGGATGGACATACGACCGCTGAGGTAAGCGCCCGTGATGGAATCTGCGCTTGCGGCAATTTCTTCCGGAGAGCCGACAGCAACCACTTTCCCGCCATGTTCACCTGCGCCAGGACCGATATCCACCACATAATCCGCGCTTCGTATTGTTTCTTCATCGTGTTCCACCACAATTAGCGTGTTTCCTAGGTCGCGCATGCCTTTGAGCGTCGTCAAAAGACGCGCATTGTCGCGCTGGTGCAAGCCGATGCTCGGTTCGTCGAGAATATACAGCACGCCCATCAGTCCGCTGCCGATCTGCGTGGCCAGCCGGATGCGCTGCGCCTCGCCGCCGGAAAGGGAAACCGCCGAACGCGAAAGCGTTAGGTAGTCGAGTCCGACGTTGACCAGAAATCCCAGCCGCGCGTCGATTTCCTTTAAAATCTGCGCGGCGATGAGCATCTGCGTCTTGCCGAGTTTGAGCGACTGCAAAAACGTCCTTGCGTCGCGCACCGGCATGTCCGAAAGTTCGGCGATGTTCTTTTCGCCGACCGTAACGGCAAGGCTTTCGCGCCTGAGCCGCCTGCCGCCGCAGTCCGGGCAGGGCGTATGCGTCATATAGCGCTCGATTTCCTGCTTGCTGTATTCGCTTGTGGACTCGCGATAGCGGCGCTCCATGTTGACCACGATGCCTTCAAACGGCGCGTCGAACGAGCCGCTGCCGAATTCCTTGCGATAGGCGATATGCAGTTTTTCCTTGCCGGTTCCGTACAGAACTGCGTCTTGCACCTTCTCCGGCAGATCCTGAAACGGTGTTTTCATGGATGCGCCGTAGTGCGCGGTCAGCGCCTCAAAGTACATACTCGCAATCGTCCCTTTAGAGCCGCTGTTCCAGCCCATCACGTTCACGCAGCCCTGCGCGAGCGAAAGCGACCGGTCCGGAATTACGAGATCGGGGTCTACCTTCAGCAGAGAGCCGAGACCCGTACAGGTCGGACACGCGCCGAACGGGCTGTTAAAGGAAAACATACGCGGCGCGAGTTCCTCGATGCTGACGCCGCAGTCCGGACAGGCGTAATTCTGCGAAAAGAGCATCTCTTCGCCGTCCACGACCGCAACGATTGCCAGCCCGCTGCCGAGGCGGAACGCCGTCTCCAGCGAGTCCGTCAGACGGCCTTCGATGCCGGTTTTAATCACCACGCGGTCGATCACCGCGTCGATGGAGTGTTTATATTTTTTGTCCAGCGCGGGTACGTCCGAAAGATCATACACAGTGCCGTCCACGCGCACGCGCACGTAGCCTTCGCGCCGGAGTTCGTCGAAGAGTTTCTGGTGCTCTCCCTTGCGGCCGCGGACGCATGGCGCGATGATCTGCGCCTTGGTACCCTCCGGCAGCGCTAAAACGCGGTCGACCACCTGATCGATGGTCTGCCGCTCGATGAGCTTGCCGCATTGCGGGCAATGCGGAACGCCGCAGCGCGCATAAAGCAGCCGCAGGTAATCGTGAATTTCCGTCACGGTGCCGACGGTGCTGCGCGGGTTATGGCTGGTGCTCTTCTGATCGATGGAAATTGCGGGAGAAAGCCCGTCGATACTGTCGACGTCCGGTTTTTCCATTTGGCCGAGGAACTGGCGCGCATAGGAAGAAAGGCTTTCCACATAGCGCCGCTGGCCTTCGGCATAGATCGTGTCGAACGCCAGGCTCGACTTCCCGCTGCCGGAAAGGCCGGTGAACACGACCAACTGGTCGCGCGGAACCACGAGGTCGATGTTTTTAAGGTTATGCTCCCTCGCGCCTTTTATGACGATATCTTTCATACGTTTTGTAAGTCCTTTCCCACTCGCCCGAAGCACACGGGCCGTTCCATCCCAATATTGAAAACCTGTTCCTTTTGCGGCCGACTGCCGCCGAAACAAGAAATTTTACCGTTTCTTTCAAACACTTGTTCGCACAATGTCTCTAGGATTATACCAGATATTTTGAAAAAGTGCGTGGTTTTTACCTGAAATTACGGATTTTTCACATTTTCCATCCGGCGGAAACATTTTGCGCCGTTTACGGCGACTTATCCACACGTAATCCTCTTTTTGCGGATAACTTTGTGCGAAACCGCTTTTTCAGTTGCAGCAGCTCACGGGTTTCTCCCAAAACCCAGCAAACACTGCTCGTATTTTCCTTTTGTTTTCAAAGCCTCCCGCCGGAATAAAAAGACCCGCGGGGGTCTTTCCCCGCGAGCCTTTTGTTTTGCTGCGAAAAACGGTCAGTCCTCGTTTTCTTCTTCCTCTTCTTCATCGAACGCATTCAAACGCGTTTCGGCGACTTTGGCGATTTCGTCTTCCATCTCTTCGTCCACGGGCAGGAATTCTTCAAACTCGCCGTTGACGACAATTTTCATGACATAGAACTCCAGTTCGTGTTCGCATTCGCACGTTTCTTCTTCGCATTCACACTCGCATCCTTCCGGATCGATCAGCGTTGCATAGTCCTGACCGTCGTGTGTAAAATAATCGACGATTTCCAGTTCAAATTCATTGCCTTCATCATCGGAAAAAACGACCAGATCGCGTTCTTCTTCCATTCGGTTCACCACCTTTTTATTACTGCCTTTTGCAAGGTCAGGGACATTGTACCGTATTTTATTTTTTTGCACAAGAACGAAGATGAAACGCTACAAAAAAGCCATGATCCACTGGTTTTATCGTCCGTTTTCCGGCAAATTTGGCCGCGAACGTCTGTACAATCAGATTTTTTTTGTATTCCACTATTTGTTTGTGTTACAATTAATTTGTTATTTTTGAGGCGAAAACAAACTTTTTATAAGGTTTCATCAAAAATTTTTGTTTTCCTGCTTGTTTTTTTGTTCTGTTCTGCTATATTTATAAGGAAGAGGGGTCTCGTCATGGATCTGGAGTTTCTGCAGCGGCTGGCTTTGGCCATCACCACGCAGTTTGGAGAGAGCAGCGAGGTCGTCGTACACGATATTTCCGGCGACAGCACCGAGCACACGATCGCGGTAATCGAAAACGGGCATGTGTCCCATCGCCAGGCGGGCGGCGGCGCGTCCCGGGTTGCGCTGGAAGCCATTCAGCGCAAAAACGATCCCACGCTGGAGGACGAACTCGGCTACCTCACCAAAACGCGCGACGGGCGCATCCTGAAATCCAGCACGATTTATCTGCGCAATGACGAAGGCGTTGTCGAAGGCGTGCTCTGCATCAACTACGACATCACCGAGCTTCTCATGGCCGAGCGGGCGATCGCGAGCGTGCTGCACCATAACAGCGAGCCGCAGGTGCCCGATCGCATCCCCCAGAACGTCAACGACCTGCTCGACGACCTGATCGAACAGAGCGTCGCGCTCGTAGGCAAACCCGTCGCCATGATGACCAAGGAAGACAAGATCACCGCCATCCAGTTTCTGTATCAGGCCGGCGCGTTCCTTGTCACCAAGAGCGGCGATAAGGTGTCGAAATACTTCGGCATCAGCAAATATACCCTGTATTCCTACATCGACGCAAAAAAGGACTGACCCCGGCCGCGGCAGCGGCCGCGGCGCAAGCAGAAAGGGAGAACCATCTTTATGGACTACGGCAAAGTAAAAGAAGCTGCTCAGGGGTACCGGACCCAAATGACGAAATTCCTCCGCGATCTGATCGCCATCCCGAGCGAAAGCTGCGATGAAGAGGGCGTAATCAAGCGCACCATCGCGGAAATGGAAGCGCTCGGCTTCGATAAGGCCGAAATCGACCCGGAGGGCAACGCGCTCGGCTGGATGGGCACGGGCGATAAAATCATCGCTTTCGACGGACACATCGACACCGTCGGCATCGGCAATATCGCCAACTGGGAAAAAGATCCCTACGAGGGATATGAAACCGACGACGTCATCTACGGACGCGGCGGCTCCGACCAGGAAGGCGGCGTTGTCTCCGCCGTATACGGCGCAAAGATTATGAAAGACCTCGGCCTGATTCCGGAGGGTTACAAAATCCTCGTGACGGCCACCGTTCAGGAAGAAGACTGCGACGGGCTCTGCTGGCAGTATATCCATCAGGAAGACGGCCTGACCCCGGAGTTTGTGGTGTCCACCGAACCGACCGACGGCGGCATCTACCGCGGACATCGCGGGCGCATGGAAATCCGCGTGGATGTAACGGGCGTTTCCTGCCACGGCAGCGCGCCGGAGCGCGGCGACAACGCCATCTACAAGATGGCCGAAATCATTAAAAACGTTGAGGCGCTCAACGCCAACGGCTGCGGCGACGACGCGGAAATCAAGGGTCTGGTCAAAATGCTCGACCCGAAGTTCAACCCGGAGCACTTTGAAGACGCACGCTTCCTCGGCCGCGGCACCTGCACCGTATCCCAGATTTTCTACACGTCACCATCGCGCTGCGCGGTCGCGGACAGCTGTGCAATCTCCATCGACCGACGCATGACCGCGGGTGAAACATGGGAATCCTGCATTAAGGAAATCGAAGACCTGCCCGCCTGTAAAAAGCACGGCGCAAAGGTAACGATGTATCTCTACGACCGTCCGGCCTGGACGGGTCTGACCTACGAGACGGAGTGCTACTTCCCCACCTGGATCAACAAAGAAACCGCGCCGCATGTGCAGGCCGTTGCGGACGCGCATAAGGCGCTCTACGGCGAAGAGCGCATCGGCCATGCGGATTCGATGCATCTGCGCCACCGCCCGCTCATCGACAAATGGACGTTCTCGACCAACGGCGTTTCCATTCAGGGTCGCTACGGTATCCCCTGCGTTGGATTCGGCCCCGGTGCGGAGAGCCAGGCGCACGCGCCCAACGAGATCACCTGGAAACAGGACCTCGTTACCTGTGCGGCGGTTTACGCGCTGATTCCCTCTATGTATAAGGGCAAAGGCGACGAGGACGTCGTTCAGTTCCGCGCCGGCTCCGCGGGCGAAAAATAAGGCGTTTTCCGGGGCTCCGCCCTCGAGCACCCGCTCAAGGGGTCGCCCTTGAGAACCCCCTCGCAAAAAAGAGGGCTCTTGGGGAGCGGATCCCTGATCGGGCGTTTGCGGACGGAGTCCTTTGATTTTTTAGAAAAATAAAAAATACAGGAGTGCATTTTATGGCAAGCAAGGAAGGCATCAAGGAGTTCACCAGGGTTCTGGACGGACTGAAATTTTCGGATATGTACGAAGGCGACTTTTTCCTGACCTGGGAAAAAACGCGGGACGAGCTGGACGCGGTGTTCACCGTCGCCAACGCGCTCAGAAGCCTGCGCGAACGCAATATCTCCTCGCGCATCTTCGACAGCGGGCTCGGCATTTCCCTTTTCCGGGACAACAGCACCCGCACGCGTTTCTCGTTCGCTTCCGCCTGTAACCTCCTCGGTCTGGAAGTTCAGGACCTTGACGAAGGCAAAAGCCAGATCGCGCATGGCGAAACCGTCCGCGAAACCGCCAACATGATCAGCTTCATGGCGGACGTCATCG
>DAOTGE010000061.1:0-15629 GCA_035446965.1 Eubacteriales bacterium
CACGGCTTCGGGCTGGAAATCCACGAGCCGCCGCGCGCGGCCATGAGCAGCACGGACACGCTCACGGCGGGCATGACCATCACCGTCGAGCCCGGCATTTATGTCGAAGGGCTGTGCGGCGTGCGCATCGAGGACTGCTGCGTGGTCACCGAAACGGGGCATATCAACCTCGTGTCCTCACCCAAAGCGCTTGTGGAAATCTGAGCGCGGGCATAAAAAACATTTTTCAGCGGAAACGCTGACGGATAAAAACAGCAAACGTCGATACGAATCGAACGATTTAACGGAGGAATCAGAAATATGATCAGTGCAGGCGAATTCAGAAAAGGCATGACCGTGGAGATTGACGGGCAGGTCTGGGCGATCGCGGACTTCCAGCATGTGAAACCCGGCAAAGGCGCGGCCTTTGTGCGTACTCGCCTCAAAAACGTGATGACCGGCGCGGTGCTCGAACGCACCTTCAGCCCCACGGACAAGTATCCCCCCGCGCATATCGAAACCAAGGAAATGCAGTACCTCTACGAAGACGGCGGGCTGTACTACTTTATGGACGTGGAAACCTACGAGCAGATTCCGCTCAACCACGATCAGGTGGAGGAAGCCATCAACTTTATCGTTGAGAACCAGAGCGTGAAAGTGCGCTTCTTCAAGGAGCAGCCGTTCTCCGTCGAGGCGCCGAACTTCGTTGAACTGACCATCACGCAGTCCGACCCCGGCGTGCGCGGCGACACCGCGACGGGCACGACCAAGCCCGCGACGCTGGAAACCGGCTACACGCTCAACGTGCCGCTGTTCGTCAACGAAGGCGACAAAATCCGCGTGGACACACGCACCGGCGAATATATGGAACGCGTCTGACAAACCGGACATCAACCGTCCGGCCACGGGCGGAAAGAGGGGGAGTAACCAAAATGAGCTATATCTCTGAAAAAGTTGCATACCTGGACGGCCTGGCGGACGGCCTGTCCCTCAAGGACGAGGGAACGGATAAGGTGCTGCGCGGCGTGATCGACACGCTCGGCGCAATCGCCGAAGCGCTCGAAGAGCAGGACGAAACGCTCGAAGACCTTTCGGACTGCGTGGACGGCATCTACGACGAACTGGACGAGCTTGAAGATGCGTTCGATTACGACGGGGACGAAGACGCGGACGATTTCATCGAAGTCGAATGCCCGCATTGCGGCGAAACCGTCTATTTCGACGAGGACATGATCGACAGCGACGACGGGCTGATCTGCCCGTTCTGCAACGAGGTCATCGAGTTCGATATCCCCTGCTGCGGGGAAGAGGACGAAGAAGGCGGCGAGGACGAATAACCGCCGCGGTTCCCAAAACGAAAAACGCACGGCCGCCCGCTTAACGCGGGCGGTTTTTTGCCGTTTTGGGGGTTTTTGCACGCAAACACGAAAATTCTGTGCGTTTTGCGCCGCAAAACAAGGAAATTGCAGCGAAACGGCGAATAAGTACCGATAGAACGGAGGATGCAGAAAAATGGCAACCGAAACGCCGCGCGTCTACTATGAACGGCTCCAGGCGGAGACGCTCTCGCCCTATGCGACGCTCCCGCAGAACTCGCGCGGGCGCGAAGTTTATGTTGAACCCTGCCCGCTGCGCACGGATTTTTCGCGCGACCGGGACCGCATCGTCCACTGCAAATCCTTCCGGCGGCTCAAGCACAAAACACAGGTGTTCCTCTCTCCGCAGGGCGACCACTACCGAACGCGGCTGACGCACACGCTGGAAGTTTCGCAGATCGCGCGGACGATCTCCCGCGCGCTGCGGCTCAACGAGGACCTGACCGAGGCCATCGCCATGGGACACGATCTCGGGCACACGCCGTTCGGGCACTCCGGCGAGGACGTGCTCGGTGAAATCCTGCCCGGCGGGTTCGAACACAACGTGCAGAGCCTGCGCGTCGTGGAAAAACTTGAAAACGACGGAGCGGGACTGAACCTGACCTATGAGGTGCGCGACGGTATTCTCAACCACAAGCGCAGCGGCAAACCCTGCACGCTGGAGGGCTGCGTCGTTTCGCTGGCCGACCGCATCGCGTATATCAACCATGACATCGACGACGCGATCCGTGCCGGGGTGCTCAAAGAAAGCGATCTGCCGCGCGCCTGCGTGGCGGTGCTTGGAGACAGCCACCGCAAGCGCATCAACACAATGATACTCGACGTTGTGGAGCAGAGCTTCGGCAAGCCGCAGATCGGGATGTCCCCGCATATCTACGGGCAGTTTGACGCGCTGCGGGACTTTATGTTTGAAAACGTCTATAAAAACCCGGTCGCCAAGGGCGAGGAGGAGCGCGCAAAGCGCGTCCTGCGCGAACTGTTTGCATATTACCTCGCGCATACCGGGGAGCTTGCGGACGAATACCGCAAATATATCCCCGAGGACGGGGAGGAACGCGCCGTTGCGGACTACATTGCGGGCATGACGGACAACTACGCAATACGCGAATATGTGCGGCTGTTTGTGCCGAAATCCTGGATGGAGATCGGCGGCGTGCAGATCAATTCCGGCGGCTGAATCGTGAATTTACAGGAAAATTACGAAAACCCGGCAGGAAACCGGGCGTGAAGGTCGAACATATACAAGTCGAATAAAAAAACCGTTTATGCAAATCGGGCGGAGACGGTGGCAATGCGCCGCGCGCTGCGGCACGAAAAAACGCGCACAAAATGGGATGGCGGCCCGCCGGGACCCGGGTTTCGTATTTCCGGCGGCGTTCGCATTTGCGCGGGAAAGGACGGGACGGATGGCTTATCCGGACAGCTGGCTTGCCGAGCTGATTGCAAAAAACGATATCGTGTCCGTCGTGTCCTCCTATGTCGAGCTCAAGCCGAAAGGCAGGCGGCTCTGGGGACTTTGCCCCGTGCACGGCGAGAAAACGCCTTCGTTTTCCGTTTCGCCGGACAAACAGCTTTACTACTGCTTCGGCTGTCATATCGGCGGCACGGTGATCCAGTTCATCATGGACGTGGAACATCTCGCCTTTCAGGAGGCGGTGGAGTTCCTCGCAAACCGCGCCGGCATGGCCATGCCGAACGAGGTGGACGACGAAAATATGCGCCGCGAGCGCGCAAGACGGGAGCACCTTTCGGACGCATGCCGGCAGGCCGCGCGCTTCTATATGGAAACCCTGCTCGGCGAAAACGGCGGGCCGGGCCGCGCATACCTGCGCCAGCGCGGCATCACAAGCGAGTCCGTGCGCAGGTTCGGCATCGGCTATGCGCCAAACGAATGGGACGCGCTGAAGAACTATCTCGGCGAAAAGGGCTTTCAGCCGGAGGAGCTTGTGAGCGCCGGACTGCTTGTGCAGAAAGCGGGCACGGAGCGCACCTACGACGCATACCGCGGCAGGCTGATCTTCCCGATCCTCTCCGCGAGCGGCCGCGTGATCGGCTTCGGTGCGCGCGTGCTCAACAGCGAGGACAAGCCCAAGTATATCAACACCGGCGACACGCCGCTCTACAACAAGCGCAACAACCTCTACGGCCTGCATCTGCAAAAAGGCGGGAAACTCAGCGATCTGATCGTCGTGGAAGGCTATACCGACGTGATCGGCCTCTACGAGGCGGGCGTTACCAACGCCGTAGCGAGCCTGGGAACGGCGCTGACCATTCAGCAGGCAAGATTGCTCAAACGCTACGTAAGCACCGTATACATCGCCTACGACGGCGACGCGGCAGGTCAGAACGCGACCATCCGCGGGCTGGACATCCTTTCGAACGAAGGACTGAGCGTCCGCGTAATCGTTTTCCCCGGCGGACGCGACCCGGACGAGTTTGTGCGCCAGAGCGGCAAGGAAGCGTTCGACGCGCTCAAGGACGAGGCGCTTTCGCTCAACGCCTTCAAGCTGGAGAGCATGGCGCGCGATTACGACCTGGAAAAGGAGAACGGGCGCGAGCGCTACGCAATGGCGGCCTGCCGCTTTATCGCGGGACTGACCCCTGTGGAGCGGGAGCGCTACTATAAACAGCTTTCCAAAAAGACCGGCTATGCGGTGGAAACGCTCAAGGCGCAGGGCGCGAACACGCGCGGCGCGGATCCGCCGCCGTCCGCGGGCACGGCGAAACGGCCGCAGGCGGGCAGGCGCGCCGCGCCGGACAACGGCGAACGGGCGCGCGCGGAGTCCACGCTGATGTGCATGATGCTCCGCTCGGCGGGCGCGGCGCAGCTGGTCTCGGAGTGCGGCTGTGAAAAGCCGTTTTCGGACGCGGACACGCGCGCGTTTGCGGAGGCGGTCGCGCAGGCGTATGCAAGCGGCCAAACGCCGAACCTTCCGCTTCTGATCGCGGGGCTGGACAAGCCGACCGCGGAGCGCGTGAGCGCGGCGCTCCGGGACGAAATGGACTGCGAAGACCCGGAAAAAGCCGCGCGGGACTGTCTCTGCCGCATCGAGCGGTGCGACATCGCGCTGGAAATAGAGGAAATCAAGCGTCAGCTGGCCGACCCGGCGCTGCCGGCGGAACAGAAGACCGTAAAATTACGCGAAATGCAGGAACTGAACCTCCGTATGCGGAGGATCGGACGAAAGGAGTGAAGACCTTGGACGCGAAAGCGGCGAACCGCACGCAGAAAATCAACGAGCTCTTCGAACTGGGCAAATCAAAGGGCGTTCTGACCTACAAGCAGATCATGGACGCGCTGGAGGAGCTCGAACTCGACCAGGAGCAGGTCGAAAAGATTTACGACCGCATCGAGGAGCTCAATATCGACGTGGTGGAGGAAGTCGAGCTCCCCGAGGACATCAATAAGGAGATCGCCGAAATCACGACTAAGCTGGCCGCGGTCGAGGGCGTCAACATCGACGACCCGGTGCGCATGTACCTCAAGGAGATCGGCAAGGTGCCGCTGCTCACCGCTGCGGAAGAGGTCGAAATCGCCCAGCGCATGGCCGAGGGCGACGAGGACGCCAAGCACGAGCTCGCCGAGGCGAACCTGCGGCTGGTCGTCTCCATCGCCAAGCGGTACGTCGGGCGCGGAATGCTCTTTTTGGACCTGATTCAGGAAGGCAACCTCGGCCTGATCAAGGCCGTTGAAAAGTTCGACTATAAAAAAGGCTACAAGTTCTCCACCTATGCGACCTGGTGGATCCGCCAGGCGATTACCCGCGCAATCGCGGACCAGGCGCGCACCATCCGTATCCCCGTGCACATGGTGGAGACCATCAACAAGCTCATCCGCGTGAACCGCCAGCTCGTGCAGGAATACGGCCGCGACCCGCGCCCGGACGAGATCGCCAAGGAAATGGGCATCACCGAAGAAAAAGTGCGCGAGATCATCAAGATCGCGCAGGAACCGGTCTCGCTGGAAACGCCGATCGGCGAGGAGGACGACTCCCACCTCGGCGACTTCATTCCGGACGACGACGCGCCCGCGCCCGCGGAAGCCGTCGCGGTGACGCTGCTCAAAGAGCAGCTCATGGACGTGCTCGATTCGCTCACCCCGCGCGAAGCAAAGGTGCTCCGCCTGCGCTACGGCCTGGACGACGGCAAGGCGCGCACGCTCGAAGAGGTCGGCAAAGAGTTCAACGTAACGAGGGAGCGCATCCGCCAGATCGAAGCAAAGGCGCTGCGCAAGCTCCGCCACCCGAGCCGCAGCAAGCGGCTAAAGGACTTCCTCGAATAAGCATATTCCGTCAAAAAATATATTTTTTGACGGGGCAACCACGTTTTGCCTCTCGTCCTTCAGACTCGCGGGCGGCAAAACGCACAGGGAAAACGCCCTTGACAGGGCGATCCGTTGCATCGGGTGAACCGATGCAGCCGGAATGTATGGGTTAAGGGCTGCGGCCCTTAACAATCCTATGGGCTTATTTAGAATAAAGCACCCGCAGAAAAGCCGGGCCTTTTCGGCTGTCGCTCTGCCGGAGACCGACGGCGTTTCGGACAAAAAGGAGGGAGGCGCGGCGGAATGAAGATCGCCATCGTAGGCTACAGCGGCTCCGGCAAGTCCACGCTGGCAAAACAGCTGGCCGGAAAAATCGGCTGCGCGCCGCTCTATCTGGACACGGTGAATTTTCTGCCGGACTGGCAGGAACGAGACCGGGACGAAGCGCGCGAACGCGTGCGGCGGGAACTTGAAACCCCCAACTGGGTCATTGACGGAAACTACCGCGCGCTGCTGCACGCCGAGCGTATGGAGCAGGCGGACGAAATCGTATGGATGAACTATCCGCGGCTTTTGTGCCTCTTTCGCGCGCTGAAGCGATATGCTTCGTTCCACGGTAAAACGCGGGAGAGCGCGGCGGACGGCTGCATCGAGCGCATGACATGGGAATTTGCATGGTGGATTTTGTATAAGGGCAGAACGCGCGAACGCGTGCGCGGCTACCGGAATCTGGCAATACGCTACCCGGACAAGACGGTGACCGTCCGAAACGACCGGGAACGCAGAGCATATATCGCCGGGTTTGACCGACGGGAAACGGGGCAGGCATGAAGAAAGAAAAAGCGCAGAAGGAAAGAGAAGTGCCGACCAAGCGGCTGCGGATCGTCCAGATGGAAATCCCCGAAATGGACGAGATGATCGAAGTGGAGCGGGACGCGCACCTCAAGGCCGCCTATACGCAGATGCGCGACGGCGCGAAAAAAGACCCGGAGCAGGCGGAATGGTACGCCGCATGGAAAATTTCGCTCAAAGAGACCGGCGAAATGGTCGGCGACCTTTGCTTTAAGGGCCCGCCGGACGATCTGACGGCGGAAATCGGCTACGGCGTGCTGGAAGCGCACCGCCACAAGGGATACGCAAAGGAGGCCGTCGACGCGATGACCGACTGGGCGTTTTCCCAGGGCTCGGCGTACTATGTGCGCGCGATTACGGACGAAGGCAACGCCGCCTCCGAGCGCGTGCTCGAAAAAAGCGGCTACAAAAAGCTGGAACAGCCGCCGGAAAACGTCGCGCTGGAAGCGGGGCAGACGCTCTGGGAGAAGGAAAAACCCGCGACTTCCTGGATGGCGATTTTGATGTGCCTTGGCCTGAGCATCGGGGTTTCGCTGGGCCTGAGCGCGTTCGACAACGTCGGCATGGGGCTCTCCATCGGCCTTTCAATCGGGCTTGCGATGGGCGTCGCGCTGGACGCGCAGGACCGCGCGGCCAGAAAGCGCAGATACGGCGCGCCGGAATGCGAAGCGCCGCAGGAAGAACCGGAAAAGAAATAACGCAGATCGAATTTTAAAACAACTTTTTTTACGTTTCAATCAAAACGAAAAACCTGCATGCAGGGGTCAAATCGTCCGTCCGCGGCGGTTCCGGTTTTGGTTGCGCAAAAAACGGCCGAAAGGCTGTTTAAGGGCGCCCCAAATTGGGTTTTTGACGGGTAAACGTTCTTTGCCTCTCGCCCTTCGGACTCGCGGGCGGCAAAGAACACAAATAAACCGCCCGAAACGGGCGATCCGTTCTGCCGGATGAACCGGCACAGCCGGAAAAACGGGTTAAGGGCCGCGGCCCTTAACAATCCCAATTCGGATTGCGAAGCTGAATGATTAAAGTTGAAATCCATCAAAACCGTCGGCGTGTACGGCGGTTCCGGTTTTCGTTACGCAAAAAAAAACAGCCGAAAGGCTGTTTTTTATGTTTCGTGGGTGCAGTCACTTGCCGGGCTGCGGCTGCGGATAGCGGTAGCGCAGGCCCTTGTAGTTTTCAAGCACGACTTCCCGATCGTCCCGGCTGATCACATAATCGTGTCCGACCGGGATTTTTCCACCGCCGCCCGGCGCGTCGATGACGAACTTCGGCAGCGCGTAGCCGGAGATGTTCCCGGTAAGTTTGTGCATGATGTCCACGCCGACCTCCACGCGCGTGCGGAAATGCCCGATACCGCAGCTCAAATCGCACTGATAGAGGTAATACGGGCGCACGCGCATTTTCACGAGGCCGAGCAGCAGGCGCTTCATGGTCTCCGCGTCGTCGTTCACGCCCTTGAGCAGCACCGTCTGGTTGCCAAGCGGGATGCCCGCGTCGACGATGGCCGCGCAGGCGCGCGCCGCTTCCGGCGTCAGCTCGTTGGGATGGTTGAAATGCGTGTTGATCCAGATCGGGTGATATTTTTTGAGCATGCCGGTCAGTTCGCCGGTGATGCGCATGGGCATCACGACCGGCACGCGCGTGCCGATGCGGACGATCTCCACGTGCTCGATTCCCCGCAGCAGCGAAATGATATGCTCCAGCTTTTCCGTGCGCATCGTGAGCGGGTCCCCGCCGGAGATCAGCACGTCCCGTATTTCCGTATGCGCGCGGATGTAGGAAACGGCCTTTTGCAGCGCGGCTTCCGTGATTACGCGGTCCTCTTCGCCGACCACGCGGCGGCGCGTGCAGTGCCGGCAGTACATCGAGCACTGCAGCGTGACCAGCAGCAGCACGCGGTCGGGATAGCGGTGTACGAGGTGCGGCACGGGGCTGTCCGCCGTTTCGCCGAGCGGGTCTTCCAGGTCGTTCGGGTCATCGCGCGTTTCGAGGATGGAGGGCACGGCCTGTTTTCGGATCGGGTCGTTTGGATCGTTTGGATCGATCAGCGACGCATAATAGGGCGTAATCGCCATGCGGAACGCCTTGAGGCAGCAGGCGATATCTTCCTGCTCCTGCTGGTTCAGCGGCAGCAGCTTAGCGAGCTGCGCGACCGTCGTAATGCGGTGGGAATACTGCCATTTCCAGTCGTCCCATTTCGCTTTGGCTTCCATCCGCTTCACCGCCTTTCGTGAGGGATACGCCGCAGCGCGCCGCGCCCGCGCGCAGAACGCCCTGCACGAGCGCTTCGTACGGCACGCCGGAGAATGCCGCGAGCATCGGGAAATCGCTGTAGTTCGGCGCGAGGCCGGGCAGGGGGTTGACCTCGATGAAGTACAGGCGGCCGTCTTCGTCCGCGCGGAAGTCCACGCGCGCAAAGTCCCGGCAGCCGAGGCAGCGGAACACCTTTTTGCTCAGGCGCGTCATCTCGGCCTCCAGTTCGGGCGAGAGCGGCGCGGGGCAGAGGTATTCCACGTATTTTTGATAGTGCTGCTTGACGGTGTAGTTATATACGTTGAATCCGTCGATCGGCGAACGGTGGTAAACGATCTCCATCGGCGGGAACACCGTCAGATCGTCCCCGTTTCCGAGCAGGCCGACGGTGAACTCCCTGCCAGGGATGAATTCCTCGGCCAGCACGGAGCCGCCGTAGAGCGAAAGGTTTTTTTCGACAAGCGAACGGAGCGCCTGCGCGTCTTTTGCGATGCAGACGTCCGCGATTCCCTTGCTGGAACCTTCCGCGTTCGGTTTTACGATGACGGGAAAACGAAGAGAGGATGCGCGCACCGCGTCGCCTCTTTCAAAAACGCGGTAACGCGGCGTGGGGATTTTATAGGTGGCGAGCAGACGCTTTGTGAGCGCTTTGTCCAGCGCGATGCAGAGCGTCGTCTCGTCCGAGCCGGTAAAGGGCACGCCGAGCAGGCTCATCAGCGCGGGTGCCTGCGCTTCGCGGCTGCGGCCGCCCGCCCCTTCGGCAATATTGAATACGATGTCCGGGCGTTCGGAAACGAGCCGTCCGGCAAGCGTTTCGTCGGCTTCCATTAAAACGGTGCTGCAGCCGCAGGCACGTATGGCGCGTTCGATGGCGAGCACGGTGTCCATGCTGTCGAACTCCGCCTGTGCGTCCGGCGCGGCGCTGTTGGATGCGTCGGCGTGTTTGAGGTTGTAAACGACGCCGACCTTCGCTGGCCCGAGGGGCACGTCTTCGGATTGCTTCTCCAAAACGATCACTTCGCTTTCGCTTAAAAATCTTTTTCCAAAACATATAGCTTGCAGGCATGTTGTAGCGCAAAATTACGCGTTTGTCAATCCATGGAATTGTGACTTTTTCGTGCGTGCATAGCGGTCTGTCTTATGCGTTTCCGGTGCGGAGCAACCGCCGGAAAAAGCATGGAAAACAGGTGCGTTCCGACCGCCCGGCGGACGCAGCGCCGCTGCATAAAAACGGTGGATAACCCGTCTCCGGCTCCGCCGCCGAATCCGGCGGACTCAAGCGAAAACCGCAGGGGAAAAGAGCCCCGCCAAAGGGGTTCTCAGGGCTGCCCCCCAAAAATCCTTAGGGTGTTATGTGCCGCCGCCTTTAACCCGCTTTTCCCGGCTGCGCCGGTTTATCCGGCGCAGTACGATCGCCCGGTATGAGCGGTTATCCTGTCAAAAAACTGGTTTTTTGACGGACGCAAAGAGCCCCTCAAAAGGGGCCCTTTGAACCGCCGGGAAACCGGCTCTGCGCTTTTTGAAAGGACACTTATTTCGCTTCGTCCGCTCCGGCGGGCGGGAAAACGACCGAGATCGTCGTGCCTTCGCCGAGCTTGCTTTCGAGGTATACCTTCGCGCCGTGCGTTTCGGCGGAGTGCTTCACAATCGAGAGGCCGAGGCCCGTGCCGCCGATCTGCTTGCTGCGGCTGCGGTCCACGCGGTAGAAGCGCTCGAACACGCGCGAAAGGTGCTCCTCCGGGATGCCGATGCCCGTGTCGGCGACGCGCAGCTCCGCGCCGCTTTCCAGGTTTTTGAGCGTGAGGGTGACGGTGCCGTTTTTGCGGTTGTATTTGATCGCGTTGTCAACGAGGTTCTGCACGATCTCTTCGAGAATTTTCGGAATGCCGCGCACCGTGACCGGCTCGCAGAGCACGAACAGCGCGACGCCTGCGCTCTGCGCCTGCGGCTGGAGCCTGCGGCAGACGTCCTCGCAGATCGCCTTGAGATCCACGTCGGTCTTTTCCGGCAGAGAGGCGGCTTCGTCCAGCTGCGAAAGGCGGATAATGTCGTCGATGAGCGACATGAGCTGTCCCGCCTCGTCGAAGATCTTCGCCGCGAAGCGCCGCGTGTCCTCCGGCTTGGCCACGCCGTCCTTCATGATTTCGGCATAGCCGGAAATCGAGGTCAGCGGCGTTTTGAGCTCGTGCGAAACGTTGGCGGAAAACTCGCGCCGCATGGCTTCGGCGGCGACCTTGTCCGTAACGTCCAGAATCAGCACGACCGTGCCCGCGTGCTTGTCCCCGCTCGGGACGGTGCTTGCAAGCACCTGATAGGTGTTCGCGCCCTTAATCAGCGTGGATTCGCCCGCGCCGCTCTTTTTGGCGGCTTCCAGCGCCTGCTGGAGCGCGTAGCTGCGGTTGAGCATGAGATAGTGCTTTCCGGAGACCGTCTGCGCGTCCACGCCGAAGGTCTGCGCCGCGCTGGAGTTGATGGTGAGCATGCATTCGTCCGCGTCCAGCAGGATCAGCCCTTCGCGCATGTTCTCGGTCACGGCGGTGAACTCCCGCTGCTTTTCGGAGAGCGCGAGCATGCGCGCGGCGATTTCCCGGCGCTGGCGCTCCATCTTGGTCAGAAGCGGCGCAAGCTCGTCGTAAGTGACGTTGCCGAGCGGGATGGTCAGATCGAGCGCGTTGATCGGCGCAATGATCGTCTTTGCCGCATAGCGGGAGAAGAATACGCTCACGATCAGCACCAGAAGCAGCACCATCAGCATGACCGGCAGGAACGAGCCGACCAGCCCGAGCACGCTCTTCTGCGACGTTGCGGTGCGCAGCACGCGCCCGTCGGCAAGGAGTTTTGCAAAATAAAAATTGGCGGTGAGCTGCGTGTCCGAATAGCGCGCGCTCGTGCCTTCGCCCGTTTCCAGCGCGGAGACCACCTCCGGCCGGGTGGAATGGTTGTCCATGTCCGCCGGGTCGCTCGCGGAGTCGAACTCGACCGTGCCGTCGGCGGCGATCAGCGTGATGCGGCCGGACGCGGAGGAGAGGCTGGCAAGATACGCCTGCTCGTCGGCGGCCTGCTCAAGCCCCGCGGCGACGTAACCGCATTCGGCTTCCAGCTCGCCGAAGACGCGCTCCTCAAACACGCGGTACTGCGCAACGAGCACCGTGCCGCCCATGAGGAACGCCGCAATCAGCGACGCGAGCAGTATGTTTCGGAAGATTCGTTTTTTCAGTTTCATGTCGGATACCTCCGGCGCGGGAAACAGCCGGTCTTTCTTTTGCGGCGCGTCATGGGGTTCACTCCCCAAAGCGGTAGCCGACGCCGCGGATGGTCTCGATGCGCTTGCCGCTGACGCCGAGCTTGGTGCGCAGCGTCTGGATATGTACGTCCACGGTGCGCGTGCCGCCCTCGTAGTCGTACCCCCAGACGGATTCGAGCAGCTGCTCGCGCGTGAACGCGCGGCCCTCGTTTTCCATGAGGCAGGCAAGCAGCGAAAACTCCTTGAAGGTGAGCGTAACGGCCTTCCCCTCGACGGTGACGGTGTGCTTCTTTACGTTGACCGTCAGTTCGCCGCGTTCCAGCCGCTCCGCGTCCGCGCTGGAACCGCTGCGCCGCAGCAGCGCCTTGACGCGCGCGACCAGCTCCGCCATGCCGAACGGCTTTGCAATATAGTCGTCCGCGCCGAGGTCGAGGCCCGTGACCTTGTCGTATTCC
Organism: Eubacteriales bacterium; assembly: GCA_035446965.1. Lineage (GTDB taxonomy): Bacteria > Bacillota > Clostridia > Christensenellales > CAG-138 > UBA7703. The sequence continues at coordinate 12,427 of DAOTGE010000061.1, forward strand.
GCGCCTTTTGCGGTGATCATGATGACGGGCAGATCCGCCGTGGCCGAGGAGGCGCGCAGTTTTTTAAGCACCGTCAGCCCGTCCTCGCCGGGGAGCATGATGTCCAGCAGCGCCATGGTGGGCTTTTGCTCGTGCAGCGCGGTAAAAAACGCGGCGGAGTCCGGGAACCCCTTCGCCTCCAGTCCCGTCTGGTTGAGCGTGTAGACGACCAGCTCGCGGATGTTCGCGTCGTCCTCTACGTAATAAATCATATGACAGTTCCTTTCGTTTTCCCGGCGTTTTTCAAAGCTCGGACCCCTTGTGCACGCCCGTGATGGCAAACTCCGCCCACTCGGCGATGTTTTGCGCATGGTCGCCGATGCGCTCGAAATATTTGGCGATCATGATGAGGTCGACCGCCTGTTCGCCGTTGGCCGCGTCCTTTTGGATCAGATCGATAAGCTCGCCCTTGATCGTGTCGAACAGATCGTCGATTACGTCGTCCATAGCGATGACGCTGCGCGCGAGCGCAAGGTCTTTTTTAATAAACGCGTCGATGCTGCCGCTCACCATGCGGATAGCCGCCTCCGCCATCAGCGGCAGGTGCTCGAGCGACTTGATATACGGCTTTCCGGCCAGATAGATGACGATGCCGGAGATGTCGGACGCCTGGTCGCCGATGCGCTCCATGTCCGTGATCATCTTGAGCGCCGCGGAGATGAGCCGCAAATCGCGCGCGACGGGCTGCTGCTGCAGCAGCAGCTTTAAGCAGAGCGTTTCGATTTCGCGTTCCTTCTGGTCGACTTCGCGGTCGAAGGCGATGGCGTTGTTCGCGGCCTCCGTGTCCTGGCAGACCAGCGCTTCGCTCGCGGCCTGGATTGCGTGCTCGATGAGCGCGCCCATTTCGAGCAGTTCCTTATTGAGCAGGCGCAGCTGCTCTTCAAACGTGATTCGCATTAACCGAACCTCCCTGTGATGTAATCTTCCGTCCGTTTATCTTTCGGGACGCTGAAGAGCCGTTCCGTCGGCCCGTATTCGATGACCTCGCCGAGCAGGAAGAAGGCCGTGTTGTCGGATATGCGCGCCGCCTGCTGCATGTTGTGCGTTACGATAATTATAGTATACTTTTCGCGCAGCGTCACGCAGAGGTCCTCGATCCGGCTCGTGGAAATCGGGTCGAGCGCACTGGTCGGCTCGTCCATGAGCAGCACCTCCGGTTCGACCGCCAGCGCCCGCGCGATGCAGAGGCGCTGCTGCTGCCCGCCGGAGAGGCCGAGCGCGTCCTTTTTGAGCCGGTCCTTGAGTTCGTCCCAGATGGCCGCGTCGCGCAACGAGCGCTCCACAACGTCGTCGAGCTTCGCTTTGCCGCGCACGCCGTGGGTGCGCGGACCGTAGGCGACGTTGTCGTACACGCTCATGGGGAAGGGGTTCGGCTTTTGAAACACCATGCCGACGTTTTTGCGCAGGCGGTTGACGTCCAGCCCGCCGCCGTAGATGTTCTGCCCGTCGAGCAGCACGTCGCCGGTGATCACGCAGCCTTCGACGAGGTCGTTCATGCGGTTAAGCGTGCGCAGCAGCGTGCTTTTGCCGCAGCCGGAAGGGCCGATGAACGCGGTGATCTTCTGCGCGGGGATTTCGAGGCGCACGTTTTTAAGGGCGTGCAGCTGCCCGTAGTACAGGTCGAGATTTGAAATATCGAACTTGTTCATGATCTTTTACCTACTCTCTTGGCCAGCGCGCCGGAAGCCGCGTTGATCAGAATGACGATCAAAAGCAGCACGACGGCGGTGGCGTATGTCTGGTCGAGATACAGCCCTTCCTGCGAGAGCGCGTACATATGCACGGAGAGCGTGCGCGCCGAGTCGAACAGGCCGGAGACGGTTTCGGAGGACGTGCCCGCGGTGTAGAGCAGCGCCGCCGTTTCGCCGACGATGCGGCCAACGCCGAGGATGACCCCCGCGAGGATGCCCGGCACCGCGCCCGGCAGGACCACGCGGAACACGGTCCTAAGCCGCCCCGCGCCGAGACCGAAACTGCCTTCGCGGTAGCTGTCCGGCACGCTGAGCAGCGCTTCCTCCGCCGTGCGCAGGATCAGCGGCAGGATCATGATGGAGAGCGTGAGCGCGCCGGAGAGCATCGAAAGGCCGAGCTTGAGCGTGTTGACGAAAAACAGCATGCCGAAGAGCCCGTAGACGATCGAGGGGATGCCGGAGAGCGTTTCGGCGTTCATGCGCACAATGCGCACAAGGCGGCTGCCGCGCCGCGCGTATTCAACGAGGTAGATCGCGGCGAATACGCCGAGCGGCACCGAGATGACGAGCGCAAGCGCGGTCATCAGGACCGTGTTGAGCAGCGCCGGCAGCAGCGAAACGTTCACGGAATTATAGCGCCAGGCAAACAGGCTCCATGTCAGGTTCGGCACACCCTTGATCAGGATGTAGCCGACGATGAACAAAAGCGCGCCTGCGGTGAGCGCCGCGGCGAGATAGACGCACGCGCGCAGGATAAAAGCGGAAATTTTTGCACGTTTCATGCCTTTTTCCTCCTTTTGGTGAGAGAAAAGAGGAGGTTGATCAAAAGGATGAACACAAACAGCACGACCGCGGTTGCAATCAGCGCCTCGCGGTGCAGGTCGGCCGAGTAGCCCATCTCCATAACGATGTTGGTCGTCAGCGTCCGAATCCCCTTGAGCAGGCCTTCCGGCATGCGCGCCTGGTTGCCCGCAACCATGATGACCGCCATCGCTTCGCCGATTGCGCGGCCGACGCCGAGCACGACGCCCGCAAGCACGCCGGACTTGGCCGCCGGCAGCAGCACGGTGAACACCGCGCGTTCGTGCGTGGCTCCAAGCGCCAGCGCGCCTTCATAATAGCTCTGGTCGACCGCGTTGAGCGCGCTTTCGGAGACCGAGATGATCGTCGGCAAAATCATGATGCCGAGGATGATGCACGCGGCGAGCATGCTGCCGCGCCCGGTCGTGAGCGGCACGACCACCACCAGCCCGAAAAAACCGTATACGACCGACGGGATCCCCGCGAGCAGCTGGACGGCGGGGCGCAGCGTGCGCACCATTTTTTTGGAAGCGAAGCGCGAAAGGAACGCCGCCGTGAAGATGCCGACCGGCACGCCGAGCACGAGCGCGCCCGCCGTGACATAGACGCTGCCGAGGATCATCGGCAGGATGCCGTAGATGTCGTTGCCGGGCCGCCAGGTGGTGCCGAGCA
>DAOTGE010000062.1:0-15552 GCA_035446965.1 Eubacteriales bacterium
CGCCGATGAACAGCAGCGCATACCCCATCAGGCCCATGATAACGGCCATCGACATATTCGGCTGCAGCATGACGAGACCGCAGATTACGCCGATGACCAGAAGCATCGGCAGCATGCCCTTTGAAAAGCTCTGCATAACCTTGTATTTTCGCGCCATGAACGAGCACATGTAGAGCATCATGCCGAATTTTGCAATCTCGGACGGCTGGATACTCTGGCCGCCGATCACGATCCAGCGCTTTGCACCGTTCGTCTCCTGGCCGAAAATTAAAACCGCAACCAGCAGGACGATGGAGAGCAGGATGCCGATGACCTTGAATTTTTCGAGTTTGCGGAAGTCGATCAGCGAAATCAGCATCATCAGCGGGAAGCCGATTGCAAGGTACACGGCCTGTTTGCGGATATAGTAGTAGCCGTCATATCCGACGGACGCGGTGTTCTGCGCGTAATAGTAGCTCGCTGAAAACACCATAACGAGACCGAACGCACATAAAAGCCCGATCATCAGCAAAATCGGGTAATCGATCCGTCCCATTCTCCGTTTTCCGCGCCGCAGCGAACGTCCTTCCATCGCTTCTCCGTTTCAGTTTATCCGTTTTGCGGCTCACGCCGCGTCATTTCAAAAAAAATCACCCGTTTTACGCATCCGATTCTTTCCGCGCGCCGTTCAACAAAGGTGCATCGTGTATCATACCAAAATGCCGCGCCGCTGACAATACGCCGCCGCCGTCACGCGGATTTGTTTTCAGAATTTTTCCAATATGGTAATGATTCGTCCGTCTCGCCGGTTGCAGGCGGCGGATTCGGATCTGTTTCCGGCAAGCAAAAAGGACGTTCTGCAAAAAACGTCCTCTTTATATATCGTTCGTTATTTCGGTAAAACCTTTTCGCGGATCGTTTCGTTCCAGAGCGCCGTTTCCTCGCGGATCGGCGAATGCGCGCTGTTTTCAAACCAGATCCATTCCTTCTTCGGCGCGTCCAGCGCGTCGAACCATTTCTTTGCCAGTTCCGGCGGCGTGTTGCGGTCGTGCCTGCCCTGCGTGATGAACACCGGCACGTCCAGCGAACGCACGCTTTCGATAAAGTTGCAGCCAATCACCGGTTCCCAGAGCTCGCGGAGGTTATAATATGCGCCCCTGGCATATTTCGCCAGGTCAAAGAGCGTGTATTCCGGCGAACGGAGCACCGGCAGCACCATCGAGCGGAAGATCGACTCGCTTTCCCCGTGCGCCGCGCCGCCGTATTTGGTCATGTAGTTACGCTGCACCGTCAGGTCGTCCAGCGACTTGTAGAGCCCCTTCTTCGGCGCGCCGATGCGCTTGAGGTCCGCAATCGCTTTTTTGTCCCCGCGTTTATTGGCCTCGTTCCAAACGAATTCATAGGAAATCCGCTCGTTTTCCGCGCCGTCCGCCAGTTGCCCGATTCCGACATACGCGGCGATATGCCGTGGATGCTGCTGGCAGAGCTGCACGCCGAGATAGCTGCCGTACGAATGACCGACCAGATACACTTTTTCCTTGCGGAAGTGCCCGCAGAGATATTCCACGCAGATGCGCGCGTCTTCCACGACGGTCTCCGCGTCCATCTCCTGCTTTGCCTGCTCGCGCGTGTAGCTTTTGCCCGCGCCGCGCTGATCGACGCAGACCAGCGTGCATACGTCCGTCAGCGGCGCCTGGTCCCGCAGAACGAAATGACGGTCGCAGACGCCGGGACCGCCGTGCAGGAACAGCATGACCGGGTTTGCGGCGTTCGTGCCGCGGATACGAAAATCCAGCGTCGTTCCGTTAATCGGAACTTCGAGATGCTCGTCGATCGGGTATTCTTTTTTCATAGCGCTGACTCGCTTCCTAAATCTAAAAATTTATTTACTGCGGCGTACGGATACGGGATTGTTCAGTCGTATTATACAATTCTTTTTTTATTTCGTACAGTAAAATTCAGCCCTGCCCGCATGCCGAGCGCCCTCTCTTCGGGGGCCGGGTTCGGTTGACCCGCCATAGGCAAGATGCTATAATGACGGCGTTCAAACGGCGCGCTTTCTATTGCGTTTTACAGGGCCGTACCGTCCGCAGACCGCGCGGCGGTTTTGATTTTTCCCGTGATCGGATTCGGAAAGGATCGGTTTTTATTTATGAAAAGATTCCTTCGGTTCGCCGCGCTTATGCTGGCCGCCGCAATGACCGCCTGCCTCGCGCTCGGCTGTGCGCTGCCTTCCCCCGTGCCGGCGGACGATTCCGCAACGGCGCAGAGCGATTATTACGAAGACGACGGCGGCACGATCGACAGCGCGCCGCTAATCAGCGTGACCGACATGGCGGGCAACGCAATCGATATGGACGCGTTTGCCAGCCGGATCGTCGTTCTGGACGCGGCGGACTGCGAAATCCTCTTTTCCATCGGCGCGGGCGAGCAGGTCGTCGGACGCGCGGAAGACTGCGACTATCCCGAAGAAGCCGCCTCCGTTGCGCTCGTTACGTCCGGCGGACTCATCGACACGGATTTGATCCTTGCACAGAATCCGCAGGTCGTCGTGATGACCGCCGAACAGGCCGCGGACGAAGGCATGCTCACCACGCTGCGCGACGCGGGCGTTCAGCCGGTCGTGACCGACGTGACCGACGTAAACGGCCTGTATTCCGCCGTAACGCTGCTCGGCGCAATCGCGGACCGGGTTGCGGACGCAGGCTCGCTGGTCGCCAATTTGCTCACGGCGTTTGCCGGCATTGCGCCTCAAACAGCCGACGCGGAAGAAAAAACCGTCTATTTTGAGCTTTCCCCGCTGGAGAGCGGCCTAAAGACCGCCGGCAGCGGCACGCTGCTCAATAACGTCGCGCTGCTGTTGGGCCTGCGCAACGAGTTTGAGGACCTGGAAGGCTATGTGGATATTACGGCCGAAGAGGTGATCAACCGCAGCCCGGACATCATCGTCACCATCGCGCCGGACGCCGAAGACGGCACGACCGCCGTGGACGAAATCCTCGCCCGCGCGGGCTGGGAGGGCGTGCACGCCGTCGTCAGCAAGAGCGTATACTCCATCGACGGAGAATCGCTCCTGCGCGCGGGCCCGCGCCTGATCGACGCGGTGCAGGCGCTCTATCAGTCCGTCTACGGCGAAGAAGCCGAATAACGACTTGGCTTATAAACAGCGCGCCCCGGCTGAACCGGGGCGCGTTTGAGTCCGTCAAAAAACCAGTTTTTTGACGGGATAACCGTTCTTTGCCTCTCGTCCTTAATGACTCGCGGGCGGCAAAGAACACAAAGAAACCGCCCTAAACGGGCGATCCGTTGTGCCGGATAAACCGGCGCAGCCGGAAAGAACGGGTTAAGGGCTGCGGCCCTTAACAATCCCGGAGATTTTCCTGACAAGCTAAGCCGGGACGCGTTTGTCTGTTAAAAAACTTGTTTTTTGACGGCTGAAAAGCGCTTTACCGTTTGCAGGAAACGATAATTTCGCAGATGTCGTCCACGTCGCTTTGCGGCAGGTCCGCATACAGTGGAAGTGTGAGCACCCGCTCGGACGCTTTTTTCGCCACGGGCGTTTCCGCCGGATTGAAGCGGCCATGATAGCAGGCCGCCGCGCTCGTGAGCGGATAGAAATATTTCCGCGGGAAGATATTGTAACGGCTGAGCGTTTCGGCAACGCCGTCGCGCGTGCGCCCGAAGGCTTCCGGGTCGAACGTCGCGGGGAAATACGCATAGTTCTGTTTCACACCTTGCGGCACAGGCCGCAGGGACACACCCTCGGTCCCGCCGAGGTTTTCCCGGTAGCGCTCGACGATTTTTGCCCGCTTTGCGATCTCCTCCTCAAAATGATTGAGGTTGCAGAGCCCCATCGCCGCCTGAAATTCGTTCATCTTGGCGTTGCCGCCGACCTCTCGCACTTCCCCGTCCGGGTAAATGCCGAAGTTCTTCATCCGCTCCAGCTTTTCCGCCAGCGCCGCGTCCGCGCAGGTGACCGCGCCGCCTTCGATGGTGTTGAAGCTCTTGGTCGCGTGAAAACTGAACATCGAAGCGTCGCCGAAGCCGGTCACGCTGCGGCCGCCGACCGTCACGCCGAAGGCGTGCGCCGCGTCGTAAATCACCGGCAGACCGTGCTTTTTCGCCACGCGGGCAATGCCCTCCATATCGCAGGGATTGCCGTAAACATGCACCGGCAGGATTGCGCGCGTACGCGGCGTGATCGCTTCCTCGATTTTTGCGGGGTCGAGCGTGTAATACGCCGGTTCCACGTCGCAGAACACCGGCTCGAACCCGCAGCGCACAATTGCGTGCGTCGTGGAAATAAACGTAAACGGCGTGGTGATGATCTCCCCGCCTTCAAAGCCGAACGCCTGGATCACGCTCTCCAGCGCGAGGTGCCCGTTGACAAACAGCCGCGCATACGGCGCGTCAAGTTTTTCGGCCAGCGCAGATTCGAGTTTTTTGTGCATTGCGCCGCTGTTGGTCAGATACCGGCTGTCGAAAATCTCGCGCACCAGCGCTTCGTACTCCGCAAGCGGCGGAAGCGAAGGCCGGACAACATAGATCGGCGGTTCTTTTTTCTGCATAGTGCTCCTTTTCCCGCGTAAACACGCGGGCGGAATAAACGTCTTTTATACGGATCAACAGTTTAGCAAGTTTTGCAAAAAAACTCAACAGCGCACCATTGCGTTTATTCCACGCTTTCGACGCCCTCGGCAAGATAACGCATTTTGATGATCTCAGCGGGCGCCGGGTCGCTGTGCGCGTGAACGCGCATCCGTCCTTCGTTGTCGGTCAAAGGCCCGTGGAACGGGTTATAGAGGTTCCTTGCGATGCTGCCGCGCAGATACCGCAGGAGGTTATTCGGCGTCCCGGCGGACCAGCTGCCAAGGCGTACGTCCACCACGCCGCCGCCCAGTCCCCACCAGAAGCTCGTGATGGGCGACTCGTCGCGGTCCGAATTCAGCAGCGTATTCAGGCTGCCGTTCAGATAACTTTTCACAACCGCGGTGTAAAACCGCTCCCAGTTCCAGTCCGGCGCGGCGAGGAACTTCTCCGGCTTGCCGGACGAATCGACCGTCACCAGCGCGGAAAACGCGCTGAACGGCAGTTCGGCCAGCGAAAGCGCCTCGTAGTGCGGGGTGAGCACCACGTCCGCGCCCAGCTCCGCCGCAAGGCGCACGCCCTGTTCGCAGGTGGCGCTGTCGGCCGGGCTTACGTCCTTTGTAATCAGCAGCACCCGCGCGTCCGGCCGGACGCTGCGCACGCCGATGGCAAACGCGTTGATATCGGACGTAAAGCGGACATAGTTGAGTTTTGGCGTTACATATGCGACCACGCCCGTCTTCGTGTACTGCCCCGCCGCCACGCCGCAGATGAACACAGCCTCGTAATACCGGCCAAAATAGGTGTGCAGCCGGTAATGGTGCTGCATGCGCGAATAGACCAGCGTCAGGCAGTTCGGGTGCTCGAGCGCGAAGCGCAGCACCGGGTTCATCAGCGACGGCGTTGTCACGAACAGAAGCCCCGCGTCCCCGGCCTGCTCGCAGAGGATGTCGTATGCGTCCTCGCGGTCCGGCAGTTCGACCGCCGCGGACTCCACTCGCTCGCCCAGTTCGGCCTGCATGGCGAGCCGTCCCTGCTCGTGCGCGCCGAGCCAGTTCGTGTCCGTCCGTTCGCCGGAAAACGCAAAGAGGATGCGCGGGTTCTTGTGCACGGGCAGAATTCTGGCAAACAGTGGCGCTTCCGCAGCCTCCGCCTCTTCTTCCAGCACCACGCGCGGTTCGGGCGGGTGCTCAAGGATTTCAAGCTGCGGCTTGAGCGTGAGGATTCTTGCGGAAAGTTCTTCCGGCAGGATATTGATCGGAAATCCATAGATATGCAGATATTCCAAAAACGCGTCCCCGAGCGAAAGCGTGCATTTCGTCGTGCTGTACGCCGTTTCAAAGCGGACGTAGAGCGCGTTGTAATCCGGCGCGGGGGCTTCCGGGTCAAGCTCGGCAATCAGCCGTTGTTCGATGCGGTAAAGGCGTTCGTACTTGCGCGACTCGGAAAGTTCAACGTCGCTGAACACGCCCTTTTTCGTGTAGGCGATAAACGTGTAATACCGCTCGACGTCCGGGTCGTCCTCGACCCACTGCGGGACCATCCGCGTAATCTCCGCTTCAAACGCGGTCGCGCCGAAGTATTTAAGCACGCTGACGCGCTTGTTCCCCTCGGCCACATAGTAGTTCCAGAGGTATTCGTACACGCGGATCGGGTCGCGGATGCCGCTTTCGAGATGCGCGCTGCAAAGGTTGATCCATTTTGCGGCAAACTCGGTGTCCGGCGGAAGCAGCGGCATGAAGTTCGCCGCAAACGAGTTCGCGCGGCTCGCCTGATACGTGCCGACGATGCGGCTCAGCGGAATGGCCCGCATGGGCTGCGCAATGACCGCCAGAACGCCGTTTTCCTCGCGCTTTGCGTCGAGCACGCGCAGATATCCGCTTTCTCCGCGCGCTTTGCAGACGGCAAATTCCTTCAGCGCCCGTTTTCTGGCGTGGTCATACTCTTCAAAACTCTGGTTGTTTGGATTCATGCGTCTCCCTCCGGAAATTCCATGTCCAAAATGCAGTAGTTATATCCGTTCACAATGGTCGTCGAGTTGTATTGGATCACCCGTTTTGCGCCGATGTTATAGGTCAGGTGCTGATGACCGTGCAGGTGATAGCGCGGCTCGAAGCGGTCGATCAGCTGGCGGAACGCGGCAAACCCTTCGTGATAGCGGTCGTCCCCGTCGCCCAGCCCCTCCGCGGGAGCATGCGTGACCAGTACGTCCACGGTTTTTCTGCGGACGACCAGCGGAAGCGTTGCGCGCTTGACGCGCCGTGCCATCTCCCGCTCGGTGTAGTTGTTGTCCGCGTCCTTCGTGCTTTTGCAGCCGCCAAAGCCAAGAAAGCGCACGCCCCGGAACTCAAACGGCTTCTCTTCGAGATCGATGCAGCCTTCCGGCGGCTTCTGCCTGTAACGCGAATCATGGTTTCCGCGCACATAAATCAGAGGAACCGGAATCATCGTAACAAGAAACGAAAGGTATTCTGCCTTCAGGTCCCCGCAGGAAATCATCAGGTCCACCCCTGAAAAAACCTTTCTGTCAAAATAATCCCAAATGTATTCGCTTTCGTGATCGGAAACGACCAGCACCTTCAGTTTCATTCAGTCCGCCTTCGTGTTTTTTGTCCGGGATCGAAGCAGGCCCGGCGCCGTTTGATGCGCCCTGCTGACAATTTCTACGATACACGCTTGCCGTCCGAAAGTAAAGCGCATCAAAACCGCCGGCGTTTACACGCCGGCGGAATAATGTCCCTTTTAAAAATGCCGGACTGCAGACGCTTTTCCATCTGCCGGCCGGCAGCCGCGCCTTTCTCCCGGCGGACGTCAAAGCTTATAGAGCTTTTTCATCGCGCTCATGCCCTGCAGCAGGCAAACCCGCATACACTGCGCGCTGCGCTCCATGTCCCTTGCATACATCGCCGCGAGCAGGTCGCCGTGCAATTTTGCCGTCTTCGGCAGGTCCGGCGCGGCGGTCAGATGCTGCCGCACAAGATTTTTTACCATCGGCTCAAAGCTCTTAAACGTCATGGCATACACCGCGTTGCCGGATATCTGCGTGACTCTGTAATGAAACGTCACCAGCGGTTCCGCCGCATCCAGCGGATTGGCGCATACGCGCATACAGTGGACAAGCGCGCCGAGCATGTCCAGTTCCTCCAGCGTTGCCTGTACGCTGGCGAGCCTGGCACACTCGCATTCGACCAGCACGCGCATATCGACCATGTTGCAAAACAGCGGATAGTCGACCAGCTTTGCTTCGCACCCCGTCAGCGCGACAAGCACGTCGAGCGTCCCGTTTCTTTTATAATCGGCAACGATGCTGCCCTGCCGCGGGATAATTCGCACGAATCCCTGCTTTTCCAGCTCCAGAATTCCCGTGTTGATCAAACTCCGGCTCACGCCGTAAAGAACGGCCAGTTCCCGTTCCGGCGGCAGCTGCTGACCAATCTGCAGTTCGCCGGAAAATATCTTTTGCTGCATTTCGCGAACAAACGCCCTTTTTAGTCCTTCTTGTTTCATATCAGCGGTCGACCCAATTTATTCCCTTCCTTACCGGCTCTCATTTTCCTTTGCCGGCGGTTGTTTCCTTCATCGCATCAGAGCAATGGTAAACGCAATGCAAATCTGTCCGAGATAGTAAAGCGAAAGATTCATCGCCCGAAATGCAGGATATTGTTTCCTGCCGAACTGGTTCAGAACGAGCAATACGTCGCTCGCCGCGAAAAGCACCGCGCCCGCCGCGAAAAGGCGGTACCCCGGATTGCCCGGGTCGACCGGAAGGAGCCCGAGCGCACAGCTCGCCATAAAGAACACGACGACAAGATAGAGGATGCCAAACGATTTGAGCGCGCCCTGCACCTCGATCCGCTTCAAAATAAACCACAGCAGCAGCGCGGAAATCACCGCACACGCCGGCACCGCCCAAAGCAGCATCCCCGGCGCGCGCCGTATCAGCGCGAACAGATAAAACAGATGCCCGATAAGAAACGCCGCAATCCCCGCCATAAATACCGCTTTGCCGCGCTCGCCGACCAGATGGCGCAAATTCAGGCAGATGTCGCCGATTGCCCCGAAGACAAGACCGGCCAGTATCACGCCTGCGTATGCTCCGTCTGCCGCGCGGGATGCGCAAAGGAAGCCCAGCAGAATGAACAGGAGCGAAGCGACCGCCTTTAGAATGAGAGCCGCAAGCATCTTCTTTCGGTGTTCTTCAACGATAAACACCGCTTCCACAGCGCAGCCCGCCGCCGCCACTGCAAACCACAATACGTTCATGCCGTTCCCCCTTTATGAACAATTGTATTTTTCGCGGATAATTCCGGTTGTGGCATAGCCACTAGTGAAATTATAGCAGTGTAGCCGGTCCTAATTCAAGTGACCCGACAGATTAAACTTGTATTTTACTGAAACGATCCAATTTTATATACCCGGTTCAATTTCATTTATCCGCCTCCATATTGCATTATCAGCCGCCCGGACCAGCGCAGCAGCGCCCCGGCCAGCTCCGTTGGAAAAGGTTTGCCGCTTGGTTGTCCACCCGGCTGAACAAGCAAGCTGTAAACATTGCGGTCCTCCCCGTCAAGCAGCATCATAAGATCGGTTTCCCGTATTACAAAGTCACCGGTCTCGGCGAAGCGCTTTACCCGCAGAATAAAGAAAACCGCCTTTTGCAGCGGCCGCAGTTCCGCCGCGCCGCCAAAAAGGCAGGCGTGGCAGCAGGCATGGTAAACGCCGCATGCGCCGGAAAGCACCGCGCGTTCTGCCGCCTCGCGCGTGAGCGCCGGACGGATGAATTCAAGATCGCCGGACAGCGGGACGGTGTCAAAATAAAACGAAATCAGTTCGGAAGGCTCCCACGCCGCCAGTTCTCTCTTGCCGGAAACAAACCCGCAGGCAAGTTCCGCATATGGCAGCGTTTGCAGCCCCGCACGATAATCGGCCAAATCCTGTGCCGAAAGTTCGTCGAGGATCAGCACCGCGTCGACGTCGCTGTCTTCGTGCGCTTCGCCGCGCGCACGGCTGCCCTGCACGCCTGCACAAACCACCCGCGCGCCAAACAGGCGCCCGACCATTTTCAGGAACGCAGCCTCCCAGACGACCAAATCAAACATGCACACATCCTTTCCCAAAACCCCTTCTCCGCTTCCTTCAAAGCATATCTGCTGCTTTGAAGAAAGCGTCCCGCCAAATTATCGGCGGGACGCCCTGTCAAATGCAGAATGGATTATACGTCGGCCTTCCAGAGGCCATGCAGATTACAGAATGCGTAAGCCGCAACGGGTTTGGAACCGCCGAGTGCGAACGTCGCCTCCGGCGCGCCGCCGGGTTTCAGGCACTTGCGCTGTCCGCCGTCCTCGGTCTGCAGATAAATCCATGCAATATGGTGCTCCTCCGTCATGGGATGATCGGCGCTGCCGACATGGACCGTAACGCTGTCGCCGTTCTGCTTAATGACGGGAACGTGCTTTTCCTGGCTTGCGTCGACGCTGCCGGGGACCAGTTCCGTCATCTCCTGCCCGCAGCACACCATCTTTACGCCGGAAGAATGAATCATGCCAACCAGGTTGCCACAAATCTTGCATTCAAAGAAACGAGTTTCACACACCATTTTTCTATCCTCCTGTTATTTCTTTCAGATCGGCGGGTCCCGAGCGGTTACAGCAGATACGGTTCCGAACAGATTCTTGCGCCTGAACCGGCGAGCGGAGGAAGCTCGGGAAATCCTCAACCGTTCAAACGAATCATACCGCCGGATGCCAGAGAACACAGTAACAAAATCACATATCAATACCGATTCTCATTGCTGTTTATTCTCTGCTCCGACTTTATTATATAAAACTTTACAAAAAAAAGCGAGAAGCATTCACGATCCGGCAAAAAAAATGTATAATCGAACAAGACGATATCTTTGGAGGCAAACGATGGAACTGGGCGATTATCTGCCGATCTGGAGCCGGCTGACACAAGAGCAGCGTACTACGCTGGAAAACGCAACGACGATGCGCATTGCGCCCAAGGGGACGATGCTGCACAACGGCAATGCGGACTGCGTAGGGCTCTTTGTCGTGAAAAGCGGGCAGCTCCGCGCTTTCATTGTCTCGGATGAAGGCAAGGAAGTCACGCTTTACCGCCTGCTCGAGCGGGATATCTGCCTCTTTTCCGCGGCCTGCATGATGTCCAGCATCCGCTTTGAAGTAACCATCGAGGCTGAAAAGGATTCCGAGGTTTACATTATCCCGACAGAAGTTTACCACTCCGTGATGGAGGAGTCGACGCTGCTTGCAAACTACACCAGCCAGATCCTGGCCTCGCGGTTTTCCGAGGTCATGTGGCTGATGGATCAAATCCTCTTTAAACGCTTCGACGCGCGGCTTGCAACGTTCCTTCTGGAGGAAAGCGCCATCGAGGACAGCGACGAACTCGAAATCACGCACGAAAAAATCGCCAATCACATGGGCACGGCGCGCGAAGTCGTGACCCGCATGCTCAAATACTTCCAGTCGGAGGGGATGGTTTCGCTGACGCGCGGCGCCGTTCATCTCCTCGACCGCGAAAAGCTGACGCGAATGGCCGACTGAAAAATGGCGAATTGCCTTGTCCGCAGCGCGGCAAAACCAAGTGTGAAACGACCCTGCGGAACTCTCCGCAGGGTCTGTTTTTTGCCGGATACGCAGCCGTGTTTTACTTTGTCACCGCGCTGCCATTGACATAGAGCGTGAAACCATTCGTTTCGATATTTTTTGTCTTGCCCGTAAACGAGGTAACGTATGCGTCCGCGCTCAGCGACCAGGTGCAGCCGTCTTCCAGCGTTACGGAAACGTCGCCCGCCGCGCCGGACGGATTGACCGTGCCCGAAAACGACGAACCGCCGGTCATCTGCAGGTTCAGCGAAGAACCTTCTTCCACCAGGATTTTTCCAGCCAGAACCTGAGCGTCGCAGTCCATTGTGCAGCTTCCCTTTTCCCCGCTCTGCGCGTCGCTCTTTACGCGGAGCAGAACGCCGTTTCCAAGCGTGAGGGAAACACCGCTCAGCGTCAGTGCAGCATCCGTGCCCGTTACCGAAAAGAGCGCCGCACCGCCCGACTTCAGCGAACCGTTCGTCATGGTGAACACGGCGCTCGCGCCGTCATTTTCTTCGCTCCGGGCAAGCAGCACGCAGGGCTCGTCCTTCCCGGTGCCGCTGCGAAGGGCGGACGAGCTTCCGCTCACGGTACAGCCGGTGAGCATCACGTTCCCGCCGCCGTATACGCAGACTGCACCGGACGCCGACGAGCGAAGCGTCGCATTGGAAACGGAAACGTTCGAATATGAAACGACAGCCGCCGAATCCTGCCCGCTCGCGGCGTACGTCCCCGCGTCAACAATTACAGACGCCCCGCTTTGCGCAAGAATCGCAGCGCTGGACGCTCCCTGGGTCAGCACCGAAAGATTTTTGGCCTCCAGCATAGCGCCGCCCGCCGCAGCCAGTCCGCAGGCATTGTCCTGCGCTGTGCGGACGCTTGTCGACTCGGCGGAGACGCTCGAGGCCGCGCCGTAAACAAAAATCCCGCTTGCGCCTGCGGCGTCGGACGTTACGCTGGAATTTTGCAGCGTGAGCGCCGCGCCGCCATGGGTCAGCACCGCGGCGTTCAGGCCGAACTGCGCGCTCGCGTCGCTCGCGGAAGCATCGCCCGCAAGTTTTTCAATGGTCCCGTCCTCCACGCTCGCCGTACAGGCGTTCTCGACGCGGAGCGCGTTTTCATCCGCCGCACTCGAAACATACGACTTGCCTTCTTCTCTTATGTCCGCGGTAATGGTATATGCGCCCGTTCCGTTGACGGTGTCCTGCTCCTGTGTGTCCGCCTCGGTCACGGGCGTCTGGGCGGTGGGCGTCTCCATGGCCGCGCTCGCGGGCGTTTCCGCCGATGCGTCCGGCGTTTCGGACGCCTCCGGGGTGTTGCCGGGGGTGGCCGTGGCGCTCGCCGTCGCGGACGCGTCCGCAGCTGCGCCCGCGCCTTCGCTGCAGGCAAATACCGGAAGAAACAGCACTGCAAGCAGAACGGCCGTTGCCGGCCTGGCCAGTTGCCGGAATCGAATCATGCGCCCGCCTCCTTTTTTATCGCCTTACTATACCGCACGGATATGAAAGAAGTGTTGACCGAATGTGAACGATCATGACGCAGCCAACCCGCGTCAAGCTTCCGCTTGTACCGGCAATGCAAACATGCTATGCTATGAAAAGAGAAATAGAAGAAAAAGAAGAAGAAAGAGAAAGAGGAAAAATATGGATCTGTTGCGCAGCAAAAAAGGCTTCATCTGCGACATGGACGGCGTGATCTATCATGGCGAACGGCTTCTGCCGGGCGTTAAGGAGTTCGTCGCCTGGCTGTACGCGGAAAAGAAGAAGTTTTTGTTTCTTACAAACGCAAGCGGAAAGACGCCCAAGGAACTGCAGGTCAAGCTGGCACGCATGGGCCTGGAGGTGGACGAAAGCCACTTTTACACAAGCGCGCTTGCAACGGCGAATTTCGTCCGTTCGCAGGCGCCGGGCGCCAGCGCGTTCATCATCGGCGCGCCGGGACTGTTCAACGCGCTCTACGAAGTCGGCATCACGACCAACGGCGTCGATCCGGATTACGTAATCGTCGGCGAAACCAACAACTATAACTACGAGAGCATCTGTAAAGCCGTCAATTTTGTGCGCGGCGGCGCAAAGCTCGTCGGCACCAACACGGACCTGACCGGCCCGTCCGAAAGCGGCATCGTTCCGGCCTGCCGCGCGCTGATTGCGCCGATCGAACTGGCGACCGGCAAGTCGGCCTATTTCGTCGGCAAGCCCAACCCCCTGATGATGCGCACCGGACTGCGCATGCTCGGCGTTCATTCCGAGGAAGCCGTCATCATCGGCGACCGGATGGACACGGACATCATCGCCGGCATCGAAACCGGTCTGGACACGGCGCTCGTCCTTTCCGGCGTAACGGACGAGGAGGAGATGCGGCGCTTCCCGTACCGCCCGCGCCTCGTGCTCAACGGCGTGGGGGACATCCCGGACGGCTCGTCCAAAAAATCGAAATAATCAACCGACTTTCAAAAGCGGCCCCGCAACTTATTGCGAGGCCGCTTTTCAGCAAAAAAACTCCGGGATTGTTAAGGACCGCAGTCCTTAACCCGTTGATTCCGGCTGCGCCGGTTCATCCGGCGTAACACCATCGCCCGGAACGGGCGGTTGCTCCAAAGCTCTTTGCCGCCCGGGAGTCATTAAGGACGAGAGGCAAAGCGCGGTTATCCCGTCAAAAAACCAGTTTTTTGACGGTGTTTACAGCGCCGCTTCGTAAATCGCCGCGGCGTCTCCTTCGCCGAGCTTGCGCAGCCCGCCGATCTGCTTTCTGCTGCCGTCCGGATTCGTCGTTACGATCTTTGCCATCTCGGGAATCGATTCCGCCGTTACGCCGAACGCCGTCAGCCTGTGCGGCAGGCCGAGAAGGGAATAAAATTCCTCCAGCGCGGCAACGCCCGTCTCAATCGTCGCCGCTCCGGCATGCGGATGCGGCTCCTCGCCCATGATCTTCGTTGCAAAGTTCAAAAAGCGCTGCGGATTTGCGCGGAACACATAGCGCATCCACGCGGGCGTAAGCACCGCGAGCGCCGCGCCGTGCGTCGCGCCGAAGCGCGCCGTCAGTTCGTGCGCAAGCTTATGGCAGGCCCAGTCCTGTTCGCGCCCGACGCCGAGCATGTTGTTATGTGCAATCGTGCCGCTGAGCGCAACCTGACACCACGCGTCGTAATCCGTCGGGTTTTCGACCACCTTCGGGCCGAATTCAATCAGCGTGCGCAGCGTCGCCTCCGCAAGCGCGTCGACGATCTCCGTGTGTTCGGTGTTGGAAAAATACCGCTCAAAAATATGGCTCATCATGTCTGCAACGCCCGCGGCAATCTGAAATTTCGGGATCGATGCAAACAGCGTCGGGTCGATGACGGACACCAGCGGACGGTTCCATTCGCGGTTGTAGCCGCACTTCTGCATGGTCTTGTAGTTGCTCATCACACAGCTGTTGCTCGCCTCGCTGCCGGCCGCCGGGAACGTCAGGATGCAGGCCACGGGGAACGACCCGCTCGTTTCAAGGTTGTTCTCAAAGACCGACCACAAATCGAGGTCCGGGTTTTTTAACCCCAGCGCGATGGCCTTGCCGCTGTCGATGACCGACCCGCCGCCGACGCTGAGGACCAGTTCCACACCCTCTTTTTTCGCCAGTTCCACGCCCTTTTTCGCGAGCTCGATATCCGGGTTGGCGCGCACGCCGCCCAGCGTGACATAGGCAACGCCCGCGGCGCTGAGCGAGGACTGCACGCGCTCTAAAAGCCCGCTTTTCACGATCCGCTCGCTTCCGTAGTGGATCAGGACTTTCTTTGCCAGCGGCGCGATATGTCCGCCGATTTCGCCGGACGTGCCTTTGCCAAAAACGATGCGCGTCGAGCTGTAAAATTCAAAATTCAGCATATTGTTTTCCTCCCGGAATACAGAATTGTGATGGAACGCCGCGTTCCGGCAATGCCGGACCGAACGTTGGCGCTTATTGATATTATAGCATTGCGGTTCTGCCGCCGCCAGAGCGTCCGCATCGTTTCTTTGTGACTTTGGCACTTTTCGCTTTAAAAGCATCGTTGCAAACGATCCTGCCGATTGTTATACTGATATCAACAATATACTAAGTGGGGGAACAGTATGGAAAAGAAAAAGACCGTCTCCGACGAGGCGAAAGCGGCGGCCGCAAAAAAAGCGGCGGCGGCGAAGAAAGCCGCGCAGGCAAAATCGGCCGGAACCCGTTCCGCCGACGATAAACCGGCAAAGAAACCCGCGGAAAAGAAGGCTCCCGTTAAAGAGAAAGCGGAACCCGCCGAGCGCGCCAGCGACTCTTCCGGCGGCAAAGGCTCCGTGAAGGGTCTGCGCATCGGTGCAATCGTCCTCTGGATTCTGGCCATCGGCGCGGAAGTTGCGGCGTTCTTCGCGTTCAGCTA
>DAOTGE010000063.1:0-15112 GCA_035446965.1 Eubacteriales bacterium
CCCCTGACCTCCAGCGTGACAGGCTGGCGTACTAACCAACTGTACTACCGGGCCAAGCCGATTGCCAAACGGAATTGGTGGGCCTTCAGGGACTCGAACCCCGGACCAATCGGTTATGAGCCGACCGCTCTGACCAACTGAGCTAAAGGCCCAAGTCCATGAAAAAAATGGTGACCCCGAGGAGACTCGAACTCCTGTTACCGCCGTGAAAGGGCGGTGTCTTAACCGCTTGACCACGGGGCCATTCTTGGTCGGGGTGAAGGGATTTGAACCCCCGGCCCCATGCTCCCAAAGCACGTGCGCTACCGGACTGCGCTACACCCCGAGGATGGCACGCGCCGCTTTTTGCGACCCTCATAATATACAACAGGCAAAAAAAAATGTCAACACGGAAATTGCAAAATTCCTTAATGCGGGTTTGATTTTACCCGCGGCATCTATGCTATAATGGAACGAAAGCAACTGGAGCGTAAAAAAATGGAAATGAATCGTCGACCGGCGCGCGCCGAAAGCGGCGCAAAAGGCGCTTACTATATCGAAACATTCGGCTGTCAGATGAACGTCCGGGACAGCGAAACCGCAGCAGGACTGCTGGAAACCCTCGGATACGTACCCTGTCAAACGAAACAGGAAGCGGACGTAATCCTGTTTAACACCTGCTGTATCCGCGACCACGCGGAAAAGCGCGTGTTCGGCAACATCGGCGCGCTCAAAGATCAAAAGGATGCAAACCCGAACCTCATTCTGGGCGTGTTTGGCTGCATGATGCAGCAAAAGGAAGTCGCCGAAAAACTTTTTAGGCGTTTTCCATACGTAAACATCGTGTTTGGCACCAATCTTCTTAGCCGCCTGCCTTCGTTTATCGAAGGTGCGGAGGCGGGGGAGCGGACGCTCGCCGTCGAGGAAGGCAACATCGTAATCGAAGACACGCTGCCAAGCGTGCGCACCGGAAAAATCAACGCGTTCGTCAACATCAACTACGGCTGCGATAATTTCTGCACATACTGCATCGTGCCATACGTGCGTGGTCGGGAACGTTCACGCGCGCCGGAGTCCATCCTCGGGGAAGTGGAACGGCTCGTCTCGGACGGGTACAGCGAAATTACGCTGCTCGGTCAAAACGTAAATTCCTATGGCCGCGACCTTGAAAACATCGACTTTGCGGGGCTGCTGCGGCGCGTTTCTAAGGTAGAGGGGCTAAAGCGTATCCGCTTTATGACCTCGCACCCGAAGGATTTGAGCGACCGGCTGATTGCGGCAATGGCGGACTGCCCGAACGTATGCCATCACGTCCATCTGCCGCTGCAGAGCGGGTCCAACGACGTGCTCATGCGCATGAACCGCCGCTACACGCGCGAAAGTTACCTGGAAATCGTGCGCAAACTGCGCGCCGCCATAGCGGACGTGGAACTGACCACCGACATCATCGTCGGTTTTCCGGGCGAAACGGAAGAGGACTTCCTGCAAACGCTCGATCTCGTCGAGCGCGCCGGGTATGCTTCCGCCTTTACTTTTAAGTACTCTCCGCGCAAAGGCACGCGCGCGGCGCAGATGCCCGAGCAGGTGCCGGAGGCCGTCAAGCGGGAACGGCTGCAGCGGCTCAACGAACTGCAGGAACAAAAATCCCGCGAAAACAACAAAAAATACGTCGGCGTGTCGGGAATCGTCCATGTTGAGGACTGCGACGAGCGCGGCGAACCGGTTTGCTACGGGAAGTTTTCCAACTTTAAGATGGTGTACTTTCCCGGCGGGCCGGAACTGATCGGAACATATCAAAGCGTGCGCGTAACCGGCGTACGCAAGAACTCCTTAACAGGAACATTGGAGGAAATAACACGTGATTGAATTAGCCAGAGAACTCGGCCTTGCACTCGCCAACTCCGCGGAATTTGTCCGCATGAAGAACGCGCAGATCGCCGTTGAAACCAGCGAACCGCTTTCCGCGCTGCTCAAAGAACTCAACGAAAAACGCGACCGCCTCGTGAAAATCCTTGCAGACGACGAAACCGACAATCTCGAAGCGCTGCGCCTGACGGACGATATCGATCGTCTCGAAGAACAGCTTCGCGAAAATCCGCTCTTCGTGGAACTGATCGACGCGCAGGCGGCCTTTTCCGCCGTGCTGCGCACCGTAAACGATGAAATCAACGCCTGCATCGGCGGAGAAACGAGCGCAAGCGCCAGCTGCGACGGAGACTGCAGCGGCTGCGCGGGATGCATGCACTAAGCGCGGAGGAACACATGCCTGCAAACATGACGCCGATGATGCGGCAATACCTCGAACTCAAGGATAAATACCCCGATTGCCTGCTGTTTTTCCGGCTCGGCGACTTTTACGAAATGTTTTTCGAGGACGCAAAGACCGCCGCAAAGGAGCTTGACCTCGTTCTGACGGGCCGCGACTGCGGGCTGAGCGAGCGTGCGCCCATGTGCGGCGTGCCGTATCACGCGGTGGACAATTACATCGCAAAACTCATCGAAAAGGGCTTCAAGGTCGCCGTCTGCGAACAGATGGAAGACCCGGCGCTGGCCAAAGGACTGGTCGAGCGGGACGTGATCCGCGTGATCACGCCCGGCACGGTCATAGAGGAGCGCATGCTCGAAGACGACGCAAACAGCTATATCGCCGCGGTGCTGCTCGGCGACCAGGCGATCGGCCTTGCTTACGCGGACGTTTCGACGGGCGAATTCTATCTTTTACAGCTTAGCGGGGAAGACCCCGCCGGAGCGCTGACGGACGAACTGGAGCGCATCCGCCCGCGTGAAATCATCGCCGATCCATCGCTGTTTTTGCAGCAGGCGCTTTCAAAAAAGCTTTCTTCGTCCTATTATCTCGAACAATACGGCGCGAACGCGTTTTTGCGCGAGAGCGCCGCGGACATGCTAAAAAGACACTTTGGCGTTACGTCGCTTTCCGGCTTCGGCGCGGACGACGCGCCGTATGCGCTCTCCGCCGCGGGCGCGCTGATGCGCTATCTCGACGAGACGCAGAAAAACGCGCTTTCGCATATCCACGGCATGCGCCTTCTAAACCGCAGCAGCTATATGGTGCTGGACGCGACGACGCGGCGCAACCTGGAGCTTACCCAGCCGCTGCGATTCGGCGCAAGCAAAAAATATACGCTGATGAGCCTGCTCGACCTCGCCAAAACCGGCATGGGGGGCAGGATGCTGCGCGACTGGATCGACCGACCGCTGCAAAGCGTGCAGGCCGTCAATCGCAGGCTGGACGCAGTGGAGGAGCTTTCGCAGAACCTCACTGAGCGAAAAAGGCTCTTTGAACTGCTGCACGGCGTATACGACATCGAACGCCTCTGCAGCAAAATCGTTTACGGCACGGTCAACGCGCGCGACTGCGTCGCGCTGTCGCAGACGCTCGTGCGCATCCCGCAGATCAAGGAAGCGCTCTCCCAAAACAAGAGCGCCGCGCTAAAGGATATCTTTCAAAAGCTCGACGAAATGATCGACGTCCTTTCGCTTTTAAGCAGCGCCATCTGCGACGAGCCGCCGGCCGGTCTCAAGGAAGGCGGCTTTATCCGGGACGGGTACAATGCGACCGTTGACGAACTCAGGAGCATTGCGGACGGCTCGCAGGCCTGGCTTGAAAACTTTGAAGCAAACGAACGCGAGCAGACGAAGATCAGAAACCTGCGCGTCGGCTATAACCGTGTGTTCGGTTACTATATCGAAGTTACGAAATCCTATCTCCAGCTTGTGCCCTATCACTATGAACGCAAACAGACGCTGACCAACGCCGAGCGGTTCATCACGCCGGAGCTCAAGGAGATGGAGCAGAAAATCCTCGGTGCAAAAGACCGGCTCGTTACGCTGGAATATGAGCTGTTCACCGAAATCCGGGAAGTACTGCTCGCCGCAACCGACCGTCTGCAGCAAAACGGCGCGCTGATCGCCGAGCTGGACGTGTACGTTTCGTTTGCGGAGATTGCCGTCAGCAATTCCTACTGTCGGCCAAAGCTCAACACAAGCGGAGAAATCCGCATTGTCAACGGCAGGCATCCGGTGATCGAGCGCGCGCTCAAGGAGCCGTTCGTGCCGAACGACGTTCTGCTCGACGGCGGCAAAAACCGCCTTTTAATCATCACCGGGCCGAACATGGCGGGCAAGAGCACCTATATGCGGCAGGTCGCGCTGATTACGCTTATGGCGCATATCGGCTCGTTCGTGCCCGCGCAGGAAGCGAATATCGCTATCGTCGACCGGATTTTCACGCGCATCGGCGCAAGCGACGATCTTTCGTCAGGGCAGAGCACGTTTATGGTGGAGATGAGCGAGGTCGCCAACATTTTGCATAACGCAACGCAGAACAGCCTGCTCATTCTCGACGAAATCGGCCGCGGCACCAGCACCTTCGACGGGCTGAGCATCGCATGGTCGGTGCTCGAATACATCGCCGACAAAAAACGCTGCGGCGCAAAGGCGCTGTTCGCCACGCATTATCATGAGCTGACCGAGCTGGAAGGGGAACTCACGGGCGTAAAGAATTTCCGCGTGACCGTCCGCGAAATCGGCGACGACATCGTGTTTTTGCGCAAGATCGTGCGCGGCGGCGCGGACAAGAGCTTCGGCGTGCAGGTCGCGCGCCTGGCCGGCCTGCCGGAAGAAGTCCTCGCGCGTGCAAAGGAAATCCTCGAACGGCTGGAGACCGCCGATATCGCCGCGCGCAGGGAAACCCCTGCGGACACGCAGGTGATGGCGAGCGTGCAGCCGTCGCTCTTCGAGCAGAGCACGGAGGAAAGCGCGCTCCGCATCCTGCGCGAGCTCGAAATCGACAACCTCACTCCGCTTGACGCGCTCAATCAGCTCTATGCGCTGCACGCCATGCTCAAGCAGAAGGATTCTTGACCCAAGGGACGTTTTAGGAGAAACACACTATGGCCAGAGTACATGTACTGCCGCCGCACATCGCCAACCAGATCGCCGCGGGCGAGGTCGTTGACCGGCCTTCCTCCGTGGTCAAGGAACTGGTGGAAAACGCAATCGACGCGGGCGCGACGGCGGTCACAATAGAAGTCGAAAATGGAGGAACGGACCTCATCCGCGTAACGGACAACGGCTCCGGCATTGCCGACGAGGACTGCGAAACCGCATTTTTGCGGCACGCAACCAGCAAAATTGCCGGCGCGGGAGATCTGTTTTCCATCCGCTCGCTTGGGTTCCGCGGAGAAGCGCTCGCCTCCATCGCCGCGGTGTCCCGCGTTGAACTGCAGACGCGCACCGAGGAAGACGAACTTGGCACGCTGATTCGCTATGAGGGCGGCAAACTCGTCGAGCACAAGCGCTGCGGCGGCACGCGCGGCACGAGCATCACGGTCAAAAACCTGTTTTACAACGTACCCGCACGGCTCAAGTTCATGAAAAGCGCCCGTGCCGAAAGCGCGAGCATCGGGGACTACGCCGCGCGGCTCATCCTCTCCGCGCCGCAGATCGCGGTGCACTTCGTCAATAACGGACGCACGGTCTACCTCTCCGAAGGCAACGGCGCTCTGCGGGACGCGCTGCTTTCCGTATATGGCGTGAGCGTGGACGCAAACCTCTGCCCGCTGACGTTCGACGACGGCTATCTCAAAATTGAAGGCTTTGTCGGTACGCCGGAGATTGCGCGCTCGAACCGGACGGGGCAGACCATCACGCTCAACGGGCGTATCATTCGCGCCGCGTCGCTTTCCAATGCGCTTTCGCGTGCGTTCGACACACGCCTGATGGGCGGCAAGTTTCCGTTTGCGGTCGTTTCTCTCAGCATTTCGTTCGCCGAGGTGGACGTAAACGTCCATCCGGCAAAACTCGAAGTGCGCTTTACCGATGAACAGCGCGTCGCGCGTTCGCTCGTCGCCGCCTGCTCGGAAGCACTGATACGAAGCTATATACCGTCCATGGAGAGCGAACCCGCTCCTTCCGCGAATCCCGCTTCCTTTCCGGACGCGGCGTTTGCAGGCGGGATTGAACTTCGGACGGGTGAAATCCGTCCGAACACACCGCTGCGCGAAAACGCCGATGCGTATCCGCCGCAGAAGGCTCCTTCGTTTCATTTTCCGCGCGGAGGCGGCGAGAGCAGGGAGGCTCCATCGCTCTGGCAACCGCAGACAATGCGACAGGAGAGCGAACCGCTTGGCGAGCCGTATTTCATCATCGGCGCAGCGTTCGACGCATATTGGTTCGTGCAGCAGGGGGACAGTGTATTTATCATCGACCAGCACGCCGCGCACGAACGGCTCCTCTACGACGCGCTGATGGAAAAGCGCGCGGCCGTCGTTTCACAGACGCTGTTTCTGCCGGAGGACGTTCGCCTGCTTCCCACGGAAGCGGAGCTTTTCACCGAGCACCGCGCCGCGCTGGAAGCGTTCGGATTCGTGTTTTCCGACGCAACCGAAACGTCCGTAACGCTGCTTGCCGTGCCACAGGTCAACGGCGCCGCGCTCAAGAGCGATTTTCTGCATGAAGCGCTCGAACGGCTCGGCGAAAACGCGGACGCAAACAAAAACGAATGGTTTCGTGACGCGCTGGCTCAATCCGCCTGCAAACACGCCGTCAAGGCGGGGGAGCGCCTGACGCGCGAAGAAATTTCACGCCTGCTCGAAGCGCTCAAACAGCAGGACACGCTTTTAACCTGCCCGCACGGCCGTCCCATCGCGGTGCGGCTGACCAAACTCGAAATCGAAAAGCTTTTTAAGCGGGTGCTTTGAACATGCCGTCCGATCGAATCGTATGCATCGTCGGGCCGACCGCGTGCCACAAAACCGAATGTTCGATATTGCTTGCGGAGCGAACCGGCGGAGAAATCGTCTCGGCCGATTCCGTGCAGGTCTACGAGGGCATGGATATCGGCTCGGCCAAGCCCACGCCCGAAGAGCAGAGCCGCGCGCCGCATCACATGATTGGATGCGTACCGATCGGCACGCCGGACTTTTCCGTTTCGCAGTACCGCGCGATGGCGTCGGACGCGATCCACGGCGTTCTGCAAAGAAACCATGTCCCGATCATTGTCGGCGGCAGCGGGCTGTATGTCAACGCGCTGACGTTTCCGCTCGGATTCGCCGTGCCGAAGGACGAGCAGGCTCGTAACCGCATGGAAGCGCTGTATGAAGGCGACCCGGCGGCGGCATACGAAAAACTCGCCGCCATCGATCCCGAAACGGCAGGCCGCCTGCACCCAAACGATAAAAAACGGATTGTCCGCGCGCTCGAGGTGTTCGAGTGCTCCGGCAAGCCGCTTTCCGCCTACGGAAACGATTTTTCCAACCAGCAAAACAACCGTCCGCCGTTCGAGCCGCTCATGATTGGGCTCACCATGGACCGCGCGGCGCTCTATCACCGGATCGGCCTTCGCGTCGATGCGATGCTGAAAAACGGCCTTGTCGCGGAGGCGGAGGCGATCTATCGAAAAGGATACGATCGCGCGCTTCCGGCCATGCAGTCGATCGGCTACCGCCAGTTGTTTTCGTATTTTGACGGCAGCGGCACGCTGGATGAGGCGGTTGAAACCATCAAGCAGGACACACGGCGTTTCGCCAAGCGGCAGCTGACCTGGTTTAAGCGGGACAAGCGCATCCAATGGCACGACGTAACAGATTTTAGTGCAGTCAGGGAAGGCCTGCTCGGCGAACTCGTTTGCTCGGCGCAGGCCTGGATGAAAGGAACGAACAGAACATGATGGAACTTTCCGATCGCGCGCGGGAGCTTGTCTGGCGCGCGGAGAGCACATTGGAGCCCGTATTTAAGCGTGTGGACGCGGTTGAAATGGCAAACCAACAGCGCGTTCTCGAAGCTTTCTGGAGTGAACGCGTTGCAGCACAGCATTTTTCGCCGACCAACGGCTACGGCTACGACGACATCGGGCGGGATACGCTGGACCGCGTTTTTGCGCGCTCGCTCGGCGCGGAAGCCGCGCTGGTGCGCGCGCAATTCGTCAACGGAACGCACGCAATCTACACCGCGCTCGCGGGACTGCTCGAACCGGGAGACACGATCCTCTCGATCACGGGCGAACCGTACGACACGCTGCTCACCGCCATCGGATGCAACGGGGATGCGCCGAACTCGCTGAAAAAGCAGGGAGTTGCGTTCCGAAAAATCGATCTCACGCCGGACGGCGAAATCGACCTGGACGCAATTCAGCGTGCGGACACCGCTTGCGTCAAAGTAATCTTTGCGCAGCGTTCGCGCGGGTACGCCTGGCGGGAAGCGTTGTATACCGCGGCGCTCGAACAAGCATTTTCCGTCTGCAAAAAGCGTTTCCCGTCTGCAGTGATCCTCGTTGACAACTGCTACGGCGAGTTCGTTGAAACGCGCGAACCGGTCGTCTGCGGTGCGGACGTAATCGCCGGGTCGCTGATCAAAAATCCCGGCGGCGGGCTTGCGCCGACCGGCGGATACGCCGCCGGTAAAAAGGAATTTGTCGAGCGCATTGGGCACCGTCTTACCGTGCCCGGCATGGGTGCGGAGGTCGGCTCCTATGCGGGTTCCTACCGGCCGTTTTATCAGGGATTGTTCGTGGCACCGCATGTGACCGCGCAGTGTGTAAAAAGCGCCGCGTTGTTCGCGGGCGTATTTGAGCTGCTTGGGTACCCGACCATGCCGGCAAGCGATGCGGCACGCTCGGACATTATACAGGCCGTGCAGTTTCCGGATGCACAGGCGCTCGTTGAATTCTGCCGCTGCATACAAAAAGCGGCCCCGGTCGACAGTTTCGCGTCGCCGGAGCCCTGGGATATGCCGGGGTATGAAGATCAGGTCGTGATGGCGGCGGGCACGTTTGTGCAGGGCGCAACCACGGAACTAAGCGCGGATGGTCCGATCCGCAGCCCGTACACGGCGTATGTGCAGGGCGCGCTGACCTATACGCACGCGCGCATCGCCGCAATGATCTGCACCGACGCACTGCTAAAAAGGCAGGGAAGAGACTAAATA
Organism: Eubacteriales bacterium; assembly: GCA_035446965.1. Lineage (GTDB taxonomy): Bacteria > Bacillota > Clostridia > Christensenellales > CAG-138 > UBA7703. The sequence continues at coordinate 8,926 of DAOTGE010000063.1, forward strand.
TAAAGCCGTTCAGATCGAACGGAGCAGGCCGATTACCTTGCCGGAGATTTCAACTTCGTTCAATGCAACGTAAATCGGCTCGAAGAGTTCGTTTTCGGGCTGCAGGCGCACGCGGTCCTTCTCGCGGTAAAACCGCTTGACCGTCGCGCTCTCGCCGCTGACGCGGGCGACCACGATGTCCCCGTTGTTGCAGATGCAGTCGTGGTTCACAACGAGGATATCCCCGTCGCGGATGCCTGCGTCCCGCATGCTTTCGCCTTCGACGCGGAGCATGTAGATTTCCTCCGGTTCCTTGCCGTGCGTGAGCACGTCCGGCAAAGGAAACGCGTCCTCGATGTTTTCCGCCGCGAGCATGGGAAGCCCGGCCGCAACATGCCCGACCAGCGGCACGGAATATTTCTTTTCGCCGCGTCCCGGGATATTTTCCGTGTTGATGATGATTGCGCGCTGTTTGGAAGAATCCCGCGTGATCAGCCCGCGTTTTTCAAGGTTGCAGAGGTGCGCGTGCACGGTCGCGGTCGATTTCAACCCGACGGCGGCGCAGATTTCGCGGACCGACGGGGGATAGGAATGCTCCTCGGTATATTCGATCATATAATCCAGAATTACCTGCTGAGGGTCGGACAATTTCTTCATGTTCAGCGTCATCCTCCGTTCGGCTGCTGCTGTTTACAGGCTTTGATACTGCATTATAACATGTGTTTACATAAAACGCAAACGTATGTTCGTCTTTTCCGCAGTATCTTGACTTTTTCGGAATTATACCATATACTTTAGCATATTGCAAACATATGTTCGGAAAGATTGGTGACTTTTTGTGAAACAATGCGTTTTGCATGCGGATAAAATCTGCGACGACTGCGGGGAATGCGACGACCGCTGTGTGCTGGATCCGCAGAAAATCTGCGATAACTGCTTTAAATGCCTCGAAACCGATGCAAAGCCGTATGCCGAAATCAAGATCGACGGCGTTTATCTCGACGGCGAACCGCCAAAGCAGGCGGAGGAGAGCCCGGCCGCGCCAGATCTGGAGGGCGGGTACATCCTCGACTCGGACGAAGACTGGCGGGAAGGGCTGCACATCCGCGTACGGACGCTGAAGCGCGTTTCCGCGTCCCGCGCGCGGCGCAGACACGAAATGCACTGAGTTCGTCAGTCGTCCCGCAGCCGGATTTTTTTCGCCGCGATGCGCTTGTGTTCTTCGGATGTCGCGGCATAGTGCTTGCGCGTTGTGTTCACGTCCTTGTGGCCCAGCACGTCCGCAACCAGATAGATGTCCTCCGTCTCGTGATAGAGCATCGTGCCGTATGTGCTGCGCAGTTTGTGCGGCGTAATCTTTTTTAAAGGCGCGGCGAGACGCGCATATTTTTTAACGAGGTTTTCAACCGCGCGCGCGGTGATACGGCGCATCTGCATCGAAAGAAACAGCGCGTTTTCGTGCCCCGGCAGCGCGGTTTGGTTTTCCCTTTGGCGCAGGTAGTCTTCCAGCGCGCGGTGCACTTCATTTCCGAACGAAAGGATATCCTCGCTGCCGCCTTTTCGCGTAACGACAAACGCGTCGTTTTCCAGGTCGATATCGTCCAGATCGATTCCAACGAGTTCGCTGATGCGGATACCCGTGCCGAGGAACAGCGTCAGGATTGCAACGTCGCGCAGCTTCGTTGCGGCATGATACTTTTTCTGCCGCTCGCTTAAGCCCTCGCCATTTTCCGCAAGGTCGAGCAAATCGGCAACCTCGTTCGGCTCCAGCCGCACGATCGCCTTTTCGTACAACTTGGGGATGTCGACCAGCGCGGCCACGTTGGTCTGCAGCATTTCCTGCTTATGCAGATACTTGAAAAAAGAGCGCAGGGTGGAAAGCTTCCTTGCCTTTGAAATCTCCTGATTGACCAGTTCGCGTTCGCCTTTCTGATACAGCGAAACTTCGTTGAGATAGAGTTCGATATGATAGGCGCGTATCTTTTCCAGATCGGTCACGGTGAGGGAGGGGACGGTCTTTCCGGGGAACAGATCGTCCTGCGCAACGGCGAACTGAAAGAAGCCGCGCAGATCGACCGCGTATCCGTATCGCGTCAGTACCGATGTCTGACTTTCGATCGAGCGAAAAAACGAACCGCAAACCAGCGGCAGTTCCGAAAGGAGCGCGCGGATTTTAAGCGTGTATTTTTTGTATTTTTCCGTCTGAAACGTGTTTGCCATGCGCTGATTGTCCCTTCGTTAAAAAGTTTTCCCGGCGTCCGGGCGTGGGAAAGGACGGTTTTTCACGTGTTTTCCTGCCTCAAATTATAACATAACTATTCGTTAAAGACAAGTTTAACGAATAGTTAGTGGTGTTTTTAAGCAAATCTTCGGTTTTATGGTTCCTGCGGCGCATTCGCGGCGGCTTGCTTGATCGCAAGCCGCGCCAGCTCGTCGCAGCGGTTATTGAATGAATTGTCGGAATGTCCCTTGACTTTAACGAACGAATACTCGTGCTCGCGCAGCGCGTCGAGAAGCGCACGCCACAAGTCCTGGTTTTCCACGGGCTTTTTAGAGGCCGTCCGCCAGCCGTTGCTCGACCAGTTGTCAAGCCAGCCGTGCACGAATGCGTTACAAACGTACGCGCTGTCCGTATGCACGCTGATTTTACACGGAAACTTCAGCGCACGGACCGCCTCGATCACGGCCTTGAGTTCCATGCGATTGTTCGTCGTTTCCGGCTCGTATCCGGACAACTCTTTAACTTTGTCCTTGTAGAGCAAAATCGCGCCCCAGCCGCCCGGACCCGGATTCCCGGAACATGCGCCGTCCGTATAGATTGTAACCTTCTTCTTCATGCGGCGCCTCCGTAATAATATATAATATATTATTTTATTAGTTTAAGACTGCTTGCTCATCCGTTCCGATTTTTCGCGGCATACGTCGACAGCCTCAATCACCGTGCCGCGGAATCCGTTGGATTCGAGCGACGCAACGGCGTCGATGGTCGTGCCGCCCGGCGAACAGACGCGATCCTTGAGTTCGCCCGGATGTACGCCGGTTTGCTCCACCATCATTGCGGAGCCCTTGACCGTCTGCGCGGCGAGTTTGAGCGCAACGCCGCGCGGCAGTCCCGCCATCACGCCGCCGTCGGCCAGCGCCTCGATGAAAAGATACACATATGCCGGGCCGCTGCCGCTGACGGCGGTCACCGCATCCATGAGTTTCGGTTCGACCGAAATCACTTCGCCGACCGATGAAAACAGCTTCTGCGCAAATTCTTTTTCCGCTTTTGTCAGCGTGTCGCCCTGCTCGAACACAATCATGCCCGCGCCGACCATCGCCGGCGTGTTGGGCATCACGCGCAGGATGCGCGCCGAAGCGGGGAGTGCATTTTTCAGCTTCTCCCCTCCCCACCCCGCGGCGATCGAAATGACCGCCCTGGACGAAAAGCGCTTTTTCTGCTCAGCGAATACATGCGCACATACGTTCGGTTTGATGGCGATCAGCAGAATGTCGCTTTCGTCAATCAGTTCTTCAAGCGACGGCGCGACGGAAACGCCCAGCTCCTCTTTGAGCCGTTCGCATTTCTCCGTAAAGGGGTCGTAGATCGCAACGTCCGTATCACCGGCATTTCCGCCGGATACGAATCCGCGGAGGATCGCCTCCCCCATGTTTCCCGCACCGATTACGCCGAACCGTATTTTTTTAGCTGCATCCATATCCTCAATTCACTCCTTGCTTCATCCTATCATAAAGCGCGCTCTTACAAAAGCGCTTCCATCCGCTCGCGGAGCTTGCAAAGCATATCCTCCGCGGCGGCGAGCTTGGTGCGCTCCGCCTCGACGACGTTTTCCGGTGCTTTGGCGACGAATCCTTCGTTGCCGAGCTTCGCCTTTGAGCGCGAAATCTCGTTTTCGGCGCGCTCGATTTCCTTTTGGATGCGCGCTTTCTCCTTCTCGGGATCGATCAGCGAAGAAAGCGGAATAATCGCCTCCACGTTTTCGCAAACGATATGCACGTCGCTCTTGGGTATTTCACCCGTCTCTGTAGACACCGTGACGCTTTCCACGCCCGCGAGCTTTGCAAGGTACCCGCTCGTCGCCTCAAACGCCGCAATATCACCTTCCGCAGTAACGATGCGCGCGCTGATCTTCTGCGCCGGCGGCACTTTCATCTCGGCGCGGATGTTGCGCACCGAGCGCACCAACTCCATCAGTTGCGTCATGTGCGCGCAGTCCGCTTCATAGCTGAACCGTTCGTCCTGTTTCGGCCAGCCGGAGAGCATGATCGTCTCCTCATCCGTCAGCTTGGTGAAGATTTCCTCCGTGATGAACGGCATAAACGGATGCAGCAGCTTCAGGCTCTGTTTGAGCACGTAGATGAGCACTGCGGAAACGGCGGCTTTTTCTTCGGCGTTATCACCATAGAGCCGCGATTTCGCAATCTCGATGTACCAGTCGCAGTATTCCGACCAGATGAAGTCGTAGATTTTCTGCGAAGCCAGCCCCAGTTCGAAACCGTCAAGATTCTTCGTCACTTCGCCGATCATTTCGTTGAGGCGATGCAGAATCCATTTGTCCGCAATCTCCAGCCTGCTTTCGTCCGGCAGCTCGGCGGGGGTTTCGTCCGCACCCATGAGCACGAAACGCGCGGCGTTATAGATCTTGTTGCAGAAGTTGCGCGCCGACTCCACCCGTTCCCAGTAGAACCGCATGTCGTTGCCGGCGGAATTGCCCGCAAGCAGCGAGAAGCGCAGCGAGTCCGCACCGTATTTTTCGATCACTTCGAGCGGGTCGATGCCGTTGCCGAGGGATTTGCTCATCTTGCGGCCCTGGCTGTCCCGCATGATGCCGTGCACGAACACCGTGTCAAACGGACGCTCGTGCATGACCTCGTATCCGAACACGATCATGCGCGCCACCCAGAAGAAGATGATATCGTACCCGGTCACCAGCGTGCTGGTCGGGTAAAAATACTTGAGCTCCTCCGTCTGCTCCGGATAACCGAGCGTCGAAAACGGCCACATGCCGCTGGAAAACCAGGTGTCCAGCACGTCCTCGTCCTGATGCATCGAGCCGCCGCATTTCGGGCACTTGTCCGGCGCCTGCTCGGCCACGACGGTCTCGCCGCACGCGTCGCAGTAATACGCCGGGATGCGATGCCCCCACCAGAGCTGGCGGGAAATGCACCAGTCGCGGATGTTGTCCATCCAGTTGAAATACGTCTTTTCAAAGCGTTCCGGCACGAACTTCACATCGCCGTTTTTCACGGCTTCGATCGCGGGCTCTGCCAGCGGCTTCATGTCCACGAACCACTGCTTGGAGACGATTGGTTCGATGGTCGTGTGGCAGCGGTAGCAGGTGCCGACGTTGTGCGCATACGGCTCCACCTTCACGAGGTTTCCGCTCTTTTCAAGCTCTTTGACGATTGCGTCACGGCAGTCGAAGCGGTCCATCCCCTCGTACTTGCCGCCCAGTTCGTTGATAATGCCCTTTTCGGTAAAGACGCACATCACCGGCAGGTTTTGCCGCTGCGCCACTTCAAAGTCGTTCGGGTCGTGCGCGGGCGTGATCTTCACCGCACCGGTGCCGAACTCCATTTCGCAGTATTCGTCCGCAACGATCGGGATTTCGCGTCCCACTGCCGGGATTATAACCGTCTTGCCGACGATGTCCTTATAACGCGGGTCGTCCGGATGCACGGCCACAGCCGTGTCGCCCAGCATGGTTTCCGGACGCGTCGTGGCAACCGTGATGGAATAGCTCTTGTCCGGCGCGTCGTAACGCACATGCCAGAGGTGACTGTTCTGCTCCTCGTATTCAACTTCCGCGTCGGAAAGCGCGGTTTTGCATTCGGGGCACCAGTTGATGATGCGGTCGCCCCGGTAGATCAGGCCTTTGTTGTAGAGACTCACAAACACCTTTGTGACGGCCTTGCTGCAGCCTTCGTCCATGGTGAAGCGCTCGCGTTCCCAGTCACAGGACGAGCCGAGATACCGCAGCTGCTTGACGATGGTCGAGCCGTATTCACGCCGCCAGTCCCAGGCGCGCTCCAAAAAAGCCTCCCTGCCGAGATCCTTTTTCGTCAGCCCTTCTTTTGCCATCTGCTCGACGATTTTCACTTCCGTCGCGATGGATGCATGGTCGGTGCCGGGCATCCAGAGCGTTTCGTAGCCGCTCATGCGCTTATAGCGGATCAGCACGTCCTGCAGCGTCTCGTCGATCGC
>DAOTGE010000064.1:0-15018 GCA_035446965.1 Eubacteriales bacterium
AGCCGCTCATGCGCTTATAGCGGATCAGCACGTCCTGCAGCGTCTCGTCGATCGCGTGTCCCATATGCAGCTTACCCGTGATGTTGGGCGGCGGAATGACGATTGTGTACGGCGGTTTGCCGGTATTTGGGCGCGCGTGAAAATAACCCTTTTTCTCCCATTTTTCGTAGAGCGCCGCTTCCACGCGCGCGTGATCGTAATTTTTTTCCATTTCGGGACGCATGTTCTTTTCCTGCCTTCTTAGTTGTTCGTATAAAATAGCGTCCGCCTCGCCAAAGGACGAAGCGGACGCTCGCGGTACCACCTTTGTTGAACGCCGCGCGTGCATTTTTGCCGCGGCGTCCCTCTCAATATTCCATAACGCGGAATCCTCGTGGAGCGCTACGGCGGCCTCCGGCTTTTCGCGCTCCCTGCTCCGATACGACCTTCCGCGCCGCCTGCAGCCGCCTTCCAGCATAAACCGGCGGCCTCTCTGTTGCAGAAACGGTCTGCGTACTCCTCATCTTCGCTGCATTTAACGTTTGTTCGCTTGTCGTCAGTCTAGCCGAATCGGGCGTTTTTGTCAAGCCGCCCGCGGCCATACCCGCGCAGGTAAAAACCTCACGCTTCGTCGTTCATCACGCTGTCCGTCCATACGTCCATACGTTCCTTGATCAGCCCGAAATACCCGGGTCCGAGGTCCATATACGTTTGCAGGAACGCTTCCTGATCGAAGCTGTCGCCCAGGTCGCTGACCGTATCGCGATAGAGCTGCGCAAGCTGGCTGTAGCCGATGGCGTATTCAAAGAAATAATACGGCTGATCGATCACGATCGTATAATAAATACTCGAAATCAGTTCGCCGTCGAGTCCGATTCCGGTGAGGTACGATTCCAGCGCGGCCTCCGTATAGCCGTAGTAATTCACCAGGATGCTGATGATCGCCGGCAGAATCGAGTTGAAGAGCATGCTGTAGTCAAACTGGAACTGCACGTAGTCGTGATCGTAGATCGTCTGGTTCTGCGTGACCAGATACTCCGCGAACTGCGCCCAGCCCTCGGCGTACCCGCCGAAGTTGACGATCTTCTGCATCCGGCAGATGTCCTCGTCCCCGCGCTGATACACATACTGATACAGATGTCCGGGGTAGCATTCGTGCGCAAGCGTTAAAAGCAGCGCCGGATCGTCCGTTGCGGTGTTGATGTAGACGATGTTTTCCTTCCAGTCGTCCAGCGCGGGAATAACGTACGCCGCGGGAGAGAACATGTCCTGCAGTTCCTCCGGCACGTCGGTCAGCGTCAGGTTATGCTCCGGCAGTTCGGGCAGAAGTTCCGCCATAATGGTCTTGAGGTAGTCGAGGTCTTCCTGCAGGTCCCCGCTCGTGAGTTCGATATCCATGCTGTAGAGGTCGGGATTCTCGTTCTGCAGCGCTACGATATCGTAAAGCAGATAGAAATATTCATCCTTGAGCATCTCCAGCGTTTCTTCAACGCTCAGGAAATTGCAGCCGTCGCTCTGCATGCTGTATTCAAAATAGCTCTTCTGATTCTCCGTAAGCGTGGCGGCTTCCTCATAGGTGCGGCAGCTGCCTTTGAGCGCCTTCAGACCGTTATAGAGCGTTTCGTACGCGCCGATGAACTCGTTTTGAATCAGACTCTCGTTGCGGTCCTTATAAGCCTGCGCCTGCTCCTCCGTCAGATCGAGATTGTCGATGCCTTCGTTGAATGTTGCGTAGAGGAAGGACGTGTCCTTTGAGTCGATGATGGTCTTGCAGTCTTCAAGGATTGCGTTGAGCGCATCCTCCGTCATGAAAATGCCAAGTTCCGCGCGCTTCTGTTCGTAGGTCAAAACCTGTCCCATGTAGCGCGGCACGTCCGCAAGCAGCGTCAGGTAGTCTTCCACGTCCTGCGTGTCTTTGAGTTCGAACAGCGCGAACGAAAGCGGCAGGTTCGCCTGGAACCCGCTGTACTCGGTGAGCGGTTCATAATAATAATCGTAGTCTGTCTCTTCCGAGAAGTCGACCAGAATCTGCTGCAGCACGTCATAGGAAAACTGCGTTTCCTCGGGCAGTTGGTCCCGGTCGATCTGGTTGAGCTGCTCAAGATAGACGCCGGCTTCCAGGCCGAGCCGCTTGGAATCTTCCTCGGTGAATTCGCCCAGCGTCATCGGCACGGTGCTCGGGTCGATGCCAAACTGCGTCGGATCGTCCACAAACATGTGATAGGTATAGCCGTCCGTCGTGACATACCAGCAGAACACTTCCAGGTCCAGCGCGTCGAATGCTTCCGCCGCCGCTGGATCTACGGTCGGTTCCGTGGTTGATTCGGGGGTTTCTTCCGGCGCGGCCGTCGCTTCTTCATTTTCCGATTCGATGCTGATGGTCTGCGTTTCGTCCGTTGTTTCGTCCGGCATTTTGCAGCCCGCAAACGCGCTCATCGCCATTACCAGCGCACAAATCAGCGCCAGCAGCTTTATGGATCGCTTCATATCGTTCTCCCTTTATCTTCTAATTGTTTCAATCTTGCAAGCAGTTCGTCCGCGTCCCTTGATTCGCCGGCCAGACCGAGCGCTTTTATAAACCAAGCCGGCAGCGGCGCGTAAAACACCATGTCTTCCTTTGTGCGCGGATGTCGAAACGTCAGCCGGTAGCCGTGCAGCGCCTGCCCCAAAAGGCCGAACTTCCGCTTTGCGCTCCCGTAGACGTCGTCGCCGGCCACCGGATGGCCGATCGACGCGAGATGCACGCGGATTTGGTGTGTGCGCCCCGTCTCCAGTTCGAGCTGGAGCAGTGTATGCTGTCCGTAGCGCTCCGCAACGCGCCAGTGCGTCACGGCCTCACGCCCGCCGGGAATAATCGCCATCTTTTTCCGGTCGACCGGATGCCGCGCAATCGGCGCGTCGACGGTTCCGGCTTCTTCCTTAAAATTTCCGTCCGCAAGCGCGGCATAACTCCGGCGCGCAGTGTGGTCCCGGAACTGATCGGAGAGCGCGCGGTGCGCAGCGTCGTTTTTTGCTACCACCAGCAGCCCGCTGGTCATGCGGTCGATGCGGTGGACGATGCCCGGACGCAGTTCGCCGCCGATGCCAGAAAGATCGCCGATATGATACAAAAGCGCGTTGACCAGCGTGCCGTTTGCGTGTCCCGGCGCAGGATGCACCACCATACCCTGCGGCTTGTCGACGACGAGCAGGTCGCCGTCCTCATAGAGGACGTCCAGCGGGATATCTTCCGGCAAAACGCCGGTTTCCACCGGCTCGGGATAGTATATTTCGATTTTGTCCCCGGCCGCGGCAATCGCGTTCGGCTTGACCGCCTCGCCGTTGAGCGTGACGCTGCCTTCGCGGATCAGGCGCTGCGCCTGCGTACGCGAAAGCTTGGTCTCTGCGGCGACCAGCGCGTCCAGCCGGAGCGTCCGGTCGCTTTCAAAGGTCTCCCGCTCAGGCATTTTTACCGTCGTCCGCGGCTTTCTTCGCGCTCCCCTTCTGCAGAGAGACACGCTCAAAAATAGAGCGCTCTTTTAAAAACAGCGCGTCGATAATCAGAAGCGCGCAGCCGATGGTCATCGCACTGTCCGCCACGTTGAACACCGGAAAATTGATCAGGCAAAAGTCGAAAAAGTCCCGCACGTAGCCAAGCAGTGCCCGATCGATCAGGTTCCCGATCGCGCCCGCAAACAGCAGCGAAAGCGTGATGCGCGAAAACACCGTGACGCGTTTGTGGTATTTCACCAAAATAAAAACGATAATCCCGCAGACAATCAGCGTCATCGGGATAAACAGCCAACGAAAACCCTGCATCATGCCCCAGGCCGCGCCGCTGTTATGCACGTTGGTCAGGTGAAACACGCCCTGTATCAGCGGCAGGGACGTCCCGACCGGAGAAAGGTAAAGCTGAATCAGATATTTCGTAATCTGGTCGGCAACTAAAATTGCCGCTATGAGAATAATTTCAAGCAAGGGTTGCGCCCTCCATAAAAGATGATTCAGTATAGCACGCTTTTTAATCGGCTTCAACCGAAGCGCTCGCACCGCCGGTAAACAAATCCGGGTAGAGCGTCGTGTAGTTTTCGTAAGCCGTCATTACTTTTTCATAATAGCGCGCAGTCTGTTCAAACGGGATGACCGTTAGTTCGCCGTCGCTGGAGAAGCGCTCGTCTTCCAGCCAGTCCTCAACGCTTCCATGCCCGGCGTTGTATGCGGCGACGATTTTCATCACGCCGCCGTCGAACCTGCCGTTCAGAAAATTGAGGTACCAGCAGGCAAAACGGATGTTCGTCTCCGGGTCGTAGAGCATGTCCTGCGTATACACGTCGTCCAGATCGAGCTTGTGCGCAATCCAGGTGCCCGTATCCGGCATGATCTGCATCAGCCCGATTGCGCCCGCCTCGCTGACGGCGTTTGGATCGTTGCTGCTTTCGCAGCGCATGATGGACTGCACGAGATACGGGTCCAGATCATATTCCCCGGCGTATGTTTGAATCAGGTCCGTGTACGCAACGGGATAGTTTTCCAGTGCGCGTTCATAGAGCACGTGTTCGCGGATCAGGTACCCGCCGAACGCCGCACAGCAAAGCGCAATCACCGCCGCAAGGACGATGACTGCGGTTTTCATGCCGTTTCGTTTCCGTTTGCCGCCGCGGCGCACTGCGCGCGCTTCCGCTTTTTCCATGTCAGGCGTTCGTCAGCGCGGCATAGAGCCGGTCGACCTTCCCTTCCAGTTCTTCTCTTGATCCGTCGTTTTGCAGCACATAGTCCGCGCGTTTTATCTTTTCCTCGTCCGGCATCTGCGCGCGGATACGCAGAAACGCCGCCTCGCGCGTGCATCCGTCCCGCGCGGCAATCCGCGCCACGCGCATTTCCTCGCTGCTTGCAATCAGGATGTTTTTGTCCATCTGCCGGTCCATGCCGCTCTCAAACAGCAGCGGCACTTCAAAAAAAATCAATCCGTCCGCTCTGCCCTGCGCCGCGTCCGCTTTCTCAAACATTTCGGATATCACATACGGATGGACGATCCCGTTGAGTTTTTCTCGGCTCGCGGCGTCCGAAAAAACGATCGCCGCCAGCGCTTTGCGGTCGATTTTTCCGTCTTGGCCGAGGATGTCCGCTCCAAAAGCGTCTGTGACGGCGCGATAACACGCGCCCCCCGGTTCCAGCGCACGCCGGGCGATTTCGTCCGCATCGAGCACGAGCGCGCCGCGCGCGGCAAGCCGCGCCGCCGCGGTGGATTTACCCGCGCCGATGCCGCCCGTCAGCCCGATTCGCCTGCAGCGCCGTTGCCGTTGCGTCATTTTGTTTCAAACCAGCTCTTTCCGACCTTCACGTCCGCGTCGAGCGGCACTTTCAGCTTTGCGACCTGTTCCATGCAGTCGTGCACGAGCAGAACGACCTCGTCACGCTCGGCAAACGGCGTGTCGAGGATCAGTTCGTCATGCACCTGCAAAATCAGTTTCGCCTTCAGCCCGCGCTCTTTAAGTTCGCGTGAAACCTTTACCATTGCTAGTTTAATCACGTCCGCCGCGGTCCCCTGAATCGGCATGTTCATCGCGACCCGCTCGCCGAACGAACGCGTATTGTAGTTTGCGCTCTTTAGTTCCGGCATGGCGCGGCGGCGGTCGAACATCGTCTTTGCGTAGCCGAGTTGTTTGGCCGACTCCACGCTCTCGTCGAGATACGCCTTGACCCGCGGGTACCGCTCGAAATATAGTTTGATGTATTCGGATGCGCGCTTGACGGGGATATCGAGGTTTCGCGCAAGGCCAAAATCGCTGATGCCGTAGACGATGCCGAAATTGACGGCCTTCGCGGCGTTTCGCAGATCGCCGGAAACTTCGTCGAACGGCACGCCGAATACCTCGCTTGCGGTCGTGCGGTGGATGTCCTTGCCGCCGTTGAACGCCGCAATCATCCCTTCGTCCCCGCTGATATGCGCAAGGATGCGAAGTTCAATCTGCGAATAGTCCGCATCGACGAGCACGCACCCTTCGGAGGCGATAAACGCCCGCCGGATTTCGCGGCCCTGCGGCGTGCGCACGGGGATATTCTGCATGTTCGGCTCGGTGCTCGAAATCCTCCCCGTCGCGGTCACACACTGGTTGAACTGCGAACGCACGCGACCGTCCTTTTCGCTGCGCACGTTCAACAACCCGTCGACAAACGTACTCTTGAGCTTCGTAATAAATCGGTATTCCAGAATCAGCGGTACGGCGGGATGGCGATCCTTGAGTGACTCGAGCGTGCCCGCGTCGGTGGAATATCCGCTTTTCGTTTTCCGCCCTGTCGGCAGGCCCAGTTTTACAAAAAGCACTTCGCCGAGCTGCTTGGGCGAAAGAATGTTGAACGTTTCGCCCGTGAGTTCGTAAATCTGCTTTGCAAGCGCGTCCGCCTGTTCGCCAAACTGGGACTGGAGTTGCTTCAAAATCGCTTCGTCCACGAGGAATCCTTCGCGCTCCATGTCGCAGAGCACGCGGGAAAGCGGCAGTTCCATTTCTTCGTACAGCTTGGTCATGCCCGCCTGCTCCAGCTCGCGCGTCATGCGCGTATACAGCGGGAACAACAGCGCCGCGCTTGGTTTTGCGTATGCGTCGAACCGTTCGCAGAGCGCCGCAAACGACGGCGCAGGCCGCGTTGCATTAAGCAGATAGTCCGCAATCATCGCGTCGAACACGCGCGCTTTGAGCCGGACGCCGAAGCTGTTCAGCAAATGCCGCAGACGTTTCGTATCAAAGGCGAGCACAAGGCAGTTTTCGTTTTCAAACACGCTTTTCAGCGCCGTCCAAATGTCCTTTTCGTCGATCGGCACGGAAAACAAATCTTCGCCCTGCACAATTTCATAGTAGCGCTTGCCGTCGAGCGCAAACGTGATCGTTTCGCCCGCGTCGAGCGCAAACCGGGTCACGCTGGAAAACCCGGCGACCGCTTTTCTGAGCGCGTCGGCCGATTCCAGCACAACGCGTTCAAACTCCCGTTTTTCTTCCGGCGCGGCTTCCGCCTCGCCCGGCAGCCGGGACGCGATGCCGCGCATCTCCAGCTCAATGAGTTTGCCGCGCGCGCCGGAAAGCGCGCTTTCGCGATACCGGCATTCATCGATGGTCAGCGGCACCGGCGCGCTGGTGCAGATGGTGCCGATCTCGTAGCTCATGCGTGCCGAAGACGCAAATTCGCGCACTTTTTCGCCGAGTTTTCCTTTGATTTCGTCCGCGTGGGACAAAACGCCCTCCATCGTGCCGTACTGGCCAAGGAGCTTGAGCGCCGTCTTTTCGCCCACGCCCGGAATACCGGGGATGTTGTCTGACGGGTCACCCATCAGCCCTTTGAGGTCGCGCATGCGGTCGGGTTCCAGACCGTATGTGTCCCGAAGCGTTTCTTCGTCGAATTCAATGGTTTCGCTGATGCCCTTTTTCGTCATCAGCACATGCGTATGCTCGCCGATCAGCTGAAACGCGTCCCGGTCGCCCGTGACGAGCAGAGCGTCGATCCCCTCTTTTTCGCATTCCTTTGCAAACGTGCCGAGGATGTCGTCCGCCTCGTATTTCGGCGTTTCGCAGACCGCAACGCCCATATCGCGCAGGAGTTCTTTGAGCACGGGAAACTGCGCGCGCAGATCGTCCGGCGTTTCGCGCCGTCCGGCTTTGTATTCTTCGTACTGCTCGTGCCGGAACGTCGGCCCGTGCATATCGAATGCAACCACAAGATAGTCCGGCTTGCGCTCAATTATTTTGAGCAGCATACTCAAAAAGCCGTGCAGCGCGTTGGTCGGAAAACCCTCCCGCGTGGTCATATTCGGCAGCGCGTAAAACGCGCGGTGCATCAGGCTGTTGCCGTCCACGGCAATCAGCTTTTGCGTATTTTTCTGTTCCATCGCGCTTCCCCGCTTTCGTTCTGTGCCTGTTAAAATTCAATCAGGTGTGCTTTACCGCACCACGCCGTAGACCATCGGCGCGACTTGCTCCGGCTTTTCGCCGATCTCGACCGCCTGACGCATTGTTTCGACCGCGTCGGAGAGCGCCTTGTCCTCGTTGACATAGAGCGTGCAGATTGCTTCGCCCTGTCTGACCGGATCGCCGACGCGCTTATGCATGACGAGCCCGACCGCCGGGTCGATGATATCCGCCTTTGTGGCGCGCCCCGCGCCGAGCACCTGCGCCGCGCGGCCGATCAGTTCGGCCTGCATGCCGCGCACGTACCCGCCGTATTCGGCGGACACGGGAACGAGTTGCTTAACTTTACAAAGCGAATCCATGCCGCCGGGAGTGAGCAGCGATTCGTCGCCGCCGAGCTCATGGATCATGGCGCGCAGTTTCTGCAGCCCTGCGCCGCTGTCGATTGCGGTTTTGAGTTTTTCGCGCGCTTCTTCGTCCGTTTGTGCCAGCTTTGAAAGCCGCAGCATCTGCGTGCCAAGCAGCATGCAGACCTCGTAGAGCGCGTCGCCTTCCGGCACCATGCCGGAGAGCAGCTGCACCGCCTCGCGCGCTTCCAGTGCGTTGCCGACGGACAGCCCCAGCGGCTGGTTCATGTCCGTAACGACGGCCACCACCTCGCGCTTTAAGAGCCTACCCATCTTGACCATGAGCGTTGCGAGCCGTTTTGCCTCGTCCACGGTTTTCATAAACGCGCCGCTGCCGACCTTCACGTCCAGCACGATCGCGTCCGCGCCGGCGGCCAGCTTCTTGCTCATAATGCTAGAAGCGATGAGCGGTACGCTCATGACCGTGCCCGTCACGTCCCGCAGCGCGTACATTTTTTTGTCCGCAGGCACAAGGTTGCCCGTCTGCCCTATGACGCATACGCCGGTTTTGCGCACGATCTGCTTAAACCGCTCGATCGGCTGGGCGATGTTCACCCCGGGAATCGACTCCAGCTTGTCGATCGTGCCGCCGGAAAAAGCAAGCCCGCGTCCGGACATTTTGGCGACCGTCCCGCCGCACGCCGCAACCAGCGGCGCCACGACCAGCGTGGTCGTGTCCCCCACGCCGCCGGAAGAATGCTTGTCCACCTTCACGCCCGGCAGGTCGCTTAAATCGACCGTATCGCCCGAGCGCATCATGGCGAGCGTCAGGTCCGCCGCTTCGCGTTCGTCCATATCCCGAAGGACGATCGCCATGAGCAGCGCGGACATCTGATAGTCCGGGATCTGCTCGGCCACGTAACCTTCCACTACAAAATGGATTTCTTCGGTCGTGAGCGCTTCGCCCGCGGCTTTTTTCTCGATGATATCGACCATTCTCATGATTTTTTCACCCTCCGCTCAAACAGTTCGTCTTTGTCCCGCCCGGCGCTACATCTCATTGAGAATCGTATCCGGCATCGCAGGCTGTGCCGCGGCGGGTTCTTTGAAAGCACTCCTGATCTTAACAAAAAGCTCGTCCGCCGCTTCGTCGAAACTCGTTCCTTTCAGCGGCTGCGGCGCCGAGCCGCTGAACTTGGCGAAGAATCGCCCGTCGTCGGTAAACGCAAGCACCGCGGCGCGCTTATTGAGCGCGCGGCAGTGGAACAGCAGCGTGTCCGCCGTCGAATTCTGCAGCGAGGCGTTTTCGTCCAGCATGCGCGTTAAAACAATCAGCCAGTCCGCGCGCCGGAGCCGAAAATCAAACTTGGAAATATCGAGCACCGTCTCCACGCCGGAACGGTATTCAATCTGCGAACTGTTGCGCCTGCTCGCCGGGATACGCCTACCCAGCACAGTTGCGCCAACGCCAGCCGGCACCATATCCGGCAGAAAACCGCCGCCGGCCGCAATGATGTATTCGGTATACCCGCGGTTCTGCGGGAGCGTCAGCGCCAGCCGGAGCTGTTCCTTGCTCAGCGTTTCGGACTCGAACACGATCGTTTCGTCCGGCAGGATACCATAGCGCAGGGTCGTTTTTTGCCCGTCCGCCGTTTCCAGTTCCGCGCGCAGATAACGCCCTTTTACCGAGCAGACCAGCGCGTCCAGCGTGCCGCGTCCGCCGTCGGCGATCAGCTGCGTTTTGATGGAAGCGCGCGGCATCTGCGTCGCCGCGGAGCGCATCATGTGCCGCACTGCGTCCGCAGAAGTGAACCGGCCTTCCCATGCGTCCGGCGCAATCAGGATTTTCGGGCATCCGCCCGGTTTTTTGCATTCTTCCGGCTCGCTTCCCGAAAACCGCATGGCGGCGTACGCCGCGTCCCCGCCGGAAACCGTGCCGTCCTGCGCCGCCTCGCCGATATACGCCGGATGGCCGCATTTCTCAACGAGGTTGTTCTGAATGAACGGGCGATAAATCGTAAGATATGAAAGCAGCCGCGGTTTTTTAAGCAACTGCGCATAGAGTTCCTTACCCGCGCTCAGCGGCATGTTGGAAAACATGCAGATATACGCGCGTTCGGATTCCGCCTCGGCAACGTCGTCCCAGGCGCCGAACAGATGCGCTTCGTTAATATACGTAAGCGGCGTTTCCGCAAGCAGGATGCGCCAGCAGTCCTCCGGCGCAAGCGCGGAGTCGCTGGTCATTGCAAAGCGCAGCCCAAGCGTGAATTTTGAATATTCCATCGTTATTCGTCGTCCTCCGTCAGCAAACCTTTATAGTCCGCCTCCGCTTTTTCCCATTCGGCGTAGCTTTCCTCAACGCGCTGCCGCTGCGATTCAAGTTCCGCATACAGCGGCGCGGCAGTCTCATAGTCGCTCGCAACCTCCGGCAGGGAGAGCTTCGTCTGGAGTTCCTCCAGCAGCACTTCCTCCTCCTGCACGCGCGCTTCGGCGCGCTGCATCGCGCCTCTTGCGCGGCTGATTGCGCTCTTTCGTTCCTTTGCAAGGACATAGGCGTTCTTCTCCGCAGGCGCTTCCTTTTCGGCCGGTGCGGCGCTTTCGTCCAGAAACTGCTTATATGCGTCCCAGTCGCCCGCGAATTCGCGGATGCCTTCGCCGTCCATGATAACAATCCGGTCGGCGATGCGGTTGGCGAGATAGCGGTCGTGCGTGACGATCAGCATCGTCCCGCCGTAATCGCTCAGCGCGTCTTCCAGCGCTTCGCAGGACGGGATGTCCAGATTGTTCGTCGGCTCGTCCAGAAACAGCACGTTGCTGCCCGCAAGCATGAGCTTCAATAGCTGGATGCGCGCATATTCTCCGCCGGAGAGCTCGCAAACACGTTTGAATACGTCGTCACCTTTAAAAAGGAACGCGCCGAGCAAACTGCGAAACGTCTGCAAATCGTAGCGCGGGAACAGCGCGTTGAGATATTCCAGCACGGTGCGCGGGTCGTTCGGCCTCACGGAACCCTGTTCGTAGTAGCCGACGTGCACGTTGGAGCCGAGTTTCCAGCTTCCGTCGTCCGGCTCGACCCTGCCGGTCAGTATTTTCAGCAGCGTCGTCTTGCCGCAGCCGTTCGCGCCGATCAGGCAGACGCGCTCGTCCCGCCGCACAAGCAAATCCAGCCCCTGAAAGAGCGTTTTTCCGTCGAATCGTTTGCCCAGGCTTTTGCAGACGACGACCTCGTTTGCCGTGAGCGCGTCCGCTTTCAGATGGAAATGGATTCCCTGCGGCGTGTCCTCCGGCTTGACCAGCGTGCTTTTAATCCGCTCGATCTGCTTTTGCTTGGAGGCGATGGTCACATAATTGCGCGCCTGGTTCCAGCGGCGCTGCTGTTCGATGATTCCTTCGATACGCTTGATTTCGCGCAGGGTGTTTTTATACTTGCGCATGGCGAACTCGCGTTCGTCCATCTTCTTTTCCATGGCCGCGGTATAGTTGCCGGCGTAAACGTGCAGCGAACCGTTTTCCATCTCGAAGATTTTGCCGCAGACATGGTCCAGAAAGTACCGGTCATGCGAAATTACGAGGTATGCGCCGCGGTACGACGCAAGGTATGCTTCCAGCCATTCGAGCGACGCGATGTCCAGATGGTTCGTCGGCTCGTCCAGCAGTAGCAGGTCCGCGTCCGACATGAGGATCTTCGCCAGCGCGGCTTTTCGCATCTGTCCGCCGCTCATTACCCCTACGGGACGCTCCAGCTCGGCTTCGGTAAACCCAAGGCCGATCAGGGTGGAACGCGTCCGCGCACGGTAAGTCAGTCCGCCGCCGTTCTGGTAGCGTTCCTGCAGGTCCGCCTGCCGCCGTAGCATCGCCGGCGTAGCCTGTTCGCCGCGTTCAATGCGCGTGGCGATTTCGTGCAGCTCGCGCTCGGTCTGCATCCACCGTCCGGAAGCCTCCAGTACTGCGTCGTAAAGCGAAACGCCGTCCGGCCAGACGGGCGATTGGTCCAGCAAAGCAACGCCCGCGTTTTTATTCACCGCGAGCTGTCCTTCACCGTCGCGCGGCTCTTCGCCCGCGATCATTCTTAGTAATGTGCTTTTCCCGCAGCCGTTCACGCCGACGAGGCCGATATGGTCCCGCTCGAAAACGTCAAACGCCACGCCGGAAAAAAGGGTCCGTTCCCCGAAGCTCTTGCTGAGCTCCTGTGCGTGGATCAGTGCCATTGTTTCTCTCCATTAATCTGCAAATTATCATACCATAGCAAGGGTGCAATTGCAAAAAAACAGCCGCATGCCGCGGTGTGCAAAACCACGCGTTTTACCGGCAAAAATCCAGCGTTTTCGCGGTGTTTTTGCGGGTCATCACGGCAAATTCGCAAAAAATTCAAATTCAAAACGGCCAATCGCCGATATAATGAAAGCGGGTTTTCTATATGGGTCCGTTCTGAAAGACCCCTGCGTATCCTTATAAAAGCGAGGTATTGTATTTGAATCAACCGCGTCTGACATCCGGAAAAAACGACACAGGCGGCAAAACCCGCCTGTTTTCGCCCGCCGCCCGCACATGGATCCTCACGATCGTGTTCGGGTGTGCCGTCGCGTTCGTCGTCATCCCGTTCGCCGTCAAACGCTTTTCCGGCGCAAACAGCGTCTATGTCGCGGCGGCGGACGCTTCGCTTATCGTAACGCCGACGCCCATTCCGTTTGAGGCGGACGTGCTCGCGCCCGTGTGCGCGGACTGCACGCCGGAGCCTTCCGCAGAGCCCACGCCCGGCATGCAGGTTTCCGAGTATACCATCCTGCGGGAAAACGACGACTACCCGACCGTGATGCAGCTGCAGACGCGCCTCATGGAACTCGGTTATCTGGATTCCGACGAGCCGACCACGGTTTTTAACTCTGCAACGAGCGTCGCGGTGTCGCTCTTCCAGCGCACGCTGGACTGCGAGATGGACGGCGTCGCTTCCAGTGAGCTGCAGGAATCGCTCTTCAGCGACGACGCAATCCCCTATGAAATGAAACTCGGCGACAGCGGTACGGACGTTGAAAGCATGCAGTCCCGCCTCAACGAACTGGGGTATTACGAAAGCAAAATCAACGGCTATTTCGGCACGGCCACCGAAGATTCGCTCAAGGCGTTCCAAACCAAAAACAATCTTGGCGTGGACGGCGTGTTCAACGTTTCCGACCGCGACCTGCTGTATTCGCCGGACGCGCGGCCCAAGATCGACCCGACCCCGACGCCGTCGCCCACGCCAAAACCGACGCAGAAGCCGACGACCACGAAAAAACCCAGCGCGACCGCCACGCCGAAACCCTCCACAACTTCCAGCGGCACCACCACCACGACGGAAGCGCCAAGCTCCACAACCGACGACCCTTCGAGTTCGTCCGGCAGCAGCACGCCGTCCTATAACGCTTCCTACAGTGCGGACGGCCTGATCTCCGTCGCCACCGCGATGCTCGGCTATCCGTACTCCTGGTCGGAGGAAAGCCCGGCGAAAGGCTTTGACTGCTCCGGGCTGGTCTACTTCTGCCTGCGCACCTGCGGCGTGAGCACCAGCCGATACAGCGCGTCCGGATTCTCCGCGGTGAGTTCCTGGGGAAATGTGAGCTCGATCAGCGACCTGCAGAAAGGCGACTTGCTCTTCTTTAAAAACGATACGTCGGACCGCGTGAGCCACACCGGCATTTACTGCGGCGGCGGCAAATTCATCCACGCCTCGTCCAGTGCGGGCGAGGTGGTCACCAGCTATATCTCCGGCGCATACTGGACGCGCAACTTTGTCAACGGGCGGCGCGTGTTTGGATGAGGTGTTTTCTCTGCCCGCGCAAATGCGGCGCGGAACGCGCCGTTTCGCCCGGTTTCTGCGGTGCGCCTGAAAAACCGCTCGTTGCAAAAGCAATGCTGCATTTCTGGGAAGAACCGTTTATCAGCGGCAAAAACGGATCGGGCGCTGTGTTCTTCTCCGGCTGCAACCTCGGCTGCGTCTTCTGCCAGAACCATGTCATCCGGGACGGCGGCGTCGGCGAAGCGCTGGCAGCCCCCGCGCTTGCGGACCTGTATCTTTCGCTGCAGACGCAGGGCGCGCACAACATCAACCTCGTCACCGCCGCGCCGTATGTGCCGGACGTTGCCGAAAGTCTGCACATTGCAAAATCCCATGGGCTGCACATCCCGGTGGTGTATAATTCCGGCGGCTACGAACTGCCGGACACGCTCCGAATGCTCGACGGTCTTGTGGACGTTTACCTGCCCGACTTAAAATATGTGTCTTCCGATCTTTCCGGCCGCTTTTCAAGCGCGCCGGATTATTTCAGCGCTGCGCTGCCCGCCCTGCTGGAAATGTTCCGTCAGGTCGGCGGCCTTTCGCTCGATGAAAACGGCATTGCAAAAAGAGGGCTTGTAATCCGGCATCTCGTACTGCCCAACTGCGTGGACGACTCGCGCCGCGTACTGGATGCGATTGTTACGCACTTTCCGCTCTCAACCCAGCTTTCGCTGATGAGCCAGTACACTCCGCCGCCGCATGTAACAGACGGTCCGCTTCGCCGGAGAATCACTGCGCGTGAATACGAACGGGTTATCTCGTATGCGCTCTCCCTCGGGCTATACAACATTTTGATTCAGCAAAGGGACTCCGCAAACCCCGATTTTACGCCAACCTTCACAAATCAGCAATAAATTTGACACAAATCGTTACGCTTTCATGCTTGCAATTCCATAATTGCAATGCTATACTGATCTTGTAAGTTAAGTTTCCGTCCGTTATGTTCGTTTTTTCATTACCGATTTCCTCCTTAAACCGCGTAACCGAACTACTACGTAAC
>DAOTGE010000065.1:0-14924 GCA_035446965.1 Eubacteriales bacterium
AAACGGGTTAAGGGCTGTGGCCCTTAACAATCCCGGAGACTTTTTTGACAAGCTGGGCGGATTTGTTAACACATATCCGCTTTTTAAAAACGCCCGGCTATGATATGATGAAATGACACCAACGGGAGGCAAAAATAATGATGGAACGATATAGGGACGAATCCTGGCGGCAGTCCATGCGGCTGCGCCTCGACTTCAACAATATGATGTCCGATCATCTCGGCAAACGCGGGCTTTACCGCCGCGAAGTCGAGACCATGCAGCCGCAGATCGACCGGGCAATCGTCAACATGCGCGCAAAACGCCCGCTCATGCGCTGGCGCGAACTGCCGTATAATCAGGACGAGGTCGTAAAAGCGCTCCTCGAAACTGCGGAGGAAATCCGCGGCAAGTTCGAGAATTTCGTCGTACTCGGCATCGGCGGCAGCGCGCTCGGCCCCATCGCGGTGCAGCAGGCGCTCAACCACCTGCACTATAACGACCTGCCCGCGGAAAAGCGCGGCGGGCCGCGTCTGTTTGTCGAGGACAACATCGACCCGGAGCGCATGGCCGCGCTGCTGGACGTCATCGACGTGGAAAAGACCGCGTTCAACGTCATCAGCAAATCCGGCGGCACGTCCGAAACCATGAGCCAGCTTCTGATCATCTCCTCGCTGCTGCACGAAAAGCTCGGCAAGGACATCAGCACGCACCTCATCGCCACGACGGACGAATCCAAGGGCAACCTCATCAAGATCGCCCGTGCGGAAAACCTGAAAACCTTCGTGATTCCGGAAGGGGTCGGCGGTCGTTTTTCGGAGCTCTGCCCGGTCGGCCTGCTGGCCGCCGCGGTCTGCGGCATCGACATCCGCGAGATGCTCGCCGGCGCGGCGTTTATGGACGAAATCTGCGACACCCGGCGGGACGTTTGGAAAAACCCCGCGTACATGATGGCGACGCTTCAGGTCGCGAGCATGCAGCGCGGCTGCAACGTGAGCGTCATGATGCCGTATGCGGACTCGCTGCGCTACATGGCGGATTGGTACGCCCAGCTCTGGGCGGAGTCGCTCGGCAAGCGCACGGACCTGGACGGCAAGGTCGTCAACGCGGGTCAGACCCCGGTCAAGAGCCTCGGCGTGACCGACCAGCATTCGCAGGTGCAGCTCTACACGGAAGGCCCGTTCGACAAGGTCGTTACCCTGCTCGCTGTCGAGCGTTACCACGAGGAAACCATGATCCTCGACGGGTATTTCGACGTGCCGGACGTTTCGTTCCTCTGCGGGCACACGCAAAACGAGCTCATCGCCGCCGAACTCAAGGCCACCGAATACGCCCTGAGCAAGAGCGGGCATATGAATATGACCGTCCGCATGCCGGAGGTCAATGCCTTCACGGTCGGCCAGCTTCTTTTCCTGTTTGAAATGGCGACCGCGTTTGCGGGCGAACTGCTCAACATCAACGCGTTCGACCAGCCCGGTGTGGAGGAAGGCAAAAAAGCCACCTACGCGCTGCTGGGCAAGCAGGGCTACGACGAAAAACGCGCCGAGCTCGCCGCCGCCGCGGAAAAGAGCGAGCGCTATATCGTCTGATGCCGCCGCTTGTCCGTACGCTCACCCCGGACGACCGGGCGGAAGCCAAAGCGATCTGGCGGGCGCGTTTCGACGATTCCCCCGCCTTTACCGACTGGTTTTTCACCGAGCGTTTCTCGCCGGAGACTTCTTTCTGCGCGGAAGAAAACGGAACGATCGTAAGCATCGCGCACGGCTCGCCCATGCGGCTGAACGTGCGCGGCGTTTCGCTGCCCGCCATGATGGTTTCCGGCGTGGCGACCCTGCCCGGAAACGAAGGCCGCGGCCTGATGAAGCGCGTGATGCGCGCGCTGTTGGAGCACTGCTATGAGCGCGGCATCCCGCTTGCGTTCCACACGCCTTCGCATTTTTCAATTTACCGCGCCATCGGCGAATTCCCCTGTTCGGACGCGCGGCTCTACAAAAAGCCGGCCGTGCCCGCCGTCCCGGTCGAATGGGACGACATGCCGTCCGCGGAAGAACTGCTGGACGTATACCGCGCGGCAACGGCGCACTACAGCGGGTGCGTTTTGCGCGACACACTGCAGATGGAGCGCCGCATGTGCGATTTACTCTGCGACGGCGGGCGGTTTCTTTCGCTCCGCGTCAACGGAACGCTGGAAGGCTATCTTTTTGCATCGCCGGACGAAACCGGGTTTTACTGCGAGGAAGCGCTCTGCCGCACGCCGGACGCCTATCCCGCGCTGGTTTCCCGTCTGCCGAAGGGTACGCGCGTGAAACTCCCGCCGGACGCTTCCCTGCCGGGCAGGCGGTATGCGCAGGGCGTGCTCGTCCCCGTTGACGTCTCGTATCTGCTCAAAACCCTCTGCGGCAGGCCGGAGGCGTTCACACTCCGCGTGCTCGATCCATTCCTTCCCTGGAACGATGCGGTGTTCGACGGCGCGGGCCGCCGCACGGACGCACCGCCGACCGACACGCTCTCTTCCGGGCGGCTTTCGCAGTTCCTCTGCGGGTATCTGCCGTTTCGGGACGTGTTCGGCGAATGCACCTGTTTCTGCGCGGACGAGTACTGACGGGCGAATCTTTCTTTGTGTTTTCCCCGATATTTTACCGATAAGGAGCATTTTTTACTATGTACGACATCGTTTCCCTCGGCGAACTTTTGGTGGACTTTACCGAAAGCGGTCTTTCACCGGCCGGCATGCGCCTCTTTGAGCAAAACGCGGGCGGCGCGGTCACAAACCTCGTCTGCGCCGCGTCCCGCTGCGGCGCGAAAACCGCGTTCATCGGCAAGGTCGGCAACG
Source organism: Eubacteriales bacterium (assembly GCA_035446965.1). Taxonomy (GTDB): domain Bacteria; phylum Bacillota; class Clostridia; order Christensenellales; family CAG-138; genus UBA7703. The sequence continues at coordinate 2,813 of DAOTGE010000065.1, forward strand.
ACATGCACGGGCATTTCCTCAAGCAGGCGATGATTGACGCGGGCGTGGACATGCACGCGCTGGTCGAGGCGGACGACGTTTTTACCACGCTGGCGTTCGTAGCGCTGGCCAAGAGCGGCGAGCGCGAGTTTTCCTTTGCGCGCAAACCCGGCGCGGACACATGCCTGCGCTCGGACGAGCTGGACATGGAGATGCTCAAAAACACGCGCATTTTCCACACCGGTTCGCTTTCGCTCACCGCTGAGCCCGCGCGCGCTGCAACCTATGAAGCGATCGACGTCGCCAAGGCCGCGGGCGCAATCATTTCCTACGACCCGAACTACCGCGCCTCCCTCTGGCAGAGCCGCGAGCAGGCGCTCACGTACATGCGCTCGCTGGCCTGTTCGGCGGACATTATTAAAATTTCCGACGAGGAACTGCCGCTGATTACCTGCGAAACCGATCCCGACAAAGCGGCGGACGCGCTGATCGACATTGGCGTGCGTGTCGTGGCCGTCACGCTCGGCGGCGAAGGCGCATATGTGCGCGTCGGCAGCGAAGGCCGGGCGGTGCCGGGTTTCGCCGCAAAGGCGGTCGACACCACCGGCGCGGGAGACGCGTTTTTCGGCGGGTTCCTCTATCGCTTCCTGTCCACCGGGCGGACGCTGAAAAACGTCACGGCGGACGACGCGGCGGACTGCGCGCGCTTCGGCAACGCGACCGCTTCGCTCTGCGTGGAGCACCGCGGCGGCATCCCCGCCATGCCGAAGCTGGAAGCCGTGCTCAAGCGCATGAACGGCTGACCCGCAGGTTTTAACTTTTAAACGCAAGCAACAGCCCGCCGGAAATCCGGCGGGCTTGTTTTCATAAGATACATTCCTTTTGCAGGGGGGCCCTGCACCCCATTCAAGGGACACGTTCCTTGGGAATCCCCTGTTTCTTCAAATACGGATTCTTAGGGCTTTGCCTTAGGAGGCGGAGCCTCCAACGTTCCCCGTTCAAAATAATCAGAGCAGCTTTGCCGCTTCCTCGTCCAGAAAGAACTCCGCAAACGGGTGCAGCTGGAGCACCGAGGCGGGCACGCGCTCGGTCACCGGCCCGCGCAGCGCCTCGCGGACGACCTGCGCCTTGATCTCGCCTTGTGCAAACAAAACAATAGCGCGTGCGTTCATAACGGTCTTGATCCCCATGCTCACCGCCTGCGCGGGCACTTTGCCGGGAGAATCGAAAAACCGCGCGTTTGCAAGCCGCGTCGATTCCGACAGCGTGACGACGTGCGTAACCGAGCCGAACGGCGTGCCCGGCTCGTTGAAACCGATGTGCCCGTTGCGCCCGATGCCGAGCAGCTGCAGATCGACGCCGCCCGCCGCGGCGATCGCCGCCTCGTACCCCGCCAGCGCGTCCGCGCCGCAGTCCGCGCCGTCCGGCACGTGCGTGCGCTCGTACGGAATGTCGATTTTTGAAAAAAGATGCTCGTCCATAAAGCGCCGGTAAGACTGCGGGTGCGTTCCGTCCAGCCCCGCGTACTCGTCCAGATTGAAACTCGTCGCCTGCGCAAAGGTGACTTCCCCCGCCTCGTAGCGTGCCGCCAGCTCCGCATACAGCCGCAGCGGCGTGGAACCCGTTGCAAACCCAAGTACCGCGTCCGGCTTTTTGCGCAGAAGCTCGACATACCGTTCCGCCGCCTGCTTTGCCGCCTGCTCGCTTGAGCAGATATGAATCTTCATTTCGCTCTCGTTCCCCCTCAAAAATCGTTCGGCCCTTCATGTATTATCTTGCACGCGGCGTGCCGGTTTGTCAATATTATGTACGGACATTTTAAAAATTGTGAATCGATATTCCGATAGTGCTTGTTGTTTTTTAACATTTGTGTTATGATACGTGTTATATAGGAGGCTGAGAACAGATATGATCAACGAGCGAATCTCCCGCGTGCGGGATTTCATCCAAGCACACGGAGAAGTCAGCGTTTCCGAGCTGCAGAATCTGTATGAAGGCTATTCCTCCATGACCATCTGGCGCGACCTCAAGCAGCTGGAAGATCAGGGCTATATCCGCCGCGTCCACGGCGGTGTAATTTCGCTGCAGTCGGCCTCGTTTCAGGTGGAGGGCGTATACAGCAAGCGTGCCCGCGAGAACACGCGCGAAAAGATTGCAATCGCAAAGGCGGCCGTCGGGTTGATCCATCCCGGTCATTCGGTCTACCTCGACGCGGGCAGCACGCTCATGGCCGTCGCCAACCATATCGGCGGCGAGCGGTACACCATCGTCACGAGCGGCGCGAACATCGCCATCGAGCTTTCCCAGCGGCACACGTGCGACGTGCTGCTCACCGGCGGGCAGATCAGCGAAAACACGCTTTCGTGCTCCGGCGCGCAGGCGGAGCAGTTTATCCGCAGCATCAACATCGACCTTGCGCTCATGGCGCCTTCCGGCTTTTCGCCGAGCACGGGATTCACGAGCGGCTCGCAGAGCGAGAGCATGCTCAAGCGCGCGGTCATCGCCAAGTCAGCCAAAGTCGTCATGCTCATGGACGCGAGCAAGCTGGGCCGTTCCCTGCCGTTTACGTTCGCGGCGCTTTCGGACATCGACGTGCTGATCTGCAACGAAACGCTGCCCGCGGACGTACAGGCCGAGGCAAGAGCAAACGGCGTGGAACTCATCATCGCGGAAGTATAATCCGGCAGCGCGAGTATTTTTACGCCGGACCATGCGAATGTGCTGGAAAAGCCGTTCCCGAAATATCGTTTATGGCATAGCAGTCCTTTTCACGATGAAGAATCAGGGATTCCCAAGGGACGTGTCCCTTGGGTGGGTGCAGGGGGAACCCCTGCAAAAAAGGTTCTTTACGCACAAAAACTCCGGCTTTCGCCGGAGTTTTTGTCTTCCATAAATTCTTATTTTTTTGCGCCGATGACGGGAACGCCGCTTGTCAGTTCCTGCTGGCGCGCCAGATCGGCAATCTGCTCGCCCACGAAAATCTGCCCTTCTTCGGTCAGGTGCAGGCCGTCGTCGCAGATCATCTCTTTCAAAAACCCGTTCTTTGCCAGGCAGCGCTGCCGCAAATCCAGAATCCCAATCTGAAATTCCCTTGCAACGCGTTCGACCAGCAGGGAATACATCTCCTGATAGCGGTAAATCTGGTAAACATCCCCAAGCCACTTTAAAATGTTGCCTGCGTTGAGGTTGTCGCCCACAAGGAAGCTGAAATAGCGCTCCGCGTCGATGGGCGGCAGCGTCATCAGGATCGGCCGGATGCCCTTTTCGTAGAGGCGCTTTACGATTTTGCGCATGGAGGCAAGATACGTGTCCGGCGGGGTCGCCGGATCGTGATGCAGCTCGGGGTGCTCGGAAATCTCCGCCCAGTTGAAGTTGCAGTCGTTGCCGCCGAACTCGATCACCGCCGCGTCGCAGACGATGCCTTCTTCCACATCGTGCTCCAGCATCTCCAGTCCCTTCGGCGCGGTGCAGCCGAACTTCGAGCGGTTGACGACGGTTACGCCGAGTTTTTGCGCCGCAACGTCCGCCGCGGTCGTTTTGGAATACCCGTGCCTGTGGCGCGCGCTGTTCCAAACCACGCCCTTTGCCAGCGAATCTCCCCATACGACGACTGTTTCCTGCGGCCCTGCCATAACAAACTCCTTATAACTGATTCTTGTGTTTATTATAGCAAGTTGTTGCTCAATTGAATGTTAAGTTCCCGTTACAGAATCGTGGAATTGTAACCCGCCGCGCGCACTTTGCCTCCATAGTTGGATAAATGATGTAAAAACGGCGCGGCGCTTGAGGCCGTCAAAAACCCAGTTTTTTGACGGGTTAACCGTTCTTTGCCTCTCGTCCTTCGGACTCCCGGGCGGCAAAGAACACAGAGAAACCGCCCGTTCCGGGCGATCCGTTCCGCCGGATGAACCGGCGCAGCCGGAAAAACGGGTTAAGGGCTGCGGTCCTTAACAATCCCAAGGACTTTTTTGACAGACTGAAGCGCCGCGCGGTAAAACCCGCGCGGCGCTTTTGGTTCGGTTGGTTCGGTTTTCCTTATTCCATGGTGTTGAGCTTCTTGTAGTAGTCGATCTTCTCCATGGCTTCCTTCTCGGCACGCTCGAAGAGGCCTTCCGCAACGTCCGGGAACGTCTTCTTCAGCGAGGCGTAACGCACTTCGCCGAGGATGAACTCGCGGAAGCTGCCCGTCGGGTCCTTGCTGTCCAGCGTGAACGGGTTCTTGCCCTGCGCTTCAAGGTCCGGATTGTAGCGGTACAGCGGCCAGTAGCCGGCCTCGACCGCCTTCTTTTCCTCGATCTGCGAGTGGCCCATGTTGATGCCGTGGTTGATGCACGGCGCATAGGCGATGATCAGGCTCGGTCCCTTATAGGCTTCCGCCTCGTTGACGGCCTTGATCAGCTGGTTCGGGTTTGCGCCCATGCTGACCTTGGCGACGTACACATAGCCGTAGCTCATGGCCATCAGGCCGAGGTCCTTCTTCTTGGTGCGTTTGCCGGCCGCGGCGAATTTCACGACGGCCGCCGTCGGGGTCGCCTTGCTGGACTGGCCGCCGGTGTTGGAATAGAGCTCCGTGTCGAGCACGAGCACGTTGATGTCCTCGTCCGCCGCGAGCACGTGGTCGAGTCCGCCGTAACCGATGTCGTATGCCCAGCCGTCGCCGCCGAGCACCCAGATGGACTGCTTGGTAAGCAGGTCGGCGTTTTCAACGACTTCCGCCGCAAGCGCGCAGGCGCCGCCGTCGGCCGCCTTGCAGGCCGCAAGCAGCTTGTCGCCCGCCGCGCGGGAGCCGTTTGCGTCGTCGCGCTGTTCGAGCCATTCCTTGCCCGCTTCGCGGATCGCGTCCGTGGCGTTTTCCGCCTCGACGAGTTTGGTTACGATGTCCACGAGGCGGTTGCGGCGCTGCTTGTTGGCAAGCTGCATGCCAAAGCCGAACTCTGCGTTGTCTTCAAACAGCGAGTTCGCCCATGCCGGGCCCTGGCCCTTGTCGTTCATGGTGTACGGGCAGGTCGGCGCGCTGCCGCCGTAAATGGAGGAGCAGCCCGTCGCGTTTGCGATGACCATGCGGTCGCCGAAGAGCTGCGTAATGAGCTTGACATACGGCGTTTCGCCGCAGCCCGCGCATGCGCCGCTGAACTCGAAGAGCGGCTTTTTGAACTGGCTGCCCTTGACCGTTCCGGTGTTGAGCGGCAGGTCGTTCTTCTCCGGCAGTTTTGCGGAGAATTCCCAGTTGGCTTCTTCCTTCTCGATCGCGTCCGCGAGCGGCCGGAATTCAAGCGCCTTTACCTTCGCCGGGCAGACGTCGATGCAGTTGCCGCACCCGGTGCAGTCGTACGGGCTGACCTGGACGCGGAACTCAAGGCCTTCAAAGCCCTTGCCGACGGCCTTCTTCGTGACGAATCCTTCGGGCGCGGCGGCTTTTTCCTCCGCCGAGACCAGCACGGGGCGGATGACCGCGTGCGGGCAGACCAGCGCGCACTGGTTGCACTGGATGCAGTTTTCGGGGATCCACTTCGGCACGTCCACGGCGATGCCGCGTTTTTCGTACTTGGTGGTGCCGGTGGGCACGGTGCCGTCCGGGCTCATCTTGGAGACCGGCAGCTTGTCGCCTTCCTGCGCGATGATCGGATGGATGTAATCCCAGAAATACGGATCGTCCGTGGTCTTCATCGGCTCCGCGCCTTCGGTGGCTTCCGCCCACGATGCGGGATACTTGATCTCCTCGATGGCGGTCACGCCGATGTCGATGGCGTCCCAGTTTTTCTTAACGACGTCGTCGCCCTTCTTGCCGTAGGACTTCTTGGCGGCGGCTTTCATGTATTCGATCGCCTCGTCAACGGGGATCACTTCGGCGAGCTTGAAGAACGCGCTCTGCATGATCGTGTTGATGCGGCCGCCCATGCCGACTTCGCGGGCGAGCTTGATTGCGTCGATGTTATAGAAGCGCAGCTTCTGCGTCGCGATGGCGCGCTTCATGCCTGCGGGCAGTTCTGTTTCCATCTCTTCCAGCGTCCAGGGGCTGTTGAGCAGGAACACGCCGCCTTCGCGGATGCCTTCGGCGACCGCGTAACGCGTCACATAGGACGGGTTGTGGCAGGCCACGAAGTCCGCATAGTCGATGAGGTACGGGCTCTGGATCGGCTTTTTGCCGAAGCGCAGATGCGAAACGGTCAGGCCGCCGGACTTCTTGGAGTCGTAGGCAAAATAGCCCTGTGCGTACATCGGCGTATGGTCGCCGATGATCTTGATGGAGTTTTTGTTCGCGCCGACCGTGCCGTCCGAGCCGAGGCCGTAGAACTTGCAGGCGATGGTGCCCGTGGGCGCGGCGTTGACCTTGCGGCGGATCTTGACGGAGGTGTTGGAAACGTCGTCCTCGATACCGACGGTGAAGTGGTTCTTCGGCTGCTTTTCTTCGAGATTGCCGTACACCGCGTCCACCATGGACGGCGTGAACTCCTTGCTGCCGAGGCCGTAGCGGCCGCCGAACACTTCGATGCCGGTCTTGCCGGCTTCGACCATCGCGTTGAGCACGTCCTGATACAGCGGTTCGCCGAGGGAGCCGGGCTCCTTCGTGCGGTCGAGCACCGCGAGGCGCTTGACGCTCTTGGGCAGGGCTTCGAAGAACTTGTCGATTGCGAACGGGCGGTACAGGCGGACTTTGATCAGGCCGATCTTCTCGCCTTTGCCGTTGAGGTAGTTGACGGTTTCTTCAACGGTGTCCGCGCCGCTGCCCATCACGACGATGACGTTTTCCGCGTCCGCCGCGCCGACATAGTCGAAGAGATGGTAGCTGCGGCCCGTGATCTTGGCGGTTTCGTCCATGTAGTGCTGGACGATGTCCGGGATGGCCTTGTAATATTCGTTGGTGGCTTCGCGTCCCTGGAAGTAGATGTCCGGGTTCTGCGCGGTGCCGCCCTGATGCGGATGCTCGGGGTTGAGCGCGCGGGCGCGGAACTTCTTGACCGCGTCGTAGTCGAGGAGCTTGCCCATGTCCTCATAGTCGGTCATTTCGATCTTCTGCACCTCGTGCGAAGTACGGAAGCCGTCGAAGAAATGCAGGAACGGAACGCTGCCCTTGATGGCGGAAAGATGCGCCACCAGCGCGAGGTCCATAACCTCCTGTACGGAGGCGGAGGCCAGCATGGCAAAGCCGGTCTGCCGGCAGCTCATCACGTCCGAATGATCGCCGAAGATCGAGAGGGCGTGCGCGGCCAGCGCGCGGGCGCTCACATGGAACACCGCGGGCAGCAGCTCGCCGGAGATTTTGTACATGTTCGGGATCATCAGCAGAAGTCCCTGCGAAGCGGTGAAGGTCGTGGTCAGCGCGCCGCCTTTGAGCGAGCCGTGCACGGCGCCGGCCGCGCCGCCTTCGCTCTGCATTTCAGCAACGCGGACCTGCTGTCCGAAAAGGTTGGTCCTTCCGTTTGCGGCCCAAACGTCCGCCACCTCCGCCATAGGGGAAGACGGCGTGATCGGGTAGATTGCCGCTACGTCCGAAAATGCGTACGCAACGTGCGCTGCGGCGGTATTCCCGTCGATTGTCATGGTTTTTGCCATTTGGTGGATGCCTCCTAAATGATGTGTATGCAACCGGGTTTTCACGCAGAAAAACCCAATGATTACCGACTAATATTATAGCTTTCCGCCCGTCTACTGTCAATGAACGCCGCGGATTCTCTGCAGGATTTCCTTCTGTTTTTTGGGCACAAACGGTGTCCGGCGCGTCGTTTTTGCAGGATTTGCTGCAACGCCCGTTTTTTACGCAAATCCTTTCCATTTATGCCGCAGTTCATATATATTGAACGCCACGTTCAGAAAATCTTGTTGGAAACGCGCCCGAGCGCGAGCAGCAGCGGCAGTCCAAGCCCGAAGCACGCGACCGCCTGCCCGGCGGCGACATACAGCGCCGCGACCGGGTAAGTCACCGGCACGGCGTAAACGTAGACCAGCAGCGCGCCGACGATCACCGCGTTGTACAGCACCGCCGGAAGCGGAGCCAAAAACTTCGTCACGCGCTTGCGCATGGCGTAGGTCGTGTACGCCGCAAGCAGCGTGGCCAAACTCCCGAACACAATATCCCAGATGGGCGCGCCGGTGAGCAGGTTGGCGATCAGGCAGCCGATAAACAGCCCCGGCACCGCCGAAAACGTGTAATACGGCAGCACGCAGAGCGCCTCCGCCACGCGGCACTGGATCAGCCCGGAGGAGATCGGCGCAAGAAAGATGGTCAAAAGCGCGTAGACCGCCGCGATGATCGCGCCGCGCGCGATTTCGTTGATTGCAGTGTGTTTTTTCATAGTTCCTCCAACAGGCGCTTCACTTCCGCGCGCGCACGCGCCGCCAGCGCGTCTTCGTCGATATTGATCAGTTCGCCGTCTTTCACGCGCATGCGTCCGTTCACCCAAACATAGTCCACCGGCCGGTGATAGCCCACCGTGCCGAAAAGGTTCGCTTCGTCCCGCTCGGCGCAGACCAGTTCCGCTCGGTCATAGCGGATCGCGAACAGATCCGCCGCGCAGCCTTCCGCGATCTGCCCGAGTTTTTCGCGGCCAAGCAGCTTTGCGCCGCCGCGCGTCGCCATTTTGAGCAGGTCGTAACCGTCCGGCGCGTCCGCGCCGCTGTTGAGCCGGTGCAGCAGGTACGCCGTGCGGATTTCTTCAAGCAGGTTGGAAGCGTCGTTGCTGGCGCTGCCGTCCACGCCGAGACCGGCGGGCACGCCGAGGCGCAGCATGTCCGGTATGCGCGCGACCCCGCTGGAAAGCTTCATATTGGAACACGGGCAGTGCGAAACGCCCGTCTGCGTTTCGGCAAGGAAACGCAGTTCGTCGTCGTTAAAATAAATCCCGTGCGCATAAAACACGTCGTTTCCGGTGAAGTCCACGCTCTGCATGTATTTGAGCGGCCGCATGCCGGCCGTTTCAAGCGTAAAGCGTTCCTCGTCCTTCGTCTCGCAGAGGTGCGTATGCAGCCGCACGCCGTAGCTGCGCGCCAGCGCGGCGCTTTGGCGCATGATCTCCGCCGTGACCGAAAACGGCGAGCACGGCGCAAGCAGTACCTGCCGCATGGAGAATTCGGACGCGTCGTGATACCGCTCGATGGCGGCGCGGCTGTCGCGCAGGATTTCGTCCGTCGTCTGCACGACCGAGTCCGGCGGCAGTCCCCCGTCCTTTTTCGAGAGGCTCATGCTTCCCCGTGAAGCGGCCATGCGGATTCCGAGCGTCTCCGCCGCGTCGAACTGCGCACCGAGCAGGTCGCCCGCACCGTTTGGAAAGACATAATGATGGTCAAAACAGGTCGTGCAGCCGTATTTCATGAGCTCCGCCATGCCGCAGAGCGAGCTGAGACGCACGGTGTCCTCGCTGATGTGCGCCCAGATGCCGTAGAGCGCGGTGAGCCAGTCGAACAGCTCCAGATTCTGCACGCTTCTGAGGTTCCGGGTAAAATACTGATACAGGTGATGATGCGTGTTGATCAGGCCCGGATAGACCATCAGCGCGCCCGCGTCGATCGTTTCGTCCGCGTCCGCTTCGATGTTTTGCCCGATCTGCGCAATCCGCCCGCCGGAAAGCAGCACATCGGCGTTTCGCAGCACGCGGTCCGCGTCGTCGCAGGTGACCAGCGCACGGATGTTTTTTAAAAGTGTTTTCATGGGTCCCTCCCGTTGGGTTTGCATGCCGGGTATAAGCCGGTATCATTATATTAAACACCTTGCGGGTTGTACAGGTTTTTTGCTATACTAAGTTGCTTTATATGCCCGAAAATGCGCCATTTACCGCGTGTTTGCGGGCAAATTACCGCGGCGGGCCGCTTTTTTTGCGGCGCGCGCGGTTTACGGAGAAAAAACCTTTGGCCGAAACGATCATTCAGCTTGTCAATGCCTCCTTCCAGTACGCGGGCTCGGAAAAGCGCGCGCTCGACGGCGTGAGCCTGTCCATCCGGCGCGGGGAATCCGTCGCCATTGTCGGGCATAACGGCTCCGGCAAGAGCACGCTCTGCAAGCTCTTCAACGCGCTGCTGCTCCCCGCCGAAGGGACGGCCACCGTCGACGGCATGGACACGCGGGACGAGGACAGCACGCTCGAAATCCGCCGCCGCGTCGGCATGGTGTTTCAAAACCCGGACAACCAGCTCGTGACCACCATCGTCGAGGAGGACGTCGGCTTCGGGCCGGAAAACCTCGGCGTTGCACCGCCGGAAATCCGCGCGCGCGTCGAGCAGGCGCTTTCGGACGTGGAGATGAGCGCCTATGCGGACAAAGCCAGCCACGCGCTTTCCGGCGGGCAGAAACAGCGCGTCGCCATCGCGGGACTGCTGGCCATGCGGCCGGAGGTGCTCGTTCTGGACGAAGCAACCGCCATGCTCGACCCAAGAGGCCGGCAGGAGGTGCTCTCCACCGTGTTCCGCCTCAATAAGGAACGCGGCATGACGCTCGTTATGATCACGCAATTTATGGAAGAAACGCTCGGCTGCGACCGGGTGTTCGTCATGGCGGACGGCAGGCTCGTTATGGAAGGAACGCCGCAGGAGGTGTTCAACCAGCGCGAACTGCTTGAAAAAAGCAGGCTGGAAGCGCCCGCGTTCGTGCAGTTGCGCGACGGCCTCCTCGCCGCGGGCGTCCCCGTTTCCGAGTCGGCAATGACCTGCGAAGCGCTGGCGGACTCGCTTTCGCGCGTGCTGCCTGAGTCCGGCTCCAAAGAAGAGAAAGAATAAGAACTATGCCGATTTTGATACAGCAACTCAGCCACACCTACCTGCCGGGGAGCGCGCTTGCGTACCCCGCGCTTTCGGGTATCGATTTTTCCATCGAGGCGGGCGAATTCCTCGGCGTGATCGGGCACACCGGCTCCGGCAAAAGCACGCTGATCCAGCATTTCAACGGACTGCTGCTGCCGACGTCCGGCAGTGTGCTCGTCGACGGGCTGGACACGCGCGAAAAAAAACTGCGCAGGCAGATCCGCTCGCTGGTGGGCATGGTGTTTCAGTATCCCGAATACCAGCTGTTTGAAGAGACCGTGGAAAAGGACGTCGGCTTCGGCCCGAAAAACATGGGGCTTGACGAAGACGAAATCCACGAACGCGTGTTTGAGGCGCTCTCCCTCGTCGGCCTGCCGCCCGAACAGTTCGCGGAGAACTCGCCGTTTGAGCTTTCCGGCGGCGAAAAGCGCCGCGCGGCGCTGGCGGGCATCCTCGCCATGCGGCCGAAATACCTCGTGCTCGACGAGCCGATGGCCGGGCTGGACCCGCGCGGCCGCGCGGAAATCCTCTCGCTGGTCGAATCCCTGCGCAAAAACAACGGCACGTGCATCGTGATGGTTTCGCATTCGATGGACGATGTTGCGATGTATTCCGACCGCATCGCCGTGCTCAGCGGCGGCAAACTCGCCATGCTCGGTACGCCGGAGGAGGTTTTCTCCCGCGGGAGCGAACTGCTTGAAATGGGGCTCAACCTGCCGCAGGCGACGCGTCTGGTGCGCGCGCTGCGCGAACGCGGCGTAACGGTCGGGCGGGATTATTACCGCATGGACGAACTGGAAGAAGAACTCATCCGGAGGTACGGCCATGCACGCTAACATCACCCTCGGCCAGTTCCTGCCCGGAAACAGCGCGGTGCACCGCCTTGACCCGCGCACGAAAATATTGCTCATGATCGTGTATATCGTGATCGTGTTCCTCGTTAAAACGCTGTATGTGTTCGCGCTGCCGACGCTGCTGCTGGTGCTGATGTTCGCGCTTGCGCGCGTGCCGGGCTCGTACTTTTTCTCCTCGCTCAAGCCCATGCGCTGGCTGCTGATTTTTATGTTCCTCATCAACCTTTTTGCAACCAGCGGCACAACGGTGCTCTTTCGCTGGCACTTTATCAAAATCACGCAGGAGGCGCTGCTGCAGGCCGTGTTCTTTACCCTGCGGCTCGTTTTGCTGGTCGCCGGCACGTCTGTTCTGACGCTGACGACCTCGCCCATCGCGCTCACCGACGGGCTGGAAAAGCTGCTTTCTCCGCTTCGCCGGCTGCATTTCCCCGCGCACGAACTGGCCATGATGATGACCATCGCGCTGCGCTTTATCCCGACGCTGATGGAGGAAACCGACCGCATCCAGAAGGCGCAGATGGCGCGCGGCGCGGACTTTGAAAGCGGCA
>DAOTGE010000066.1:0-14367 GCA_035446965.1 Eubacteriales bacterium
AAAACGGCGGAGCATTTGCTCCGCCGTCAGCCTGTCAAAAAAGTCCCCGGGATTGCTAAGGGCCGTAGCCCTTAACCCGTTGATTCCGGCTGCGCCGGTTTATCCGGCGGAACGGATCGCCCGGAACGGGCGGTTTCTCCAAAGCTCTTTGCCGCCCGGGAGTCCGAAGGACGAGAGGCAAAGAGCGGTTATCCCGTCAAAAAACAAGTTTTTTGACGGCCTCACGGCGGAGCATTTGCTCCGCCGTTTTTGCGCAAACAGATTTTGCCCGGGCTAAAGGTTGTTTTTCTCCAGAATGGGAATCATGCGCTTCGCCACCAGCGCCGCGACCACGCTCATCGCCCCGTCGCCGGGGATGAACACGACAAAGCAGTACAAAAGCGCCGTCCAGACTCCGACGGGACTGCCGAGGTAATAGTTGCTCAAAAAGTAGAAGTAGACGCTGCCGAGCGTGTAGATTACGGCCAGCCCTGCCAGTGCCGCGCAAAGCAGACGGGCAAAGGAGGGTTTGTCCGTTTTGCGCGCGATCGCGCCGGTGACGAACGCGCCGAGCACGAAGCCGATCAGGTAGCCGAAACTCGGTTTGAGCACGTAGCTTATACCGCCGCCCTGCGTGAACACGGGCAGGCCGACGAGGCCGATGAAGAGGTAGAGAAGCGCGCTGAGCGCGCCGAGCTTCCTGCCGAGCAGCATGCCCGCAAGCGACACGAAAAACGTTTGCAGCGTAAACGGCACGAGCGGCACGGGGATGCGGATAAACGCGCCGACGGCGATGAGCGCGGCAAACAGCGCGCAGAGCACCATGCGATAGGTGCGGGACTTGGCGATGGGGTTCATACCTTTGTTTCGTTCTCCTGTTCGTCGGGATAAAAGTGTGTTTTACAGCCGGATGCTGATTTCGCCGGAGGACAGCGCGGCGCGTTCGCCGCTTTCGTATTCCACCAGCAGGCGGCAGCGCTCGTCCACGCCCAGCACATGCGCCGGGGTCTCGCGCCCGCCCGAAAGGACGGTCACGTCCCGCCCGACCACGAAACTGCGGCGGCGATATTCTTCGCTGGCCTGTTCGCCGCCCAGGCTGCGGTAAAGCGGCAGGAACGCATTGAGGTACTCGGCGATGAGCCGGTTTTTCGCGTCCGGTTTCGGGCGGTTGAACACGCTGCCCGCGACCCGCCGGATTTCCTCCGGGAAGCCGCCTTCCGGCGTGTAGACGTTGATGCCGGTGCCGAGCACGGCGTAGTCGACGCGGCCGCTCTCCATGCCGAACGAGGCTTCCGTGAGGATGCCGCAGATTTTCTTTCCGCCGAGCAGCACGTCGTTAACCCACTTGATCTGCGCCTGCCTGCCGGAGACCGCTTCCACGGCGCGGCAGACCGCGACGGCGGCGGTGGTTGTGATTTGGAGCGCGTCGCCCGCGGCGAGGTCGGGCCGGAGCAGGAGGCTTACGTACACGCCCGTGCCCGCGGGGGAAAAGAAGCTGCGGCCCTTGCGCCCGCGCCCGCCGGTCTGCGTGGAGGCGATTACGGCGCTCCCTTCCGGCGCGCCTTTTTCCGCGAGTTCGCGCAGTACGATGTTGGTCGAAGAGACGGTATCGAACACGTGGAGCGAAAGGGCTTCCGCCTCGCCGCGCAGGTACCGGCGCACGCCGCTTTCCGAAAGCACGTCGCTCGTCGGCAGCAGGCGGTAGCCGCGGTTGGGCACGGCGTCGATGGGGTAGCCGCCGGCCTGGAGCGCCTTTGCGGCCTTCCAGACGGCGTTGCGGGAAACGCCGAGGGTTTTAGCGATCTGCGCGCCGGAGAGGAAAACGTCCTTGTTCGCTTCCAGCAGGGCGCGCAGGTGGTCTTGCACGGTCATGGCAAATCAAGCCTCCTAAGTGGGTATTATAGGGGGTGGGGAAGGGAATGTCAACCCGACGGGATGGAAACGGGTGACGAATGCCGGACTGAAATCATTCATCGTAGGAATATTGTATATGGCTCATTGAAAAAACTGTATTGATTAATTTTATTAAAGTAAATGATATCAGGACTTTTCTTGTTTCACCAAGACTATTTGTAAGTTCTAGTTTCAATTCATGAGGCGCAACAGTGATTTCCTCAAATTTCTCAAGGGAAGTACCTAAATAGATTTTGAATACTTCTCCTGGCTCAATCGAAATGAGATCGATTTCCTGCCCAAAAACATATCTCATATTGCAATGAAATGCCATTGGTTTTCCATTAGGATCCAGACATTTTAGCGAGAGAGGGTTTACTACTGTATAGGACCTAGAGGTGTTCCGAAGGATTAAAGACAGAATGCATTCTTTATCCGGTTCGCCTTGGAAAGGTATAGAAGCGCACTGAAAAACGCCATTCCCTGTTGCTGCAAACTCTTTCATTATGGCAATTTCACATTCTTTCCCAAGCAGTAAGACACTCGGCTGTCTCTCAAAGGCATCTCGCTTTTCTTCATTTTCAAGTATTCGCGCATTTATTTCATTTGCCTTCTTGTTTTGATAAACGGCAACGCCACCTAAAAAGAGCGAACCAAGAAACGTCTCAAATCCCGCGATATATGTAATCAAATTACCTGAATCCCAAGTGGATACGAAAAATGGAGAGACGGCGTTTATTTTATAGGCAACGTGGACGCAGACAAGCGGAAGCAGAAATACCGCGGTGGCAATCAGAACGGTCAATGCTTTATGCGATTTAATCCAATCGAAAAATTTTAACATACGCTACCTCCTAAATAGTTCCACTTGCAATTACTATACCATCTTGTATTCCGCTTTGCGAGCGGGCGTTTAGCCGCTTTAAAAAAAGAATTCCCCGCCAACTTTCGCCGGCGGGGACAAAAAAGCAATCTACTATTAAATGAACCCTACTTCTTCTTCCGCGAGAGGTTTAGAATCGACAGGCCAAGGAACAATAGCCCGCTGAGCGCGAGAATACCCATGCTCATCAGCGGCGTGACGGTCGTGTCGCCGAACTTGAACACGACGCCCATCGTCTCCTTGAAGCCTTCGAGGTATTCCGCCGGAATGCCCGCAAACGTCGCCGCCAGCGGGTCGGCCATCATCACCTGCCGCAGCAGTACCGCAGAGTGCGACGGCGGGAACACGCGGATAACCCACTGCACCGCGTCCGGCAGCTCGCCGATGGGCAGATAGATGCCGGTTAAGAACCCGATGATTGTGCCGATGATCGTGCTCGCCGTGGCGAACGCGTTGTTGCTCCTGAAAAACGAAACGACGAAGAGCACCATCGCCGTGTTGGAAAACGTCGAGAGCAGCAGCAGCCCGAACACCTTCAGCAGCGCCGCCCAGCCGAGCAGCGCGCCGCCGTTACTGAGGATATACACTTCCGCGAGCACGAGCGTCACGAGGCACATGATCATGCCGATGACGAACGCGCCGAGCACGTAGCCGCCCGCGATGCTTGCGCGCGGGATCGGCGAGGAGCGGATGTCCTTGATGATCTTATTGGATTTGTCCTCGACCATGATGCCGAACGCGCCCATCGTCGTCGTGACGGACGTGACGGCGAGCAGGCCCGCGACGATCCAGCTGTCCATAAGATACCGCACGCCCGTGAGGTCGGAGAAACTGCTCGTCCAGACGTCGCCGAGGAAGAGCGCGTACAACCCGATGATGATAAACACCGAAAGCAGCGAGAAGAACACGGACGATTTGTCTTTAAAGAAGACCAGGAGGTTACGTTTCATAAAGTTGATCATTCCCGTATCTCCTTTCCCGTGATGGCGATGAACGCGTCGTCCATGGTCCCCGTGGTGACGGTAAAGCCGCTCACGCCGTCTTTGAGTGATTCCACGATCGGCAGCGCGGCCATTGTGTTCGGAATCGGGACGATTACGCGGTCGCCGCTTTCTTCGCAGGCAAGGCCGCGTTCGCGCAGCGCGGCGCAGATTTTTCCGGGTTCGGACGTAACGAGCGTGAGCTTATCGGTCGTGTAGCGCTCCATCAGGCCGGAAGGCGTGCCTTTGGCCGCAATCAGGCCGTCGTCGATGACGATCACGTAGTCGGCTTCGGCGGCCTCTTCCATGTAGTGCGTGGTAAGGAAAATCGTCATGCCGGTGTCGCGCTGGAGCGAGGTGACGGTCTCCCAGACGCTCTTGCGCGTCTGCGGGTCGAGGCCGGTGGTCGGTTCGTCGAGAAACAGGATTTTCGGTGTGTTGACCAGCGCGCGGGCGATGTCGCACCTGCGGCGCTGTCCGCCGGAGAGCTTGCCGTACGGGCGCTTGAGCAAATCCGTCACGCCGGTCGTTTTCGCGACCTGCGCGATCACGTCGCTGCGCTGTTTGCCGTGCAGGCCGTAAAAGCCCGCGCGGATGCTCAGGTTTTCCTGAATGGTGAGCAGCGGGTCTAAAAGGCCGTCCTGAAACACCGCGCCGATACAGTGCCGGATGGCGTTGTCGTCGTTGCCGAGCGTGTGACCGTCCACCTCGACGACGCCCGCGTCCGCCTTTAGAAACGTGCAGATGATGTCGATGGTTGTGGACTTGCCCGCGCCGTTGGGCCCGAGAAATGCGAAGATTTTGCCCTGCTCGACGTAGAAGTCGATTCCTTTGACCGCATGTATCGGGCCGTAGGACTTTTGCAGGCCGTTTACCTCAATGATATGGCTCAAGCAGTTGTTCCCCCCAATCGCCTGAAAGTTGTAAGCATCGTAACATACTTCGCGTGATGAGGCAAGCGAATGGCATGGATTTTACGTTTCCGGGAGAAGTATTTTACCGCAGCATAATGCTATCGTCCGGAGTATAAACGCAGGGGACTTTCCGGCAACGTCCGCGCTCTGGACGCTGGTACTGTACCGGGCGTTTGCGCGGGAGTTCACATAACAGCAAAGCCGGATAACAGAACAAGCCCCGTGAACATTCACGAGGCTTGCCGTTTTATATGCGGTCTGTTATGATGATTTTACAGTCCTATTTGGTTTTCCGGGTGCTGATTTTAAGCAGCGCGTAGAGCGGGCAGTACTCGAAAATGCCGGTGATAAGCGGGATGAACCCGATCAGCCCGATCCAGCGGATGCCGCCGGAGAGAAAGAATACCAGGCTGAGCAGCACGATTCCCAGTACGATGCGGATCCAGCGGTCCACCTGTCCCATGTTTTTCTTCATTTTAAACATCTCCTTATCGATGATTCCTTTTTGCGTTGCCACCATACATACTATGGCGAAAGGCGGTCAGTCCAGACCGACAAGCACATCGCTTCCTTCCACTTTTACCGGGTAAGCCCGGACGTTGTCGACCTTCAGCGGAATGAACGCCAGCTTGCCGTTTGCCGTGACGCGACCCGTTTTCAGATCGAACGCCGTCTTGTGTTTGGGGCAGACAATACTCGTTCCTTCGAGTGCGCCGTCGGCGAGAGAACCGCCCATGTGCGGGCAGCGGTTGTCGAGTGCGTAATACATGCCGTCCACATTGGCCAGCACGAGCACAGCGCCTTCGAGAACGATCTTTTTCTTTTCACCGTTCTTCAGGTCCGCCGTGCCTGCAGCTTTGAAATATCTCACGCGATCACCGCCTTTCTGTGGCTTCTATGGATTTATTATAACAGAAAAACCGATGCAAACAGTGCGAAAGTCACACTGCTATGAAAGAAAGGAGCTGACAGGAAGCCCGGAAATGTGACTAAAGCACGGTATTACCGGGTTAGAGGCATTATACTGTAAACATAACAGGAACGGCGCCAGGGACCGGACCAAGAAATGGAGGAATCAAGAATGTTCAGTGACAAGGTAAAGAAACTGTTGAACGAACAGGTTCAGAAGGAGTTTTTCTCCGCGTATCTGTATTTATATTTCTCGAATTACTATGAAGAGCAGGGGCTCAAAGGGTTTGCGAACTGGTTTCGCGTCCAGGCGCAGGAAGAGCGCGACCACGCGATGCTGATGATCCAGTACATGCAGAACAACGATCTGCCCGTCACGCTGGAAGCCATCGAAAAGCCCGCTACGCCGCTCAAGGCGCATATGGACGCGCTGAAAGCCTCACTTGCTCACGAGCAGTACGTTACCCAGTCGATTCACACGATCTACGAGGCCGCGTACGAGGCCAAGGACTTCCGCACGATGCAGTTTTTAGACTGGTTCGTCAAGGAGCAGGCCGAAGAAGAGACTAACTCCTCGGACAACATCAAGAAGATGGAGCTGTTCGGTTCGGAGAGCAAAGGACTCTACATGCTCGATCAGGAGCTTGGCGCGCGGGTCTACGCCGCGCCGAGTCTGGTGCTGTAAGAAGGGTGAAAGAGACAGGCCGCCGGGAAACCGGCGGCCTGGTTTGTATTGAAAAATCGGTCATCTGTCGATGTCAATTTCGTAGGCTTACATAAACTTTCTCACAACTGCTTATACGGATACACCTTCGAACGGTTCTGGTAGATCAGGATGTCCTGATTCATCACCTTGCCGTTTTGAATGTCCACCGCGCCTTCGATGACCTTGTTCGGCTGCTCAAACACAACCGATTCGAGGTACGGAAGCAGCGCTTTGGAGATTTCCCAGGTGGCGCTGTTCCAAAGCAGCGTCGGCGTATGGTCCACGCCGTAATAGGTGATGTTGCCGGTCTGCTCCACGGGGTGCTCGAACGTCGTCGGGTCGGCAAAGCTGAAACCCATCCCGCGCGAACAGCTCACGTCGATCACGAGGCACGGTTTTGTAAAGCGCGGCACGTCGTCGTCGGAGACCAGCGTGATGGGGTTGACCGGGTTTTGCAGGATGCCGTTGACGATGACGTCCGCTTCGGTCAGCACGTCGAGCATCGGCGTGCGCGTGCCGTCGAGATTGACGATCTCGAATCCGCCGGAATCGTTCTCCACAAACCGCTTGTAGACGACCCCGGGAATCTGGTTGGCAACAAGCGACGTCGGCCGCTGCGTGAAAACCGCAATATTATGGATACCGTGCGCGCGCAGGGCAATGATTGCGCCGCGGCTCACCGAGCCGAAGCTGATGACGGCTGCCTTTCTAGCAGGGCCGAAGTTGCCGTCGATGCCCATGACTTCCAGGGCATGCTGCACGCCGCAGTACCCCGCCATTTCATTGTTGCGGCAGAATGTATGGATGAGCTCGCGCCCGCTTTCGTAATACATGTTTTCCCAGGCGACGAGCGTGAGTTTTTTATCGATGCCGAGCTGCGCGATATAGCGCTGCTGGACGCTGTGCATCCAGCCCCAGACGAACGCGCCGTCGCGCATTTGCTCGAAGTCCTCAATTACGGGCTTGGTAATGAGCACGGCGGGCGAGTTGCGCAGCAGCTTCCTGCGTTCCGCCGGCGGATGGCCGGTGAGCGCCTCCAGCTCGCGATCCTGCATGCCGAACGGCAGGCCGTAACCGGCCTCAAAATGCAGCCGCTTGCGGACGTTTTCCGGGATGCCGGGTAAATGCGCGGGGTGGATGGGGTGCCGTTTTTCGTTTTCTTTTCTGGATGTGCCGATGACTGCCAGTTCCATAGAATTCCTCCTTCGGGTCGACGTGTCTTTGTGTGCTTCTCCTTTCGATTCCAACAATTATAAACAGAAGCCGTTTAATCGGCAAAGAAGTGATAACTAGTTAATTATATCATAAAGCTACGATTCCGGCAAGGAAGCGCGTATTATCGCGGGGTGCGGTCGCAGGGAATATATTTCTGTGCCGCTGGAGTTTGCCTGGGTGTTGACAATGCGCGTGGAAAGCACTTACATACAAAGACATGAAAGCCGAAACAATAAAAACCGCCGCGGCATTTCGGCGGCGGCGGAAGAGCAAAGAAAAATGTTTATTTGCCTATGGGCAACTCGCGGCTGCCGGGTTTTTCAAGCGCGATTTTTCCTTCGCGGCAGAGCGGACAGTCATCGGAATCGTAGGATTTTATGTCCAGCTTCAGCGCCGCGTAAACCGGCAGCGGAAAATCGCAGTCCGGCGCGCGCCGGTCGGCGATGCACGCGACGCCGATCACCTTCGCGCCGAACGCTTCGAGCGCGGCGACGGTTTCCAGCGTGGACTTGCCGGTTGTGACGACGTCCTCGGCGATCAGCACGACGTCCCCGGACCCGACGGAAAAGCCGCGCCGCAGCTGCATGCGGCCGTCCTTGCGCTCGGTGAAAATACTTTCCTTTTTCAACTGGCGCGCCAGCTCGTAGGAAACGATCACGCCGCCCATGGCCGGGCCGCAGACCTTTGTAATGGGAAGCGAGACGACCTGTTCGACGACACTTTTGAGCACGGTTTCGGCCAGATCGGGGAAGCGCAGCAGCTTTGCGCACTGGCAGTATCCGCCGCTGTGCCGCCCGGAAGAGAGCAGAAAATGCCCTTCCAGAAAAGCGCCGCAGTCTTTCATGATGGTGAGATTGCCTTTCATACTTTTATCGTTCCTCCTGAAAAATATCGTTGCCGCATCCGGCTGAATCAACTGCCGAATGCTAAATAATTCCGCACACGTCGTGAATCGAGCCGAGGTTTTCCGTTTTGCAGTAATCGGAGAGACCGTCGATGATGTCGAGCATAGCGGCGGGATGCGCAAACGTTGCGCAGCCGACCTGTACGGCGCTTGCGCCGACCATGATGAAGCGCAGCGCGTCTTCGGCGCTGGAAATGCCGCCCATGCCGATTACAGAAATCTGCACCGCTCTGCACACCTGGTGCGTCATTCTTAGCGCAATGGGCAGAATCGCAGGGCCGGAAAGCCCGGCATATACGTTGTCGAACACGGCGCGTTTTGCCCGAACGTCCACCGCCATGCCGAGGAACGTGTTGACAAGACTCAGCGCGTCCGCGCCCGCGCTTTCGCACGCGCGTGCCACGGCGACGAGTTCCGGCGCGTTCGGCGAGAGCTTGACGATCAGCGGACGATTTGTAACGGCTTTCACTTTTTTCGTGATGTCCGCGGCGGATTCCGGGGTCATGCCGAACGCCATACCGCCGTTTTTTACGTTCGGGCAGGAGATGTTCAGCTCCAGAAAGTCGAAGTCGGCGGCGTTGAGCTGGCGCGCGCCCTCGATATATTCCTCCTCGCTGTGGCCGCCGAGATTGCAGAGCACAGCCGGGCCGAGAGAGCGCAGGAACGGCGCTTCCTCCTCGGCGAATTTCCGCACGCCGGGATTCTCCAGCCCGATGCTGTTGAGCATGCCGGCGGGTGTTTCGCAGATGCGCGCACCGTCGTTGCCCGGGCTTCCAAACAACGTTAATCCCTTGCCGGAAATGCCGCCGAGCCGGGACACGTCGAAAAGCGCCGCGTATTCACGCCCGAACCCGAACGTGCCGGAAGCGGCGATTACCGGGTTTTTCAGCGGTACGCCGAGAAGGTCGATCGCCAGCGGGTCAGATTGCATCGGCAACCTCCTCGTAAGCGAACACCGGCCCGTCCTTGCAGACGCGTTTATTGCCGTGCGCGGTCTTGCAGGTGCAGCCGAGGCAGGCGCCGACCCCGCAGGCCATGCGTTTTTCGAGCGAAACATAGAGCTTTGCGTCCGCCGTTTTTGCGGCGGTGCACGCGGCGCGCAGCATGGGGAGCGGCCCGCAGGCATAGTAGGTCGCATCCAGCGAAAAATCGACTTCCTCGGTCACAATCCCGCCGACGTTTACCTGCACGCGGTCGGCAACGCGCTCGAATGCGTCCGCCAGGTAAGCCGTTTCGCGGAAACCGAGGAATGCGTCGATCCGCCGGTTCGGGTTTGCCGCGCGCAATTCCTTTGCAAGCTGGAACAGAGGCGCAGTGCCGACGCCGCCGCCGACGAGCACGGCGTGTCCGTTTTCGAGCGGGAATCCGTTGCCGTAAGGACCCTGTACTTCGAGCGGCTGCCCGGGCAGAAGCGCGGACAGCATCGCCGTGCCGCGCCCGGCGGTCTGCACGACGAACGAAAGCGTCTCGCTGGCCGGGTTGACCTCGAAGATGCTGATCGGACGGCTCAAAAACGGGTCCTGTACGCCCGGCAGGCGCAGCATGTAAAACTGCCCCGCGCGGCCCGTCGGCGCGCCCGTAACGTCCAGGCGGAATACGCCCGGCGCAAGCGGCTCGTTGGCAAGGATCACAGCCATTTGAGAATGTCCTCCTTCATGCCGAGCACGGCCTGACGCACATAATCGGTAAAATCTTCGCCTTCGGTCTTTCCTTTGTGCGCGGTGATCAGCCCGCGCGACGAATTGACGACTCCGCGCACGCCGTCACTGAAAAAGTTTGCGATGTCCTTGCCCGTGCCGCCCTGCGCGCCATAGCCGGGGATGAGCAGAAATGTGTGCGGCATCCTGCTGCGAATGCGGGTGAATTCCTCCGGATAGGTCAGCCCCGTGACCGCGCCGACTGCGGAAAATCCGCTTTTCCCTATGAACGCTTCACCCCATTGAGAGACTTTTTCCGCCATGCGCTCGTAGAGTGTTTCGTTGCCGACGGACAAATCCTGAAAATCCTTTCCGCTGGGGTTGGAGGTTTTGACGAGCACAAACACGCCTTTGCCCTGCTCAAAATATGGGTAGTAAGGCGAAACGGCATCCTCGCCCATGTAGGCGTTGACGGTGATCAGGTCCGTTTCAAAGTCGCCGGAAAAGTGCGCTTTTGCGTACAGGGAGGCGGTGGAGGAGATATCCCCGCGCTTGACGTCCGAGATTACGACACAGCCTGTTTCGTGAATATATTTCAGCGTTTTTGCGTAGGCACGCAGGCCGTCGAGGCCGAGCGCTTCGTAGCAGGCGATCTGCAGCTTAAAGCAGCCCGCGTCGGAATGCACTGCATCGATGATGCGGCGGTTGAATTCAAAAATCTTTTCCCCGTCGGTCGCGTCCGTTTTTTGCATGCATGCCGGCAGGAACGAAACCTGCGTGTCCAGCCCCACGCAGACGGGGCCTTTCTTTTGTACCGCCTCAAACAGCCGTTCCATACTCATATCGTGTTTCTCCTTCCACAATCGTCATCTTCACTCTGCCGCGCACCTGCCTGCCGTCGAACGGCGTGTTGTGCGAGCGCGAGCGCATGTTGTCTTTTTCAATTACCGCGTCTTCGTCTGTGCTGATAACGACCAGGTCCGCGGGATAACCCGGGCGCAGCAGCCCGGCTTTGCGGCCGAGCAGTTTTGCCGGGGTATAGGAGGTCATCTCGGCCAGCCGCGTGAGCGGGATGCCGTTTTCGGCGAATACCTGCAGATAGATCTGCGCGGCGTATTCGATATTGGAGATACCCGCCATGCCGTCTAGCTTGTCGGCTTCGGTATGCGGCGCGTGGTCGGTCGAAAGGCAGTCCACCGTGCCGTCCTTGATGCCCGCTATCAGCGCGTCCACGTCCGCGCGTGAGCGCAGCGGCGGATTGACGGCATACTTGTCGTCCCAGCCGAAAAGGTGATGCGGGGTGACTTCGCAGGTGATCCTTAACCCCTCCGCTTTAGCGGCGCGGATCATCTCAACCGTTTCCGCGCGGCTGATATGGCCGACATGCAGATGGCCGCCGACTTCGCGCAGCAACGCGATGTCCCGGCGCACGGTCTCGCGCTCCGGCTGGCAGTGCGTGCTGATCAGGAAGCCGTATTTTTTGGAATCGATCAGAAGCTGACGCATAAACGTATCCGAAAAGATCGTCTTCCCGTCGTTGCTGAGCATGGGCGTGACGTCCCCGAGCGCCTTGCGGTCGGTCGGGACTTCGTCGCCGAGCGCTTTTCCGGCGGCGGCGGCCTGCGTCAGGCGGCAGAGCCGCAGCGACTTGGCCTTTTTAAGGTTGGCCTCCACGAGTGCGGGCGTTTCGATCACGGGACGCGTGTTCGCCATTGCGCAGAGGTGCGCATACCCGCCGGCCAGTGCCGCGCGCATGCCGGTCTCCATGGTTTCCTTTTCCGGGTAGCCCGGGTCCCGCAGGTGGCAGTGCAGATCGATAAACGCGGGCATAACAACCAGCCGCGCCGCGTCGATCACCTTGTCGGCGTGCCGCCAGCAGAGCGGGCCGCAGCTGACAATCACGCCGTTTTCGATGCATAAGTCCCCATAGCGTTCACCCGTTGCGTCGATCATGCGGGCATTGCGGTAGAGTGTAATCATATGCGCGATCCTCCGTTCAATGCAGGTTTTGTTACAGGCTGGTGCGTGCGTCGCAGTATTCGCAGGCGTACTGGTTGGTTTCCGCGTCCACTAGGTAGAACATCACGTCTTGTATATGCTCCTGATTGGTGATGCAGCGCGGGTTTTTACAGGTCAGGATGCCGGTCACCGTTTCCGGCGGCGAGAGCTTGAGCTTGCTGATGCGCACACCCTCCTTGATATAGGAGATGGTCACGTTCGGGTCGATGAGCCCGAGCACGTCGAGGTTCAGGTCTAGATGCGTTTCAATTTTGATCAGGTCTTTTTTGCCCATCTTCGTGCTGTCCACGTTGCGCATAAGAACGACCACGTCGTCGAGTTTGTCCAGCCCCAACTGCTGAAAGATTTTATAGCCGTGACCCGCGCAGATATGGTCGATCACGATGCCTTCCTTGAGTTTGGATACGTTAATCATTTTTTTACGCCTCCTTGCAGGTTTCAGACGGGCCGTCTTCGGGCGGTTCCGCGCCGAGCAGTTTCATAATCAGCGCCATGCGCACGTACATGCCGAATTTCACCTGGTCAAAGTAGACCGCGCGTGCATCGTTGTCTACCTCCGGCGCAATCTCGTTGACGCGCGGCAGGGGATGCATGACGATCAGGTTCGGTCCCGCCAGCGCCATCTTCTCCTCGGTGAGGACGAAGAAGTCTTTTAAGCGCAGGTATTCTTCCTCGCTGATGAAGCGCTCGCGCTGTACGCGGGACATATAGAGCACGTCCAGCTGTGAAATGTTTCCAACGAGGTCCGTCGTCTCGCGGTAAGGGATTCCCTTTGCGTCGAGTTCTTCTTTGACAAACGCGGGCATGCACAGTTCGTCCGGTGAGATGAAGAGGAATTTCATGTTTTGATAGCGCGCAAGGCAGGTCACCAGCGAATGGATGGTGCGGCCGAACTTGAGGTCGCCGCAGACGCCTACGGTCAGGCCGTCGAAGCCGCCCTTGTAGTGCCGGATGGTGAGCAGGTCGGTCAGCGTCTGGGTTGGGTGATGATGCCCGCCGTCGCCCGCGTTGACTACCGGGCAGCCCGCGTATTTGCTCATGAGCCGCGCGGTGCCTTCCTTGGGGTGACGCACGACGATCACGTCCGCATAGGAACCGACGGTGCGCGCGCTGTCCGCAACGGTTTCGCCCTTTGCGGTGCTGGAGGTGTTCGGGTCCGAAAAACCGAGTGTACTGCCGCCGAGACGCAGCATCGCCGCGTCGAAGGAAAACTTGGTGCGCGTGGAAGGTTCGTAAAACAGGCTTGCGAGGATTTTTCCCCGGCAGGCCTGCGCGTATGCGCCGGGGTCTGCAACGATTTGCTCCGCCAGAGTCAGTACTTCGCCGATTTCCTCCGGTGAAAAATCGGTTGGGGCGATTAAGTTCCTGTTTTTCAGCATTCGGTGTCCTCTCCTTTTCATTGCGGCGCAGCCGCCGGCAGATTGGCAAAAAAAAACACCGGTTATTAAAAACCGGTGCCGTTGAAAACGGAAATAAATGGAACACGGAACCCCTGGATGCATGTTTTTTTCCGATCCAGCCTCCGCCGCGTGCGCATGTGCGTTTCCTCCGTTCCACTTTTGCTCATTTTTGCTAGAATACTAAAAAACGGAACGCTTGTCAATGAAAAATTTCGTGCGCCCGGTAAAAAGACGGAAGAAGCGGTGGTTCCCTTTTGCCCGGCATTGTGGTATATTGGGGCAAAATTGGAAGGAGTGCGGCAGCCATGCCCTCAAACGAACCGAAAACCGTGCATCAGCGTGCCGAATCGTTCCCGGTCGGAGCGGTGCTTGCGCTAGTCGGCGGGTTCCTCGATGCATACACCTATGTCTCGCGCGGCGGGGTGTTTGCCAACGCGCAGACGGGCAACATGGTCCTGCTTGGCCTCCGGCTAGCGGACGGCCGCTGGAACGACGCGCTGTACTATCTGCTGCCGATCTTTGCGTTTGCCGCGGGCGTGCTGCTGGCCGAGTGGGTGCGTGCCGCGCTGCGGCAGGCAAGGGTGTTTCACTGGCGGCAGGCGGTGCTGCTGCTCGAGCTTGCACTGCTCTTTGGAATCGGGTTTGTGCCGAACGGTGCGCTCAATCCGTATGTAAACGTGACCGTGTCGTTTGTCTGTGCGCTGCAGGTGGAGAGCTTCCGCACGCTGCACGGGCTGGCTTATGCCACGACCATGTGCACCGGAAATCTGAGAAGCGGCACGGAGCTGCTGTTCCGGTATCTCAAAAGCAGGGAAAGGGCCCTGCTGAAAAACAGCCTGAAATACTATGGAATCATCCTCGTTTTTATTGCGGGCGCGGTTTTCGGCATGTTTGCCACCGGCGTGCTCTCCGAACGCGCGGTGTGGAT
>DAOTGE010000067.1:0-13250 GCA_035446965.1 Eubacteriales bacterium
TGGTGG
This sequence comes from Eubacteriales bacterium, assembly GCA_035446965.1. Taxonomy (GTDB): domain Bacteria; phylum Bacillota; class Clostridia; order Christensenellales; family CAG-138; genus UBA7703. The sequence goes on from DAOTGE010000067.1 coordinate 7, forward strand.
AGGCGGGGGGAGTCGAACCCCCGTCCGAAAACCCTTCCGCCGGATTTTCTACGAGCGTAGCCGGTGTTTTTACATTCCCTCTCCCGATCTCCCGTCGGCAGGATATCGGCTTTAGTAGCTTCATAAGTCCGGCCCGCCGCAAAGCTTAAGCGGGTTCGTTCCCTACCCTAAATGACGCCCGTATCCGCAACAGTAGGTTTTCGCGGGCGAACGGTCGCGTGCTTTACGCAGCGACGGCTAAAGTATTGTGGTTGTCAGTTACTTTAATACTGTTCCCATTTTTAACGAAGCACGGGTCTTCGGCTCGCTTATCCAACCTCGGCGATCCCCGTCGAAACCGGATTCGCCCCCATGGAGCACGCGGCACTCTCCGCATGCAAACTTATTGTAATCGCCCGGCGATTGCCCGTCAAGCGATCGGTTGATTTGTTGCGCTTTTTTCACACCGCCGATACGATCTTTAAACCGCTTTTTCTACAGCGGCAGATGCAGGAAATCCAGCGTTGCAAAATAGTCCGCGGGCGTTTCCGCGCGCCGGATCAGTTCCGCCGCGCCGTCGGGCCTGAGCAGCACTTCGGCGCTCCTGAGCTTGCCGTTGTAGTTGTAACCCATGGAAAACCCGTGCGCGCCCGTGTCGTGGATCGCCAGCAAATCGCCCGTCTCAATTTTGGGCAGCGGACGGTCGATTGCGAACTTGTCGTTGTTTTCGCAGAGCGCGCCGACCACGTCGTAAACGTTCGTCTGCGGCGCATCCTCCTTGCCCATGACGGTAATATGATGATACGCGCCGTACATTGCGGGCCGCATGAGGTTGCAGGCGCAGGCGTCCACGCCGATATAATTTTTATACGTTTCCTTCTTGTGGATCGCGCGCGTCACGAGATACCCGAACGGGCCGGTGATGTAGCGCCCGAGCTCGGTAAAGATTTTCACGTTCATGCCGGTCGGCCGGATGATCCGCTCGTATTCGCGGCGCACTTCGGCGCCGATGTAGCGAACGTCCGTTTCCCGCTCGCAGGGTTTATACGGAATCCCGATCCCGCCGGAAAGATTGACAAACGCGATCTCCGCGCCGGTTTCCTCGTGCAGTTCGACGACCGTTTTAAAGAGTTTCTTCGCCAGCGTGGGGTAATAATCGTCGTCCGTGGTGTTGCTGGCCAGGAAGGCGTGGATGCCGAAACGCTTTGCGCCGGCCTTCAGCAGCATACGGTAACCCTCCGTCATCTGCCTGCGCGTGAATCCGTACTTTGCTTCGCCGGGGTTGCCCATAATGGTGTTGCCCAGCATGAATTCGCCGCCGGGGTTAAGCCGGCAGCTGATTGTCTCGGGAATTCCGCCGTTCTCCGCAAGAAACGGAATATGCGTAATGTCGTCGAGGTTGATCAGCACGTCCATCTCGCGCGCCAGCCGGAACTCTTCCGCGGGTGTGTCGTTGGAAGAAAACATGATGTCGCTTCCGGTGATTCCCACCGCGCGCGAAAGCATCAGCTCGGTCAGAGACGAACAGTCCATGCCGCAGCCTAAGTCGTGCAGCAGTTTGAGTATGACCGGATTCGGCAGCGCTTTGACCGCGAAATATTCCTTGAACCCCTCGTTCCACGAAAACGCTTCCTGCAGGCGTTTGACGTTGGCGCGAATCCCCGCTTCATCATAGATATGAAACGGCGTCGGGTACTTTTTTGCAATTTCTTCGAGTTGCTCCTTTGTAAAGGGCAGCTTTCTCATGTCCGGTCCTCCTTCATGCGCCGTTCCATCTCGCGCCCCGCGTCCCGCGCGGCGATCGTATGGCGCTTGTCGTATAGTTTCTTACCCTTCGCGGTCGCAAGTTCCAGCTTCACCCGTCCGTCCCGCAGATAGAGCGAAAGCGGAATCAGGCTCATCCCGTCCTGCTGCGAGCGGGCGGCCAGACGCTTGATCTCGCTTTTGTGCGCCAGCAGCCTGCGCGTACGAAACGGGTCTCGATTGAAGATATTGCCCTTCTCATAGGGGCTGATGTGCAGGCCGACAATAAACAGTTCGCCGTTTTTCACCTGCGCATAGCTGTCTTTCAGGTTGCACGCACCCTTTCGAAGCGACTTTACCTCGGTGCCAAACAGTTCAATCCCGCACTCGAGCGTATCTTCGATAAAATAATCGTGCCGCGCTTTTTTATTCTGCGCAATCGGTTTTGTGCCTTTTTTCACAGGCATTCCGCTCGCCCTCTTCCTTTCGTTACGGCAAAATTATATATTCTTTGCCAATCATACTGGTTCTGTGTTCCCAAGTCAAACGTATCCGGCACGTTTTATACGGCTCATTTTTGTTCCGGGTCCATATGCGCCCGTGCTTCGATGCAAGAAAAAGCGGTGCGCCCTGCCGGGCGCGCCGCCTGCTTTTTCGTTCAGCCGATCATTCCTTTATTGGAAGATCGTCAGCACAAGCGCGAGTACACCGACGGTGACTGCAAGGATGATCGTCAGTTTCTGCAGTTTTGCTTCGCGGCTCGCCGCTTTGCCTTTGGTGGTGAAAGACGTTGTTTCTCCGCCGAACGCAGCGCCCATGCCGGAGCTTTTCGTTTTCTGAACCAGCACGACTACGACGAGCAGCACTGAAATAACCACGAGTGCGATCTGGATAATGGTCGCCGCGATTTCCATTTGATCTTTCCTCCAATTGCAATCTTCGGCGGGCGAACAGCGCCCGTCCGAGATTCGATTCTAAAAGATGAGCACGTCCCCTACAAAAACTGCAAAGACATAACAACCCAATATATCGCCGCGTTTCTCTGCGGAAAATATATCGATCGCACCCCGTGCTCACGAGTTGTGATTATACCATAGGCAAACCACGTTTGCAAGCAAAATACGCCGATTTTCAGCCGGTGATCAGCGTTTTTCCGCTCATCTGCTCCGGCACGGGAAGCCCAAGCAGCTCCAGCAGCGTCGGCGCAAGATCGCTCAGCCTTCCGCCGTCGCGCAGCTGCGCCGTTTTGCGCTCGTTGTCGACCAGAATGCACAAAACGGGGTTCGTCGTATGCGCGGTAAACGGCGCGTCCGCCGACTCGTCCCACATCTTTTCGCAGTTGCCGTGGTCGGCCGTAATGATGCAGCGGCCGCCTGTTTTCAGGATGGCCTCGACTACCTTTTCAACGCACGTGTCCACGGCGTGTACGGCGGCGGTCGCCGCCTCCATCACGCCCGTGTGCCCCACCATGTCCGGGTTGGCAAAGTTGAGGATCATCACGTCGTATTTGCCGCTCTCGATGCGTTTCACGGCCTCGTCGGCAACCTCGTATGCGCTCATTTCCGGCTTGAGGTCATAGGTCGCCACCTTGGGCGAGGGGATCAGGCAGCGGTCTTCTCCGGGGTTCGGCGCTTCCACACCGCCGTTGAAGAAGAACGTCACATGCGCGTATTTCTCCGTTTCGGCAATGCGCAGCTGCGTTTTGCCCTTGCTTGCCAGATAGGCGCCGAGCGTGTTGTCCAGCGATACCGGCTTATAGGCAACGTGCACCCGCTCGCCGAAGGTCTTGTCATACTGCGTCATACAGACGTAGTAGAGCGGGAAATACCCTTTTTTGCGCGGGAATCCGTCGAAGTCTTCAAACACCAGGCTGCGCGTGATTTCGCGCGCGCGGTCCGGCCGGAAGTTGAAGAAAATCACGCTGTCGTCCGCGGAAATCGTCGCGGTGGGCTGGCCGTTTTGGAGCACGACCGTCGGCAGGACGAATTCGTCCGTTGCGCCCTTGTCGTAGCTTTGCTGCATGGCCTGTTCGCCGCTGGAAGCCGTTTCGCCTTCGCCGTACACCAGCGCGGCGTAGGCCTTCTCAACGCGCTCAAAGCGGTTGTCGCGGTCCATGGCGTAGTAGCGGCCCATGACGGTCGCAATCTTTCCGCAGCCGATCTTTTTCAGTTCCGCGTCCAGCTGTTCCACATAGCCTTTGCCGCTGCTCGGCGGCACGTCCCGCCCGTCCATAAAGCAATGGACGAACACCTTTTCCAGCCCGCTTTCCTTCGCAAGGCGGATGAGCGCGTAGAGATGCGTATTGTGGCTGTGCACGCCGCCGTCGGACAAAAGTCCCATCAGGTGCAGCGCGGAACCGTTCTTTTTGCAGTTTTCAATCGCACCGAGGAACGCGGGGTTCTCAAAGAAATCCCCGTCCCTGATGGACTTTGAAACCCGCGTGAACTCCTGATACACGATCCGGCCGGCGCCTATGTTCAGATGCCCGACTTCGGAGTTGCCCATCTGCCCGTCCGGCAGGCCGACGTCCATACCGCTCGCGGCAATCGTCGTATGCGGATATTCGTTCCAAAGGCGCGTCACGTTCACCGCGCCGTCGGCGGCGATTGCGTTAAAGTGTTTGTCCTTGGAACAGCCGAAGCCGTCCAGTATGATCAATGCGGTAATCGGTTTCGTCATTCAAAGTGGACCACCTTGGCAAAATCTTCGCTCTTGAGGCTCGCGCCGCCGATCAGGCCGCCGTCGATTTCCGGCATGGCCATGAGTTCCTTCGCGTTTTTGGGTTTCATGCTGCCGCCGTACTGGATGCGCACTTCTTCGGCGATCTTCGCGCCGTAAACGCTGGCGATGGCGTCGCGGATAATCTTGATGGTGGCGTTCGCGTCCTCGGAGGTCGCGGTCTTGCCGGTGCCGATCGCCCAGATGGGCTCGTACGCAATCACGACTTTCACCGCTTCTTCCGGTTCAAACCCGGCCAGCGCGGCGGTCGTCTGCTTGCTCACGATCGCGTCGGTCACACCCTTTTCGCGCTGCTCGAGCGTCTCGCCCACGCAGATGATCGGCGTAATGTTCGCTTCCAGAGCGGCCCTGGCGCGCTTGTTGACCGTTTCGTCGGTCTCACCGAAATACTGCCTGCGCTCGCTGTGGCCGACGATGGCGTAGCTTACTCCCATGGCCAGCAGCATGTCCGCGCTGATTTCGCCCGTGAACGCGCCCTTCGGCGCCCAGTGGATGCTTTGCGCACCGAGTTTGATGTTGGTGCCGACGAGCAGCTTCGCCACCACGCCGAGGTCCACATACGGCGGGCAGACCACCACGTCGCATGCCGCGTCCTTGACCAGCGGGATCAGTTCGGCCACAAGCTGTTCCGCCTCGGCGGGCGTCATATTCATCTTCCAGTTTCCGGCGATGATCGGTTTTCTCATTGTATTAACATTCCTTTCATGTGTTTCTTCTCAGGCTCAACCCACCAAACAGCCGCAGGATCAAAATCGAGCGGCTGTCAGGCGGTCGCAGTGTTAAATTGTCCCTTATTTGTCGTTCAGAACGGCCACGCCGGGCAGTTCCTTGCCTTCAAGGAATTCCAGCGACGCGCCGCCGCCCGTTGAAATATGCGTCATCTTGTCGGCATAGCCGAGTTTCTTGACCGCGGAAGCGGAGTCGCCGCCGCCGATGATCGTCGTGCCTTTGCATTCCGCGCAGGCGGCCGCAACACCCTTGGTGCCCTCGGCGAACGCGGGCATTTCAAACACGCCCATCGGCCCGTTCCAGATCACGGTCTTTGCCGCCACGATCGCTTTCGTGAAGAGCGCGACACTCTTGGGTCCGATGTCGAGTCCCATCCAGTCCGCGGGAATCTTGTCCGAATCAACAATTTTGTGTTCGGCGTCCGCCTTGAACTCGGTCGCAACGACGGTGTCGACGGGCAGCAGCAGTTCTACGCCCTTTTTCTTCGCTTCCGCCATAAGGTCCTTGGCCAGGCCGATGCTGTCCGCATCCAGCAGGGACGAGCCGATTTCATAGCCCATCGCCTTGAAGAACGTATACGCCATGCCGCCGCCGATGATCAGCGAATCGCATTTTTCAAGCAGGTTTTTGATGACGCCGATTTTGTCGGCGACCTTCGCGCCGCCGAGGATGGCGACGAACGGACGCTCCGGGTCCTCAAGCGCCTTGCCCATCACGCCGAGTTCCTTGCCGATTAAAAAGCCTGCGACCGCGGGCAGATACGCCGCGACGCCCGCCGTGGACGCATGCGCGCGGTGGACGGTGCCGAACGCGTCGGAAACATAGAGTTCCGCAAGGCTCGCAAGCTCTTTTGCAAACGCCGGGTCGTTGGCTTCCTCTTCCGGATGGAAGCGGAGGTTCTCCAGGACGACGATCTCGCCTTCCTTCATGTCCGCAACGGCAGTCTTGGCCGATTCGCCGACCGAGTCTTCCGCCATCCAGATCCGCACGTCCGGCAGAAGTTCGCTGAGCCGCTGCGCCACCGGCGCAAGCGAAAGCTTCGGGACGACCTTACCTTTCGGGCGGCCGAGATGCGAGCAGAGGATCACTTTTGCGTGATGCTCAAGCAGATACTTGATCGTCGGCAGCGCGGCGACGATACGCTTGTCGTCGCTGACTTTGCCGTCCTCGCTGAGCGGAACGTTGAAGTCCACGCGCACGAGTACTTTTTTACCGTTTACGTCTACGTCCTGAACGGTCTTTTTTGCCATCTTATTATTCCTCCGTGTTGTTTGTAAACTATACGTTTGCCTGTTTCTGCGGCTCTTTATGCCGGTTAAATACGGTATCGCCCACGTTCTTGTACCACAAAAGCGGATGGAAAGTCAATCCCTTTTTTCAGCGCTTCCTCCGTGTCCTCTTTTCCCCAGAGATGCGTGCAGTACAGCGTTTTGACGTTTGCCTCCCGCGCCAGCGCAGAGGCCTGCTTCACGTTCATATGCGGCCCGGTTTGGGACTCGTCCACGAAGCAGGTGTCCGCCAGCAGCGCGTCCGCGCCGCGGACGGTGTCCGCAAGGCCGGAAAACGGTTTTGTGTCGCCGGTGTAAAAGAGCGAATGCCCGTCCGATCCGGTGATACGCATGCCGTTGGTCGGCACCGGATGCGCCATCGGCGAAAATGCGAACGTCAGCGAGCCGATTTGTATTTCGTCCCCGCCGCCGACCTGCGTTACGTCGAACAGCGCGCCGTCCGTCAAAAATTCCAATATATGGTGCGGCTCCTTCGGCGCATACATCGGTACGCGCCGTTTTTGCCCGTCCGCGGCGGGCGTCTGCTGGTCGAGCGCATAGCGCATCACCAGCAAATCCGAGCAGTGGTCGAAATGCAGATGCGAAAGCACGACCGCATCCAGCGTCTGCGCGGGCAGATACTCGGCCAGCCGCGCAAACACGCCCGCGCCGCAGTCGATCAGCACGTGCGTTTCGCCGTCCTCGATCAGATAGCCCGAGCAGGCTCCATTCGGACGCGGATACGGGCCGAAACGGCCCAGCACGGTTAAAATCATTCTTCCCTCTCCTGCGGCGCGCGGCGCACCTGCAGCATCTTCTCCGGCTCCATGACGGGCATATAGCGCAGAATCACCGCGCCCGCCGCCCCGCAGACCACGCCCTGCGCAAGATCGGTTAAAAACGCGAGCCCGGCAACCACAAATTCACGCACGATCAGCAGATCGTAGACAAAATATCCCAGCACCATGATCGCTTCCGTCATGCCCGCAACGACAAGGCACTTTTTCCAGTCGTCGCATTTCAGCGCAAACGCCGCGACAAACAAAGCCATTGCGGACTTGATAATCAGGCTGCCGATGATAAAGAGCTTGCTGCCGACGACAAGGTCGGCCAGCGCCGCGCCGAGCGCGGAAACAATCACGCCCCACGGCGCGCCAAGCATCAGCACCGAAACATAAATGCATGCGTCGCCGAGCGTTGCATACACGCCCGCGCTCACCTGCTGACTTCCCAGCGTGTAGGTAAACGGCATGTCCACCCGAAACAGCGCGGTCACCAGAAACGTCCCGACAAAACAGGAAAGTATGGTGATCAGCTGTCGCTTATCGATCGATTTCCAATCCATGCTGCCCTCCAGAAAGCGGGCGCGCGCAGTGTCGCGCTATTCGCCCGCGTTGATAATCTCGTCCAGCAGATCGTCCAGCGAAACATCGTCGCCGTTCGTTCCGTCTTCCGGTGCTTCGGGTTCCGCCGCGTTCGACGCCTCGGCTCCGCCTTCCGGCTCCCATTCCGGCGCTTCGTCGGCTGCCGCCGCTTCAAACGCCGCGGCCAGCTTTGCGTTTTCCTCGGCTTCCGTCCCCGCTTCTTCCGGCGGAAACAGTTCGTCGAACGCCAGGCCGGTCTCCTCTTCCACCGTCCGCTCTTCCGTCTCCGCGATTTCCTGCGCGCCGGCCTCCGGTTTTGCGCACTCCGCGTCCGGCGTCAGGGCAAAGTCCGAGCTTTCAAATGCGGCGTCGAACGACTGCGCAAACTCCGCCTGCGGTTCGCCGTCGCTCTTGTGTTCCTCGCTTGCCCAGGCTTCGCCTGAATACGGTTCCGGCGACGCTTTCGCCGCATCGTCCCCACCGGTAAACATGCTTTCAAACGCGCGCTGCACTTCCGCCTTCGGTTCCGGCGCAGGCGTTTCCGCTTCCGTCTCTGCAGACGGCTGCGCCGCTTCCTGCCATGCTTCCGCCTGCGACTGATGACCGGGTTCAACCGGCGCGTCCGTCTCCGCCGCCTCCGGAATCGGCCGGTTCTGCAGCCGGTAAATATTGCGCATCAACTGCGCGGGGTCCCCTTCCGGATCAGGCAAATCCTGCATGGCGGCCGGGGGTTCAATCCGCTGCCCGGCCATGAACGCCGCGAACTGTGCGGCGGACTCCTGTGCCTGCCCCGCGGAACGCTGCAAAAGCGCGTTATAGGAAGCAAGCGCTTCTTCGTGCGCGCGCATGGCCACCGCGGCTTCCGCCTGCAGCCTTGCGCTTTCTTCCTTTGCGGCGGTTAGCAAAGCGTCCGCCTTTTCCTGCGCGGCCGCACGAATCGCCGCAGCCTCGGCCTCGGCGGAGGCGAGCGCCTGTTCGGCGCGCTGCTCCGCCTGCGAAACGGCTTCCTCCGCGCGTCTGAGCGCGTCCGCTTTCGTTTTTTCGGCGGATTCCTGCGACGAGCGCAGGGTGTCGATAATCGCCTGTTCGCGCCTGCGGTACCCGTCGATGAGCTGCTCCATCGTGTCGATGCGCGTTTCCAGCAGCGTGATGCGCTGGATGCGTTCTTCCAGGAGTTGCTGCATTTCTTGGCGTTTCATGATTCATCAACCTCCAGTTTCAGCTGCTGCGTCTGCGCAGGGTATCCCATGTGCGCGTATCCCGCGGGCATAACGATGCGCCCGCGCGGCGTCCGCGCAATAAACCCGAGCCGGAGCAAATACGGCTCGTACACGTCCTCAATCGTCGTTGCGTCCTCGCCGGTCGCCGCGGCGATGGTGTCCAGCCCGACCGCGCGCCCGCCAAACTTTGCAATCATGGTCTCAAGCACCTTGCGGTCCACCTCATCGAGTCCCAGCTCGTCCACGCCGAGCATGTCCAGCCCTTCTCGTGCCGCGGCGATATCGATGCCGCCGTCCATACGCACCTGCGCGTAGTCGCGCACCCGGCGGAGCAGACGGTTGGCCACGCGCGGCGTTCCGCGCGCGCGCGAGCCGATCTCGATTGCGCCCTCCTCGTCGATCTCAATGCCGAGGATGTCCGCGCTGCGCAGAATGATCTCCTTGAGCGACTCGTCGTCGTACATGGCGAGCTGCTCTTTGATGCCGAATCGGTCGCGCAGCGGCGACGTTAAAAGCCCCATCCGCGTAGTCGCGCCAATCAGCGTAAAGCGCGGCAGATCGAGGCGGATGCTCCGTGCGGACGGTCCTTTGCCGATGATGATGTCCAGCGCGAAATCCTCCATCGCCGGATAGAGCACTTCTTCGACATTCGCGTTCAGGCGGTGAATCTCGTCGATAAAGAGCACGTCCCCCGGCGCAAGGTTCGTAAGCAGCGCCGCAAGGTCGCCTGCGTGCGTGATGGCAGGCCCGCTCGTGACCCGGAGCGAAACCCCCATTTCGTTTGCAACGATCCCCGCCAGCGTGGTTTTGCCTAGTCCCGGCGGTCCGTAAAAGAGCGCATGATCGAGCGACTCGCCGCGTTTCTTTGCCGCCTCAATATAGATGCGCATATGCTCTTTGACCGCATGCTGGCCGATGTATTCGTCCAGAAAATGCGGGCGGAGCGAATATTCCGTTTTGGCTTCGTCCTCGCGCATCGAGGAGCTGATGAGTCGATCGTCCATTCGCGTTCCTTATCTCCGATTGATGTAAATCTTCCCTTATTTTGCAAGCATGCGCAACGCGGCGGTAATCAGTGCTTCGACGCTGTCCGCCTCCTTGACGCCGGACACGGCCTTGCCTGCCGCCAGTCCGTCGTAGCCGAGCGACACGAGCGCCGCGACCGCCTCGGCGCGGATGTCCGGCCGGTCGTCGCCGACCCCGCCGGAGAGCATCTCCGCGGGCGCAACGCGCTCCTTGAGTTCCAGCAGCACGCGCTGTGCGGTTTTGCGGCCCATGCCGGGCACGCGGTCGAACGCGGCGGCGTTGTTGGTCACAATCGCGCCGGCCACGTCGCCGGGCGTGAGCACCGAGAGCACGGACAGCGCAAGCTTGGGTCCAACGCGCGTGACCGAAAGCAGCCGCCGGAACATTTCCTTTTCGTCCTTATCGAAAAAACCGTAAAGCGCCATCACGCCGTCGGCCAGATGCAGGTGCGCATACAACCGCGCAGCTTTCCCCTCGGAAAGGCGCTTGAGGGTCATGGCGCTGCAAAACAGTTCGTAGCCGACGCCGCCCGTTTCAACCACGGCACGGTCGGCCTGCAGTTCTTCCACAATGCCGCTGATGAAAGCGTACAAATCGTTTCCTCCGTGTTCCGCCGCCGCTTCTAGCGGATGCGGTATTCCTCCGCCGCGGGGCCGATGGTGCAGCCGTGGCTGATCGCCGCGGCGAGCGCGTCCGCCGCATCGTCCGGCTTTGGTTCCTTTTTGAGCGAAAGCAGCAGCTTGACCATCTGCTGGACGGCGCGCTTGTCCGCATGCCCGTTGCCGGTGACGGCAAGCTTGATCTGCATGGGCGTGTATTCGTAGAGCGGCAGGCCCGCCTGCTGCGCGGCAAGGATGGCCACGCCGCGCCCCGCGCCGACGGCGAACGCGGTCGTCGTGTTGCGATAAAAAAACAGTTCCTCAAACACCGCATGGTCGGGGTGAAACTTCTCAATCAGCGCGCACACGCCGTCATAGAGCCTGCAGAGCCGCTCCGGAAGCGCTTCGTCCGGCGTGGTTTCGATTACGCCGTAATCGACGGGGGTAAGCTTCGTTCCCTCGGCGTCTACAACCCCATAGCCAAGGATGGCGTAACCGGGGTCGATTCCCAGAATTCGCATGCGTTCACCAACTCATATAATCTCATGTTATTTTAGCATGAAAGCGCACCTCTGTAAATGAACGCCGCCCGCCGGCAGAATTGTTTCATGGTTTGGTCACAACTGCCGCAGTTTCGCTTGCCGGGCGCAAAAATGCCGCGCAGTCGATGCGCGGCATTGCGTCATTTTCGTTAACCACCGGAGTTGGCCGTGGAATATTTTGCAATCAGTTCGTTGAGTTCTTCCTCGGAAAGGCCGAAGTATTTGCGCATATTCTCAAGCGCATACTCCGGCCTGCGCTCCACGATGGAGCGAAGGCTCGCGATGGATTCCTCCCACTGGCTCATCGAATACGGACGGTTCCACTTTGCAATCTGGCGCGGCATCTCCGGCCGCAGCGCCGCCGCCATTTCATCCAGCAGAGCGGTCGCCCGCTCGCTGTTGAAATAGGTTTCGACGACCTCCACATACCGCTCGACGCAGTATTCGCGCCAGGCCGCGTTTTGCTTGAGTCCGATATAGATTTCGAAATACGTCAGAGAGCCGTCTGCGGAGGGTACGCCGTCGGCGTTGAAATACTGGCCGATCATCGTGCGCGTGGCGCTTTTGAACGCAAAATCGAGGTCGTAGAACACCGGCCGCCATTTCACCGAAGAATCCGTTGTGTGCCAGTATTTCTGGTTGAACATGTCGGAGTTGCAGATGTAGGTCTGCGCGATGAAGTAGTCCGTAAAATACTCCACGTCGATCCACTGGCTGAATTCCTCAAACTTTTCGTCGTCGCTGAGGTTTGTACTCTCGGCGTATGAGCGCACGCGCTTGAAATCCTTGTTGCTGCCCTTGATTACGGCGCTGTTGCGGCGGATGTACTCCACCGTGTCGCCGTCTATTCCGTAGTGCGTGACGAGATACTCCGCGTTCTGGTCCTCGTTGAGGTCATACAGCCCGTTGTACTCCCCGTTGATATACACGACGACGGGCCTGGTTGCGGAGTTGTCGAGATACATCCCTTCCACCAGGCGGGACGTAAAAGAATCCCGTATGCGCGCTTCGCTCCAGTCCTGCCCGCCGTTGCGCACGACCAGAGACGCGAACGTGTCATATTCATAATCCGTCCAGAAGGGATAGGTCACGCTGCTCTGGCCGTAGCCCGCGCGCAGGTTGATGCTCAGCGATTTCTGGCCGTAAACGAGCGTCCCCGCGCCCTTTGGCTTGATGCCCGCCGGGAACGACGTGCCGAGCTTTCCGTCGGTCTCGTAATAGGAAATATAGGCGTACCGTTCGACTTTGTCGGCCTTGTTGTCAACGCTGAGCACCTCGCGGATGCGTTTTGCGTTGCCGGTGATGCAGACCACGGGCACCGTATGCGGCTCCTCGAAAAGATACGTTGCAGTCGTTATTTCGCTCACGCGCATACCGGGCACGATCGCGACGGCGCGCAGCGGCGTGTTGTCCGAAACGGCGACCGGCCCGCTGTAAACTTTCGAACTTTCGTCCGGCTCGTCCCCGTCGGTCGTATAATAAATCACTGCGTTTTCGTTGGAACAGGTGATGGTCACGCTGAACGCGTCGCTGTGATACAGCTGCGTGTCTGAAAACACGGGCTGCGGTGAAATCCCGACGGCGATTTCCGTGTCGTTCGGTTCTCCTTTTGTTTCCTCCTGAAAAAATACGCGCGCGGTGTATGGGTCGGACTCGATTCGTCCGCTGGAAACGCCGTAAGCCAGCGCACCGGTTTCAAACGAATCCACAAGCTCGCCTTCTGCGTTATACAGCACAATGGTTTCGCCGGCGGGTGCGATGCCGAACGGCGCGGTTTCGCTCGTCTGCCGCGTCTCGTGGGACGTGCATTCGATCACGAGATAACCGCCCGCCTCGATCGTTTTGCCCGAAATCGTGTATTTCGCGGGTTCGTCCGGGTCATCGCTGATGGTCCAGCCCGTGAGGTCGACCTCCGCCGAGCCGCCGTTATGCAGCTCGATCCAGTCGTTTTCGTCGCTCTTAATCTCCTGTACCGCGGAAACTTCGCTGATAAAAACGCCCTGATTGTCGAAACAGCCGATTTGATCGGCTGTTT
>DAOTGE010000068.1:0-13139 GCA_035446965.1 Eubacteriales bacterium
AATCAGTTCACTATACGATACAATAGTTTCTGTGTCATCCCGCATAGAGGAGTATTCTTTTTCTAGTCTCTGCAATACAGCTGGGATAAATTCAAATTTACCCTTCTCTCCCTTAACGGGTATAAAAATCCTATCTTCCCCCTTTCTCAGTCTTTCACTGAGTCTGGAAGTGTTTGGAGCGTTATTCCCACATTGTTGCATTAAATCAGATATCATGGTCATTGTAAATTGACATTCACCAGACTTCTTATACTGATAAAAGCATAGTAGTTTTGCACGCTCTGCCTCAGTACGTGTACTAAGGTTTGTAAGATCAATAAAATCTAATAACTTCAAATAACATCAACAGCCTAACATAATAATATATAAAGTTTATTAGTAAATATTAAAATTGTCAACATTCTCATTTCAATATTTATTCTACGTATCTCATCAAAAAACGCCACAAATATTGCAGCGCTTTTCTTAATTACTCACTTATATTATTGTTTTTATTCCCACTCGATCGTTCCCGGCGGCTTGCTCGTTATGTCGTAGACGACACGGTTGACATGCGGCACCTCGCCGATGATGCGGTCGCTGATGCGCCGCAGTACGGGAAACGGGATTTCCGCCCACTCGACGGTCATCGCGTCCGTGGAGGTGACTGCGCGCACGCCGATAACGTAATCATACGTGCGAAGGTCGCCCATCACACCAACGCTGCGCATGCCGGTGAACACCGTAAAATACTGCCAGATCGCTTCCGCAAGTCCCGCTGTTTTCACTTCCTCGCGGAAGATTGCGTCGCTGCGCCGCAGGATTTGGAGCTTGTCCTCCGTCACGTCGCCAAGCACGCGGATCGCCAGGCCGGGCCCCGGGAACGGCTGCCGCCAGACAAGATGATGCGGAATGCCGAGCGACTCGCCAAGCGCACGTACTTCGTCCTTAAAGAGCATCCGGAGCGGCTCGACCAGGCTCTTAAAACCGATGTCCTTCGGCAGACCGCCGACGTTATGATGGCTTTTAATCGTGTCCGCGCTGCCGGTGCCGCTTTCGATCACGTCCGGATAGATCGTCCCCTGCAGCAGAAATTCCGCGCCGCCGAGCTTCTTCGACTCTTCTTCAAATACGCGGATAAACTCTTCGCCGATGATTTTGCGCTTCTTTTCCGGTTCGGTCACGCCTTTAAGTCTGGATAAAAAGCGTTCGCGCGCATCCACTTTTATGATATTGAGCGAAAGCGTGTCGCGGTAGACGCGCATCACCTCTTCCGCTTCGTTTTCGCGCAGGAGGCCGTGATCGACAAAGATGCAGGTGAGCTGCTCGCCGACCGCCTCGTGCACGAGCACGGACGCTACGGACGAATCCACACCGCCGGAGAGCGCACCGATCACGCGGCCGGATCCGACCTGTGCGCGCACTTTTTCGATCAGCTCATCCTTAAGATTGGCCGCGCTGTAGTCGCATCGCAGTCCGCATACGTTCTTCAGGAAATTTTCGAAGAGAACTTTGCCGTTTTCGGTATGCGTTACTTCCGCGTGGAACTGAATGCCGTAGAGTCTGCGCTCTTCATCGGCAAACGCCGCAACGGGGCAAGCATCCGTGCTTGCGATTGCGCTAAAGCCTTCCGGCGCACGCGTAACGGAGTCGTTATGGTTCATCCAGACAACGCCGCCAAGCCCGTTTAAAAGCGGATGATCGCTTAGATGAATCGCCGTATGCCCGTATTCGCGCACCGGCGCGGAACTGATTTCTCCGCCGAAAATCTTGGCGATATACTGCATCCCATAACAGATGCCAAGCACCGGTATGCCGAGCGCAAAGACGGCGTTGTCGCAGTCTTTAGCGTCTTTTGCATACACGCTGTCCGGCCCGCCGGTAAGAATGACGGCGGAAAGCGAATCGCCTTTGATGCGCTCGATCGGCGCGTCGTGCGGAATTAGCTCGCTGTACACGCCCGCTTCACGCACGCGGCGCGCAATCAGTTGGTTATATTGTCCGCCGAAATCTAAAACGACGACGCGTTCGCGCATAGCTTATTCCTCCCGAAATGTAATACCGGTTTCATCGGCGTTTTCGACAATGGCCAGCGATTCGAGGTGAATACCCGCATCCCGAAGCCGCGCTCCGCCCGGCTGGAATCCCTTTTCGATTGCAACGCCGATGCCCAATAAATCAGCGCCGGCAGCCTGTACAATTTCGACCAGGCCGCGCAGCGCTTCCCCGTTTGCAAGAAAATCGTCGATGATGAGTACTTTGTCGTTTGCGCCGAGCCACTGACTCGAAACGATGAGCGTAACCCTCTTTTTGTACGTATAGGAATAGATGTCGCTCTTATAAAGCCCGCCTTCGATGTTGTCCGACTTTGCCTTCTTTGCAAAGATCATCGGCACGCCGTATTCTTCCGCGCAGATTGTCGCCAGCGCAATACCGGAGGCCTCGACCGTCAGCACCGCCGTAAGGCCGGTCAAATCAAAACGGCCCTTGAATTCCTTCGCGATGTCGCGCATCAGCGCCGTGTCCACGCGGTGGTTCAAAAAGCCGTCTACCTTGATGATGTTTCCCGGAAGCACGCGCCCCTCGGCGCGAATCCGGTCCTGGAACTGCTTCATGCTGCACCATCTCCCGTCCACATAAAATAATGCGTACATTATCTCGCAAAAACGCCGTTAAATCAAGTGCCGTCGGCTATTTCGTAAAATCTGTTTGCCGCTAATCTTTTTTGTCGGCGGTTTCTGCTGCGGTCAGAGGTTTCGGCCGGACATACAAAACGCCGCACGATGTCATCGTGCGGCGTAAGAAAACGACTCGAACTTAGTTGAGCGAATCCTTGAGGGCTTTGCCTGCTTTGAAGGTAGGCAGCGTGGACGCCGGGATATCGATTTCCTTGCGGGTCTGCGGGTTGTGGCCTTTGCGGGCGGGACGCTTCTTTGCTTCAAACGTGCCGAATCCGACGATAGAGACCTTTTCACCGGCCTTAAGGGATTCTTCAATCGCGCTCAGAAACGCGCCGACGGCCTTTTCGGCATCCTTTTTCGAGAGTTCGCTCTTCTCAGCGACAGCCGCGATTAAATCGGTTTTATTCATTGTGTAAACCTCCATGATTTTTTGGTTGCTGGAACATTGTATCAATGTTCTTGCCATTTATCAAGCCTTTAATTGTGAATTTATTCCCCACTGCGGGACTTTTTGGCCTGTTCCCATAACTTGTCCATCTCTTCGAGCGACAGTTCCGTCAAAGCGTCCCTTCCCCCTCCCGCCAGGCGCTCCATCACCTCAAAACGCGCGATAAACTTGTCTGTCGCGTCCATAAGCAGAAATTCAGGCTCGAGTTTTAAAAGCCTTGCTACGTTTACCACGGCAAACAGCAAATCCCCCATCTCCTCGGCGATATTGCTGCCGGCTTCCATGGCTTCCTGAAGCTCGCGCGTCTCTTCACCGATCTTGAAAAACGCGTCCTTTGCACTTGGCCAGTCGAACCCGACGTCGGCCGCTTTCTTTTGCACCTTGCGGCTGCGCTGAAGCGCCGGAAAGCTTTTGGGTACGCTTTTGAGCACCTCGGCTTGCGTCGTTTGGTTCCGCTGTGCCATCTTGAGCGCGTCCCAGTTTTTCAAAACGTCCGCCGTACCGCCGACGCGCACCTCTCCGAATACATGCGGATGGCGATAGATGAGTTTTTCAACAAGCTCCGTTGCCGCGTCCCGGTCGTTAAAGGCGCTCTGTTCTTCCGCAATGACCGCGTGCAGCGCAAACTGAAGCAGAACGTCGCCGAGTTCCTCGCAGATGTGTGCGTCGTCGCCCTCGTCGATTGCGTCGATCAATTCGTAGCATTCTTCAAGCAGCGCGTTTTTCAGCGAGGCATGCGTCTGCTCCCGGTCCCAGGGACAGCCGTTCGGCGCGCGCAGATAACGCACAACGCGCATCACGTCGTCCAGTCCGTGGCGGGTACGCTGCAAAAACGGCGTACGCGGCACGTATACTGCGGTGGTCGCGTCATAGCAGGTTTGACGGTCCAGTTCACAGAGCGGAATATCGCGTGCGCTGTACGCTCCGTCGTTCCCGACAGCGGAGACGGAAATACTCCATTCGTCCGGGAAGAACTCGGAAAGCGCGAGCTTCACGCCGCCCGCGGTGATCTGATCGTCGATCTCGTCGATTACATAGCAGCTTTCCGGGTCGAATTGTTCCGGCAGATCATGCGCGGACACCTCCGCTGCACGTTCGCGCCCGGGGAACGCGGCGTTCGCCACGCCAACATACGCAAGAACGCGGACCGGAATGTCCGTTTTGTCCGCTTCGGCTTTGATTGCGGGCAACTGGCTTTTCAGGATGCCGCCCGTCGCGATATACACGCATTCTTTCGCCTGTACGAGCCGCAGTGCTATTTGGCGGTTGAGGCAGTCAAAATCTTCGCTGGATTCGAACAGGTCGTCCATCGAAGTATACGGCTTTCCCAACAGCCGCACCGTTTCCGCGGACGGATGCTTTTCCGTCTGCAAAAAGAGCGAAGGTGCGTTTAAAATCGCTTCACGTGCTTCCATTGTGAGAAGATTCGGTGCGCGCAGGATAACAATCTGAATCACGGTTTACTGGCTTCCCTTTCTAATCTGCAGTGTGCTTGACAGGCCGTTTTCCGTATTGCAGCCGATAGAGAATCGAACCGCCCGGAATCAGCGAAAGGTCTTTTTTCGAGAACATACGCATCCAGAGCGTCAGCGCCAAATACAGCACGAACCCAACGAGGATTGCACCGAGCGTGGCGACCGCGTTGGATGAAAGCTTTTCCATTATAAAGCTATAGGAGAAATATGCAGCCGCGCCCATCGCCAGCGCGGAGACGACCGGCTTGATAAACGTATTCATGACGTTGAGTTTGAGCCGCGTATAGCGGATCAGGTAAATCGCGTCCAGAATTCCGGCGACCATATAGCAGGCTGTCGTCGAAATGGCCGCGCCCTGGATTTCGATGGAAGGCACACGCATGAGCGTAAGCATAAGCACAACTTTTACAACACCGCCGATAAAAAGATTGATCACCGGGATGTGCTGTTTGCCCGCGCCCTGCAGGATGCCCGTAAGCGTCTGCACCAGCGAAAGGAAAATCACGCCGATTGCGGATGTTCGCATCAGCGCGCTCGCGATGGCGAGGCGTTCCGCGTCTATGTCGTAGAGGAAGTCGATGACCGGCGAAGAAAGCGCAAACAATCCAACCGCGCAGGGAATGCCGATGAACATGGCGAGTTTGATCCCCATTGCGGACACAGTCAATATCGTTTTGTGGTCTTTTGCCGTGCGCGCGGCGGAAACTGCCGGAACGAGGCTCATCGCAAGCGCGATGGTCAGTACGGCCGGCATGTTGATGATGTTTGTAACGTTGCTGCGCAGCGCAACAAAGCGCATGGATGCCGCCGCTTCGGAAAAGCCGATGTCGATGAGCGTGCTTTTAATCAGCGTTGCATCTACAATCCCCATAATCGGCATGATCGCAGCGCCGATGGTCACCGGCACGGCGATGACGAGCAGGTTTCGGATAATATGTTTTCCGCCGGGTTCGCCTGTCCAAACGTCCGTGTCCGCCGTAAGCGTCTTTTTGCGGAACAGATAGAAAAATCCGATGACGAACAACGCCAGTAATTCTGAAATCGTAACGCCTGCAATTGCGCCCATCGCGCCGTATTCAAGACCGCGCGGCATCCATTTTGCCGCAAGATAGAGACCTATGCCAAGCTTGCCTGCCTGCTCCATGAGCTGGCTCATCGCCGTGCCGGTCATCTGCTGCAGACCCTGTAAATATCCGCGGTATGCGCACATCAGCGAAACGATCAGAAGTGACGGGGACATCACGCGGAACGAGTGCACCGCGGCTTCGCCGACCGTCGTTCTTGCGAGAAACTCTGCGCCGAAATACATCAGTGCGGCGGTCACAAGGCCAATTCCGAGCAGCAGTACCTGTGACTTTCGGAAGACCCGTTTTGCGCCCTCCCGGTCGCCAAGAGCCGTGCGCTCGGCAACCATCCGCGAAATCGCGGTCGGCAGACCCGCCGTGCTGATGACGAGCAGCGTGGAATAGTATGGATAGACCGCCTCGTAATACTGCATGCCGTCGCCAAGCATATTGTAAAGCGGAATTCTGAAAAAGGCGCCGATGACCTTGCAGATCAGTCCGGCGGCGCCCAGGATTACCGCACCTTTGACGAACGACTTTTTATTGCTTGTGGCCATGCATTTCCCTCTCTGCCCCAGCCCGGATAAAAATGATTCGGGCAGGCGCGTTGATTGAAGCCGCGTAAAAAAAGAAAAACTACGCAGTCGGTATTATAACATCTTTTTTGTCCGCGCGCCATCCCTTCCCGATCCGCCGGCAAAGGCGTTCTCGACAAACAAAACGCGTATTGTTATAATTATTTTATCTAAATATGGAGGTAAAAGCGATGGGTTTAATCAGCGCGGCCAGCGGGGCGATAGGCGGCGTATTGGCCGACCAATGGAAAGAGTACTTTTACTGTGAAGCGCTCGGAACGGATATCCTGGTCAGCAAAGGTCAGAAGCGCGTGAATGCGAAACGCAGTTCCAACACGAAAGCTTCCGACAATATCATCTCAAACGGCTCGATCGTCAGCGTCAACGAAGGTCAGTTCATGATGATCGTTGAACAAGGCAGAATTGTTGAGTTTTCCGATCAGCCGGGCGAGTTTGTGTATGACACGTCCACCGAACCTTCGCTGTTTTATGGTGATTTCGGCAAAGGGTTGCTCGATTCACTGCATTTGATCGCCAAGCGTTTCGGTTTTGGCGGCGACACCGCCAAGGACCAGCGTGTATACTATTTCAACAAAAAAGAAATTATCGGAAACAAATACGGCACGGCAAATCCCGTCCCGTTCCGCGTGGTCGACCGCAATATCGGGCTTGATATCGATATTGCAATCCGTTGCTTCGGCGAATATTCCTATAAGTTCGTCGATCCGCTGCTGTTTTACGCAAACGTCTGCGGCAACGTGGAGAGCGTCTACCGCAGGGACGAAATCGACTCCCAGCTCAGAAGCGAGCTCATGACGGCGCTTCAGCCGGCGTTTGCCAAAATCAGCGAAATGGGTATCCGCTATAGTTCCCTGCCCGGACACACGCAGGAGATTGCGGACGCGCTCAACGAGGTGCTTTCGGAGAAATGGGGTGAACTGCGCGGCATCGCCGTCGCGTCTTTTGGCGTAAGCTCCGTTTCCGCTTCCGACGAGGACGAGGAGCTCATCAAGCAGCTCCAGCAGGCCGCCGCGCTGAAGGACCCGACCATGGCGGCAGCGGTGCTCGCCAACGCGCAGGCGCAGGCCATGCAGGATGCGGCGAAGAACGAAGGCGCAGGCGCGTTCGTCGCGTTCGCCGGCATGAACGCCGCGGCCAACGCAGGCGGAACGAGCGCTCAGTCCCTCTATGGAATGGGCCAGCAGGCAGGCACTCCGCAGGGTTGGGTCTGTCCCAAATGCGGTCATCCCGGCAATACCGGCAAGTTTTGCTCCAACTGCGGCGAACCCAAACCCGCCGAAGGCGGCTGGACCTGCCCGAAATGCTCTCAGGCGGGCAACACCGGCAAATTCTGCTCCAACTGCGGCACGGCCAAGCCGGAAGGTTTCAAGTGCCCGAAATGCGGCTATACGCCCGCCGACGGGCAAAAGCCGAAGTTCTGCCCGGAATGCGGCACAAAATTTGAAGACTAACAATGCATGGAAAGAAAAAGAATCGCCCCGTAAAGGGCGATTCTTTTTCTATTCGGTTTAGCGCGATTAACACATCTATATAATCCAGCCTGTTTCGATGTGCGTCCGTTCGAAACAGGCCGCCAGTTCTGCCTTTTCTCTGCGTGGCTTCGAGTCCTGCCCGAATGACTGCAATCAAAAAAACCACCCGCTACAGGGTGGTCTTTTGATTGGCAGGGGCAGAAGGACTCGAACCCTCAAGAACGGTTTTGGAGACCGCTATGTTACCATTACATCATGCCCCTAGGAACATTGCGTAACGCTTAAAAAAGCCCACGAACTGTATTTTAATGGAAGTCCTTATAAAAAGCAAGTAATTTTTCACAAGTGTAAAAGGCTGACCACGATCGAAATGTATTCCCCGGCCGTCTTGACGTGTCCCCCCGTTTCCATATACAATTCGAATATCGCATAATTGGGGGGATATCAGCGATGCCTGTCGTTTCTGACGCGTCATTTGGCGGGCGCAACCATTTCATCGATTTTCTCCGCGGACTCGCCGCCATCAATATTGTTTTGATTCATACTGCATTCTGGTCGGGCATGGACTACGTGCCCGTTTGGTTTGAGAATACCACACTTATATTGGACGTGCCGATGTTTTTCTTTATCGCCGGATGGGCGTTTTCATACTCCGGCTCCTTCGAGAAATCGCTGGCGGGTATATTTCGGACGCACTTGAAATATACGATCTTCCTCATCCTGTATACCATAGCTGTTTTCATATGGCATCGCGTTGAATTTTCTGTCGCCGGGGCGGTCGATTCATTCTTTTTTGTTTTCCCGGCGGATGATCTGCTCTTTCCGGTCGTTCGAGGCTCAATCTGGTTTTTACCGGTTTTTTACGGGGTCAGCATCGTATCATCCGGCGCGATTGTTCTGGTCAGCCGCCTTTCATCGGGTCAGAAAACGGCTTCCCGGATTCTCCGTATGGCCACTGTGGCAATATTGTTCCTATTTGCGTATCTTTCACTAGGGCATCAGCTTACTATGATGAACCGAACGTTGCTCTTCTACACATTCTTCTTCTTGCTCGGATATTTAGGAAGAGACGTTGTTATTCAGAAGTCTTGGCATCTTGCTGCAGCCCTTTTTGTCCTTTTTTTAGGAATCGGGGTATTCCTTGTCTACGGCGGTAAGCTGCCGGACCTGCAGCAAAGCAAATTCCCTCCGAATCTGCTCTATCTCTTCGTTTCATTGATCGGAGTAGTGGTTGTTTTGCGCGTCAAGCAATTTGCCTGCGTCTCTGAAAAGAACATCGTTACCTGGATTGGAAAAAATGCAATCTATTTTTATCTGGCACAGGGCGTTTCGTCGAGCATGCTATTTTGGTTGACGCCGCTTTTCCCGACGATCCCCTGGTACTTTTTACTTTTGCTTTGCTTCGTGGTCAATTTAGCCGGTACGTTCGTTATAGCACTCTTACTAAAATTCCTGTGCGATCCTGCAGACCGACTGTTCATGCGGCTGACCGCGAGGCGTGCTGAAGCTGATACAACGCAAAAAAACGCCGCCTGAAAGGCGGCGGACGACGCACGATTATCTTCCTTTCTCAAAGCAGGCGCATCTCAAACAAATTGCACAATATAATCGTGCAGGTTCTGATATGCAATCCGGTAGATTTCCGCCTGTGTGAAACCGGCTTTGCTGAGCGCCTCCGTCAGCGCGGGGAAATCCCCGCTGTCATGCAAATCCGTGGGATACCGCTGCATGCCGTCGAAGTCCGAACCGATTGCGCAGCATCCAATCCCGCCGACTTCTACAACGTGCTCGATATGCCGGACGATGTCCGCAATGCCTGCGTGAGAACCCTTGCAAAGCTGCTGATAATAGAAATTCACGCCGATTGTGCCGCCCTGCTGTGCGATGCTTTTTATCAGTCTGTCGTTGAGCGAACGCGGATGATCGAACACGCCCTTTGCATTGGAGTGCGATGCAAAGATGGGGCGCGTCGCACGTTCAAGCACCTGCTCGATGCCGTTGTCGCTGAGATGCGAAACGTCGATCGCCATACCGATGCTGCACATCTCATCGACGATATCCCTGCCGATCGCCGTCAGGCCTTTGTTTCCGCGGCCCATTGCGGCGCCGGCAAGCTCGTTGTTTTCGTTCCAGGTCAGCGTCATGGCGCGCACGCCGAGCCGGTAGAGCGCCCGCAGGACCGCGGCGCTGCCGTCCACAGCTTCCCCGCCTTCCGCCGTCAGGACCGTAGCAATTTTACCCGATTCCGGCGTAAAGTCTTTTGTCAGGCGGACTAGCTCCGGATTGTCTGCCAGCATGGTTTCATACGCGTCCGTCATGGCGGCACACTGGTGCAGCGGCGGGGTCGCCAGAGCCGTATCGGTCCAGCAGGCAAAAAACTGAAGCGCAACGCCGCCGTTGAGCATTTCGTTCAACCGCATCGACTGATCGCGTTTGGGATGCTTCAGATTATAGCCGGACTGCACAGCGCCATACAAAAAATCACAATGTCCGTCCGCAATCGGAAACACAGGACAGCCCCCCCTCAATTCTGACATGCTTGTACGAGAAATCGGCGGCTTACGCCGCCGTGTTTCTTTTTCCAGTAAAGATGGGCATGCGGTAACATGCCCATCCGTGTGATTGCTTATTTTGCGTAATCGACGGTCCGCGTTTCGCGAATGACGCTGACCTTGATCTGGCCGGGATACTCCAACTCCGCTTCAATGCGCTTTGCAATCTCTTTTGCCAGCACGACTGCGTCGCTGTCGTTCACGCGGTCGGGCTTTACGATAATGCGGATTTCACGTCCCGCCTGAATGGCATAGGAGGTATCCACGCCGTCGAACGAGTTGGCGATTTCTTCGAGCTTTTCAAGGCGCTTGATGTAGCTCTCCAGCGTCTCACGCCGCGCGCCGGGCCGGGCAGCGGAAATTGCATCCGCGGCCTGCACGAGGATTGCCTCGACCGTCTGCGGCTCGATATCGCCGTGATGCGCGGCAATTGCATGGATGATCGCATTGTTCTCACGATACTTTTTGGCAAGATCTGCGCCGATTTGCGTATGCGGCCCTTCGACCTCGTGATCGATGGATTTGCCGATATCGTGCAGCAGTCCCGCCCGCTTGGCAAGCGCCACGTTCGCGCCGAGCTCCGCCGCCATGATGCCGGCAAGGTGCGCAACCTCAACGGAATGCTTGAGCACATTCTGACCGTAGCTCGTGCGGTAACGCATCCGTCCGAGATAACGAACCAGTTCGTGATGCAGGCCGTTGACGCCAACTTCGAGCACTGCGGCTTCGCCAGCTTCACGGATGGCTCCGTCGACCTCCTTTTTCGCCTTCTCGACCATTTCCTCAATGCGTGCGGGATGAATGCGCCCGTCGAGAATCAGCTTTTCGAGCGCGATACGCGCAATCTCTCTGCGGACCGGGTCGAAACCGGAAAGGATGACCGCTTCCGGCGTATCGTCGATGATGAGGTCAACGCCCGTTGCCGTCTCCAGCGCACGGATGTTGCGTCCCTCGCGGCCGATGATGCGGCCTTTCATGTCATCGTTGGGAAGCGGCACGACCGATACGGTGGCCTCCGCCACATGGTCCGCCGCGCAGCGCTGAATCGCCAGTGAAATGATGTTGCGCGCGCGTTTGTCCGCCTCTTCTTTTGTTTTGCTTTCGATGTCCCGAATCAGTATTGCAGCATCGTGCCGGGCGTCCCGCTCGACGTTTGCAAGCAGCATTTCCCGCGCAGCGTCCATCGACATGCCGGAAATCTTTTCGAGTTCATGCAGCTGCTGGTCGTGCAGACTGCGCACGGCGGCCTGCGTTTCTTCGACTTCGGCTTCCTTCGCGGCGATTGCAGCTTCACGTTTTTCGAGGGCGTCGGTCTTTTTGTCCAGCACCTCTTCACGCTGGAAAATGCGCCGTTCGTTCCGCTGAATTTCGCCGCGCCGTTCGCGGTTTTCGCGTTCCGCCTCCGAACGGACCTTGAACACTTCTTCTTTGGCTTCGAGGATTTTTTCCTTTTTGATCTCTTCCGCTCTTCGCTGAGCATCGTCATAAAGTTTTTTAACCGCGTCCTCGGCTTTAGCGATTTTTGCTTCCGCCACGTTCCGCCGGTACGCATATCCAATCAGGAATCCGGCGAACAGCGCGAGAACGCCTATCACGGGGTATAACCACCACATAAAATTGCTCCGATCTATAAATAATGTAACCGCACATCTCTGCACGGTCACTTCAATAAAAAATCATTCTCTTTCACAGTTACTAAAAACGATCTATTATGAACACACCATAAGAGTGCAGTATTACTCCAAAAAATTATATATCACGCAACGTGCCGCGTCAAGTAAAACCCAGTGTATCGCGCATCTGCGTCACGCGGCAACAGCAGTGCTTCCCGCTAATTTTCGCTGTTTTCCGTTTCGGCGGCCGGGGTTTCCTCCGCGTCGTCCAAACTGAAAAGTGAAATCTGGTCCGTTTTCGACATGCCTGCAAAGCAGCCGCATTTTTCCATCGCACCGATCACGGCGCTGTTGGCTTTGGTGATTCTGCGGAATTCGTCGATGGTATGGAACACGTGGTCGCCGCGGTTTTCAGCCATCGAAATCGCCGCGTTGTTCCCAACGCTCGGGATTGCGTTGAACGGCGGACGAATCGCGCCGTCCTCGATCAGAAAACGTGTCGCATGGGAGCGGTACAGGTCGACGGGAAGCAGTTCGATGCCGCGCAGGTTCATTTCATAGACGACCTCAAGAATCGTAATAATGTCCTTCGTGCGGTTCTTTTCGGACTCCGTCGCCATTTTTGCGGTGGAACGGTCGAGCTCGTGGATCGTCTCCAGAACGCGCTCTGCGCCGCCGTTCGCAAGTGAAACATCGAAAAGATCGGCGCGTACGGTATAATACACCGCGTAAAACTCAAGCGGGTAGTGCACCTTGTAATACGCCACGCGGAACGACATCATCGTGTACGCAACGGCGTGTCCGCGTGGGAACATGTACTTGATTTTTTTACAGGAGCCGATGTACCAGTCCGGGATGTTGTTTTCAATCAGCTTTCGCTCCATCTCCGGCTTGAGTCCCCTGCCTTTTCGCACGGATTCCATGATTTTGAACGAACTGGAAGCATCCACCCCGTGCATGATGAGGTAGTTCATAATGTCGTCGCGTGTGCAGATGACCTCGGAAAGCGTTGCGGTCTTGCTGGCGACCAGCGGTTCGGCGTTGCCGAGCCAAACGTCCGTGCCGTGCGTCAGTCCCGCAATGCGCACCAGTTCCTCGATTGTGGTCGGCATGGTCGCTTTGAGCACGCCGCGCACGAATCCGGTGCCGAACTCCGGTGTGCCGAGCGTGCCGGTCGTGCAGTTCAGCGCGGAAAGATCGACCTTGAGCGGTTCGCTGGAGGTATAGATGCGCATGGTCTCCGGGTCGTCCAGCGGGAT
>DAOTGE010000069.1:0-12797 GCA_035446965.1 Eubacteriales bacterium
TGAGCGGTTCGCTGGAGGTATAGATGCGCATGGTCTCCGGGTCGTCCAGCGGGATGGTCACCGGGTCTACCCCCGTCAGGTCCTGCAGCATGCGCAGCGCGGTCGGGTCGTCGTGCCCCAGAATGTCCAGCTTCACGAGCCGGTCGTCCATCGCATGGAAATCGAAATGCGTTGTAATCGTGTTTTTGCTGGATTTATCCGCCGGATATTGGATCGGCGTGTAGTCGAGGATGTCGTCCTCCTTCGGCACGATGACGATGCCGCCCGGGTGCTGGCCGGTCGTCACCTTCACGTCCTGGCAGCCAATCGCGATCCGTTCGCGTTCCGCTTTCTTGAGCACTTTGCCCGTTTTTTCTTCATAAACGCGCACATATTCAAACGCCGTTCGCACCGCAACGCCGGAAATCGTGCCCGCACGGAACGCATGCCCGCGGCCGAACATTTCCTCGACGTACTTATGCGCGACAGGCTGATATTCACCCGAGAAGTTCAGATCGATATCCGGCGTCTTGTCGCCGTCAAAACCGAGGAACACCTCGAAGGGGATGTCGAACCCCATCTTTACGTATTCTGTGCCGCAGACCGGGCATTGCTTTGCGGGCATGTCGATGCCGCAGGCATATTTCGTGCGGTCCACATCGAAATCGCTGTGTTTGCATTTCGGGCAGACATAGTGCGGCTGGAGCGGGTTGACTTCCGTGATGCCGGCCATGGTCGCCACAAACGATGACCCAACCGAACCCCGCGATCCGACCAGGTATCCGTCCGAATTGGACTTATGCACGAGCCGCTGCGCCATCAGATACAGCGAAGCAAACCCGTTGCCGATGATCGACTTGAGTTCGCGGTCGAGCCGTGCCTGCACGACTTCCGGCAGCGGTTCTCCATAAATTTCGTGCGCTTTATTCAGCGCCATGTCTTCCAGAATTTTGCTTGCATTTTCAATGGTCGGCGCATGCGTCCCGTCCGGGAACGGCTTGAGCAGTTCACAGCGATCGGCAATTTTATTCGGCACGTCGACGACAACGCGTTTCGCCGTTTCCTCGCCAAGGTACGAAAACTCCTCCAGCATCTCCTCCGTCGTCTTAAAATACAGCGGCGGCTGGAGTGCTGCGTCGTCAAAGCCGTTTTTCGTGAGGATGACTTCCCGGTAGATCGCGTCTTCCGGATTCAAAAAGTGCACGTCGCCGGTCGCCGCAACGGGGATTTCGAGTTTATCGCCGAGCGCAACGATTTCCCGGTTGATCTCGGTCACGCGCTCATCGCTCGCTTTCCCTTCGCGCACAAGGTACGCATTGTTGCAGCGGGGCTGGATTTCCAGAAAATCGTAAAACCGGGCGATGTACTCAATTTTTCCCTCGTCCGCGCCGTTAAGGACCGCCTGGTAGAGTTCGCCTTCCGCGCATGCAGAGCCGAGAATCAGCCCTTCGCGGTAAATTGAAAGAAGGCTGAACGGAATCACCGGGTGATAATAAAAGTGGTCGAGGTGCGCATAACTGACGATCCGATACAGGTTTTTCATGCCCGCCTGCGTCTTTGCGAGGATGATGATATGGTGCGTTTGCGCGCGCTTTTTCGCTCCTTTCGGGCGCGTTTCGTCCGAACGCACCGGCAGCGTTTGCAGACCCAATTCCCGGAGCATATCAAGAAGCTTTAAAAAGATTCCGCCGGTCGCTTCCGCGTCGTCGCAGGCACGGTGATGATCCTCGAGCACCACGCCGAGCGCTTCGCAAACGGTGTCGAGTTTATGGTTTTCCAGCCCGTGCATCAGATACCGCGAGAGCATCAGCGTGTCCGCGTATTTCTGGTCGAACGCGAGCCCGAAGCGCGCACCGTGATGCCGCAGAAAGCCCATGTCGAATTCCGCGTTATGCGCAACGAGGCAGCAGTCTTTGGAGAACTCGTAAAAATTGCCGAGCACTTCCCGGGAAGTCGGCGCGCCGGAAAGCATCGTGGTTGTAATCCCCGTCAGCTTGACGATATTCGGCGGCACGATTCCGCCGTCGTTGACGAAGGTTTGAAACCGTCCGACGATTTCCCCGTCTTTAATTTTGACCGCGCCGATTTCGATAATTTCGCACTGCTCCGGCTTCAGGCCGGTCGTTTCGAGATCGAATACGACGAACGTTTGATTTAAACCAATCAGTTCGGATTCGCGGTGCAGATAGCCCTCCACACCGAAAAGCGGCTTGATCCCGGCCTTTTTTGCGGCCTTTGCCGCTGCAGGAAACGCCTGCACAACGCCGTGGTCGGTCACTGCAAGCGCTTTATGGCCAAACCGTTTTGCCGTTTCAAACGCCTGCGCAACGTCCGTGAGCCCGTCCTGCATGGACATGCGCGTATGCAGATGCAGTTCCACGCGTTTGAGTTCACTGTTATCCTGCCGCCCTTCGTTCGGAAGCAGACAGACGTCGTTTGCATAAAACATCAACTCACCCGTGATCTTGGAAGCGCGGCAAACGCCCTGGACGATGAGGTGGTCGCCGTTTTTGCAGGCTTTTTCAAATTCGCCGCCCATCTTCGCGCGCTGAGCTTCCGTGTCGAAGAGAAGCGAGCAGTAGATGGTGTCCGTCCCGTCCGAAACGGACACGTCCAGCGGGAAGCACTCCGCGCCGCGTTTTCTCTTGTTTTTAAACGAATTCCGCTCGTTTGTTGCAACGACTACGCCTTCGATGATGTATTTGTTTTTGCTTTCGCTCAGATCGCAGATGCGCTTGCGCGCCGGGTTGGCGATGTATGCGCCGTAGAGCGCGCGCTTGCCCTTTACGGCCGCCGGTTTTGTCTTTGCCGCGGCACCGGACGCTGCACGCTCCGCGGCTTGTACCGGCGCCGGCGGAGCTGTCGCCGGCGCGGCATCCTGCCCGCAAGGCTCCTCGGCAATCCACACAACCTTCACGCGCACGTTGCCGAACTTTTCTTCCAGTGCGGAAACCAGTTCCTGCGTTTTGGGAAGCGACGGTTCGCGTCTGCAGCGAAAAAAGACCGTCAGCAGATTTTGCTCACGGTTCAGAGCGCCATGATCGAGCTGAATATCTTCTTCGTCAATGCCGACGCTTTTCAGCGTCGCCGCAAGTTCCTCCTGCAATGCCCCCCGCTTCCCCTTTCAAGTGTTCCCTTTTATGCCAAGCAAGCACGCGCTAAACCTTTGCAGATGCGTTTTGCTCTTCAAGCATCTTTGTTGCGCGCGCAATCAGCTCTTCAACGACCTCTTCCGCCGTTCCGTGCGACACCTGTTCTCCTTTCAGGAAAAGCACGCCGTTTCCGTTGCCGAACGCAATGCCGATGTCCGCGTCGCTCGCCTCGCCGGGTCCGTTGACGGCGCAGCCCATGACGGCGACTTTTAAATACCCCGCATTATGCGGCAGACGCGCGTTGACAATGTCCACCATGCGCATCAAATCAACGCGCGTGCGCCCGCATGTCGGGCAGCTGACCAGCTCGATATCGTCCCTGCGCAAGCCCGCGGCACGGAGGATACGAAGTCCAGCTGTGACCTCCTTGACCGGGTCGTCCGTCAGCGAAACGCGGATCGTATCGCCAATGCCGTCCAGCAGCAGTGCGCCGATTCCGACGGCGGATTTCACAACGCCGCTTTCCGCGTCGCCTGTCTCCGTAACCCCGATATGGAGCGGATAATCGACCATGCGCGAAATTGCGCGGCAGGCGTCTACCGTGCCGCGCACGCTGGATGCTTTAAGCGAGAGCACTATATCGTAAAATCCTTCGTTTTCGAGAATCTTAACGTGCTTGAGTGCGCTTTCAAGCATCGCGGAGACCGTGTCGCCCGCGTGCTTCTTTTTCAGTTCCGGTTCCAGCGACCCGGCGTTCACGCCGATGCGGATCGGCACGCCGTGCGCTTTTGCGCACTGCACAAGCGAACGCACGCGGCTCTCCGAGCCGATGTTGCCCGGATTGAAGCGCAGTTTGTCCGCGCCGTTTTCAATGGCCGCAATCGCCAGCCTGTAGTCGAAATGCACGTCCGCAACCAGCGGGATTGAAATCTTTGCCTTGATCTCCGGCAGCGCTTTTGCGCAGGCCATGCTGTAGACCGAACTGCGGACAATTTCGCAGCCGGCGGCCGTCAGTTTATCAATCTGCGCCGCCGTCGCTTCCGCGTCCGCCGTGTCGGTGTTCGTCATGGACTGCACCGTTACCGGCGCGCCGCCGCCGATTTTTACACCGCCGACGGCGACTTGTTTTGTATGTTCCGACAATCCCTGTTAACCTCCGATGATATTGGGTAAATTCAAAATGTCGTTATAGGTTAGAAAAATCATTAGCCCAAAGAGAAGAATCAGCCCGACGAAATGGACCATGCCTTCCTTCTCCGGCGCAATAGCTTTCCCGCGAATAACCTCGATCACCATGAACACGAGCCGTCCGCCGTCCAGCGCGGGAATCGGCAGCAGGTTCATGATTCCCAAACTCGCGCTGATGAGCACGACCAGCCGCATAACGGATTCACCGTTGGTGCGCACCGCTTCGCTGATATACGCGATAATGCCGGCCGGCCCGGAAACGTCCGTGCTCTCAACCTCTCCGCGCACAAGCTGCCCCAGGAATTTAAACGTTTCCGTCAGGGTGCTGGTGATATACGCACCCGAACGGCCGATTGTTTCACCGAATCCAAAGTACATGCGCGCGGTTGCGATGCCGATTCCAATTACGCTTTTCCCCGTATCGGCGTCATACGCGCCACTCACCTGAAGAAGCACCGGCTCGCCGTCGCGATCGACCGTCATTGTAAATCCGTCCGGGTCGGCGGACTGGATCAGCTCGGCGGCCTGGTTGAAATACATAACTTTTTTCCCGTCGATCTTGGTGATTACATCGCCAATCTCAACGCCTGCCGTATAGGCGGGCGAATCCGCTTCCACCTGATAGACAGCGGGCATAAAATCTCCAAACGCAGCAAGCGTGACGATTGCCGCCAGAAACGCAAACAGCAGGTTCATCACAGGGCCGGCAACGACAACGACGATTCGTTTCCAAACCTTCTGCATGTTGAACGAACGCGCGTCGTTCGGCATGTTTTCGTCCTCGCCGAGGAAGCGGCACATGCCGCCGATGGGCAGCAAGCGGATTGAATACTGAATTCCATTTTTTGTTTTTTTGAACAATACCGGACCCATGCCAATGGCGAATTCGACAATGCCGAATCCGAGCAGGCGGCCCGCGGTATAATGGCCGAGCTCATGAATCATAACCAGCAGCGAAAGCACCAGCAGCGCTGCAATAACCGATAAAACCGTCGACAATCGGATTCCTACCTTTCCAGCGCGATTCGTTCAATCCGTTCCCGTGCAACTTCGCGTGCGCGGCGGTCGGCTTCGACAATCTCTTCCAGAGAAGCAACTTCCATTGGATCGTGCCGTTTTAAAGTATAGTCCACGACCCGCTCGATGTCCATAAACCCGATGCTTCCGTCGCAAAATGCTTCCACAGCCGCCTCATTTGCGCCATTATACGCAATCGGGTACGACAACCCGTTTTGCAGGGTTTCGTACGCGAGGCGAAGCGCGCCGAAACGGGCCAAATCCGGTTTGTGGAACGTCAGAGGCTGCTGCGTTTCAAGGAGCAGCGGCGAGCAGACCGAAGGCTTCCGCTCCGGATACGTGATGGCATACTGAATCGGCAGACGCATGTCCGGCAGGCTCATGTTCGCCATGCACGTGCCGTCCCGGTACGCAACCATGGAGTGCACGATGGACTGCGGATGAATCAGCACCTCGATCTGTCCGGCGGAAAAGTCGAACAAATAGGCCGCCTCGATGATTTCCAATCCCTTATTGAACAGCGTCGCCGAGTCTATGGAGATCTTTCTGCCCATATTCCAGGTCGGGTGCGCAAGCGCCTGCTCCGGCGTAACGGTTTCGAGATGTTCGGGCTCCATGCGCCAGAACGGGCCGCCGGAAGCGGTCAGAATCAGCCGATCGACCTCGCCGCGTCTGCCGTTTTGCAGGCACTGGAAGATTGCCGACTGCTCGCTGTCCACCGGCAAAATTTCCCCGCCGCCGTCTTTGAGCACGCGGTCGATCAGCGGTTTTCCGCAGACGATGCTCTCCTTGTTTGCAAGCGCGACACGCTTGCCTGCAAGCAGGGATTTAATCAGCGGCGGCAGCGCGGCAAACCCGCTTACGCCGTTGACGACAACGTCCGCTTCCACCCTGCCGGCCAAAATGGACGTTGCGTTTTCGCCGAATATCGCTTCGGTCCCGGGCGGCAGCAATTTTGAATCGAACGGAGTTTCGCAGGCAACCACCGCCGGACGGCAGGCGTTTGCCTGTTCTATGAGCGCACGAACACTGCTGTGTGCGGATATGCCGAAAAGCATCATTTCGTCCGGATGGGAGGAAACGACGTCGAGAGACTGTTTTCCAATGGAGCCGGTGCTGCCAAGAACGGTAATCTGCTTTTTCATACCGACGCCTCCCTCAAAGCGTGCCGAGCGTCCGCAGGATTACGAACACGCAGAGCACCAGCGGTGTGCAGAACATAATGCTGTCGATGCGGTCGATGATGCCGCCGTGTCCCGGAAAAATGCTGGAAAAATCCTTGACGCCGGCCCAGCGCTTCAGCGTGGAAGCAAACAGGTCTCCAAACTGGGAAAGGACGCCGCATCCGAGCCCCAGCGGGAGCAGGACCGACAGCTGCACAGTTCCGCCCCAGAGCCGCTGCAGATAAAACACGCCGAACCCGAACGCAATGCCGCCAAGCAGTGCAAACGCCGCGCCTTCCACGGTTTTTTTCGGACTTATGGTCGGGCAGAGCTTGTGTTTTCCCAAAAGCGTACCGCCGAAATAGGCGAACGTGTCCGAACACTCCGGCGCGGCATACGCCATGCAGGCGGCAACCAGCGCAGTCGGCCGGTCGAAGCTGAAATAAACCAACAGCATGCACATCAGAAACAGCGTCGGATAATTCATAATGAACAGAGACGGAATGATGTCGTTTGTGGAATGCACCTTTGTAAAAAGCGAATAAATCATCGTCGCCATGACCGTCGCCATATAGAAAATGATCATGGACAGCAGACCGAAATAGAAATACACGAAACTGTAGCCGACCGCAAACACATACGCCGGAATCACGATCGGATTGTAGCCTTTCTTCCGGAAGGTCAGTCCCATTTCGTAGATAGCGGCGATTGAAAACAGGGAAAGGACGCTCAGCAGGATAAATCCGCCAAAATAGAGCACGGAAATCAGCAGCAGCACAAGCAGCGAACCGACAATCACCCTTGTTTTCATGCCTCATCCCCCAGTCCGCCAAACCGTCTGGAACGCTTTGCATACGTGCGCAGTGCTTCAAGATAGCATTCGTCCGAAAAATCCGGCCAGTATTCCTCGGGAAACATAAATTCCGCATAGGAAAGCTGATACAGCAAGAAATTAGAAATCCGCTGTTCGCCGCTGGTGCGGATCAGCAGGTCGGGATCGGGCAGTCCTTTCGTGTCGAGAAACGATTCAAAAAGTTCCTGCGAAATCTCCTCTGTTCCGCTCGCACGCGCGGCTTTTGCCGCCTCGTTGCAGGCATGCAGGATTTCCGCGCGGCTTCCGTAGTTGAGCGCGATATTCAGTTTCAGCCCGTCGTTGCCTTTGGTGCGCTCCATCGCGCGGATCACCGATGCCCGCGCCGATGGCGGCAGGCGCATATAGTCTCCGATAATCCGGATTTGAACGTGATTTTCGTGCAGTTCGTCGATTTCTTTCATAAAATACTCGACGATGAGACTCATCAGCGTGCCGACTTCGTCGGAAGGACGCTTCCAGTTTTCCGTCGAAAACGCATAGAGCGTAAGCGCTTCGATTCCAAGATCGGATGAAAGCCGGATAATGCCGCGCAGGCGGTCCACGCCGGCACGGTGGCCTGCGCTCCTGGGCAGCTTGCGGCTTTTTGCCCAGCGTCCGTTGCCATCCATGATGACTGCAACGTGACGCGGCAGCGCTTCACTCGTCAATCCGAGAGAGCGTATTTTTTCTTCGCTGAATGTCTTCATCTTCCTCTTTCACAAACCAAGGTGCAGAGCAAAAATGCACCCTGCACCTCAAGCGTTCGCCTCACCAGGCTGGGTTTTAAAAACTGCGTAGAACAACGTTACGTTCCGGCCGTGCGAGTACTGTCGAATGACGCGCGCTTCACACCCGCCCTCAACGCCCTTTCGCGAACGGACTTCCGCCGTTGCCACGGCAAAGCCTTCTTTCGCGAGCACGGCGACCGCATCCTGAAGCGGAAAGCCCAGCACGTCCGTCAAACCGCAAGAATCTCCTTTTCCTTTGCGGAAAGGATCGATTCGATCTCCTTGATTACCTCGTCCGTGAGCTTCTGCGTTTTGTCTTCCAGATCCTTCTGGTCGTCTTCGGTGAGCAGATTGTCCTTGCGGTCTTTTTTGATCTGCTCAATCGTGTCGCGGCGGATTGAACGGATGGCAACCTTGCTCTCTTCGCCCTTCTTATGCACAACTTTGACCAGTTCTTTCCTGCGTTCCTCAGTCAGTTCCGGGAACATCAGCCGGATGACTTTTCCATCGTTCGCAGGATTGATGCCGAGGTCGGATTTTTGGATCGCTTTCTCGATCGCCGAAATCGCTTTGGGGTCCCAGACGGAGATAATCATCATCCTTGGCTCCGGCGTGGAGATGTTGCCCAGTTGCTGGATGGGCGTCGGCGTGCCGTAATAATCGACCATAATCCGCTCAAGAAGCTGCGGATTCGCGCGCCCCGCGCGCAGTCCGCCGAGCTCCGATTTGAGCACGGCAATGGTCTTATTCATGCGTTCTCTTGCTGTTTTAATCACAATTGCTTCTGCCATGTTCCAATCCTCCTGTCGCTTCATTTTACTATAGGTGAACCTTTTGATTCAAGAGAGAAGTTTGTCCCCGTCCGCGCAGCCACATGATTGAAGTTCGGTTCCGCCGGACAAAACGGCGCGTTCCGCCCTAAAGAAAAAATGCCGAGCGCATCGGATCGTCCGGCATTTTACCGTTTTTACGCTCAGTTTTCGCCGGTGATATGCGTGCCGACGGAATCGTCCGAAAAAACCTGTTCGATTTGCGCAAGTGCAAATACGCGGATCGGAATGCTTTGTTCCTTGCAGAGCGTGATGGCGGTCAGATCGGTCGCATGCAGGTTTTCCGCGACAACGCGGTCGTAGCTGATGCGGCTGTACTTAACGGCGGACGGGTCCGTTTTCGGGTCCGCCGAATACACCGCATCGACGTTTTTTGCCAGAAGCAACGCATCCGCGCCGATTTCAGCGGCGCGAAGCGCCGCCGCCGTATCGGTCGAGAAAAACGGGCAGCCGCTTCCGCAGGCAAACACGACGACGCGTCCGTTTTCGAGCGCCTCCTTTGCTTTGCGCGAGGAAAACGAGTCGCAGAAACGCTCCATATCGACCGCCGAGAGCACCGTGCAGGGCACGCCGATCTGCTCGAGCGCGTCCTGCAGCGCAAGCGCGTTGATTGCCGTAGACAGCATACCCATGTGGTCTGCGCGGTTGCGCTCCATCCCTTCTGCGCTTCGCCCGCGCATGATGTTTCCGCCGCCGACGACAACGCCGATCTGCACGCCTTTTTGCCAAATCGCTTTGAGCATATTTGCCGTTTTAAGAACGGTTTCCCGGCAGATGACGGATTTCTCCGAGGAGAGCGCTTCCCCGCTGACTTTAATCAGAACTCTTTGATACATGCTTACCACGCCTTTCGGGTTCTTGGTATTTTTGCATATGCATATGGAAAAGGAACACGCAAGCGTGTTCCTTTACGATGGTTTACGCTTTGGTCTGGCTCATGACCTCTTCGGCAAAATTGCACTCGCGTTTTTGCAGGCCTTCGCCCATTTCATAACGGACAAAGCGTTTGATGGCGACCTTCGCGCCGAGGTCCTTGCCGGTGTTTTCCAGCAGCTTTTTGATCGTAAGCGTCGAATCCTTCACGAACACCTGCTCGATCAGGCAGATTTCCTTATAGAACTTCTCGATGCGGCCCGTGAGCATCTTTTCGATGATCGCCGCGGGCTTCGGCTTTTCTTCGTTGAGCGCCATGGCGCGGTTGATTTCCTTCTCGTGCTCGACTTCTTCGGCGGGCACTTCTTCACGGGTGAGGTAAAGCGGCTTCGCCGCGGCAATCTGCATTGCGATGTCGTGCGCGACCTTTTCGAGTTCCTCGCTGTCCTTGAGGCTCTCGGGCGCGTCCATCTCGATGAGCACGCCGATCTTGCCGCCGAGGTGGATGTAACTGTCGACAATCCCCTCGTAACGCGTAAAGCGGCGGATGCTGATCTTTTCGCCGATTTTCGCAACGGTTTCATTCAGAAGGTCCGAAACGGTCAGCCCGGGATTGGAAATGGACTCCTGCTTGAGCAGCGCGTCCACATCCGCGGGATTCTTTTTGCCAACCTGTTCGGCCAGCATGGAAACAAACGCGACAAAGTTATCCGTCTTGGCAACAAAGTCGGTTTCACAGTTGACTTCGATCACAACGCCAACGCCACAGTCCTTGCAGACATAGCTGCCCACGATGCCTTCGGCGGCAATGCGTCCGGCTTTCTTTGCGGCGGCCGCAAGGCCCTTTTCGCGCAGATAGTCTTTCGCTTTTTCAAAATCTCCGTCGCATTCGGTCAGGGCTTTTTTGC
This sequence comes from Eubacteriales bacterium, assembly GCA_035446965.1. GTDB lineage: Bacteria > Bacillota > Clostridia > Christensenellales > CAG-138 > UBA7703. The sequence continues at coordinate 10,632 of DAOTGE010000069.1, forward strand.
AGTCCATCATGCCGGCCTGCGTCATTTCGCGCAGTTTCATAACGTCTTTTGCGGTAAACATACTCTTTTCTCCTTTTCCGGCTTTTTACGCTTCTTCGGCTGCAGCTTCCGTTTCCGCCGCTTCCGCGTCTTCCATCTGCTCGCCCTGTTTGCCTTCCAGCACGGCGTCCGCCATTTTACCCGTGATGAGCTTGACTGCGCGGATTGCGTCGTCGTTGCCCGGAATCGGGTAATCGACTTCGTCCGGATCGCAGTTCGTATCGATGATAGCGATGATCGGGATATGCAGCGTACGCGCTTCGGCGATGGCGATGTGCTCCTTGCGCGGGTCGACAATATAGACGGCCGCGGGCAGCTTCTTCATATCCTTGATGCCGCCGAGGTTCTTTTCCAGCTTCTCTTTCTCGGCAATCAGCTTGATGACCTCTTTTTTGGGAAGCAGGTCGAAATCGCCGCTTTCTTCCATGCGCTCGATCTGGCGCAGGCGCGCGATCCGGCCCTGAATGGTCTTGAAGTTGGTCAGCATGCCGCCGAGCCAGCGATTGTTCACATAGAACATCTCGCAGCGCTTGGCTTCGCTTTCGATGGATTCCTGCGCCTGCTTCTTTGTTCCGACGAACAGAATGCTCTGACCGTTTTCGGACAGAGAGCGCACGAAATTATAAGCTTCTTCGATTTTCTTTACGGTTTTCTGAAGATCGATGATGTAGATGCCGTTGCGCTCCGTAAAGATGTATTCTTTCATCTTCGGGTTCCAGCGGCGGGTCTGATGGCCGAAATGTACACCGGCCTCCAACAGTTGTTTCATGGAAATCACGGACATGGATAATAAACCTCCTCGTTTTTTTCGTCCCGGTGTTTCCGCTCTTCAGGGAACCCTTGCAAAAGGAAGGGCACGAGCCTGAAAATCCGCACCGGTGCGTGATACCTCGCGTATTATAGCACAGGCGTTTTTGTCTGCGCAATAGAAATCTGTTTCTTTTAAGGCGTTTTTCGTCGTTTTTGGAACGATTCCGGCCGGAATGCTACTCTTCGTCGTCCGCTTCCAGCATCTCGTCGAAAAGTTCGGTAAATTCCTTGAAGACCTCGTCCAGCAGGATCGGGTTTTCGATGGACACATATTTTTCCCCGCCCGCTTCCTTTACGACCTCAAGCAGGACGACCTCGTCGTCGCCGACGCCTTCCACCTCGTCTACAGGCAGCAGCGCGGCATAGCGCTTGCCCTCGTAGTCGAACGTCATCACGAGATCGAAGCGCACTGTGTTTCCGCTCTCGTCGATGAGCTCTACAATATCGCCCTGTTCTTCCATAACCGTACCTTCAACCTTTCGACTTAATAATTCGTTCAGACGGCTCCGTTGGCGTCCAGATAACTCTGCAAAATCAGCACCGCCGCGATCTTGTCGATCACCTGCTTGCGCTTTTTGCGGCTCACGTCCGCTTCCAGCAGTGCGCGGCGCGCGCCTGCGGTCGTCAGCCGTTCGTCCCAGAAAGCGGACTCGCCGTCCCAGCGATCGGTCACGGCGGCGGCAAACGCACGCGTATAATCCGCCTGCATACCGTAGCTGCCGTCCATATTGCGCGGCATCCCGAAAAGCAGTTTCACCGGCCGGTAGCCTTCCGCCACGGCCAGGATATGCGAAACATCGGTCTGCAGATCGCCGGAACGCGTATATGTTTCGATCCCCTGCGCGGTAATGCCAAGCGGATCGCTGACTGCAAGCCCGATTCTTCTTTCGCCGACGTCGAGCGCGAGAATTCTCTGCACGGGCGTTATTTCCCTTCTACGTAAGTGCGGACGAGCTCTTCGAGCAACTCGTCGCGCTCGATACGGGAAATCAGGTAACGCGCGTTGTTGTAGCTTGTTATATACGTAGGATCGCCGGAAAGGAGATAGCCCACGATCTGGTTGACCGGATCATACCCTTTTTCACGCATCGCGTCATATACGCTCAGGAGGGTCTCCTTTGCGCTGCGCTTGTCGCGCGGGATTTCAAATTGCTGGGTTTCTCTTCGATCTTCTTGCATGCAGCTCACCTCTCTCAATGAGAATTATAACCGAAAAACACCTGCTGAAAAAGCGTTTTTTCAAAACACACGCCTGTAAAGCGCATTTATCGGCCGAAAACACTGTAAAGATGCGTGTTTTAAGCTGTTATAAAAAGG
>DAOTGE010000070.1:0-12503 GCA_035446965.1 Eubacteriales bacterium
CCGCTGCGAGCGCACTTGCGTTTGAATCGTTTCAGAGCGCTTTCCAGGGACTCGTTTTCACCTACGCGAATTTCCATTTTTCTCCCCTCCCCTCTTCTTCGACTCTTCCTTCAATAAGACGCTAAAGGTCATTATACGCGAGCACCGTGATGAAGTCAACAGGTTTGGCGCAATAAAAATAATCTCCGGTGCGGCGGACATAATTCATTGTGTCACATACTTTGCTATGGTATACTGTTAACAGACTATGCGTTCTCGCAACGCAAATAATCAGGGAGGAAAACACATGAAAAAAGTCATTGCGATCCTTTTGGCGCTGGGTATGATCCTTTCGTTTGCGGCTTGCAAGTCGGCGGAAGAGCCCGCCGCCGCCGAAGAGCCCGCGGCTGCGGCCGAGGTAACGGAAGCTCCGGCTGAAGAAGCCACCGAAGAGCCCGCCGAGGAAGCCGTGGTGCTCAATATCGCCATGGTAACGGACGTCGGCAACATCGACGACAAATCCTTCAACGAGTTCACCTGGAAAGGCTGCCAGGACTGGGCCGAAGAAAACGGCATGGTCGCAGAATATTACCGTCCTTCCGAGGACAGTGACGAAGCCCGTATCGAGACCATTAAAACCGCAATCGAAAAAGGCGCGAACGTCATCGTCTGCCCCGGATACCTCTTCGGCGCTACCTATCAGCAGCTGCCGCAGGATTATCCCGACGTGATGTTCCTCGGTATCGACCTTGGCATCGGCGACGTTCCTGAACCGCAGGCCAACACCGCGCTGATCACCTATCAGGAAGAGCAGTCCGGCTTCCTCGCCGGCTATGCGACCGTCATGGACGGCTACACCAAGCTCGCCTTCCTCGGCGGCATCGACGTGCCCGCGGTCGTCCGCTACGGCTTCGGCTTCGTGCAGGGCGCAGACGCTGCGGCCGCGGAACTCGGCAACACCGCCGACGTTTCCATTAAGTACTGGTACTCCGGTTCCTTCTCTCCCAACGACGAGATCAAGACCAAGACCGCCGGCTGGTACACCGAAGGCACCGAAGTTATCTTCGCCTGCGGCGGCGGCATCCTCTATTCCGCCATCTCTTCCGCCGACGAAGCGGACGGCAAGCTGATCGGCGTCGACGTCGACCAGTCGAACGTCTCCGAACGGATCATCACCTCCGCAAAGAAAGAACTCGAAAACTCCGTCAAAGTCGCGCTGGACGATCTGCTGGCCAACGGCGGCGTCTGGTCCGAAGCATACGCCGGAGTCGAGAACAAGCTCGGCGCCGCACAGGACTGCGTCGGTCTGCCGACGGACGCCGATTCCTGGCGCTTCTCCACCTTCACCCTCGACGAGTACAACACGCTCTTCGAGAAGGTTAAGAGCGGCGAATACGAAATCTCCTCGGCCATCGACGTGGCCCCGACCGTCGGCATCACCGTCGACTACCAGAACTAACGGCCGAATTAACAGGTAACTAAACAATCGGCACGAAGGGGCTGGGCGAAAAGCCCGGCCCCTTTTGCATGAATTCCTTGCTTTTATCGTTTTTTTCATCGCCGACACGGCGCCCCGGCTATATTTTTGGGAAGGGAAACCGATCATGAACGATTACGTAATCGAGATGCTGAACATCACGAAGGAGTTCCCCGGCATCCGAGCCAACGACAACGTCACGCTGCGGCTCAAACGCGGCGAGATACACGCCCTGCTCGGTGAAAACGGCGCGGGAAAATCCACGTTAATGAGCGTGCTGTTCGGCCTTTATCAGCCCGAAAACGGCACGATAAAAAAGGACGGAGAAGTCGTTCGCATCAAAGACCCCAATGACGCGAACGCCCTCCACATCGGCATGGTGCATCAGCACTTCAAGCTGGTGGAAGTCTTTACCGTGCTCGAAAACATCATCCTCGGCGTGGAGCCGAACAAAATGGGGTTCCTCCAGCGGAAAGAAGCGCGCCGCAAGGTCGTTGAGCTCAGCGAGCGCTACGGCCTGAAAGTCGACCCGGACGCACGTATCGAGGACATCTCGGTCGGCATGCAGCAGCGCGTCGAAATATTAAAAATGCTCTACCGCGAAAACGACATCCTGATCTTCGACGAGCCGACCGCCGTGCTCACCCCGCAGGAGATCGACGAACTGATGGACATCATGCGCTCGTTCGCGGCGGAGGGGAAATCGATCCTTTTCATCACGCATAAACTCAACGAGATCATGGCGGTCGCGGACCGCTGCACCGTCCTGCGCAAAGGCAAGTGCGTCGGCACCGTGGACGTCAAAGACACCTCCAAACAGGAGCTCAGCCGGATGATGGTCGGCCGCGACGTTGAATTCGTCGTTGCAAAGGACCCCGCAAAACCCGGCGAGACCGTTCTGGACGTTGAAAACCTCACCGTGCCGAGCAAACTGCATAAAAACAACGCCGTTAAAAACGTTTCCTTCCGTGTGCGCGCCGGCGAAATCGTCTGTCTGGCCGGCATCGAGGGCAACGGCCAGACGGAGTTCGTTTATGCGCTCACCGGCCTGGAAAAGCCGGTTTCCGGCACGATCAAACTGAAAAACGAATGCATCGTCCGGCTTGCGCCGCGCGGCGCACGCCGAAGGCGCGGAGAAAAAACGAATGCGGCCGCAAAAGAGCGCGCCGTAAAGCAGATCAACGCGCCAATCCGCGCGCGCAGCAAGCTCGGCATGAGCCATATTCCCGAGGACCGCCAGAAATACGGCCTGGTGCTCGACTATACGCTTGAAGAAAACCTCGTTCTGGAGCGTTACTACGAGCCGGACTTTCAAAACAAGGGCTTCATCCGCAAGCCGGAGGTGCGCGCCTACGCCGAAAAGCTGATCGAGCAGTACGACATCCGCAGCGGACAAGGCCCGGTCACGACCGCGCGCAGCATGTCCGGCGGCAACCAGCAAAAGGCGATCGTCGCGCGGGAAATCGACAAGGAGCCGGAGCTGCTCGTTGCGGTTCAGCCGACGCGCGGCCTGGACGTCGGCGCGATCGAATACATCCATAAGCAGCTCGTCGCCGAGCGCGACCGCGGCAGGGCGATCCTGCTTGTCTCGCTCGAACTGGACGAGGTGATGAACGTTTCCGACCGGATTCTCGTGATGTACGAAGGCGAGATCGTCGGCGAGTTCGACCCCAAGAAAACCACCGTGCAGGAACTCGGGCTGTATATGGCCGGTGCGCAGCGCACCCAGGCGGGCTCCTCCAGCGAAAGGAAGGCGAATTCCGATGTCTGAAAAGAAAAAACGTTCCTTCCGCCTGCCGAACATGACCAGCTTTTTCGCTTCCATGATCTCCATCGGAATCGGCCTCGTGTTCGGGCTGATCCTGCTGATCATCCTCAATCCGGAAGCGTCCGGCGAGGCGTTCGTCAGCCTGATTTCGGCGGGGTTCCGCTCCTCCGACAAATTCGCCAAGGTGCTCTATCAGGCGGCGCCGCTGATTATGACCGGCCTTTCCGTTGCGTTCGCGTTTAAAACGGGACTGTTCAACATCGGCGCGACCGGGCAGTATACCGTCGGCGGGGCGTTCGCGCTCATCGCGGCGATTCAGCTGCAGCAGCCCTGGTACGTCTGTCTGATCCTCGCGCTCATCGGCGGCGCGTTCTGGGGTCTGTTCCCCGGCCTGTTCAAGGCGTATTTCAACGTCAACGAGGTCATCACCTCGATCATGTTCAACTGGATCGCCATGTTCGCCGTAAACCTCACGATCAACAACCTGCCGATGATGCTCGCAAAATACTGGGGCGGCGCGCAGATGGACCGCACGGCCAACCTCGCGCAGGCCAACCCCAGCGCGCTGATTCCCCGCCTCGGCCTGGACGAGCTGATGAACAGCAACTATATGAACATCAGCATCTTCATCGCCATCCTGTTTGCCATCGTGGCGTGGATCATCCTGAGCAAGACCACGTTCGGCTATGAGCTCAAGGCCTGCGGCTTCAACCGCAACGCCAGTATCTATGCGGGCATCAACGCCAAGCGGAACATCGTGCTCTCCATGGTGATCTCCGGCGCGTTCGCGGGCGTGGGCGGCGGGCTTTATTTTCTGGCCGGCACCGGCCAGTATACGCTGCTCAAGCAGCTGCTGACCGCGGGCTTCAACGGCATCCCGGTTGCGCTGCTTGCTTCGTCCCATCCGATCGGGACGATCTTCTCGGCGCTGTTCGTTTCCTATATACAGGTCGGCGGCGACGCGATGCAGCCGGACTTCGTCAAGGAAATTATCGACATCATCATTTCGGTCATCATCTACCTGGCCGCGTTTGCGCTGCTGATGCGCGAACTGCTCACGCGCAGGTCGATGCTTGCGCACGACGCGGAGGGCGACACGCCGCTCCCGCCTGCCGACCCTGAAGAAAAAAGCGAGGTGAGCGAATCGTGAATATTTTAGCGGATATTTTAAGCGCAACGATCCTCTTCGCGGCTCCGCTGCTGATGGTTGCGCTCGGCGGTATGTTCAGCGAGCGCAGCGGCATCATCAACATTGCGCTCGAAGGCATCATGATCATCGGCGCGCTCTGCTCCTGTCTGTTCCTGCGCGTGCTCGACGACAGCGGCTTTGGCGCGCTGCATCCGCAGCTTGCGATGTTCTATGCGGTGCTCATGGCCGCCGGCACCGGCGCGCTGTTCGCGCTGCTGCTCGCGTTTGCTTCCATCAACCTCAAAGCCGACCAGACCATCGGCGGCACGGCGCTGAATATGTTTGCGCCCGCGTTCGCCATCGTGCTCACCTGGGCAATTCAGGGTCAGGGCCAGACGACCATCCTGATTCCGACCTGGGCGCGCATCACACAGGAAACGTTCGGCATTGTGGAAAAAGACACGTTTTTGCAGAACCTGATTTTCAAGAGCTTCTATCAGACCACGATCTGGGCGATCGTGCTGCTGATTGCGGCCGTGATCGTCCTCTACAAAACGCGTTTCGGCCTGCGCCTTCGCGCCTGCGGCGAACATCCGCAGGCGGCGGACTCGGTCGGCATCAACGTCTACCGCATGCGCTACGCGGGCGTGTTCATCTCCGGCGTGCTCGGCGGCATCGGCGGGCTTGCCTACACGCTTGCGGCGGGCAGCGCATTCCAGTCCACCGTCTCCGGCTACGGCTTCCTCGCCCTGGCCGTCATGATCTTCGGCAACTGGAAACCCTGGAATATCCTCGGCGCTTCGCTCTTCTTCGCGCTGTTCAAAATCCTCGGTTCCTACAGCGGGAGCATCCCGTTTTTGCCGAAATTTGAAAACATCAAGGCCAGCGAAAACATCTACCTCATGCTGCCGTATATCGTCACCATGATCGTGCTGATCCTGACCAGCAAAAAGTCGCGCGCGCCGAAGTCCGAGGGCATCCCCTACGACAAGGGCCGCCGCTGACGGACCGCGGTCCGTCTCCGCATTTTACGCCGGCGCTGCGGCCGTCCGCCGCGGCGCCGGTATCGTTCTGTTTTAGTTCTTTATCGTCTGACTCAGTTTTAACACTTTCGGAGGGTTCCATGGCAAAACTTTACTTCCGCTACGGCGCGATGGGTTCCAGTAAAACCGCGAACGCCATCATGGTCTGGTATAACTACAAGGAGCGCTGCAAGTCCGCGCTGCTGATCAAGCCCGGCGTGGACACGCGGGACGGCACCTACAGCATCCGTTCGCGCAGCGGGCTGGTCGCCGAATGCATCCTGTTCGACCAGATCGACTGGGACGCGGTCAGAGCGCACCAGTATGACTGCCTGATCATCGACGAGGCGCAGTTCCTCTCCGCCGATCAGGTGGACATGCTCATCCCAATCGTGGACGACTATGGCATCCCCGTGATCTGCTATGGTCTCAAGACCGATTTTCGCGGCGAGTTCTTCCCCGGCAGCGCGCGGCTGCTCGCCCGCGCAGACACCATCGAAGAGGTGAAAACCATCTGCTGGTGCGGCAAAAAAGCCACCAACAACGCCCGTCTCGACGGCAAGGGCGGCATCACCAAGGTCGGCGAACAGGTCGTGCTCGGCGCAAGCGACAAATACATCGGCCTCTGCCGCAAGCACTGGATGCTTGGCGACCCCGGCCCGGGCTTACGCGCGGACGACCTCGCAAAGGGCGCGGTGCCCGGCGTTTGTGCGGCGGACGGCGAGGATGACGACACGCTATGAAATTTTATGTTGCAAGCGGCGTTCCGAACGCCGAAAAAGTGAACCGTGCGGCGCGCGCGCTCGAACAGCGCGGGCACGAGCGCACCTACGACTGGACGAAACACGGCGACGTCTCCGCCGAACCGCCGGAGCGCAAGCGGGACGTTGCGCAGCGTGAAATGCAGGCCGTCGCGGACGCACAGCTCGTCGTGCTGCTGCTGCCCGGCCGGTTCGGCACGCACGCGGAGCTGGGCGTTTCTCTGGCGACGAACCAAAATAAGCGTATCCTGCTCTGGTCGGAAACCGCCGCGCCGTTCAACGGCGAAAGCGGCTTCTGCGTGTTTTACCATCACCCCGCGGTGGAGCGCTTCGTCTGTCCGTTTGAAGAATTCTTAGCCTATCTGAGCGCGCTGTAACGACGGCTTACAAAAAGCCCTCCGGAAAAATCCGGAGGGCTTTTCAGTTTATTGGCAAAGTCCGACGTTGACAGAATGATTGAATTCGTCTTGCAAAGATGAATGATTCGAGTTGAAATACGTCAAAACCGGCGGCGTGTACGGCGGTTTTGACACGTTTCATGCAGATAAGCCGACAAACGACGCAGCCGTTCGAGGCTGATGCTGCATGGAAAATTCCGCCACAGCGGCCCCATCGAAAACCCTGGGGGTTTCGACGGGCTAAAAACCCCTCCGGACTTCTCCGGAGGGGTTTTGTATGTCGCTTGCTGTGTATTCGTCTCGTTACGGCTGGGTTTCAACCGCGACGATGCGCCCCTGTCCATGCGGATCGGCATAATCTTCGCCGACCACGCCGCCGAGGCCGTCAACAATATAGTTGATGAGCACCTGGTTGTCGATCATGATGGAATCGAGCAGGAAGGTGTTATCCTGGAACATCGTGTACCCGTCGCCCGCGTTCTTGAGCAGGTAATCGTGGCACGCAAGCGTATAGGTCTTGGTCAGGTCGATCGCTTCGCCGCCGATCATCACGTTTTTCACGCGGTATTCGCCATCGACGCTGACGAACATCCCGTTTTCGTCCAGCGTGACCGAGGACTCGATATAGGTGTGGATTTCATAGGTGAGCCCGGAGACCTGCAGGAATCCGCCGCTCTCCTCCGGCACGGCACGCGAACCCATTTCGAGCGCGTCCAGGATTTCCTGGCCGGTCGCTTCGACCATGCAGAGCTCGTTGCCGAACGGATGCACCTTGATGATTTCGCCATAGGTGATGTCGCCCATGTCGATGTTCGTGCGCACGCCGCCGCCGTTGACAAACGCCACGTCCGCGCCGGAGATATAGCGGTACGCGTCCGCGCAGAGATCGCCGAGGTTCGTTTCAGAGTTGCGCACGATGCGCACGGCGGGGTCGGTGCCCGGCTCGTAGATGACGAGATCGACGTCCGTGGTGGCGACCACCTCGTTGAGCAGTTCCTCAAACTGGGACTGAATCTGCGCAATGTAGGCTTCGGTGTCCGCATCCTTCTCGGAATAGTCGCTGATCAATCCGGTCGAGATGCTGCCGTCCATGGTGATGTACGCCATGCCGACGGATTCGAGCTTCGTGCCGGTCTGCGTCAGCAGCACGCGCGTGCCGTCCTTGTTTTTCACGCGCTCGCACTCGATCGTGCTGTGCGAATGGCCGTCGATTACGATGTCGATGCCGTTGGTGTTTTCAATCAGCTCGCTCGACGTATACGGCGAAGTGGACGCGTCGATGCCAAGATGCGACAACGCGATCACGTAGTCCGCTCCGGCGGCGATCGCGTCGTCAACGGCCGCCTGAATGACCGCGTAGAACGCGTCCGCGCCGTTCGCCTGGCTGAAGCCGTAGATGAAGTTGCCGTCCGCATCCTGGAAATACGCGGGCGTGGAAGTCGAGATAGTCATCGGCGTGCTCACGCCGACAAACGCAACGTTGATGCCGTTATACGTAAGCATCGCATACGGTTCAAGCACGGCTTCGCCCGTCGCAAGATCGACAAAGTTTGCCGACACGATCGGGAAATCGGCCATGTCGCGCAGTTCGAAGAAACGGTCCATGCCGTAGTCGAACTCGTGGTTGCCCGGCGTCATAACATCGTAGCCGACTTCATTCATGATGTCGATGATGTAAGCGCCTTTGGAGAGCGTGCCGATCGCGTCGCCCTGTACGGCGTCGCCCGCGTCGACAAGCGCAACATAGCAGCCGTCGTCTAGCAGCTGCTGTTTGAGCGCGGCAACCCCGGCATAGCCAATGCCGCTGTCAACCGCGCAGTGAACGTCGTTGGTATACAGGATCGCAAGGTCCTTGTCCAGCGCGGCGGGTTCCATAGTCGGGGAAGGTGTGGGCGTAACCTCGATTACCTCGGCCTCTTCGGCCTTCGGCGTGCAGGCGAACGTAAGCGCAAGCATGAGTACCAAAAGAAACACAGTCAGTTTACGTAGCATGTTCGATGTCCTCCTCCTTGACTTGATAATCTGACTATATCATATTTCCCGCTTTTGTTGTATTTTTAGACTAATAATTCAGAAAATATATTATCGAAAATCGCCTCCGGCCGGCAAAGCGGTTGTGGCGGCGCGTCCGTTTCCTGTATAATAAACGGGTATCAATTTTTGTTTGGAAAGGCGGCATACGCATGGAGCGCCCTCTGTATCAAAACGTTCTGCATCTGACCGATTACGGCGCGCCGTACGAGGGCAACTTCGTTTCATCGCTGCGCGCGCTGGAAGAAGCCCTTGCCGCGCAGGGACACGTCATGGCCTATGTCTTCCCCGTTCGCGCAGGCGGCCGGGACTGGGCGCGCGCCATGCAAAAGGAGAAGCCCAACGTCTTCATCCTCGAAAGCGACGGCTTTTTTGCATACATGCGGCAGGTACGCCGCCTGCTGCGAAACGGCAAAATCGATATCCTGCACGTGCACTTTATTCATTATAAGGAAAAGATCGCCTCGCTGATTGCTGCGCGCACCTGCGGGCGGCGCGTCAGTCTGGTCGTGCACCTGCATAACCATCTGCGCCTGCCGGGTTCGAAGCTGCGCGCCCTGCCGCAGCGGTTTTATCTCCGGCGCGCGGACCGCTTCGTCTGCTGCAGCCGCTCGGTCGCGGCGCTTCTGGTTGCACAGGGCGTTCCGGAAAACAAAGTATGCGTCGCCGAAAACGCGATCGCGTTCCCCCGGCTGGACGATTGGACGCCGCTTTCGCGCGCGGAACTCGGCGTGCCCGAAGGCGCTAAGAGCGTGCTGATGTTCGGATTCGACTTCCTGCGAAAGGGCGTCGACCTCGCCGTCGGCGCGGTGCGGATGCTGCGCGAAGAGCAAAACCGGAACGTTGCGCTTTGCATTGTGCTCTCTTCCCGCAGGGAACAGGCGGAGCAGGCGATTTTACAGCAGATCGGCGTGTCTTCACTGCCGGGTTGGATCGTGCTTCTGCCGCCGAGAAGCGACGTCGGCAGTTATTACCGCTTTGCGGACGTGTTCATTTCCCCGAGCCGCGAGGAAGGCTTCTGCTATGCGCTCATCGAAGCGGCCTACTGCGAAACGCCGCTGGCCGCCAGCGCGATTCCCGCGCAAAGGGACCTTGCGCTCCCCGAATCGGCATTCTGCAACCCGGAGGACACACGCGCGCTTGTGGACACGATCCTGCGGCGGCTGGACGACCCGCAGTCCGACGCAGGCAAAGCCGCTCTGCACGCCGCAAAGGAGCGCGTCGTCGCCGCATATTCGCTCTCAAGCTGGGCGGACGCGGTCCTCGCCGCATACGACGCGCTGCCGCCCCGCTGAACGGCGCGATGCTTTTCCGCAAAAACCCCGTCTTTTCGGGTTTTTGGGGATTGACACGGATATCCCCGTTTGTTAAACTATTCGGTGTGCCATTGGGTGGAAGACTGCCACAGCCCCGGGAGTATGCCCTCAAGAACACGCCAGAACTGAATCTAGTTAATGGAGGAATCGCCATGAAATCCTATATGGCTAAGGGCGAAACCGTTGAGCGTAACTGGTACGTTGTGGACGCTGAAGGCATGGTCTTAGGCCGTCTTTCGTCTCAGGTAGCAGCTATTCTCAGGGGGAAGCACAAGCCCATTTTCACCCCGCATGTCGACACCGGCGACCACGTGATCATCATCAACGCCGCCAAGGTCCGCTTAACGGGACGGAAACTCGATCAAAAGAAATACATCCACCACACCGGTTATCCGGGCGGCATCCGCGAGGTCAACTACCGCACGCTGCTGGCCACCAAGCCGGAATTCGCGGTTTACGAGTCGATTCGCCGCATGATGCCGAAAGGCCCGCTCGGCGACAAGATGCTCAAAAAGCTCCGCATTTACGCGGGACCCGAGCATAACAACGCCGCACAGAAGCCTCAGCCGCTCGTGCTGAAATAACGAAAGGAGAAACAGGACATGGCAAGCACCCAATTTCTTGGCACCGGCAGACGTAAAAAGTCCATTGCCCGCGTTCGGTTACTCCCCGGCACCGGCAAAATCACGATCAACAAACGCGATATCGACGATTACTTCGGTATGGAGACGCTCAAGATGATCGTCCGCGCGCCCCTCGTGCTCACCGGCACGCTTTCGAAGTACGACGTTCTCGTGAACGTCTACGGCGGCGGCACCACCGGCCAGGCCGGCGCGATCCGGCACGGCATCGCCCGCGCGCTTCTGATCGCCGAACCCGCGCTGCGGCCCGCCCTCAAAAAGGCCGGGTACCTCACGCGCGACCCGCGCATGAAGGAGCGCAAAAAATACGGTCTGCACGCAGCCCGCAGAGCGCCCCAGTTCAGCAAGAGATAATCTCTTTTGCAAAGGGAACATCGCTTACAAACCCCGTCCGGAATCCCGGACGGGGTTTTCCTTCGCCGCGGACTTTGTTTGTGAGCGGACTTTTTCACGCTCCGCACCCCGCCGGTGCATATCGCCGAAGTTGCGGCTCTGCGCCGCGGCGTGCTATAATCCGTGCATGAAAAAGCATTTTGACGCTTCCGGCAAGCGAAAACTGAAACGCAAAGCCGTCACGGCCGCCGCCGGTGTGGTCGCCGCCTGCTCAATCGGGCTGGCCTCCGTCTCCCCCGCCGCGACCGACCTCTTCGGTGAAAACGGCGTGCCGGCGGACGCGACCGTGCAGACGGACAAACAAACCGCCGCGTCGGCAGCGGCGTCCCCAAGCAAAGCCGACCGCTTGCGCGCGCGCATCCGCGGCGTGTTCCTTGCGCAGCCGTCGGTACTGCGCGGCGTAATCCTTCTGCCGTTCTGGGCGCTCGGCAAGGTGCTGCTGGCGCTGTTTGCCGGGCTGTTTTCCGCGCTTTCGCCCGTCTGGCAGGCGATACTTGGCGTGCTGCTCAACGCGGCGCTGCTCTTCTTGCTGTTTGCAGGCGGTTATAAACTGATCTTTCCGAATAAAAAATTCAAGGATTTTCTCACCCGGCGAAACGTGCTCCTGCTTTCGGGCGCGGCTCTTTTGCTCGCCGCGGCGGACGCGCTGCTGCGCATTTTCTGGGACGATTACCGCCCGGTCAGCATAGCAATCAAGCTCGTGCTCGCGCTCGCCGTTCTGATCCTCTTGAGCTGGCGCATCTTCGGCAAACGCCGTCCCCGGCCAAAGGCGGTCCCCGCCACAAGCGCATGACGGGCGGGGCGCACGCAATCCGTCTGGAAACCGAGCGACTGTTTTTGCGGGAACTGACAAACGGCGATCTCGGCGGCCTGCACAAAATCCTCTCCGACCCGGCGTCCATGCGGCACTATCCGAGGCCGTTTACGCTTGCGGAGTCGGAGCGCTGGATTCAATGGAACCTGGAGAACTACCATACATACGGCTTCGGCCTCTGGGCGGTCGTGCGGAAGGAAGACGGCCGTTTCCTTGGAGACTGCGGACTCACGATGCAGTCCGTCGGCGGGCAATCCCTGCCGGAAATCGGCTACCACATCGATAGAGCTTATACCGGCAACGGGTATGCAACCGAGGCGGCGCGCGCCTGCCGGAACTATGCGTTCGGCGTTCTGCACTTCCCCGCCGTCTATTCGTACATGAAATATACCAACGCCGCTTCTTTTCGGGTTGCGGAAAAGAACGGCATGCGCCGCGTTGCCGAACTGCCGGACGAAAAGAACGGGGCAACACTGGTGTATGCCATTACGCGCGAAGAATATCTGCAATTATGAGACTGATTTGCTGCGATTTACAAAAAAGTCTATGGGATTGTTAAGGGCCGTTAGCCCTTAACCCATTTTTCCCGGCTGCGCCGGTTCATCCGGCGCAACGGATCGCCAGGAACGGGCGGCTTCTTTGTGCTCTTTGCCGCCCGGGAACCCGAAGGGTGAGAGGCAAAGAGCGGTTATCCCGTCAAAAAACCGGTTTTTTTGACGGTCTCAAAAGAGGCTCAGGCCTCTTTTTTTAATTTCACAATAATTGCTTTTTCGG
>DAOTGE010000071.1:0-11911 GCA_035446965.1 Eubacteriales bacterium
GCGCAGGCTTGACTGGAGGGCAGAGCCGAGCGCGCCTGGTGGGCGATGCAGCGAGGCGGTAGCCCAGTGAGCAAAGGAGCTCTCGGAGCCGCTTCAGCGGCGATGGAAAGCGACTGTTGCGTACTGAGAGGTCGGGAGGTGAGCGCCGGCGCCGAAGGCGCGAAACAATCCGGTGAATTGTTGAGAGGCGCGAACGGGTTGTCATTCATGGCAACCCCGAGTACCTCTGTTTGTCGCCAAAGGCGACAACGTAGGTAGCCGCCGGGATCCAAAAGTAAAGACAGACATTCTGTCCCGGAAAATGACTTATGCAACTTTTATTTGTTACCATTTGCAAAGAAGCACAGTTCTGTGTTATATGAATTAACAGGAAATGAAAATTCAGAAGGAAACGATATGATTCAGCTTAAGGACGTTGATGAGGAAAACTGGCGTGCGGTTGCGCACCTGTCCGTCGGTGAGGAACAGCAGGGATTTCTCGACAGACCGATTGGCATTATTGCAAGAGGATATGTGTATCGCGAGTGCAATGCCCGCGTGTTTGCAATCGCTGCCGACAGCGAAATTGTGGGTGTTGCATTGGTGCGCGACCTCGACGAAGCGCCTGCATGTTATGATTTGCAGCAGTTTATGATAGACCGGCGTTTTCAAAATAAGGGCTATGGACAGGAAGCGCTTCGTCTTATTATTGCTTTGCTGCAGACCGAAGGAAAATACGATTGCATAGAAGTTTGTGTCAATAAAAACGCCCGGCCAGCGCTTCATATCTATCAAAAAGCGGGTTTTCGGGATACCGGCTACACGGATGAGGCGGCAAAGGATTGCTTGAATCTCATGTATTTTTTCAGCAAATAACAATGCAAGAGGATTTACAAGGACCGAGCGGAGATGATGGCAACTGTTGAGGACAAAAACAGTTACCGCGACAGTTGCAACGAGAGCCTCAAAAGAAAAGCGCCGTAAAAGGCGCTTTTTTGAGTTAGACAAGCATTGTTTTACGGCCGTTTTGTGCCGCATGAGGAGCAGTACAAGTCGTCGATATCCAACGATGCTCCGCAGTTCGGGCAAACCCAATAGTCCGCCTTGGGAGGATCCTCCGGATCGGGCGTTTCATCTTTCGGCTGTGCTGCGCCGCAGTGCGGACAGTATGCGGCCGTTTTCGGGATCGAATCGCCGCAGTTTGCGCATTTGCGCCGGCCCCGTGCGACGAGCACCTGTTCTTCGAGGTCCGAGATTTCCTGCATCAACTTTAAGGCGTCTGCGCAGAGGTCCGGGAACTCGCTTTCCGCCGCTGAAGAATGCTTTTCGCAAAACTGGCGCCCGATCTCCGCATACACCTCTCGTAAATCATGCGTTTTAGATGCGATTTCGGATTGTTTTCCGATCACGCCGAACGCGTCCGTCGTTTTTTTCCAGACGTCCTGGCCAAACTTTTCCACCTTTTTACCGAAGTCTTCCGCCATATAGGAGACGCTCCTTTCAAATTCAAATAAAGTTGTCCGATTGTTTATGCGCTTTCTAACGCAAGTATAGCACCGGCAGTAAAAACGGTTCAACAAAGCAAATGTTTTTTTACCAAAACATTGCATTTTGATCATGATTTTGTGTATAATAGTGCTCGCGCGAGCACTTGAACACGGAGGGTTGTCAGAGTGGTCGATCGTGCGGCACTCGAAATGCCGTGTCCCTAACGGGACCCTGGGTTCGAATCCCAGGCCCTCCGCCAAAAAGAAGACATGCCGGAATCGGCATGTCTTCTTTTTGGGTTGTTCAGGGAATTCGAAGGAAGAGGGGCATGTCAACTGCGATGCACCTTTTTTACCAATACGCCGCATTTTATATCGTTTTGGATTCATGATATACTTACGGCATCTAAGATTATATTGGAAGGCGGGTGTTGCAGTATGAAAAAAAGAAACGATCGTTCCACCGCTTTCTTTTGGAAAGCGCTTGTTTACACACTCCCGACTGTACTGATACTTTCTTCCATGGCATGCCAGGGGCAAACGGAACCTGTGCAGGCCTCTGCAAATGCGCAGACGACGGCGGCCGCCATCGAGACAACTATGCCTGCAGACACGGCGACAGCGACGATTGAACCAACGCCGACGGAGGCTATCTCCGAGCCGACGGACACGGCAGCGCCCGCAACGTCCACACCGGCCGCAGCGAGTACGGTGACGATTGACGATCTGTTGGAGGTTCTGGAAGAAATCGACGCGCTGCAAAACGGAAGCGCCGGAATAGCCCTCAAACAGGCGCTCGCAGCGGCGAAGCTTCTGGACTGGGCGGAGGGCACGACAATGACACGGGATGGAATCGCCGAAGTGATTTCTGACTACATGGGCTCTCTTTCCGATCCTGAGGCGGTCGGAGCGTTTTGCATCAATTTCAACATCGTGTCCGATCTGCCGCAAAAAATCATCGACGGCGACGCAAGCACACTGGGAACGGTTTCCTCGGCAGGGTATACGCTTGCGCATTCGGCATACACACAGGCAAAATGGGAGATTCTGCTTTCGGCATACACAAAATGTCTGCCCGGCATGTACACAAGTTATGCGGACTTGGCTGCGTTCGACGCTGAAACAGGCTGGGCGATGTTCGACTATTGGGATATGCTCAGAGGCGAAGAAGCCGCCGACTGGCTGGTTGCACAGGAGGGGTATTCCGAGGCCGACGCGCAGGAATATGCGGACAACATGGCCGACAGTGAGTTTATCGAAAAGAACACAAATCCAAGGCTTCGTGTCGTCGATATGCGGAGCGTGTCCATCACGATGATGTACCATGCGGACGGAACGCCCGTATTGGACGCGGTACCCGTGGCATTGACATACAGCGAGTTCATAAGCCTGTATGCAGCGAACCCGGACGGCGTGCTGCATTCGTATTTTTACTACATTACGGTGTCCGGCGGGGAAGTTACGGAAGTTGGCCAGCCGTACTGGCCGTAACGCGGAAGACCGGTTCAGGCGGCATGGAAGGCGTCTTTGCCGCTATGCCGGCGGACATACGCCAGCAAACATAAAAAGAGCTCTGCGCATGATGCGCGGAGCTCTTTTTGCTACAATTTGTACCGGATCAGAGCTTTTGTCCCGCGCTACAGGCGCAGAGCGCATAGACACGCACCGCACCGGCCTGTTTGAGCGCGGAAGCGCATGCCAGCAGTGTGCTGTGCGTGGTCGTTACGTCGTCGATGAGCAGGAACGAGCGGCCCCGCGCGGCGGATGACGCATGAAAAGCGCCGGAGACGTTTTTCATGCGCGCGGTTTCGTCCAGCGCTGTTTGCGTGCGCGTAAACCGCATGCGGCGAAGCGTTGTTATGTCCAGCGCGTATCCGTCGCGGCGGCAGATTTCTTTTGCGAGCAGTTCGCTTTGGTTGTAGGTGCGCAGCCAAAGCTTGAACGGGTGCAGCGGCACGGGGACGACCGCGTTGAACCGCCAGCTTTCGGGAACGATCATATAACTTGCAAAAAAGCCGGCCAACCGCGTTTGACGATTGTACTTCAGGCTGTGAATGCCGAGTTTTGCGCCGCCGCCGTAAACAAACGCCGCGGCGAGGCCGTCCAGCGGACCGGTGGCGGCAAGCGGCGGGCAGGCGGTCAGCGTTTCCCGGCAGGAAGCGCAAAGACCGTCCGCGCCGAGCACGGATTCCCTGTTGCAGAGCGTGCAGGCAACGTCCGAAGGATAGAGCAATTCAATCAGTCCGCCGAACAGGCGGCGGACTGTAAAAGGCGACTTCTTTCCGGCGGGCGCGTTCGCGCCGCTCATGTTTCCGCCTCGTGCGGCAGAGGGGAACGGCCCAGCTCGCGGCGCTCCGTCAGCCGCTCGCAAAGCGCAGTATAACGGCGGTCGGTGCGGTTGTTGTTGATCATGGAGGACATTGCGTCCCGCCGGCCGACGCAGACGACCTGCCGCTTGGCGCGCGTTACGGCGGTATAGAGCAGGTTTCGCGTCATCAGCGGCGAAGCGCTGCCGAACATCGGCAAAATCACGACGGGGAACTCGCTGCCCTGACTCTTATGGATGGAGATGCAGTACGCGAGGTCGAGCTCGTCGAGGTGCGTGAAATCGAACACGGCAAGGCGGTCGTCGTCGAAGAGGACGCTGATGGTGCGCTCCTGTTCGCTGAGGCGGAAGATTGTGCCAAGGTCGCCGTTAAACGCGCCTGTGCCCTCCTCCGTGCCGCCCGAGGGCGTGCGCCGCTTCCACTCCACGCGGTAATTGTTTTTCATCTGCATAACGCGGTCGCCTTCGCGGAACGTCACGTCCCCGCTGATATGCTCGTGCTTGCCCGCATCGGACGGGTTGAGCGCCTGCTGCAGTTTTGCGTTGATGTTCCAAACGCCGAGCACGCCTTTTTTCATCGGCGCAAGCACCTGCACGTCCATCAGCGGATCGCTTGTGGCGAGCACGCCGCGCGGCCGCGAGCAGAGCTCGAGGATACGGTCCAAGATGCGGTCCTGCGAAGGGATATCTTCAAATAAAAAATCGGACTCTTCCAGATCGAGAATCGGCGCAAAGCCTTCGTTGATGCGGTGCGCATTGGTGACGATCATGCTTTCCTGCGCCTGCCGGAAAATTTCGTTCAGGCGCTCGACGCGGATGGTGCTGCTTGCGATGATGTCCCGAAGCACTTCTCCGGCGCCGACGGAGGGAAGCTGGTCGCTGTCGCCGACCATGATAAGCCGCGTGCCGACGGGAACGGCCTTGAGCAGCGCATGCATGAGCGGCACGTCCACCATGGACATTTCGTCCACGATCACCATGTCGCAGAGCAGCGGGTCGTCGGCGTTGCGCATGAACCCCTCGCCGGGGATGTATTCGAGCAGACGGTGGATTGTGCGCGCGTCGTGCCCCGTCGCGTCGTTCATTCGTTTGGCGGCGCGTCCGGTCGGCGCGGTGAGCTCCACGTCCAGACCCATGGATTCCATAATGGCGGTGATAAAGCGGATGATAGTCGTTTTGCCGGTGCCGGGGCCGCCGGTAATCACCAGCGCGCCCTCGTTGAGCGCGGCCATCACGGCGTCCTTTTGCTGGCCGGATAGCTCAAGCCGCTGGGATGCCTGCACGGCGGCAAAGTCGAAGAACGGATTGTCGATCGGTTTTTGCGAAAGGGAGAGAAGTTTATCGGCAATGGCGCTTTCCATGCGCTGGAAATAGGGAAGGAACACACCCTTGACGTCGCCTACGTACTGCGAAACGGCCTCGCCGCGTCCAATCAGCGTGTCCAGCGTTTCGCCGATGCGCGCCTCCTCTACGCCAAGGAGTTTTGCCGCATAGCGCAGCAAGGACTCTTCCGGCAGATAGGTGTGCCCGTATTCTCCCGCCGCGGACTGCAGAGCAAAGAGGATCCCCGCGCGAAGCCGCGATTCGGAATCGAACGCAAAGCCGGAGACGTTGCGGGCGATCTTGTCCGCTGTTACGAACCCGATGCCGTCCACGTCCCGGATGATCTGGTACGGGTCTTCCTCAATCCGGCTCAGGCAGAGTTCGCCGTAAATCTTGTAGAGTTTATACGCCTGGTTCACCGTCACCCCATAGGGCTCGAGCGCAAGCAGAATATCCCGCATGAGACGGTTTTCCGTGTAGCTGGCGATGATCATGTCCCGCCGCTTTGCGCCAATGCCGGAAATTTCGGAAAGGCGCATCGGCGAATGATCGAGAATAGAAAGCGTGTCCATGCCGAACGTCTCAACGATCGCCCGCGCGGTCGCGGGGCCGACACCGCGGATGAGTCCGCTGCCGAGATAGCTTTCAATTGCGCTCAGCGTTGCGGGCGCAAGCGTTTTGTAGCTGCCGGCTTTAAACTGCGACCCGTATTTCGGGTGGGAAGCATAGTTGCCGCTCAGCTCCGCGCGTTCGCCAACCGAGGCGAGCGGCAGCGTGCCGACAACGGTGAGCGGTTCGCCCTCGTCGGGCGCGAGCTCCAATACCGTCCAGCCGTTTTCCCTGTTCCGGTAGATAATGGATTTGACCACGCCGCTGATTTCCGCCATGTATGCTCCCTGTAAAAAATAGAATCGCCGCAAGAAACGACCGTAAAAGTTGCCCCCGCGGTTTATGCGGGGGCTGAACGTTGAAGTCTGTTAGAAATCCAGCCGCGCTTCAATATAAGCCGCGAGCTCGGCAAGCGGCAATCGCACCTGCTCCATCGTGTCGCGGTCGCGCACGGTCGCGCAGCCGTCGTTTTCAGTTTCGAAGTCGATGGTCACGCAGTACGGCGTGCCGATTTCGTCCTCCCGACGGTAACGCTTGCCGATGGAACCCGTGTCGTCGAAATGCACCATAAAGCGCTTGCTGAGCATTGCGTATACGTCGCGTGCCTGGTCGCCGAGCTTCTTGCTCAGCGGGAGCACCGCGCATTTGTACGGCGCGAGCGCGGGATGCAGATGCAGTACGGTGCGCACGTCGCCGCCTTCAAGTTCCTCTTCGTCGTATGCGTTGCAGAGGAAAGCCAGCGCCATGCGGTCCGCGCCGAGTGACGGTTCCACGCAGTAAGGGATGTATTTTTCACCGGTAAACGGATCGAGGTATTCAAAGCTTTCGCCGCTGTGGTCGGCGTGGCTCCTGAGGTCGAAGTCCGTGCGGTCCGCAATGCCCCAAAGCTCGCCCCAGCCGAACGGGAACATAAATTCGATGTCCGTCGTGCCCTTGCTGTAGTGCGAAAGCTCTTCTTTCTCATGCTCGCGCAGGCGGATGCTTTCGTCCTTCATTCCGAGGGAAAGCAGGAACTTGTGGCAGTAATCCTTCCAGTAGGCGTACCATTCGAGGTCGGTGCCCGGCACGCAGAAGAACTCCAGTTCCATCTGCTCGAATTCGCGGATGCGGAAGATGAAGTTGCCTGGGGTAATTTCGTTGCGGAAGGATTTGCCGATCTGCGCGATGCCGAACGGCAGCTTGCGCCGCGTGGTGCGCAGGACGTTTTTAAAGTTGACGAAGATGCCCTGCGCGGTCTCCGGGCGCAGGTACAGCTCGGAAGCGGAATCCTCGGTGACGCCTTGGAAGGTCTTGAACATCAGGTTGAACTTCCGGATGCCGGTGAAGTCCGACTTGCCGCATTCCGGGCAGGCGATTCCGTGTTCGCGGATGTAGTCTTCCATCTGCGCGTTCGTCCAGCCGTCCGGATGCACGTCCGTAAGGCCGTTTTCCGCGGCGTAGTCTTCAATGAGCTTGTCCGCGCGGAAACGCGCTTTGCAGGCCTTGCAGTCCATCAGCGGGTCGGAAAAGCCGCCCACGTGGCCGCTGGCGACCCAGGTTTCCGGATTCATGAGGATCGCCGCGTCCATGCCGACGTTATAGGGTGATTCCTGCACGAACTTGCGCCACCAGGCGCGCTTGACGTTGTTTTTGAATTCAACGCCCAGCGGGCCGTAATCCCAGGAATTGGCGAGTCCGCCGTAGATTTCGCTGCCGGGATAAACAAAGCCGCGCCCTTTGCAGAGCGAGACGATCTGATCCATTGTATACCGCTTTTTTTCAGTGCTTTGGCTAGCCATGTTCGATTTGCTCCTTATCCGTCAATCAACGCATATTATCGCAGGAAAACCGCGCGTTTGTCAAGGCGGACGGGCGAGCGGCGGGCGCGTTTTGCGCGCAATTTTGCGTACGCGCATACGCCGGGCTTGCGGAGATGAAACGCGCGGGATAAAATAAGGACACAAGGTGCGGAAAAGAGAAATGTGACTAAGTCATCGAACGCTGTCGTTTTGCATGATACACTCACCTCATACAAGATTCAGGAGGCGAATAAAAATGACGACGTATCAAATTTCCGTTGAAGGCATGGGCTGTTCGAGCTGCGTAGAGCGGCTGGACAAGATTTTGAAGGAAGCGGGCTTTAAGGTGCTCTCCTGCGATCTGGGCAATGCGCGCATTCAGGCGTCCATGAATGAGGACTCGCTGAAAAAAGCGCTGCATACGATCCTCCAGGACGAAGGGTATATGCTTGTCGACCTCAAAGCCGAATAAACTGCAAAAACCAACCGGCGTTCCTTTTCCGCGCAAATCCATATGGCAAAGCCAGGGGCTGCATGAATGAATGACCTGCACACAGGGCATGTCGTGGTTGGCATGTCCGGCGGCGTGGACAGCGCGGTCGCCGCATATCTGCTCAAGCGGCAGGGACGCGACGTTGTCGGCGTGTTTATGAAAAACTGGGAAGAGGAAGACGAAGAGAGCGGTGCTTGCACCGCGGCGAGTGATTACGAGGACGTGAAGAGCGTCTGCAACGCCGTCGGGATTCCGTATTACACGGTCAATTTTGCAAAGGAATACCGCGACCGCGTGTTTTCCTATTTTCTCGATGAATACAAGCGCGGACGCACGCCGAATCCGGACGTGCTCTGCAACTGCGAAATCAAGTTCCGTGCGTTTCTGGATTTTGCCGTTTCAACGGGCGCGGAAGCGCTCGCCACGGGGCATTACGCGCGGCTGGACAAAACGGACGGCGTACGGCTGCTGCGCGCGGCGGACGCAGGCAAGGACCAGACGTATTTCCTCGCCGGGCTGACGCAGACGCAGCTCAGGGACGCGGTCTTTCCAGTCGGCGGCCTGCAAAAAAGCGAGGTTCGGCGCATCGCGCGCGAGCAGGGGTTTTCCAACGCCGCGAAAAAGGATTCCACGGGCGTTTGCTTCATCGGCGAACGGAACTTTAAGCAGTTCCTCATGCAGTTTCTACCCGCGCAGCCGGGAGACATGGTGGACGAAACCGGCAAAACGATTGGAACGCACGACGGGCTGATGTACTATACGCTCGGCCAGCGCAAGGGACTCGGCATCGGCGGGCGGAGCGACGGGACGGGCGAAAGCTGGTTCGTGATCGGCAAGGACATGGAGCGTAACCTGCTGATCATCCAGCAGGGCGAGCACGACGAGCTTTTTTCGCTTTCGCTCGACGCGGAAAAGATCAATTGGATTGCCGGTGCGCCGCCGCAAAGCGCGTTTGACTGCACGGCAAAATTCCGGTACCGCCAGCCCGATCAGGGCGTGCGCGTTGCGATCGAAGGCGACGGCGTACACGTTTCGTTCGACAAGCCGCAGCGTGCGGTGACGCCGGGGCAGTGGGTCGTGCTGTACGCCGGGGAAACATGCCTCGGCGGCGGGCCGATCGACCACGTGGAGCCGAAAAAGCCGATTCGCATATAGCGGGCGCGGCGCACCACCAAAGAAAATTGTTTCCAAATCGACACAAACAAACCGGTATCCGGTTTGCTCAGCCTGTCAAAAAAGTCTCCGGGATTGTTAAGGGCCGCAGCCCTTAACCCGCTGATTCCGGCTGCGCCGGTTCATCCGGCGTAACGGATCGCCCTTCAGGGCGTTTTCTCCAAAGCTCTTTGCCGCCCGGGAGTCCGAAGGACGAGAGGCAAAGAGCGGTTGCCCCGTCAAAAAACAAGTTTTTTGACGGTCTCAGCAAACCGGTATCCGGTTTGCTTTTTTACCGGTCGTTTCTTATAATATTTATGTATGCGAACAAATAATCTGCAAATCCATCCCCGTGCGCGGCTGGAATGTGCGCTGGAGATGCTTGACGGCGCAAAATTGGTTGCGGACGTTGGCTGCGACCATGGCAGACTGGCCTGCGCGCTGGTACAGCGCGGCGTAGCGTCGCGTTGCATTGCGACCGACGTCAGCGGACCGTCACTCAAAAAAGCGGAGCGGCTGATCCGCCATCTGGAGCTGGAAGACCGCGTTGAAACGCGTCTTGGCGACGGGCTGGAACCGATCGCCGAAGGCGAAACGGACGCGCTGGCGATCCTTGGCATGGGCGGCACGCTGATGGCGCGCATCCTCGGCGCGGCAAATACGCCGCTGAACGGCGCAGAGCGCTGCGTGCTGCAGCCGATGCGCGCGGCGGAAGATATCCGAAGCTGGCTGTACGAGCGAAACTATCCGGTGCTGGACGACCGCGTCGTGCGCGAAGCGGGACGATATTATCAGGTGTTTTTGGTCGGCAGACCGGTGGAGGAAAAGCAGGCGCTGCCGCAGGGCTGGCCGGACGGATATTTTTCGCTCGGCTACACGGCGTTTCAAAAACGCGATCCGCTTCTGTTTGAGCTGGCGGAGCAGATGCTTTGCACCACACGGCGTAAGCTCATTTCGCAGCGTTCGGCCGTGCTGGAGCGACAGGCGGATGATTTAGCTTGCATACTCGCATACCGGGAGGAGTAAACCATGAAGCTTTCCGATTTTACCGCGGCGATGGAACGCATCGCGCCGAAGGAACTTGCGCTGGAGTTCGACAATCCCGGCCTTTTGATCGAGCCGGATCACGACGAGATTAAGAGCGTGCTCGTCGCGCTGGACTGCACGGTGGACGTTGCAAAGGAAGCGGTGGAAACCGGCGCGGACCTTGTGCTGACGCATCACCCGCTGTTTTTCTATCCGGTGAAGAGAATGGCGTATTCCGAGCCGGAGACGGCGGCCGCCTGCATCCTGCTTCGAAACGGAATCGGCATGTTCGCCGCGCATACGAACCTCGACGCAGCGGGCGGCGGTGTGAACGATACGCTCTGCGAACTGCTGGGGGTTGAGAAGACCACGCCGGTCGACGAAGGCGTCGGCCGCGTCGGCAACCGAAAGGAAACCATAACGCTCGCGGCGTTCGCCGCGCTGGTCGAGCGGACGCTGCAAACGCGCGTGCGCGTTGCGGGCGATCCGAAGGATGAGGTCAAGCGAGTCGCGGTGCTCGGCGGCAGCGGCGCCAGCGCGATACGTCCCGCTCTGGAAGAAGGCGCGGACGTGCTGCTTACGGGGGAAGTGAAACATTCGGACGCGATCGACGCGCGCACACTGGGGCTGAATTTGATTGTTGCGGGGCACTATGAAACGGAGCGAATCGTGCTTGAACCGCTGATTCAGCGTTTACAGAACGAATGTTTTGATGTAAAATATAAGTTAGCGCGCGCGGACGCGAGCCCGTTTGTGCGCCCTGAGGAGGAATTGCCGTGAAAAAAATGGATGCCCTTTGGGCATATCAGCAGGCGGAAGTGGCCAAGGCCACTCTGGAAAATGAAATCCGCACAACGCCTGCAAGATTGAAACTCAATAAACTGCATAAGCTGTTAAAATCACAGCAGACCGCCATTGCAAAGCTTTCGGCGGAAATCGGCGAATACGACCAACAGCTTAAAAAACTTACCGATCAGGTGGAGAAGTTGGAAGACCGGCTGGAGATGGAGAGCGGCGAGCTTACGACTATCCAGCAGGACGAGGAAAGCACGGCCGAAGAAATGACGGAGCTCAAGGGCGACGTGGAAAGACTCAGCCGCGAAATCTCGCAAAGCGTGCGCGAGACCAAGGCGCTGCTTGCGGAAATCGAAAAAGCGACGGACGAATATCAGAAGACAATCCGCTCGGCCGGACGCGCGAAAAAAGAGTACGACGCACTGCGCGCGGAATGCGAAAAGGAGCGTGACAGCCACGCGGACGAGATCGCAGCGCACGATGCAAAACTCGAGGAGCTTGCCAAAAAGGTCGATCCCGTGCTGATGGCCCGCTACGAAAAGGTAAAACAGCATCACGCGGTGCCGATCGCCTGTGTGGTCAACGCAAAGTGCAGCGGATGCAATATGTCGCTGCCGATGGTGATGCTCAAGAAAATCGCCACGACGGACGGCATTGTGGAATGCGAAAACTGCGGAAGAATTTTATACTCCGGCGACGAATAACGGCGCAGTACAACGAATTTGAATTTTTGAGTAAGGAAGGCGGCCGCGCCCGCATAAGCGGGTGAGGAAAGTCCGAGCACCACAGGGCGGAGTGCCGGGTAACACCCGGCGGAGGCGACTTCAGGGAAAGTGCAACAGAAATAAACCGCCCGCTTCACGGCGGGTAAGGATGGAAAGGCGAGGTAAGAGCTCACCCGCGTCCCGGCGACGGAGACGCGCTGTAAACCCCACTCGGTGCA
>DAOTGE010000072.1:0-11840 GCA_035446965.1 Eubacteriales bacterium
TCAAACCCTCGGCGTCAAAACGTCCCGCGAAAGCGGGACGTTTGAGACCGTCAAAAAACAAGTTTTTTGACGGGATAACCGCTCTTTGCCTCTCGTCCTTCGGACTCCCGGGCGGCAAAGAGCACAGAGAAACCGCCCGTTCCGGGCGATCCGTTCCGCCGGATGAACCGGCGCAGCCGGAAAAGCGGGTTAAGGACTGCGGCCCTTAACAATCCCAAGGACTTTTTTAACAGGCAAAACGTCCCGCGAAAGCGGGACGTTTTGCGTCGTTTAAACGATATATAGCTTCCCAAAGGGCTTGCCCTTTGGCAGCGGGTTGGGGGCGGAGCCTCCCAAAAAGCCCTTCTTTATTTACTTGCCTTGGCCAGTTCCTCGGTGGCGATGGCTTCGAGCTCGGCGTTGCTGACGGACGTCGTGCGGCAGGCCTCGTAAAGGCCGTCGATGCGCTCCTTGATGGCGGCGACGACCGGGCTCTTTTTGTCCACGTCCACACCCATGTGCGAGCCGAGCCAGAAGGCGATGCCCGCCGCGCCGCTGTGTGCGTCGACCATGACCTCGGCGGGACGGTTGAGGATCGCGCCCGTGTCGAAGATGCTGTAAATCCGCTCGTCCTTGAGCAGCCCGTCGGCATGGATGCCCGCGCGCGTCGCGCAGAAATTGCTCCCCATAAACGGGGTCTGCGGCGGGATTTTGTAGCCGATATCTTTTTCGAAATATTCGGCAATCTCCGTCATCACGGCGAGGTTCATGCCGTCCGTGCGGCCGCGCAGCGAACAGTATTCCATCACCATACCTTCGAGCGGACAGTTGCCGGTGCGCTCGCCGATGCCGAGCAGCGAGCAGTTGACTGCGCCCGCGCCATAGAGCCAGGCCGCGGCGGCATTGGAAACGGCTTTGTAGAAGTCGTTGTGCCCGTGCCACTCGATCAGAGAGCTCGGCAGGTTGGCATAGTGCCGCAGACCGTAGATGATGCCCGGCACGCTCCTTGGCATGCTTGCGCCCGGATACGAAACGCCGAGTCCGAGCGTGTCACAGCAGCGGACCTTAATGGGGATGCCGCTCTCCTCGGAAAGGCGCTGCAGCGCGTTTGCAAACGGCACGACAAAGCCGTAGAAATCCGCGCGGGTGATGTCCTCAAAGTGGCAGCGCGGCGTGATGCCGCGGTCCAGCGCCATCTTGACCACGGAGAGATACTTGTCCATCGCCTTTTTGCGGGTCAGGTTCATCTTTTTATAAATATGGTAATCCGAGCACGACACAAGGATGCCCGTCTCGCGGATTTTCAGCTCTTTGACGAGGTTAAAATCCGATTCGGTGGCGCGAATCCACGTCGTGATCTCCGGGAAGCGGTATCCGCGCGAGCGGCACAGTTCCAGCGCCTGCCGGTCCTGCTGGCTGTATACGAAAAACTCGCTCTGACGGATCAGTCCGTGCGGGCCGCCGAGTTCGTGCATCAGGTCGTAGAGTTTGAGGATCTGCGCGCTCGTGAACGGTTCGCGCGACTGCTGTCCGTCGCGAAACGTCGTATCCGTAATCCAGATCTCCTTGGGCATGTGCATCGGCACGAGCCGCTGGTTGAACGCAATTTTCGGCACCTCGTCGAACGTGAAGATTTCCGGGAACAGATTCGCTTCCGGCACATCCTGCACTTCATACTCGTAATAGTTTTCACGCAGCAGGTTTGTGTGGTCGTCAAATACGATTTTGCTCATCTTGTCCCGTCCTTTCAGCATGCGTGCATGCTTGTATACAATTTATATAGCGCTTATTATAGCAGTCCGGTATTTTGTGTGTCAAGCAAATTCTGGCGGTTTTGCACAGTTTATACGTATTTTTTGCATAGATTTGCATTGCATGCGCCGGCAATCGTGACCGGACGGCAAACAGAGTGTGCCTAAACGCGCCGTCTTGTTGACATGCGCTCGGACGGTTCCGTATACTGAATTC
Organism: Eubacteriales bacterium; assembly: GCA_035446965.1. GTDB lineage: Bacteria > Bacillota > Clostridia > Christensenellales > CAG-138 > UBA7703. The sequence continues at coordinate 1,948 of DAOTGE010000072.1, forward strand.
ATCAAAAGCGATTTTTTTCGCTCGCACAAGGGGGCAAAACGATGGCGGAAAAAGGGCGACCGAACGCCGGCGAACTGAAAAACGACGCACGCTCCGCGGCGGTCCTCGCGGAAGCGGAACGCAGGCATGTCCCGCGCTTTCACGAGCGCGCGGAGCGGGACGAACGTCCGCCGCAGCGCCTGTTCCGGCGGCGCGGGTCGTGGCTGTTCAACCGTATTCTGCTGCTGATCATCCTCGTGCTGCTCGCGCTGATCGTTTTTTATAAGGTAGGCGGTCTGCTCGAATCCCGTTTGAATATCGAGGTGCCGGAATCGCTTTCTGCGTTTATGCCGGACGAGACGATGGGCTACAGCCAGATCGATTTCTCCAACGCCGTCCTCGGCGAATCGCGCGCAAAGAGCGATTTCGTGGTGCTTGAGCAGGACGTGACGGTGACCAGCCGCGTTTCCCAGGCGCTCGCCAACCTTGCGCTGTTTGAAAAATATCAGATCATCCGCTCCTACGGCACGGGCGTGTACACGGTCGATCTCTCAAAACTGACTGCGGACGACGTTACCGTCGACGAAACGCTCCAGCAGGTGACGGTGACCATTCCGCATGCGGCGCTGGCGTATGTAACCGTGGACGTGGAAAAAACCGAATACGAAGAAACCGAGAAAGCGCTCTTTGCATTTGGCGAGATCAAGCTCACCAACGAGCAGCTCAATCTGCTTGAACAGAGCATCGACGAAGCCATGCATGCGCAGCTTGAAACGGCGGACATGCTCGCCAAGGCCGACGCACACGCGATCTCGCAGGTTCAAAAGCTCCTTGAGCCGGTCGTGCAGTCCGTCGCGGCGGACTATATCGTTTCCGTCGAGCTGCAGCCGGCCTCGTAACAGCGCAAACTCGCGCAAAAGCCTTTTTGCAGGGGGTTCCCCCTGCACCCCCAACCAAGGGACACGTCCCTTGGGATTCCTCGATTTCGAATAGAAAGAAATGGAGTCTTGGAGCCGTTGCGGCCCTAAGCGGCGGTTTGAAGGCGGAGCCTCCAACATACCCAAAGGACACACAAAAGCCGCCCTGAAAAGGGCGGCTTACTCGCTTTTATAATCAGTCTACAATTTTATCGAACGGTTCTTCGACGTCCTGCGGTGGTTCCGGCGGCTTTTGTTTCGGGCGCGGGCGCTGCTGGCGTTCCAGCTGGCGCGGCGCGTTTCCCTGCGCCTTGTCGCGCTCTTTGCGCCGCTGCGCCTGTTCTCCGCGCGCTGCCTTTGCCTCCGGTTCCGGCACGCACTTTTTGTCCGCGTCTGTTTCGTTTGCGGCAGTGGGTTCTTCGGGCTGCTTCTTCGGCCGCTTTACCCGCTCACGGGGACGTTCTTCCCCTTCTTCCGTTTTCTCCTCCGGCTCCTGCGGAGCTGCAATCCGCTTCCGGCGGGGTTTCTCCTCCGCCTCTTCCTCCGTCTCTTCCTCCGGCTCCGGACGTTCGTCCAGCAACGGCGTTATAAACTCCAGATGCATCAGATACGCGGCAACCACACAGATCATTACGCAGAGCAGCATCGCCGCCAGCGCGACCAGCGCGGTGTTGCGCGTTTCGTAGATCACCGAATTTTCGCGTGCGGCAATCAGCGTGACGCCGTTTACCGTGCTGCGCAGGCAAAGGCTGCCGGATTCATAGAAAAAGCCGTCTTCTCCATCCGGCTCGGCCACAAACAGCAGATCGCCGCCGTAGGCCATGTCCGCAATGAGCGACTCGTTTGTCTCCGCAGAGAATGCCTGCTCCACGAACGGATCGTCCCGCGTAAGGAACACGAATCCTTCAATGTCGGTGCGCGGCACACTGCAGTAGAGAACGCTTGCGTCGGCCTCGTCCGCCTGCGAAAGCTCGCTGTCGTTGAGCGCGTCCATCGTCCAGGCAAACCCTTCCGTTTCACCGAGCGCCAAACCGACTCGCGCGTCGTCCGAGGATGCGATGATAACGCCCTGATCGTCTGCAACGTCGATCCGGTCGATCACAAGCTGCTCGCAGAGCGCGCGCAGTGCATCGCCGGCCAGCAGTGCGTCGTCGTGCGCCAAAAACCGCGCAACGGCCCGCGCCTTCTGCGTCAGCGCCGCTTCCTCCGCCTCCGTGACGGGTTCCGCGGACGCCTGGCTTGCGGCAATGCGCTCAAACGCCGCATTTGTCAGTCCGCTCAAATCGTTCTTTGCGCTGTTCTCCTCCCGCTGCGTCAGCGGCAGAAACGCAATCGCAAAACACAAAAGCATGAGCACCGCCATGATTGGAATCAGCCATCGTTTCATAAAGCGCAATGCAACCGCCTGCCTTTCCCCCGTTTGCGCCGGAAAACCGCACCCGTCGGCGCCGTTTTGGCAGACGCGCAAACCGCGCCCGCCCGGCTATATGTTTCAACTGCGCCGGCGTTACGTCGACGGAATGATCGAAAGCAGGAAGTTTGCCTGATAGAAAAACTCCCCAAAGAAGGATTCGCTTAAAAACTCATAGATCTTGGGCAGCACGGTCAGCATCACCGGCACCAGCAGGAAGATCACAAACAGCATCAAAACGCCGTGCACCAGCCCGAGGCCCGCGCCGATTACGCCGTCTCCGTGCGCAAGCACCTTAAATCCCCCGCGGCCGTATTCCATGCCGCGCACCACGAATCCAAGAATCAGCCGGACGAGTATAAACACCGCCAACAGTGCAAGGATATTGATGACCACGCAGACGATCGTCTGGTTGAAGTAGTCGCCGAGCGTCGTGACCCCGCTGTCCCGGAACGCTTCGGACGCGATGTTTTTAATCACGCAGCGGTCCATCGGCAGCGGCATGTCGGCGTTATTCAGCACCGTGTGCAGCTGCTCGGAAGAGATGTCCGCAATGGGCGCGCGCGTCAGCTCCACGTCCGTAATGGCCACGTATTCCGAGCCTTCGGTATAGTAGAGCATCATGTTAAAAAGGTCCGCGCTGCCTTTTACAAAGCCGGAGACCAGCGGGATGCACAGCCGCGCAACGATCAAAGAAAGAAGCGTTGCGCCGATGTTGTACACCGTGCTGATAAACCCGCGGTAGAGCCCGCCAAGGACCGTGATCCCCAGCACCAGCAGGATTGCGATATCGATAAAATTCATTCTTTACGCCTCCCCGTTTCCCGCCGGATCAGCCCGCGTTGGCGATGTAATACATGCCGTTGCTCGAAAGCAGCAGTTTTGTGTCGGTGAGCTTAAACGCCTCGTCGACCGCCTGTTCGAACGACGCGGTCGAGGAAAGTTTGCCTTTGAGCGTGTAGGTATACACGTTTTCGCGCGAAACCACGACGAGCTTGCCGTTCATGATGAACGCGGCGACGCCCTCGGTCGGCAGCTGCAGCGTCGTCTCCACGGAATCCGCCTCGGACGCCTCTTCGAGCGTGAGGATTTTCACGGTGTGGAAGTCGCCGCCGCGTGTGGTCAGCAGGAACGTCGGCGAATCGGACGCATCGGAAAAGTCCACCGCCTGATAGCCGTAAATCGTCACGCGGTAGACTTCCTTGTTGCCCTCGTGCGTATAGCGGATGATCTGGTTGGTCGCGACGACGAACATGCTGTCCGACGTGATATAAATCTGGTCGACCAGCTGGCTTTGCACGTGCATCAGGCCCGTGATCTCCTGCTTGACAAAGTCATAGGTCGAGATCGTGGTCATAGGCGTGCCGGTGTTAACGTTGAGCGTCTCAATCCAGAGCATCTCGTTTTTCGCAGTGTAAAACCCGAAATCCACGATATACTGATCTTCAAACGGCAGGTCCGCGATCTGCTCGCCGTCCCTCGTGATGATCAGGACGCTCTCCGAGTCCTCCGCGTCCTGCAGCAGCACAGCAAGATGCTCGTCCCCGCACTCGACTTCCTGAATCGTGCCGGTGAACGTCAGCGGCGTTTTTTCGCCGACCACCTGCAGCTGCGCTTCGTTGAACACGACCGTCATGCTTTCGCTGCCGGACATACGGATGTTGTCCGAAGCGCTCATGCCGTAGGTATAGTTCTTTTTGCTGTCCGTCAGGTGATAAAAGTGGATCTGCCCGTCGGTTTGATAGAGCAGTCCGTCGCCGGTGTTGATATAGGTCGAGCTCGTCGAAATCGGCGTGAGTTCCATGGACACGGTGGACTCCTGCTTGTTGAAAATAAACTGATAAATCAGCAGCGCCGCGCCGATGAGCACCAGCGCAAGAATCGAAAGCAGGAGCGTGTTGTTCTTCTTTTTCTTTCTGCGCCGTGTGCCCGTGCTCCTCGTTCCGCCCTGCGGATACGGTCTGCCGGCGCTTTGCTGTATTGCCATCTGGTCCCTCTACCCCTTGATCTTTGCTTCAGTCTACCAGCCTGCGCGGACGCTGTAAAGCAAACTTTCTGTGTCCCGCGCGCCGGCGCGCCGCACTACTGCGGGACGACGACCCACAAAGACTGCGGCAGAATCCGGAAGGTGACGGGCGTTCCGGGCAGCACGTCGCCATCCACATCCAGCATGGAGGAAGGTTCGCACACGGCGGTCAGTTCCGTCGTGCGGAAATAGGTTACGAATTTCGTACCCACATGGTTTCCTTTTAAAAACTTCGGCAGAAGCGTCAGCGCGTCGCGTTTTTTCACGCCGTGCATCACGCAGATATCGAGCTGTCCGTCGAACGGGTCCGCGTTGGGCGTGACCATCATGCCGCCGCCGAAATGCGTGCCGTTGCCCGCGGCGATGATGAGAACGTCCTCCTCCATCGACCCGCCCGGCCAGGTGATTTTCGTTTTTCTGCTCTGGAGGTTGGCAATCGCGCTGATGAGTCCGCGCAGGTACGCCAGCGACCCGTTTTTCATCTTCTTTTTGTAGATTTCAACATAGTGCAGCACGTCCACGTCGAACCCGAACCCGGCCACGTTGAAATACAGCAGGTCGTTGGCCATGGCCGCGTCCATATGCCGCGGCTCGCCACTGAGCACGACTTCGAGCGCCTGCAGCGGATCGTTCGGTATCTTCAGCGGGCGGACGATGTCGTTGCCCGTCCCGCAGGAGATGATGCCGAGCGGGACGTCCGTATTGAGCAGCGCGCTGGCCACCTCGCGGATGGTCCCGTCCCCGCCGATCGCCGCAATTTTTTTCGCTCCGTTTTCCATCGCCTGTTTGGCGAGTTCGACCGCGTGGCCGGGATATTCGCTTTTGGACGATTCAAACGGCACGCCGCGCGTCGCCAGTTCCCGCGTAACGGCCTCGTACGCCTTCACGGCGGCGCCGTTGCCCGCGACCGGATTCCAAACCAAATGCAGCTCCGAGAGCATAAGTTTTTCCCCTCCGTATCGATTTGTTCGTTTCAGACAGATCAGAAAGATTCAACGTCAGTATAAAGCATTTGTCCCGCTTCATCAAGCCCGCGGCAAAACGGCCCGGCATACCTGCCGGACCGTTGCGGCCGCCCAAAACCATTTTGGATTAGGGCGCCGCGCCTTACTGTCCGCTCGGATAGCGGCTTAAAAGCTGGATATAGCCGCCGTAGCCGACCGAGGCGAGGATTTCCGCGCGATACTGCGCGCCTGCGGACGTGGTCGCGCCGTAAACTTCCGCGCGTTCGTCGCCGGAAAGCGAGCCCAGAAACGTCTCGATGTTCTTAAGCGAAGTCGTCGTAACGCTCTGCGAAGAACTCCCGCCGGAGCTCTTGCTCCCGCCGCTCTTTTTGTAGTACGCAAAGAGCTGCAGCGCCGCGGAATACGCAAGTTCGTAAGCGTCCTGCTGCTGTTCGGCGTTGAACTGCTGCGTTTCGAGGAGGCGGTCGTTCTCCGAATCCGCCTCTTCGGAGACGTATTTCGCCAGCGCCGCGCCATAATCCGCTTCCAGGGAGACGATATCGCTCGCCTCCGCGTTCTGCTGACGGTCTTTTACGTCGGTGACGTACGTGCTCGCGCCCATGCCGCGGGCGATGGCGTCCGCGTCCAGGTTGGCCTTGTTCGTCTCCGTCTGCGCCTTGCGTTCGGCGATCGCCTGATCGTAGCTCGGCCGGAGCCAGGACGCCACGGACTCCTTGATTTCGTCTGTGCTGAGCGCTTCATATTCCGTTTCTTCCGGTTTATAACGCTCGTACATCTCGTCGATGTAGTAGCCGAGCACGTCCTCGTCGCTCAGCGACTGCGTTGTGCCGGACGAACTTTTGGAACTCGTGCCGGTACTAAAGCCGCTTCCGACCTTGCCCGCGTCAATTTTCCGGCTTGGCGTGAGGGTTACGCCGCTCAGCCCGCCGATGTTGATTGCCATATATTCTCCTTTCGTTATGTGGAAGACGCGAGGTATTCCTCGATCTCCAGCAGCTTTCGGTACAGCGTTTCGAGGTTCTGGTTCAGGCTGCTTTCGTTCTGCGCCGCACGCACGTCGTAATCTTCGCGCGCGCCGTCCTTTTCCGCCATGCGCGAAAAATAGACCGGGAGCAGCGCCTGCATGCCTGTGCTTTCATATGCCATGCCCTGTTTTCTCCTTTCCCGCTAGAGTACGCGCCGCTGCACGTCCATAATCAGCTCTACCCCGCCGTCGATCGTAAAATGCGACCCGTTGACGTTTTGAAACACCAGCTGCAGCGCGCGCCCGTCACCGGTGAGGCGGAGTTCGAGGATATCCTCCTCCGCGTCCGGCATAAGGCGTTCGTTATAGACCGTGCCGCTCTCCGTGACCGCCTGAAGCGAGACGATACCGCCCGTGCCGCGCAAAAGCAATTCTTCCAGGCGCTTGATGGTCGCCTTGGAGTCCAAATCGGTCATCGGCGTTTTCCAGTAAGCGTCGATACGCGCGCCGGCGTAGGTGTCCCCCTCGTTAAAGCGGCATACATAGCCGCCGCCGTCGAGCAGATAGAGCGTGCCGCCCGCCGCGCAAAGCCCGCGCGCAAGAAATCCCCTGCGCACCATATAGGTCCCGCGCGAAAGGTCGTAGGTAAGCAGCGCGTCGTTCGCGCCGGACGCTTCGCTTTCGCACACGGCAAAATAGAGGGTATCCCGGCTGGCCGCGGCGGCGCAGGCGGAAAGGTCCGCGCCTGAAAGGAACGTCCTCGCCTTGTCCGCGTCCGCTTTGCGCTGCACGTCCTGCCCGTCGAAATAGTACATGCCGCCGCCGGTGAGGAAATACAGCACGTCGCCTACGCGCGTGCAGGCCGTGTGCACGGGCTGGAGCAGCGAGCCGCCGACCGGCTGAATGCGGTAGTTGCTCGGCCGGTCGCCCAGCATGCGGTAAAGCGAATCCCGCTTAAAGATCAAAAGCTGGTTGCTCAGCGCGAACAGTCCCGTAATCGGGTCGGAATCGGTGCCGACTTCCACATGCCCGCCGCTTACGTTTTCGCTCTCCTCCGCGCTCGTCCAGTCCTCCAGCGTACGCGTGTCTCCGGGCGACTGCGAATAATACAGTCTGCTCGGGTAGTCCGCGTCTCCTGCGGCGAACAAACGGGAATAATAAAGCTCCACAAAGTTCACCGCAATGTTGGAAAGACCTTCCTCGCTGCCGAATGCTTCCGCGGTTTCGGACACGCCGTCCCATTTGGCCATCTGCGAAACGCCGCTGGCGACAATCAGATATTCCGTGCTCGCAATCTTGAGCACCTGAAAGTCATACTGCACGGCGCTCGCCTCCGCGGAAAACGTGTAGAGCTGCCGCCAGAGCACGTTTGTTTCGTCCAGCACATACAGCGCGTTCTGCGTCGTAACGAGGAACTTCGCGCCCTCCGCGCGGTTCCAGACGAACAGCCGCTTTGCCGCGCCGGGGTTCGGAAATGCAGCGCTGCCGACCCGCGTATACCCTTTTGCAACGCTGAGCCGCCCGCCGGAGGTGTCCATGTTGCAAGCGTCCGGACTTTCGCCGTCGTTGATGCGGTTCTCCGTCGCGCCCTGGTGCAGTCCATAGAACATCGGGATGCGGTATTGCCGTAACGCCATGGTTTTACAACCTCCTCAAATGCAGTTTTGCAGCGTGAACGCGTCCAGCTCGCCGCGGTGCGCGCGCATACAGCGCTTGGCCGCATTGTAGAGTTCGAAGCAGGCGCGCGCAGCGTTCACGCTCGCGGCGTCGCCGGCGGCCCGTTCCCGCCCGACCGCATAGCCAATCAGCGCGCCGTGGCACCATTCCGGCAAGTCGGGCACGTCCGTATCGACCTTGAGCGACTCCGGCATATACCGGTACGTCACCTGGATCGGCCCGTCGTCCACGGCGGGCACGCGCAGCTTTTCGCTGCTGAGCCCGTAGTAAAAGGGCAGCCGCACGCTTTCGCGATTGAGTGCAAGCACCTTCACCACCGCGCGCGGCAGACCGCTCAAATCCAGCGTCCCGTCCGTGAGCGTCAGTTCGTCCGTCCTGCGCGGCTGGAGTTCGCTGGTCAGGTCGATGATCGCGTCGTTGAGATAGCGTGTGAGCTTGTCCCGCCAGGCTTCGAGGGTCTGCGCGTCCGTCCCGCGGTCGAGCTGGAGCAGCGCGCCCGTGAGCAGTTCCTTGAGCGTCATGGATCATCCTCCTCACGATACCTTTTTGCCGCCGCTTTTGCGGTATGCCTTCACGCGCGCTTCGCTTTCAACGCGAACTGCCGCGCTCTGCGCGATGAGCCTTGCAAGGCTTTTCGGCACGGCGACACTCTCGTTGGTGCGGATGCGGAAAAAATGCCCGTTCACGCCGCCCTCCCAGAACGCTTCTCCGTTTTCGGGGTGAATGACGATCGTGACCTTCGGCTCGCTGCCGAGCGCTTTGCCGGTTGCGGACGTAATGCCGTCGATTTCGGCTTCGGTGATATACTGCATGGGTTACCTCCTTGTTTTTTAAGTCCACGGGACGCGGGAGGAAAAACTCCTCCCGCAGGTCCCTTTTGCTCCCGGTTACAGGCTCACGCCGTGCTCGATGCGCACGATCCAGAGATTGTTGAGGATTTTCGCCGTATACGCGGCGACCTTTGCGCCGACCGTGGCGCGCTGGTCGAGCGGGTCGGCCGCGCCGCCGCTGCCGCAGGGCTTAACGATCGTCTGCAGGCAGCCTTCGCCGTCCACGTCGATCACGCCGTATGCGTCCGCGCCGAACACGAGCGTCGCATGGACGTCCATGCCCTTCTTCGTGGCCGTGTCCAGTTCGCCCGCGTCTTCGCTGAAGACGACCGTGCCCGCCGCGATGGCGCTCGAAACGGCCGCGGAGAGCGTAACGGTCTTTGCCGCCTTGTCGCAGGAAGCGACGGTGTATTCCGTGGAGCCGATTTTAACCGCCGCACCGGATACGAGATACAGCGCGGCTGCGTCGGTCAGCTCGTTGAGCGTCACGACCGCGCTGCCCGCTTCATGCGATGCGACGGTGGTCAGCACGCTCTGCGAAAAAATCTTGGCCTCGGTGCTTTCGACGAACACGACGCCGAAGAGGCGGCCGATCTCGCCGGAGTAGATCTGCTCCACATCCGAATATTTGGAAACGTCCTGCCAGAGCGCGTCGCTCTGCAGATCGTACGTCGCGTCCGGCGAGCAGATGCAGACAAAGTGCGGTTTGCGGCTCTTTCCGTCGCTCGTGGCGTTGAACATGCGCGCTTTCGCCTTTTTGAGCGAACGCACAGCCTTGCGGATTTCCGTGACCGTCAGCCTGTCGTCCGCGCCCAGCGAAAGACGGTTGGTTTTGCCGCCGGCGTACTGCACGTTGGTACCGGCGCACATCGCGTCCCGCGTGACCCATTCCACAACGGTGCCGAGCTGCTCGCCGAGCAGTTCCGTGCTCTCGCCGAGCACCGGGTCGTAGCCGGTCAGGTCGAGCAGGTCGCTGACTTCGACATATGCGCCGTACTGCTTGACTTCGGCTTCGATCTTGCTCTGCGAGAGGCTCTGCCCGGCGGGCGTTACGCCTTCTTCAAGCACCAGCGCGTCCGCGTCCGGCGTAAAGAGTTCGTATCTGCGGAACTCGACGCGCTTGC
>DAOTGE010000073.1:0-11791 GCA_035446965.1 Eubacteriales bacterium
TGGAAACCTATATTCCCTACCGGATGTTCCCGCTGCTTATGCAGACGGATTTTACGACCGAGTCGCTCTACACGTCTCTCGAATCGCTCTACGGCGTGCGCGTCAACCGTGCGCGCCGCGAAATTGAAGCCGTAACCCTCAATCAGGACGAGGCAAATCTGCTTGGTATCCCGATTCATAAGGCGGTCTGCCTTGTAACGAGCGTGGCGTATGCAGAGCAGACGAACACGCCGGTAGAATACTCCATTGCCAGATACCGCGGCGACCGGACAAAGTTTGCCGTGGAGACACTGCGTTGACTCCGCCAAAACGGGTCCGCACGGTCCGCGGCGACATTCCGCCGGAAACGCTCGGCTACTGCCAGTGTCACGAGCATGTTTTTATCGGCGGCGGCACGCCCGCCGCGCCGTCCCCCGCGCTCTGCATAGACGATTTGCATAAAAGCGAACGGGAACTCTGCGCATACCGGACCGGCGGCGGCAGCGCGATCGCCGACGCGCAGCCCGTCGGCTGCGGACGCGGCGCGCGCGCATTGCTTGCGCTTTCCGAACAAACGGGCGTGCATATCGTTGCGTCGACCGGTTTCCACCGGCTGATCTACTACGTCCCGTCACACTGGATCCTCACCTGGGATGAAGAACGCCTCTGTGAACTGTTTGCACGCGAAATCACGGACGGCATGTTTGAAACGCAGCGCGGCGCACCGCCCGAAACCGCCTTGCCGCTCTGCCGGGCGGGACAGATTAAAACCGCGCTTGAGCCCGAGGGCATCTGCGGACGCCGCCGTACGCTGTTCCTTGCCGCCGCCGGTGCGGCGGTCCGTACGTCCGCGCCCTTAATGGTGCACATCGAACGCGGGTCCGACCCGCTCGCGCTCGCCGATTTCTTTGAAGCGCGCGGCGTTGCGCCGCAGAAGATGATCTTTTGCCATATGGACCGGACGGTCGATTCGTTCGAAGCGCACCTCGCGCTCTGCAAAAGAGGCGCGTATCTCGAATACGATACCATCGGGCGGTTCAAATACCACAGCGACGAGCGGGAAGCACAGTTGATTGAACAGGTCGTTTCGGCGGGATATGTCCGCCAGTTGATGCTCTCGCTGGACACCACGCGCCAACGATTGGTCAGCTACGGTGGTACGATCGGGCTAAGCTACCTGCTTGAAACATTTTTACCTCTGCTGCGGTCCCGCGGTTTTTCCGACCGGGAGATTCTGCAGATGCAGATAAAAAACCCCGCAGCAGCATATGCATTTTAACCAATCACAACCAGGCGTAATCAGGAGAACAAAATGGAACGTATCTTAATCACACCCCGCTCGTTCGGAAAAACCGACCCGGCGCCGTTTGAACTGCTCCGTGAGGCGGGCTACGAACTCGTCCGGAACACCACGGGCGCAATTCTGACAAAGGAAGCGATGCTCGAAGCCGTCTCCTCCGTCTGCGGCGTTATCATCGGCGTCGATCCGCTCGATCGGGACGTGCTTACAGCGGGCAAAAAAATCCGCGCCGTCGCAAAATACGGCGTGGGTACGGACAACATCGATATACCCTATGCAAACGAGCGTGGTATCAAGCTCTCCGTCACGGCGGGCGCAAACGCCAACGCCGTGGCGGACTATGCGTTTGCGCTGATGCTCGCCTGTGCACGGCGCGTCTGTGAAATCGACGCGCTCTGCCACCGCAGGGACTGGGAAAAGCGCATCGGCGCCGACCTCTTTGGAAAAACGCTCGGCATTTTCGGTCTCGGCGCAGTCGGCAAAGGCGTTGCAAGGCGTGCGCGCGGGTTCGACATGAAAGTCCTCGCATACGACGTTTTCTGGGACGACGCATTTGCAAAGGCAAACGGCGTGCGCCGCGCGGCCCCGGACACAATCTTCTCCGAATGCGATTTCATCAGTCTGCACCTGCCGCTCAACAGCGAAACGCACGGATTCGTCGGCACAGACGCGTTTGCACGGATGAAGCAGACCGCCGTACTCATCAATACGGCGCGCGGCGGGCTGATCGATGAATCGGCGCTGGTGGACGCGCTTTCCGGACAGAAAATCCTCGCCGCGGGAATCGACGTGTTCGAGGAAGAACCGCCCGCAAGCGAAGCGCTCTACACGCTGAAAAACCTGATCATGGGTTCGCACTGCGCCGCTTCAACAACCGGCGCGTCCGAAGCGATGAGCCTGATGGCGGCGCAGAACCTCCTGCGGGATTTGCGGTAGCGCCGCGGCGGCAGAGAGCCGCACGGCTGCAAAAATCGACTGCTTATGCAAACACAAAAAACCTTCCCTTGCAGACTTCTGCATCGGAAGGTTTTGAATTCTCCGGTTTTTTAATCATTTTGCGACTCATGCCGCGGAGCAAGGCGACCGTTCCGTCCGGCTTCCGCTGCAAGGCGATTTGCCGCGCACTTACGCTACGCTTCCGCATCCCCAAGCAGCATAACGGCCTCCTTCGGCAGTGCAAACCACGCTTCGCCGCCGACAAAGAATCCCTTTGCGTCCTCTTTGCCCAACTCCACGCGCAGCGGCGCCTGTGCGCCCGGCGGCATCAGCGTCAGCACGCGCGAAAACACGTCGTCCGTCACGTCCGTAATGCGGCAGAGCGCGGCGTTTTCCGTATCCGGCGCGGCAGGCAGAATATAGTGCGCGCGAACGCCGACATGCGTGACGGCCCTTCCGTCGGCGGGGGGACAGGCCAGTTTCAGATTCCACGCCGGCACCCAGACATTCCCGTCCGCATCGATCTGCGCGGCCGCACAGTTTTTACAGCCGGAGATCAGCGCGCTCTGCAGCGTCATCGGTCGCTCAAAGAGCGTCCGGGTACCGACGACCGGCTCCGATTTTCCGGTGTTGAGCACACAGACGCGCTCGCTCATGCGGTAAACTTCGCCCCGGTCGTGCGAAACCAGCAGGGAAACGCCGGAAAACTCGGCGAGAGTCGTTCGCACCTCGCGCTCAAGCTGCCATCGTAAATAGCTGTCCAGCGCGGCGAACGGCTCGTCCAGCAAAACCGCCTCCGGCTCTCCGGCCAGCATACGGCAGAGCGCGACGCGCTGCATCTGCCCGCCGGACAGCTCGCGCGGATAGCGCGCCTCCAGTCCCTCCAGATGAAACCGCCGCAGAAGACTGCTTTGTTTTTCCCGCCGGACGGCCGCGTCTTTTTCCAGTGAAAGTCCCGCGGCGATGTTTTGCAGCACGGTCATATTGGGAAACAGTGCATACCGCTGAAACAGGTATCCGACCCGCCTTTTCTGCGGTGGCAGATCGATCTTCGTCTTCGAATCGAACAGCACGCGTCCGTCGAGCACAATTCGGCCTTCATCCGGCTTTTCCACCCCGGCGATGCACCGCAGCGTCATGCTTTTCCCGCTGCCGGACGCGCCCAGAAGCGCGGTAACGCCCGCGCCCGCGGAAAACGCCACATCCAGCGTAAAACCGTTCAGCCTTTTTTTGATATCAACTTCCAGCGTCATTTTTTCCCCGATTCCCTGTTCTTCCGTTTGCAGATACTACCATTTTTTCACGTTTTTCAGCCTTGAATCCGCAAAAACGTTCATCAGGAACACGATCCCGAACGAGATGATGAGGATCACCGCCACCCAAACACCCGCGGTCGCATAATCCCCGTTTTGAATGACCATTGCGATGCGCTGGGAGATCGTCCCCGTCTTCCCGGCGATGTTGCCTGCCAGCATGCTGGTTGCGCCGTATTCGCCGAGGGCGCGCGCAAACGTCAGAATCGTGCCGCTGACCACGCCCGGCCCGGCGGAGGGCAGCACCACGCGCCAGAAAATGCGCCGTTCGGACATGCCGAGCGTCCGGCCTGCATAGATGAGCTCAATGTCGACCTGCTCAAACGCCGCGCGGGCGTTTCGGTACATCAGCGGAAACGCGATCACGCTCGCGGCGACGATGCACCCGAGCCAGCTCTGCACGACCTTGATTGAAAAAGTCGCATAGAGAAACTCGCCGACCGGTCTGCGCATGCTGAAAATCAGCAGCAGGAAAAAACCCGCGACCGTCGGCGGCAGCACCATCGGCAGCGTCAAAAGCCCGTCGACCAGCGCTTTCGGGCGTTTGCCCATCCGCATGACCCAGCGCGCCGTCCAGATGCCGAGGAAGAAACACAAAACCGTTGCGACCAGCCCCGTTTTAAGCGAAATCCAAAGCGGGCTGAAATCCAGGGATTCAAGTATTCCAAACAACTCTTGCATGCGTTTTCCTCCGCGGCACGCGCCGCCTGTTTCCGGTATACTGCATTACGCCCACTGCGCCAGGCGCTTTACCGCGCGCCTGAAAAACGTACGAAACGCCCGCCGCCAAACCGCATGACGGCGGGCATTTTGCAATTTGCCGTAACCTGCCGGCAAATCGCGCGTTACGAACGTTGCAAGAGGGTTGCTTTATTCGTAAATCGTGAACATGTAGTCTTCAAACAGCGCTTTTACCGCGTCGGTTTGCAGGAACGCAATAAAATCGTCCGCAGCGGCGCTTTCCGCGTCGGTCGCCTGCGGATTGACGATGCGGCACACCGGGTAGAGGATTTCGCCGGAAAGCGAAGTGTCCGCAATTTCGATGATGTCGATATCGTCTATAATGGAATATGCGTCGGAATAATACACGGCGCCGACTTCGTTGGAGCCTTCTTTAACGGCTTCCTTCACCTTGCTGACGTTGCTGCACTCGTTGATTTCCAGTCCGTCAAGCGCGGCGGAAACTTCTTCGGTGGTATATTCTGCCGCCTTCTTGGAACCGTCGAGAATCCCGAGGCTGATGAGCACCTGACGGGCGTATTTGCCCGCGGGCACGCTGCCGTCGGCCAGCGCCATGCTCTTGGCGCTCGCAAGATCGGCAAAGCCTGTCACCGTGGTACCGCTGTCCTTCGGCGTGATCAGCGCAATTTTGTTGCAAAGCAGATCGACGCGCGTGCCTTCCATAACGAGGTTTTCTTCCTCAAGCGTGTCCACTTTCGCCGTCGACGCGGAGAAGAACACATCGCAGGCAAACCCTTCCTCGATCTGCGTCATGAGCTTTCCTGAGCTGTCGGCATTGTACGTAATCGTAACGTTCGGCTGGGACGCTTCATACAGCGGGATGATCGCCTGAAAAACGCCTTCCAGGCTCGCCGCAATAAACAGCTGTACTTCTGCTTCTTCCAAAAGCGCGTCTTCCGCTTCCGCCGGTTCTTCCGCCGCCGCGGGCGCTTCGGTTGCGACGGGCTCTTCCGTCGCTGCGGTTTCGTCCGCCGCAGCCGTCTCCGTTTGCTGCGCACAGGCGGCAAACGATGCAAGCATCAAGACCGTCATCAGCAGCGCAATCCATTTTTTCATAACTCTTTCCTCTTGACTCTTTGATTTATGGAACGCAGAAAAACGCTTCTGCATGGCCCATCTTTATTCTTTCCCGAAACCGCAGTTCGGGTAGGTGCATTTATCGCAGTTCAGGCAAAGCCCGCCGTTACCCAGCCGGGTAATATCGCTGCGCTGCAGCCGGATTCCCGCGACAATGCGCGGCAAAAAAAGATCGAATACCGATGTTTTTGCATACATCACGCAGCCCGGCAGCCCCAGCACCGGCACGCCGTCGTCATAGTATCCCACAAGGAACATCGCCCCCGGCAGGATCGGCGCACCGTAAGTTACGATTGCCGCACCGCTTTCCCGGACGGCGGCGGGCGTCCGGTCGTCCGGATCCACGCTCATGCCGCCCGTGCAGAGCACGATGTCCACGCCCGCCGCGCGCACCTGCCGGATTGCTTCAACAATGTGTTCCGTTTGATCGTCGCTGACGCGCTTTTCGGCGGCCGTAACGCCGAACGCTTTGAGTTTTCTTTCGACCACGGGAGTAAACCGATCTTCGATCCGTCCGTGAAAGACCTCGTTGCCGGTGGTAACGATGCCGGCTTTCAGCCCTTTTCTGAACGGAACAAGCCTGAGCAGCGGTTCGCTGCCGGCAATCGCCTCCGCTTCCTCGATGCGGCGCTTATCGATGACCAGCGGGATCACCCGCGTGCCGCAGAGTTTGTCCCCGGCGCGTACCGCCGTGTTGGTGTGCCGCGTGGCCATCATCACGTCTTCGAGCGCGTTGAGCGCGTCGAGCCGCGGCACATCCACGATGAAAACGCCGTCCTCCTCTGCGAAAAGCTCCAGCTTTCCTTCCTTGACCGCTCCGCGGCGCATATGCTCGTTTTCGCAGAGTGCGCAAAGGCGGTCGGCGGCCTCGTTTTCGTGCAGCGTGTTTTCCCCCGCTTCCCATACATAGAGATGGTCTTTCCCCATGGAAAGCAGCATCGGGATATCCGCTTCGGTCACAATGTGCCCCTTGCGGAACTGCGCGTCTTTCATTTCTCCGGGAACAATTCGCGTAAGGTCGTGACAAAGCACGTGCCCCACGGCGTTTTTCGTTTCGATCAGCTTCATGCGTCCATACTACCATTATTCTTTTAAAAAAACAACGCTTTTCATTTTTCTTTTTAGCGTGTCTGATATTTTATTTGCCCCAGCAAAACGCGCGGCGATCTGCGCCTCTTGAGAGGTATCCCTGCTTGCCGCGCGGCTTCAAAGCAACCCGGAAAACGTCTTCGCAGACTCGCCTGTCTCGCGCCTTACGCAAAGTGCACTGCCGCAACGTGTACCGTTTACAGGTGTTGACTTGCGTGCGAGTTCAATATTACAATCAAATCAGGTCTTCGCTCCCGCTATGAATTTTTCTTTTTGAACCCGCTTATACACCGTTTTCCCGTCGATATTTGATATCCCGTTTTCTCTGCAGAACCGACCGTTCAGAGCAAATCGTCCATTCCGTCCACACATACGCACGCAACAAACGACAAGCGTATCTTCGGTTGCCACACACAATGCGGAGGTGAACCAATGAACGAACACTACGACGTTATCATTGCCGGCGGCGGCGTGTCCGGCCTGACGGCGGGCGCATACTGCGCGCACGCCGGGCTGAAAACGCTGCTCTGCGAGCGCAATGCAAAAACGGGCGGCCTTGTCGGCACGTTTCAGCACAACGGTTTTTCTTTTGACGGCGGTATCCGCGCGTTCGAAGACTCCGGCGTGCTGCTGCCGATGCTGCGCCAACTCGGCGTCGAAATGCAGTTTGCGCCAAACCCCGTCACGATCGGCTTCGG
Source organism: Eubacteriales bacterium (assembly GCA_035446965.1). Taxonomy (GTDB): domain Bacteria; phylum Bacillota; class Clostridia; order Christensenellales; family CAG-138; genus UBA7703. The sequence goes on from DAOTGE010000073.1 coordinate 7,134, forward strand.
CAGCCGCAGCGTGCAGCTGAGCGACAAAAAAAGCCTTGCCGGATACGCGGCGCTCCTCAAATCGGTTTTTCCGCAAAACGGACAGGAAATCGAGCGCATTGCCCGGCAGATTGAAGCGGCGATGCGCTATATGGACGTGCTGTACGGGATTGATAACCCGCTGTTTCTGGACGCGGAACTGCACGATCCAAAGTACCTGGCAAAAACGCTCCTGCCGTGGTTGATCAGGTATACGTTCAACATTCAAAAAGCAAGCCGTCTCGACGAACCCATGCGGCAGTACCTGAAGAAATTTACGCAAAACGACGCGCTGATCGATCTGATCTGCCAGCATTTCTTTGCCGCAACGCCGGCTTTTTTTGCGCTGAGCTATTTCGGCCTGTATCTCGATTACCGTTACCCCACAGGCGGCACGGGCGTGCTCGCCGAACGACTGGAACGCCGCATCGAAGAATTCGGCGGAAAAATTGAACTGAACGCGGAGATTGCCCGCGTACTGCATGGCGAAAAAAGCGTCGTCCGACGCGACGGACGACGCTTTTCCTACTCCCGCCTGATCTGGGCGGCCGACCAGAGCGCGCTCTACCGGGCTCTCGAAGGGCCGCTTCCTGAAAAAGCGCGCGCACAGAAGGCGCGCACGGAAAAAGCCGCCGGAATCGATTCCGTGCTGACGCTGTTTATCGGAACCGGCCTCCCGCCCGCAGCCGTCGGATCCGCCTGCGGGGCACACGCGTTTTTCACGCCGGACACGACCGGCCTTTCCGCTCTGCCCGCCTGGCAGACGGCTCGCTGCGGCGGCGAATCTGCCATGATGGACTGGGTAAAGCGCTACCTTGAAACCACCACATACGAAATTTCCGTTCCCGTGCTGCGGGACGCTTTGCTTGCTCCAGACGGCAAAACCGGCCTGATTGTCAGCACGCTGTTCGACTATGAACTCACAAAATGGTTTTTCGGACAAAACGCATACGCCGCACTGAAGGAGCTCTGCGCGCAGACAATCCTGCGCGTGCTCGATTCCTCACTTCTGCCGGGACTCAAGGACTGCGTTTTGTTTTCGCTTTGCGCAACGCCTCTCACAATCGAGCGGGAAACCGCGAACCGCCATGGCGCGATCACCGGCTGGGCTTACACCAACCGCGATATCCCTGCGATGCATCGCTTTGGCAAGATTCAAAAAGCGGTCAAAACCCATCTTCCCGGCGTGCTGCAATGCGGGCACTGGACGTTCGTCCCGGCGGGGATGCCAGTCGCCGTCATTACAGGCAAGCTCGCGGCGGACGCCGCCATATCGGCACTGGGAAAGAAAGCGAGGGTCACTTGATGCAATCGATACTGGATTGGTGCATGATCATCCTCGGTTTTCCGGCCGCCGCGCTGCTGTTTTTCCGCATTCCGAAACTGCCGCGTATCAAAAGCCATGATCCGCTGCCGGACGTTTCGGTCGTCATTCCCGCGCGAAACGAGGCAAAGACGCTGCCGCTGCTGCTCGGCGACCTCAATCGTCAGACGTTCCGTCCGCTGGAGATTCTCTGTGTGGACGACGCTTCCGAGGACGACACCGCCAATATTGCCGTCCGCTGTGGCGCCAGGCTGCTTTCCGCCGAGGCGAAACCCGACGGCTGGATCGGCAAAAGCTGGGCCGCGCAAAAGGGCGCGGACGCGGCGCACGGAAGTCTGCTTGTGTTCCTCGACGCGGACGTGCGTCTTGCGCAGGACGGGCTTTTACGCATCGTCACGGCATACGCAAACGGCGGCACGCTTTCCGTGCAGCCGTTTCACCGGACAAAATCGGCAGCCGAGCAGCTTTCCCTGTTTTTCAACCTCGTACAGATCGCCGCCAACGGCACGGCGCTGCCCCGGCCGGTCAACCTCGGCCTGTACGGGCCGGTCATTGCGATTTCCCGCGCGGACTATGCCGCAATCGGCGGACACGAAAGCGTGAAAAGCAGTATCGTGGAGGACATGTCGCTCGGCGAACAGCTAAAAAAGCACAATATCCCCTATCGACTGTTCGTCGGCGACGCGGGCGTGTCGTTCCGCATGTATCCGGGCGGCCTGCCGGACCTCCTCACCGGCTGGAGTAAGAACCTCGCTTCCGGCGCCGCTAAAACCCCCGTTTGGCTGTTTGCGGCGGTGTTTTTCTGGCTCGCTTCGACCGCGGCGGTTTCAATCCAACTGATTCGCGCGCTGGCGGCGGGCGGCGGGTTCGCCGCGGCCGCACTCCCCGCAGCGCTGTATCTTGGCTGGGTTATTCTTTTGTTTGTCGTCGGCCGCCGGATCGGGAAATTTTCGCCCGCCGCCTATCTGCTCTATCCCGTTTCGCTGCTCGTGTTTTTCGCCGTATTTGCGTACTCCGGATTCGTGCGCCTGTTCCGGCTGAAAGTAAAATGGAAAGGACGAATGATTTCGCTCGGTCGCTGAAAGATGCAGATTCTCTTTTTAAACGATCTCTTAACGTTTTTGCTTTGTTTCCTGCTCTGGGGACTCCTGCAGCTTGGAGCGGCTTTACTTTGCCTCTCCCTGCCGGAGCAGGCGTTCTCGCCCGAGCGGTTCTTCTATCGCACACACCGCTGGGAGCGCGGCGGACGCATCTATGAAACGCTGCTGCGCGTGAAAAGCTGGAAGCACCTTCTGCCGGACGGCGCCGCCGCCTGGAAACAAGGATATCGAAAGCGCAGCCTCTCCGATCACTCGGAGGCGAACCTGCGCCGTTTCCTCGTTGAATCGGCGCGCGGGGAACTCACGCACTGGCTCGCCATCGCGCCGTTCTGGCTGTTCGGCCTGATTGCCCCGCCGGATGTTTTATGGATTATGCTTGCCTATGCGCTCGCCGTCAATCTGCCCTGCATCATCGTCCAGCGGTATAACCGACCCCGCGTCGCCGCACTGATTGCACGCCTGTACCCCTCTCCCGCCGCCGAACCGGCGCAGTCAAATTAGAAAGGCTCATCAAAAGGCTCCGCAAATAAAAGCAATCGAACGCCGCAAGCGAAAGATACATCCCGTTCACAAAAAACGCTGAAAAAGCAAATGTTATGGCCGCCGTTTTGTGCCCAGAACCGGGTTTTGTACTATACTGGTGTTTGGGTTTGCTTTGTTTGTCAGGATCGCGCTCATTTGGTACAATGTGTAAAGTTAAATTACGCAAATCGGACAAACGCTGCCGAGGAAACAATCGCATCATGCAGGCCGCTCCCGCAGCACGAAGGCGTGCGAGCGCCACCGCTTTAAAACAGAGATTCTTATCAGCATGTATCACACTTTTGCTTCGCGTTTTTTCGAAGTATCGTCGGCGCGCAGCCGCAGACACGATCAATAAACCGCTAACATTTATTCAGGGAGGAACGAAAAATGGAGTATAACTACGAAGCCCGGCTCGGCAAACTGCAAACGTATCTGCAGGAGCAGAAATTGGACGCTTTTATTATTTCGACACAGGATTCCATCTTTTATTTGTCCGGCGCGTCGTACAAGCCGATCGAGCGTCCTTTTTTCATCATCGTACGACCGGCGGGCAAATACGACCTCGTCGTTCCGCGTCTTGAATACGAACATATGCAAAAAGTAAAACGCTACGGGGAAATCCGAAGCTATTTTGAGTATCCGTCGGTGGAAGGCCAGAATTGGTACGACGTGCTCAACGGCATGCTTGGTCCAAACGCGCGCGTGGGAATCGAACCCGGTTTTTCCGTTGCGATGCATTCCCTGCTCAACGTAAAGGAAACCGTCGTTTCCGACGCGGTCCTGCAGCTGCGGATGGTAAAGGACCCGCAGGAAATCGAAGCCATCCGGCGCGCCTCGGAATGGACCGACCTCGGCATGAAGAAGCTGCACCGCAGTCTGTACCGCGGGTTTTCCGTTGTGGAAAGCGTCATGCCCGCGCGGAAACTCCAGACGGGCGTTATCAAGAGCGGCGAATACGACTATCTCAACAGCGGCTTTCTCACCGCAGGATGGCCGGCGCCAAAGAGTGCGCAGCCGCATAGCGTTCCGGACTTTCACGCGCGCATGGGCTCCGGCCCGATCGTTCTGATGAGTTATAACCGCGTCAACGGATATGCCGCCGAATGCGAACGCACGGTTTTCCTCGGCGACCCGTCGGAAAAGGAGCTTGCGCTTTACAACCTCGTTATGCGGGCGCGCGACCTTGCTTTTTCCATGGTGCGTCCCGGCGTCCGCTGTTCCGACATCGACCGCGCGACGCAGGAGCTATTTGCGTCCGCCGGATACAAAGACCACATCATCCACCGCACGGGACACGGCATCGGCCTGGGCAATCACGAACAGCCGTGGCTCTCCATGGGCAGTTCGGACGTGCTGGCGGAAAACATGGTCGTCAGCATCGAACCGGCGCTCTATTTCGACGATATCGGCGGATTCCGCCACTCCGACACCGTTCTCGTCACAAAGGACGGCTACGAAATCCTGACGAAATATCCTTCCGACCTTGCGCATTTGATCGTACGCCGGAAGAATCTTGCCGGGAAGCTCAAAGGGGCGCTCGTGCGCAAAGCGATTCGATTCTGAAGCGCCGGAAAAAATTTTTTGCAAGCATCCTCCTTTTCACGCGGACGAAAAATATCCAAGCGCATATAAAAGCCGCGCCGCTGAAATGCGGCACGGCTGAGACCGCCAAAAAACCAGTTTTTTGACGG
>DAOTGE010000074.1:0-11702 GCA_035446965.1 Eubacteriales bacterium
AACACCGCTTGTTTTGGACTGCGCCGATCTGTGCATGCTCAGGCAAGGGACGCGCGGTCGTTCGCTGGTGCTGCTGTCTGCCTGGGCGATGGCGGTCATTCCGGGTATCGGCTGGAAAACCGGTTCTCTTATGGGACCCATTTTGAGCGGAATCTTTGCTTCCGTCCCCGGCATTCCGGAAGTTACGTTCAACGATTGGTTTCGCGTTGCGTTCCTTCCGGCAATCCTGGTCAGCGTACTGCTGCTGATTGGCGGTTACTTCGTGCTTCGTCCCGAGAAGAAGCTGAACATTCCCAAGGAGACGTTTCGGGAAAAATACAAAGCTCTTCCCGCCGTTACGTCCGGCGAAAAAGTTACGGGTCTCGTATTGATACTTTGCTTCATCTTGTTTACTACCAGTTCGCTGCACAATATCCCGGATGCGGCGATTTGCCTGTTCGGACTGATTCTGCTGTACACAACCGGTGTTTTCGATTCTTCCGACATTGGAACGGGGATTTCCTGGAATCTGATCCTGTTTACCGGTTCCGCAATGAGTTTCGGCGCAGTTTTTACGCAGGCTGGCGTTTCCGACTGGCTTTCCTCAAACCTTCTTCCGCTGTTTGCTCCAATCGCGGGGAATCCGTGGCTGCTCGTTTATGCCGTACTGATTTTCCTGTTCCTGTGGCGCTTCATCGACGTGGCGCTGCTCACGCCCACCATCGTTATTTTTGCCCCGGTCATCCCCGCACTGAACGAAACCTACGGCATCAATCCTCTTGTTTGGATTCCGCTGTTTTCTCTGGCGATCTGCGCTTTTTTCCTGCGCTATCAGAGCATGTTCTGCCTAACGTTCGAGGCGGGCGCGCAGGCGCGCGGCTGGACCAAGCGGCATTTGTTCCGCTATGCAATGATGTATTTTTTTGCCTGCCTGATCGCGATGCTCGCTGCCGTTCCATACTGGGATTCAATCGGGATGTTCGGCACGTTTGCATCGTAATAAAACCGGTTCCAAACTTCTGCTTTTAAGGAGGACACAAAATGGCACGAAAAATGGCTCTCCTGGCCGATCGCTTCAATACCCTATGGTTTGAAGACAACTGCGTCCACATGCTCAACCGCAGAAAATATCCTCTTTCCGTGGAATACGTCACATGCCGCGATTTGGAATCTGTGGCGGTCGCGATCGAGGATATGACGATTCAGGGTGCACCGCCGCTTGCCTATGCAGCCGGCCTGGGGCTGACAATGCACGCCCGCGCGCATCAGGACGAAGGGGAAGAAAGCTTCTTTGCGTCGCTGGACGCCGGTTGCTGCCGGCTTCGGCACACGCGGCCCACAGGCCGGGATCTCGACGATGTGCTCAACGGCTGCATGGGCGTGGCGCGCGAAGTTTTTGCGGCAAACGGCGACGTGCCGGAAGCGATCCGTGCGTATGTTTACACCCTGATTGCCGACGGGAACCGAATTGCCCGCGATACGGGCCGCTACGCGGCCGATTTAGTTCCGGACGGCGCAAGGATTCAAACCATTTGTTTTGCGGGCGCCGCACTTGCGAACATGCTTTATTTCGCAGCAGAAGACGGCAAGGATATCCGTCTGTTTGCTTCGGAAACGCGACCCTACCTGCAAGGTGCGCGACTAACTGCGCAGTCCTGCGTGGAAATGGGCGTGCCTGTAACGGTAATAACCGACAACATGCCTGCATATCTGATGCAGAGCGGAAAGACAAATCTGTTTATTTCGACCGCCGATAAAATCACGATGGACGGTTATATTGCAAATAAAATAGGCACGTATCCGCTCGCCATGGCGGCACACGACAACGATATTCCCTACTACCTGCTGGGGTACAACGGGCCTGTGCAGGGGAGTTACGGAGCATCGTCGCTCATAATCGAGGAACGCGATCCGCAGGAAGTGCTGCACTGCCTTGGCCAGCGTACCGCCGTGGAGGGTGCACAGGGGTATTACCCTGCGTTTGACATCACATCCCCGAAGTACATTTCAGCCGTTGCAACGGATCGGGGGATATTCCCGGCCCGTTTAATTTACAAATATCATACGACTATCTATCAAGACCCGTTTGCAGGAAGGGAGGAATGATCGTCAAACGCTGCTAATTACCGGATTCCCGGCATCAAATTATTTTATGGAATGAGAAAAGGAGTGTAAACATGGAGATTCGTAAAACACAGGCGAAAACCGGACTGATCGTCAGCATCGCCGGTCTGTTCGTCATGATCGTCGGCTTTTTCCTCCCGTGGTTTTACAACACAAAGATCACGGTAAACGGCTCGTCCACCGTTTCGAATTTTGGTGCGACGCTGGTCGTCTTGATTTTGCTGGCCGCGATTGCTTCCGTGGTGCTTGCCGTTCTCGCCAACGGTGCGGAAGGGAAAAAACGCACGGTTTACTGCTGGGTACGCGTGCTCTGCGCCGTCATTGCGCTCTATGCGCTGATGGGGGTCAGAAAACTTATGGTTTCCGGACAAGACAACCTTACGGTCACACTGCTCTATGGCAGTTGGGTTGTGATTGCGGGTATTGTGCTCCAGCTGTTCGGCGCTGCAAAAGACATTTTTTCCGGTAAGGCACGCGGGAAAAAATGGTCGACGATCGACCTTGTACTTGTGGTCATGACCGCCGCCATCTATGCCGCCGCTCTGCTGACTCTGAGTTTTATCAAGCTGGCTCCGGGTACCTGGCTGCGCCCCGCGAACGCGCTTCAGGCAACGTTCGGCATCCTCTTCGGTATTCCCGGCTGCATCGGCATCGCGCTTGGCAACCTGCTTTCCGACCTGACGCAGGGCACCGCGCCCCATGTTATGGTGCTCGGCACGCTCACCAACTTCCTTGCTGCATTCATTCCGTATCTGTTTGTCAGCAATGCACGCCTGGCAACCCGCCGCAGCATCGTCGAGTTTATCTGCTGGGGCAGTATCCTTGGCGGGTTGATCGTCGCGTCCTCCATTTTCATCAACGTGATGTTTGGACTAACGCCGAAAGCGGTCGCGCTCGCGTTTTTCCCCACCACGTTCCTCAATCAGCTGCTGCCTTCGCTCCTGCTGGGCATCCCGCTGACGAAACTGCTTTATCCGTTCGTCATCCGTTCCGGCTTGTACCGCGGGCGCGAATCGGCGCGCGACACCGAACCTAAAAAAACTGCCGCCGTCGAAGCGCAGGGTGAGCAGAAATGACGTCCCCGCTCGTTTCGGTAAACGACCTTACCTGGAGCTATGTCGGTTCGGACCGGCCTGCGCTCAGCGGCGTGAATTTTGAGCTGATGCCCGGCGAAGTACTGGGTGTGACCGGCCCCTCCGGCGCGGGGAAAACTACGCTTTGCATGACGATCAACAGCCTGATTCCCAACAATTTTCGCGGCGAATTCGGTGGCCGCGTGCTCGTGCAGGAAAACGACACGGCTTTGCTTTCCGTTTGCGATCTCGTCCAGCAAGTTGGTCTGGTCTTTCAGGACCCCGAATCGCAATTCATGGGGATGACTGTTGAAGAAGAACTGGTATTCACACTGGAGAACCTCGGACTGGGAGACGGCGAGATTACACACCGCATTACGCATGCAATCGAAATGGTCCACATGGAGGATTTCATGCAGCGTTCCCCGTTCAGTCTTTCCGGCGGGCAGAAGCAAAAAGTCGCCATCGCGGCGTGTCTTGCTCTGGAACCGTCCGTGCTTGTGCTGGACGAGCCCACGTCCGAACTCGATCCCATCGGGGCGAGCGAAGTGTTCGCTGTGCTGCGGGAACTCAAAACCAGCCGGCAGATCGGCATCATCCTCGTTACGCACGCAACGGAGGACCTCGCCGCCTTCTGCGACCGCGTCCTTCTGCTCTCGGAAGGCCGGCAGGTTTGCCTGACGTCTACGCAGGAATTCTTCTCCGACGTTTCGCTGCTGGAACGGTACGGTGTTCAAATTCCGCAGATCGTGGAAGTCTTCGGTGCGCTGGGCGAAGAATATTCCGGCCCGATTCCCATCACGCTAGAACGAGCGGTCGGTCTGATTCGAGGTGAAGCATAATGCCGGCGTTAGTTGAAATCGAAAACGTGCATTTTGCGTATTCCGACGATGGGCCGGAGATCATCAGCGGCCTGAACCTGACGATCGAGCGCGGTGAATACATTGCGCTGATCGGTCAGAACGGGTCCGGCAAAACGACGCTTTCCAAGCTGATCGGCGGGCTGAACACGCCGACTTCCGGCGAAATACGCATCGACGATGTTTCGGTCGCCACCTTGAGCGTCCCTGAACGGACCGCACGCGTCGGCTATTGCTATCAGAACCCCGACCATCAGATTTTTCTGAACACGGTCGAAGAGGAAGTTGCCTTCGGCCCGAAGAATATGGGATTGAGCCCCGGAGAAATCGAAGAACGCGTCGTGCAGGCACTGGAAGCGGTCGGCCTGCTGCAATACCGCAAGGAGGAACCATATTTCTCCGGGAAAGGCGAGCGGCAGAAGATTGCCGTAGCGTCCGTGCTCGCAATGCAGCCAAGCCTGATCGTTTTGGACGAGCCAACCACCGGACTGGACTGGCGCGACAGCCAGAATATGATGCGGCTGATCGACGATATCCGCCAAACCGGCCATACCATCATGATCATCACGCACAATATGCGCCTCGTCGCCGAATACGCGGAGCGCGCGGTCGTGATGTGCCATGGTGAAATCAAACTGGACGGAACGCCCGCCGAAGTGTTTCAGCATGAAGACACGCTCAAGGAGAGCTTTGTCAGCCCGCCGCAGATTACGCAGCTTTGGCGGGCGGTCGAGGCACAGGGCGCGCCCTGGCTGAATGCCCGGCAAGCCGTACCCCGCGTCAAGGAATTGATGCAGTTGAAAAAAAATAAATAATAGTAGAAAAGGAGCCGCTTATTATGACATTCCCAGAATTAACCGTCGGTGCATACATTATCATCGCCGTTTGCGTGATTGCAATTTGCGTTTTCCTCATCACAGCCGGGAAGAAGAAAAAAAAGTGACCGGCAGTCATCCGACTCGCGAGGTGAGACATGGCTAAAACACGTGGTTCATTTGTATATGAAGGAAGAGACAGCGCGTTTCAGCGTTTGCATCCGGCGGCACGCACGGTGTTTATGCTCTGCGCGATCTGCACGGCGTTCTGCATTCAGCATCCGCTGCTGCTGGCGGGGTTGTATGCGGTGGTACTGGCGGTCGCGCTGTCTGCAAAAATGTCCAAAAAGCTGCTGATCGTTTATTTCGCCCTGATCGGCACCGGCGCGCTTATGCTGTTTTTCACGTGGTTGCCGTTCGGCGGGGACGTGGGCGGCGACGTCTACTACGAGACCGGGAAATTCCTCGGCATTAGCATCGCTTTTTCGAACATTGGCTTTATGTGGGCGATCTCCATGGCGGTCCGCATTCTGACCAGTTCACTGCCGATTTTCCTGTATATCTCATCCACAAAACTGCGCGAAATCACGATCGGCTTCTCATCTCTGGGCGTTCCGTTTACGGTTGGCGAGCTGTTCGTTCTCGCGTTCCGGTTTGTGCCGCTCGTTCAGAATGACGCGGAGATCATAACGGAGGCGCAGCGTGCAAGGGGACTTGACTTCTCCCACGGTGGTGCAAAGGAAAAGTTCCGGAAATATTCCGCAATCCTCGCACCGATGATTTTCATGTCCCTGCGCCGTATCCAGCTCGTCGCCAACGCCTTGGACACTAAGGGATTCCGGAACAAAGCGCATAAGCACCGGTTTTACCTGGCTCCCAAATTCCACGTGAGGGACTATGTGGTCATCGCCGTCTGCGCGCTCTTGTTTGCCGCGGCTCTGACCGCCCGGATCGCCGGATGGGGCGTGCTCATTCCCGGACGACTGTAAGAGTGAAACAACGAAAGGATGGTATGTAAATCCTATGGCGGTATTTGACAAAAAAATTGAAATCATGGTGATCGGGGGGACCGAAGCGTATTTTCTGGACCGCTCCGACATTGGGACGATCGTCGACGAGATCCGCATGGACACGCCCTACGGGCGGGCAAACAAGGTGTCGGTCATGGATATGGGCGGCGGCCGGCTGGTCGGCTTTATGTCCCGGCACGGCGAGCACGGTTATTCGGTCTCCGCCCCGTTCGTCAATTCACGCGCAAACATCTATGCGGCCAAAGAACTCGGCGCAAAGCGCGTCCTCTCCTGGAACGGAGCGGGAACGATCTCAAATCACATCGTCCCGGGCGATTTTGTGATTATTGACGACTATATCGATATGACGAAAAAGCGCGACTACACGTATTACGTTGGCAAAGGGTATGGATTTATTCGTCAAAACCCCGCCTTTTGCCCGGAATGCCGTGCGGCATTGTATGCCGCGGCGAAGAAAGCCGAACCACGCACGTTTGACGGCGGCGTTTACGTCTGCACGGAAGGCCCGCGTCTGGAAACCAAAGCAGAAATCCGCATGTACGGCATGTGGGGTGCGGACGTGGTCGGCATGACCATCATTCCGGAAGTCTATCTTGCCCGGGAACTGGAGATGTGCTACGCCTCGCTGACTTACATTTCAAACTTTGCGGAGGGCTCTTCCAAACTCGGCCAGGCTACCGGAGGCATCTTCTCCGGCATGCTGCCGGACGAAGTCGGCAAACGCATGAAAGCGTCTACCAAAATGCTGCCCGCGATCTTCAAGGATGCAATCCTGACACTGTTGGAACGGCGTGAATGCAATTGTTCTCACTCGATGGATGTGTACAAAAACCGCGGCGACATCGGCGAGGACTGGCATACATGGGTTACAGAACCGTAGAACCGCGACTAAACTCGTGATTTCACATGTATTCCCCGGTATCAAATTTTGATACCGGGGAATACTCATTTTGGCAAGCATATCGGAATGAAAGCGTCGCCCCAAGAACAGCAGTCGGAAGAAAGTAAATGCATTTGACCTGGCGCCGAAAAAAATAATCCGCTGAAAGCAATAAAACTGGCATCTGACAAATACACATGGCATAAGAGCGCCAAATGTAATTTGCTGCAGAGTCAGGGAGACGAGGATGCTATTTTATTATCGGTACAAATCCATCCGAAGGTCGTAACGCGCGGGGGTGTACAGCATGTCGGAATACTCGGCCGGAAGAATTTGTGATTGTTAACCCCGGCGAAGGCGCGAAGGGCGTAGTAAAGCTCAAGCAATTTCTTGGCAAGAGCATCAAGTATGAAATTGGTTTTAACGGCGGCTTGGTTTGTGAAGTATCCTCCGATACCAACTCCGCTCTCAGGATTTACGAAGTCGGGGAAGAAATCTGGATGAACGTGAATGAGCGGCGCATCAATGTTTTTGACAAAGCAAGGAATACAACTCTGATCGAAGGTGTTGAGAGCCATGTTTAAAAAAGGCTACCGGTTCGATTTTTGGAGCTTCATGACGATTCTGTCGCTGGTTTTCTTTGGGTTTTTCCTGATTTATCCGGTGACGCATCTGGTTGCAAACGCGTTTCAGTCCGTGGAGGATCAGGGGACTTTTTCCATCGGGAATTTTACAAAATTCTTTTCGTCCGCCTACTACCGGCAGGCTATCTGGAATTCCGTAAAGGTGACCTTCTGCTCCACGATACTGGCCATGCTGATCGGCGTGTCGCTTGCGTATATCACGACGAATTTCATTATCCGCGGAAGCAAAGTCGTCAATGTCCTCATCATTATGTCCATGTTTTCGCCGCCGTTCATCGGTGCGTATTCCTGGATTTTAATGCTGGGGCGCGCGGGCAGCGTCACAAAATTTTTTGCATCCATAGGCATTGAACTGCCAACGATCTATGGTTTTTCGGGCATTTTGCTCGTTTTCACGCTCAACTTGTTCATTTACATATACATGTATACAAAGGGCGCGCTGAAAAAGGTGGACAAGTCCCTCGGCGAAGCGGCCGAAAGTTTGGGCGACCATGGGCTGAAGAAAATTTTTAAGGTAAGTTTGCCCTTGATCACGCCAACGATACTGGCCGGTGCGGCGATTGTTTTTCTGCGTGCGTTCGCCGATTACGGAACGCCGCGGCTGATTGGCGAGGGATATACAACCATGCCGGTCCTTGTGTACAACGAATGGCTGAGCGAGGAAGGATCGGATGCGTATTTTGCTTCGGCTATCGCGCTGATCATGATTCTGGTGGCTGTAGTTGTGTTTCTGTTGCAGATGTATTTCAGCCGCAAGAACTACAACATGAGCATGCTGAATTCGCCTGAACCAAAGAAAATGCACGGATTTGGCGGCGTGGTGGCGCATATTTACGTATACTTCGTGTCGTTCCTTGCGGTCCTTCCTATGCTCTATTGCATGGTGCTTTCATTCCGGGAGGTCAAACACGGCATTATCAAGAATGCCTGGACCCTGGAGAATTATTCATATGCGTGGTCGAAGATGGGCAGCGCCATTGCGAACACCTTTAAATTCGGCATCATTGCCATCGTGTTTATCGTTATTTTCGGAACGATGCTGGCCTATATCACCGTCCGCCGCAAGAGCGTTATCACGAGGGTAGTGGATACCTGCGCGCAGATGCCGTATGTCATTTCGGGGATCATCTTTGGCCTGATGCTGCTGATCTGCTATAACAACGGGATCGGGTTTCCGGCACAGTTCTCCGCGCAGCTGAGCGAACGCATCGCCGAGGAACGCTCCATTCAGATATTGGGGCATGTAATTACTTTGACGAAAAACTCGGTCAATTTTCTTGCCATCGGCGGAACGGGCACGATCATCGTTATCGCATATATCGTACGCCGTCTGCCATACACGCTGCGTTCCAGCGCGTCCATTCTGCGGCAGATAAACCCGAATATCGAGGAGGCTTCCCTCTCGCTGGGTTACAATTCTCTTCCGACCTTTTTTAAAGTGACGCTTCCCGTAATGATTCCCGGCGTTGTGTCCGGCGCGATCCTTAGCTGGATTACGATTATTCAGGAGCTGTCCGCCACTTTAATGCTATATACAACGAAGACTGCGACGATGTCCATCGCGATCTTTACGCAGGTCAACTCCGGCGCTTACGGCGTTGCCTCGGCACTGGCAACAATTTTGACGGTAACGGTCGTCGCGTCCATGATCCTGTTCTTCCGGCTGACCGGAAATTCAGATATTGATATGTAACTAACAAGAAGGAGAAACTAACAACAATGTTCGATAAATCAAAGATTAAAGCCATTACTTTCGATTTTGACGGCACATCTCTTCAGCGCGACCAGATCTGGCTCAGCTATCGTACGATGCACGCCCTTAAGGAGTGCCAGAAGCGCGGGATTATATGCATTCCCTGCACGGGCAGGAACGCGGATATGTTCCCGCCGCAGATTGACGTCGATTTATCCTTTCGGTATTGGATCGCGTCCGCAGGCAGCCGCGTGATCGACAGGCTGACCGGCGAGATTCTGTATCGGGAAACCTTTACGCCCGAACAGTCGGCAGAGCTCTGCCGCATGTATGAAGGCCGGCATATTTATAGCGAAATCGCCGCGGAAGGCCGGCTGTATTTTGAAAAGGACATTCTTGACGCACTCTACCGTTATCCCGTTCCGCCGCATCACGTATGGTATTTTGAATCCGGAAAGCAGATAGGCGTGTACGGCAAACTATCCGAATTTTTTCTTGAGCAAAACATCGGCGTCGAAAAATTCAATCTTTATGGCGTGCCGGAAGGACTGCAGACGAGTTTTGCCGATTTCTTAAAGTCGAAGCCATATGTGGACTTTCTCGACGGTACGCGCACGGATCTCCAGTTTTACAGCAGGAATACGGACCGTGTCAAGGCCGTGCAAATCCTACTGGACCGTCTGGGACTGACATTTGATAATGTCATGAGTTTTGGCGATTCCATGGGAATGGACAGCTCCATGATCAGCCGGGCAGGCCTCGGCGTGGCCACGGCCAATGCGGATGACGAACTGAAAAAGATTGCCGGCGTCGTTGCCGATTTTGCCGATAAAGACGGTGTTGCAAAGGTTATCGAAGAGTACCTGCTCTAAACGACATTCATCGGAAGAGGATATATGGATACAAACAAAAAACGCTATACGCCTAAACACGAGTATCTGGTTTGCATCGATTCGGACGGCTGTGCTTTCGATACGATGGAGATTAAGCATCCGCCATATCTTTGGAAAGATTGTCTTGCGAATGAAAACGCGGCGCAGCGGGAGGGGGGGCTGCGTCAGCGGCCGGAAGGGGCGGCTTTGCCGGATTCGATTTTCCGAATCAGACTGCGCCCGACCTGCTCCATAAAACGCGCCGCGGGAAGCAGCAAATCCGTGTCCAGCCGGGCGTAATAGCGCACGGACTCAAACGTGAAATCGCCGTCGTAGCCGATTTGGGCAAGCGCTTGCGCGATACGGTCCCAATCCAGCTCTCCGCAGCAGGCGAGCAGATGGTCGCAGGAACCGACGATATCGTGAACGTGAAGCGCCTTCAGGCGGCCATGGCCCAGGCGGAGGATCGCCGAGGCGATATCTTCGCCGACCAGCCCTTCGTGCCCGGTGTCCAGACAGGCCACGAAGCGGTCGCTTCCGAGCTCGTCCAGAAAGCAGGCGAGCTCGTCGGGACTGGCGAACATGTCGTGGAAGATACGATCTTTGTTGTCCGGGTCGCGCTGCAGCATGTTCTCCAGCCCGATGCGCAGGTCGTATTTTTCCGCATACGGCAAAAGCGTCTGGTAAAAGCGCATGTTGACGTCCCAGAGCCGGTCCGCGTTCGTTCGGTAATCGAGATAATGGACCGGGTGGACGACGACGGTTTTGATCCCGAACCGGGAGCAGATTTCAAAGGAACGGATAATAACGGGGTAGACGTCCTCGTCGTAGCGCCGCGCGTCTTCCCAGCGAAAGGAAAACGGCGCGTGCGCCTGATTGAAAACGATACGGCTCTCTTTCGCGGCCGCGATCAGGCCGCGCACGTACGCGCCGCTTTCGTCCGCGTTGAAGGGGCAGCGCTCGCGGGTCATGCAGTCCAGCGAAAGGTCGAGCGCGTCGAACCCGGCGGCGGCAAAGAGCCGGATTGCGCGTTCGTCGCCGATTCTGCCGGCGACCGAACCGTGTTCCGTCGATAAAAGCATCGTTTTATACCTCGTTTGCAGGATTTTTCCGGTGCGCGCGGCCTTTTTCAAAGGCGCTCAGCAAGGTCAGCGACACCAGCGCGGCGGCGGCCCATATGGCGAACATCCCGGCGTAGCCGCCGTGCTCGATCAGGATGCCGAAAAACAGAGAGCTTACGGCCGCGCCGCCGTAGGTCAAAACGTCCATAATGCCGGACACCGAGGCGATGTTCCCCGAAGAGGCGAACTGCGAGGGGAAAACCGTAAGGATGTGGGTGTTGATTATGGAGATCATTGCGGAAATAACGCCCAGGCAGACCATGGCGGCCGCAGCCGAGATTCCGCCCCAAATCAAAGGAAGGATCGCGGCCAGACACACGATAAAGGCGCAGATGGATACCTTGTATTCGTTATGCCGAAACAGCGCGTAGATCGGCGGAAACAGGATCCGCCCCAGAAAGCCCGCCAGAGGAATAAAGAGGATGTACCAGAACATGCCGCTTATTTCCAGACAGAACGTGTCGAAAAAATAGACGGCGAGCCAGATCGTCAGGTTGTCTTTTATCATACCATGACAGAGCGCCGGCGCCACAAGCATAAGAAATTCCCGGTTGTGGAATAAGCGGCGCAGCGGCATCGGCTTTTGCATCTGCCGGGCGGGCGACGATTT
>DAOTGE010000075.1:0-10999 GCA_035446965.1 Eubacteriales bacterium
GATCGTCCCGATGTTGACATGCGGTTTCGTTCTTTCAAATTTTGCCTTTGCCATTACAACCATTCCTCCTAAATAAGTGTGTTGTTACCCGCCTGCGAAATTTGTAACGGCAGCGGGCAAAATAGTTTGTGCACCTGGTTTGGGATGCTGGAGCGGGTGATGGGAATCGAACCCACATAGCCAGCTTGGGAAGCTGGAGCTCTGCCACTGAGCTACACCCGCGCGCCTTCGCGTCCGCGGCGCCTTCTGCACCGCCGGTGCCTGGAGCGAACGCTCCCGTCTCGCTTCCGGCGAGCGGCAAACGGACTGTGCGCGCCGAAAATCCGCCTCGCGGCCGGAACGCGCGTTACCCCATGTCCCACCACGATAGCATCCACTATTCTATAGACTTTGCGGCGAAAAGTCAACAGCCATATCGTGTGTAAAATACGTCGTTTGTGTCAATATATTCTTTCTTTGTGCATGCCCGCACCGCCGTTGTGAAGCGGCGGGCGGTATGGTAGAATGATTTCATATTTATACTGTGAAACAGGAGACTCGCCTTGGACCAACCGACACTTTCGCGCCGCTGCACCGGCTGTTTTTTCCGAACGGACAAAAACGGCGCGCTTTGGCTTACCCCTTTTGCCAAAATACTCTTCATGCTGTCCGGCGCGGCGATGACCGCACTGCTTTCCACCCGCGCCTCTCTTTTGGTCGAAGGGCTCGGCGTGCTGTTCTCTTTGGCCGTCTTCGGTTTGCTCGCTTTTCGCTGCAATATTCCCGGTCGCGTGTTTGCCAACGCGTCCGGCGTTTTAAAGCCGGTCGTTTCCGCGCTGTTTGCCCTTTGGTATGCATATCACTGCGCGCTGCGGTTCCAGACGGAAAGCCGGCACATCGTTTCCAAGCTCGGCTCGTTTATCGCGGTTTCCTCCGAAGGCGCATCCTCACTCGCCGGCATCCTTACCGCGGTGGCCGCCGTTTTATCGCTGTTCGCCTTTTTCACGCTGTTCTATTTCTTCATCGGCACGGCGGTCAAGTTCGTCCAAAGCTGGAGAGCGCGCGCCGATGCGATCGACAGACGCTATCTCCTCGTCTGCGCGGTCATTGCGCTCATTGCAATCCCCGTGCTGTACCTTATGACCAACGTGTTTTACAGCAACGGGCATTCCTACGACGTGGTCTACACCAGCGACACGACCGAACTGATCGAAACAAACGCATACCTTAACATCAGCGCGTATCAAAACGACGTCCGCCAGCCCCTGTTCGGCCTGTTTTCCATGCCGTTCGCCGTCGCGGCCACGCTCGTTTCCAAGCTCCTGTTTTTCATTCCGAACGCGTATCCGATCATCCTCGGCGTCATGCAGGCGGTTTTACTGTTTTTCTGCTGGGTGCTGCTTGCAAATATGCTGCGGCTGCAGAGCGGCGCAAAAATCCTGTTTCTCGTTATCGCCGCAGCAACGTACCCCGCGCTGCTGTTCGCGCTGAATATGGAACAGTACGTCTTTGCGCTGTTCTGGGTGATTCTGCTGATCTATGCATCCATCGAAAATCTGGAGCAGCGCGAGTTTTTCTTCCTTGCTTCGGCGGGGTCCCTGCTCACCAGCGGCGTGTTTTTCCCGTTGCTGCCATACCCCAAAGGGTTTAAAGCCAAGCTGGTCAAGCTCGTTCAGACCGGCCTGATTTTCCTTGCACTGGTCGTCGTATTCGGGCAGCTGCCGCTGCTGAAGAACGCCGTATCGTCGATCTCGGAACTGCTCCGTTTTTCCGGAACGAAAACCGCTTTTTCGGATAAACTGCTCCAGTTCTTCAATTTTGTTGCGACCTGCTTTGTCCGGCCAATGGCGGGCGCAGACGTTTCCGCGTATGGATACGCGTCCTATCAGCTTCTGCCCGTAACGCAGTTCAGCATCCCCGGAGCCGTTTTCCTCGCGGCGGCGGCCGCCGGGTTCGCGCTGAACGCAAAGGACCGCTTTGCGCAGATCTGCGCAATTTGGGTTCTGTTTTCCTTCGTTCTGCTTTGCCTGTTCGGCTGGGGCACGGCCGAAAACGGGCTTGTTCTCTATACGCTGTATTTTTCCTGGGCGTATGTGTCGCTTGTCTTCCTTGCCGCAGAAAAGCTGCTGAAAAAATGGAAGACGGCGCGATACATCCTCTATTCCGCGGGCGCCGCCGCGCTGCTTTCGGTCAATCTCTTCGGAATTGCCGAAATCGTCGCGTTCGGGCTCCGCTATTATCCGGTGAGGTAAGTAAATGAAAAAGTATCTGAAACTCATGCGCGTCAAGCATTACGTCAAAAACGTGCTGATCTTCTTTCCGCTTCTCTTCGGCGGACAACTCTTCAACGGGGAACTGCTCGTCAAGGTGCTCCTCGGCTTTGCGGCGTTCAGCCTGCTTTCCTCCGCCGTGTACATCGTCAACGACATCCGGGACGTAAAAAGCGACCGCGAGCACCCGACCAAGCGGTTTCGTCCCATCGCCAGCGGCGAAGTGTCCGTCCGCGCGGGGATCGTGCTGGCCTGCTGCCTGTTCGCCGCCGCAATGGCGCTCAACTATTTCTCGTTTGCGCCAAGCTGGACCGTCTGGCTGATCCTGCCGCTGTATTTTGCGCTGAACATCGGCTACAGCCTCGGGCTGAAGGATATCCCCATCATCGACATCGCCATCCTCGTTTCGGGCTATCTGCTGCGGGTGTTTTACGGCTCCGCGCTCAGTGGGATCGAGATTTCCAAGTGGCTCTACCTGACCGTAATCGCCATGTCGTTTTACCTCGGCCTCGGCAAACGCCGCAACGAGCTCGACTCGCAGCCGGACGACGAAAACCGCCGCAAGGTGCTCCGGTTTTACACCTACGGATTCCTGGATAAAAACATGTACCTCTGCCTCGCGCTCACCATCGCGTTCTATTCGCTATGGAGTGTGGACGCCGTGACCGTCGCGCGCATTAACTCCAGCAACATCGTCTGGACGGTCCCGCTTGTAATCCTGATCTGCATGCGCTACAGCCTGAAGGTCGAAGGCAACTCGGACGGCGATCCGGTGGAGGTGCTGCTCGGCGACAAGATGCTGCTTGCGCTTGTCGCGCTGCTCGGCGTCGTTATGCTGGCGCTGATCTATCTTTGAGAGTCGATTCCAATATGCAAAAGAAGCGGGTTTGAGCTTTGAACGGATATACATTTGACAAAACGATCTACAACGGCAGGGTCTCCTGGGATTTTTACCGGTTCTGTGTGAAAAAGCGGCCCGCGCTGCTCCGTCGTCTTCCAAAACAGCTCTTCGGCGCGCTCCGGTATGCGCTGGGGCTGATTGACCGCGCCGCCTTTACGGAGACGTTTTTCTGCTTTTTGCAGGGAATTCAGGACGCGGACGCGTTTGTCCGGCTGTTCTGGGAAACGCACCGCAGCCGGGTTGGCGAATGGTATCCGGCGCACAAACAGGCGGACGACCTGATCGTTTCCGCTTCCCCCGCCTTTCTGGTTCGTCCGGCCTGCGTTGCGCTGGGCGTGAAAAACCTCGCCGCGCCGGAAATCGGCAAAGCGAGCGGGCGGTTCACGGATTCCGAACCTGCCGGCGCGCAGGCGCGGCAGTCCTTCGGCGCGGTTACGCTTGACGCATTCTATTCCGCTTCGCTTTCGGACGAGCCGCTGGCAAAGTCCGCGAAACAGAGCTTCTTTGTCAAAAACGGCGGTGCCGTCCCGTGGGAAACCTACCGCCCGACCGTCTGGGAGCGGGCAAAGCGCTTTTTCC
This sequence comes from Eubacteriales bacterium, assembly GCA_035446965.1. GTDB lineage: Bacteria > Bacillota > Clostridia > Christensenellales > CAG-138 > UBA7703. The sequence continues at coordinate 3,730 of DAOTGE010000075.1, forward strand.
TGTCCCGCGAGTTTTTCTGGTTTTTGATCATCGGCGTCGTCAACACCTTCAACGGCGTTTTCTTCGCATATTTGTTTTCGCTGCTCTTCCAGCCCAACCTTGCGTTCGTCTGCGGGTATCTTGTGAGCCTGTCGATCTCGTATCTGCTCAACAGCTTCATCACCTTCCGCGAACGGCTGGGGTTTGCAAAGTACGTGAAATTCTGCATCTCCTACATCCCGAATTTTCTGATTCAAAACCTGTTTGTGCTGATCGTTTACAACTGGATGGGTCTGGACAAGCTGATTGCATACTGCGCCGCGGCAATCATCGGCATCCCCGTAACGTTTGCAATGCTCAAGGTGTTTGCGTTCCGCAAGCGCCGCATGCCAAAGGAGCAATAGCGATTAACCCCGCCCGTTTTCACGCGTGCTAACAAAATCGCTTCCATCCGTTCGCAGATGGAAGCGATTTTTTTGCATAATAATTTCGTTTATTTTTCTTCCCAGTCCATCGCGCGGGACAGTGCGCGCCGCCAGCCTTTCAGCCGCATTTCGCGTTCCTCTTTGCCCATAGATGGAGTAAACACGCGCTCGCTCTGCCATCTTGCGGCGATGTCCCCCGTGTCCTTGAACACGCCGACCGCAAGCCCGGCCAGGCACGCCGCGCCGAGCGCCGTGGACTCCACGCAGCGCGGCCGGTTGACGCGCGCGTTGAGCAAATCCGCCTGGAACTGCATCATCACGTTGGAAACGGACGCGCCGCCGTCCACTTTCAGTTCGGCAAGCGGGATTCCCGCGTCCTTTTCCATCGTTTCGGCGAGGTCGCGCACCTGATACGCGATACCTTCGAGCACCGCGCGCGCAAAATGCGCCTTGGTCGTTGCGCGCGTCAGCCCGAGCATCGCGCCGCGCGCATACATGTCCCAGTGCGGCGCGCCAAGACCGGTAAACGCGGAAACAAAATACGCCCCGCCCGCGTCCGGCACGGATTCGGCCAGCACGTCGATCTCCCGCGCGCTCGAAATCAGCCCCAGATCGTCCCGGAGCCACTTGATCGAGCTGCCCGCGTTGAAGATGCTCCCTTCCAGCGCGTATTCCACGCGGCCTTTAACGCCCCACGCAATCGTGGTCAGCAGCCGGTTTTTGCTCTCGATCGGGGTTTTCCCCGTGTTCATCATCAAAAAGCCGCCCGTGCCGTAGGTGCATTTGGCCGCGCCCTTTTCAAAGCAGGCCTGCCCGAACAGCGCGGCCTGCTGGTCGCCCGCGGCGCCGGCAACCGGCACGCCGCCGAGCACTTCAAGATCCATGATATGCGGCTGGACCGTCCCGTAAACGCAGCTGGACGGCATCGGTTTTGGCATCATGCAGCGCGGAATCCCCAGCCGTTCGAGCAGTTTGCCGTCGTAATCGAGCGTGTGGATATTGAAAAGCATCGTCCGCGACGCGTTGGAGTAGTCCGTCACATGCTCGCCGGTGAGGTTCCAGATCAGCCAGGTATCGACCGTCCCAAAGAGCAGTTCGCCCTTTTCGGCCCGTTCCCGGCCGTTTTCGATGTGGTCCAGGATGTAGCTGATCTTCGTGCCGGAAAAATACGCGTCGATCAGAAGACCGGTCGTCTTTTGCACATAGTCGTTCCAGCCCTCTTTGATCAGCTGCTCGCAGAGCGGCGCGGTCCGGCGGCACTGCCAGACAATCGCGTTATACACCGGCTGACCGGTCGCTTTGTCCCATACGATCGTCGTTTCGCGCTGATTCGTCACGCCGACGGCGGCGATATCGCCCGGCTGCACGTTTCCGCGCTTCAGCACGTCCGCCGCGGCCTGCTTCTGGGTTTCCAGAATGTCGAACGGGTCGTGCTCAACATAGCCCGCGCCGGGATAAATCTGGCGGAACTCATACTGGGCGCTGCAGATGATTTTCCCTTCAAAGTCAAACAGAATGGCTCTGGAACTCGTCGTGCCCTGGTCGAGGGCGAGAAGATATTTTGACATGCAATGGCTTCCTTTCGGTCCGGGTTAGACCGGCGATGCTCGAAGAAATGAAAAACGCACTCCGGCCTTTCAGCTTATTATGGCATAATCATATCTGTTCATCAACACGCATACGGACATTTTATGCCTCGCCTTTCTTTGCCGCGAACACCGGTTTGCATAATTTTCTGATGCGCCGCACAGCAAAATCGGGTATGATAACCTATATGGAAATACACACCGAAAACAGAACCAATCCCGGCGGCTTCGTGCCCAATAAGGCGCTGGGTCAGAACTTCCTCGCCGATGAAACCGTGATCAAAGCGATTCTGGACGCCGCGCAGATCGACGGACAAACCGTGCTGGAAATCGGTCCGGGTACGGGCGCGCTCACCGCGGGCCTCGTCGCGCGCGCGTCGCGCGCCGCCGCCGTGGAAAAGGACGCGCGGCTCTGTGAACTGCTTTCGGACCGTTTCGGCGAAGCGCTCCGCCTCGTGCACGCGGATTTCCTCGATGCGGACGTCGTTTCGCTTGTTGGAAGCGACCCCTGGCACGCGGTCGGCAACCTCCCGTATTACGCGACCACGCCGATTGTGCTCCGGCTTTTAACCCTGCTCCCGCAGTCCATGACGCTCATGGTGCAAAAGGAAGCGGCGGAACGCTTTTTTGCGCGGCCCGGCGGGCGCGTATACGGCCCGCTGGCGGCGTATGCGCAGTGCTTTTATCAAATTGAGTCCGTGCTCAGCGTGCCGCGCAGCTGCTTTTCCCCGCAGCCGAACGTCGACTCCGCCGTCGTGCGGCTGGTGCGCACCGCGGTCTTTGTGAAAAATCCCGCCGGCTTTATGACGTTTTTGAAACAGGCGTTTTCGATGCGGCGCAAGACGCTGTATAATAATCTCAAGCGGGACGATCGCCTGCCGGATGCGCTGCGAATGCTCGGCTGTCCGCAGGACGTGCGCGCCGAAGCGCTTTCCCCGGACATACTGCTTGCGCTGTACCGCAGGCTGTTTGAATAGGCTTTCGCCGGCGGCAGTGTTCCCGCAAAGCATCATGAACATTTGGAGGATTAACTTTTACTGATGAAAAAACTGACGTACTTTTATCTGCCGAATTGTCCCCATTGCAGAATCGCCAACCGCTGTCTCGACGAGCTCTGCGCCGAAGACGGTCGTTTTGCGAACGTTGAAATCGAACGGGTCGACGAATCCGCCGAAAAAGCCCGTGCCGCAAAATACGACTACTGGTTCGTGCCGTGCTTCTACCTCGGGGAGGAAAAACTCCATGAGGGCCATGCGGAAAAGGGCGACGTAAAGGCCGTGCTCGAACGCGCGCTGGCGGACTGACGCGTCCCCATGGTTCACGCCCAAGCGGTAACCGCGTAAAATCGGCAACAGCCGTATGGTTTTCCATACACAGGCTGCATAAAGCGGTGTATACTAAGGTGAATGCCGCCCTCACGATTTGCAAAGGAGACGCTTTATGACTGTAGTTTGGATTTTGCTTCGCATTCTCGCCGCGCTGGCGCTCGTCGTGTTTTTCATTGCATGGAAACTCTCGAGCATGATCGTGCATCCGAAAACCTGGAAGTATTCCGACTGCATTGGCGAAGAAGTGAACCGAGGCCATTTTGAACGCGATTGGTTCGAACGGGAATTCCGCCCGGAGGAGTTCACGCTGCGTTCGCAGTATGGCTACGATCTGCACTGCGCGCTCTGGCCGCATCCGGAGGGCAGTTCTTTTCCGGACGGCAAGCCCCGCGTGGCCGTGATCGTCCACGGTTACACCTACTGCCTGATCGGCAGCGTAAAATACGCAAAGATTTTTCACGACCTCGGATTCGACTGCGTACTCTACGACCACCGCAACCACGGCCTTTCCGGCAAGGCGCCTACAACGATGGGATATTATGAGGCCCGCGACCTCTCCGCCGTCTGCGACTGGGCGCGCGGGCGCTTCGGAAACGATGCGCTGATCGGCACGCACGGCGAGTCCATGGGTGCGGCGACGGTCATGCTGCAGGCTTCGCAGTATCCGGCGCTCTCGTTTGTCGCCGAGGACTGCGGCTACAGCGACCTTCGCGCGCAGTTGAAACACAACGTTAAGCGGATGTATCATCTGCCGTACTTTCCGTTCGTGCCGCTTGCAAGCCTGATTACCCGCTGGCGCGGCGGCGTGGCGTTTAAAAAAGTCGTTCCGAAGGATTCCGTGGCAAAATGCGCTTCGCTGCCGATGCTGTTCATCCATGGCGAGAAAGACGATTTCGTACCCTATGAAATGGTGCATGAAAACTACGGCGCAAAGCCTGGTATGCGCGAAATCAAAACCTTCCCGGAGGCGGAGCACGCCGCCAGTTTCGGCTCCGACCCGGAAGGATACCGCGCGTGCATCGCGTCGTTCCTAACCGGCGCGGGCGTGATCTGAACGCGCTTTGCGCCGCTTGCAATCCACACGTAACACTGCTATGATGAGTATCATGCGGAGGGGGAATACTATGAAGAATCCATTCCAGAAAATTATGCTCGTCACGTCCATCGTGTATATGGCGCTCGGGCTTCTTCTGATTCTTTGGCCGGACCAGGCGCGTCAGGTCATCTGCTACCTGCTCGGCGCCGCGGCGCTGCTTTACGGCGGCTTTCGCATCGCGGACTTTTTTGTGCGCAAGCAGCATACCTCGGGTGACGTTCAGATCGGCGTGGCGCTCGGCATCGCGCTTGCCGTAATCGGATTGTTTCTGCTCTTTAAGGCGGACGCCGTGGTCGCGGTGCTTGCGGCCGTTATCGGCGTGGCCGTCATCATCGACAGCATCCTCCGCCTCCAGATCGCGCTGAATCTCCGTCCGCTCGGCAGCGGCTGGCTGCCGCTGTTTATCACGGCGCTTTTCACGCTTGCCTTCGGCATCCTGCTGCTTTTCAATCCCTTCAGCGCAGTGCGCGTTGCAAACATTGTCGCCGGTTCCTGCCTGCTTGTGGACGGCGCGTTCACGCTCTGGAGCCTGCTTCGGACAAAGAATATCCGTGAGAAACGCACCATCACGCTAAAGTAACTTCACTCGTTATCGCCGCATGGCTTCCCAAAGAGAGCCACGCCTTCGCCCCGGCAAACGTTTCAAAAGCCTGCACAGTTGTCTGTGCAGGCTTTTTTGCATGCCATTATAAATTACTTTATGAGTCAGCGGTTTCGCATGCGCAAAGAAGCGTCTGGCTGCCGTTTTCGTAGATGCGCGCACAGTTGCATCCCTGCTCCTTGGCAGTATAGAGCGCAACGTCCGCCTTGAAATACAGGTCGTCAAACGTTTCCCCGTCCGCCGGGAAACAGGCCGCGCCGAAACTGCAGGAAACGACCATGTCGCTGTTGATGCGCTGGTAGATTTGCTCCTTGAGATACGTCAGCTTTGCCAGCAGCACTTCCTCGTTCATCACATTCTTGAGCAGAAGTGCAAACTCGTCCCCGCCCATCCTTGCAACCAGGTCGTCCGCCCGCAGCGCGGAGCGCAGCGCTTCGGCAATCTTCACAAGCACTCGGTCGCCATATCCGTGCCCGAAGCGGTCGTTCACCTGTTTAAAATTGTCCGCATCCACCATCACAAACGCATGAATTCCGCCTGTTTTCGGCTCGGAAAGCAGCAGTTCCGCGCGCTCGGTAAACGCCTTTCGGTTCAAAACCCCCGTCAGCGAATCCGTGCAGAGGCGGTCCTGAATGCTCATTTCCTCGCGCTTTTCAGAATCGATGTCGCGAAACAATAAAAACACCTGTATGCTGGACGAATACGGGTCCGGCAGCATCTGCGCGCTGACGCGCACCCAGCGGTACACCCCGTCCGCGTGCCGGTGCCGGTAATCGAAACTGCCCGTCTTCTCCTCGCGGCAATATATACGCAGCAGCCGCTCGCGCGCGGTGTACGCCTTCAGGCCGGCGCGCTCTTTTTCGTGGACCCACTGCCCGATGAAATACCGCATCACGTTCTCCATCGTCGGCACGAGCGATTCCGGCAAAGGGCCGATCAGCCCGCCGCGCCGGTTTCTGAAACGGTCGCGCGTCAGGTCGAATTCCAGATATGCAAAACTCTCCTGCGGCAGAGCGGTGTACGTCTGCTCCCATTTTTTATACGCAAGCTCGCGTTCATGCTGTCCCGAAACGTTCTGCAGCGATATCACCGCCTGTGCGGGCTTCCCTTCGCTGCCGCAGACAATGGAATAATCCGCCCGGTACCAGGCGCCGTCCGCCGAATCCTGCCCGAGCCGCAGTTGGAGCACGACGCTGCCGGACGTCTGCCTGCCGGAATCGATCTCCTCAAACAGGCTGTTAAACGCTTCAAGGCTGTCGGGATGCACCATCCCAGCCGCAACCATGCAAACAGGCAGACCGAGCACGTGCTCCTGCCCAAAAAGTTCGGCGAGTTCCGGCGTAAAATGTGCGGCATGGTTTTTAATTTCGTAGCGAAACACAAGTTTATCGCTCTGCCGGATGGCGACGCGGTATTCTTCCTCGCGGATTCTGAGCTGTTCCTCTCCCTTCTTCTGCGCCGTGATATCGATTACCGCGCAGATGAAGACGCCGCCGTTCAGCGCGGCACGGCGCAGGCGGATCATCGTCCAAACCGGCGTGCCGTCCCGCTTTCGCTGGCGGGTTTCCACCTCCAGCGTTGCGTCCTCTCCGGCGGCGAACGTTTTGAGCGCGCGCATCGCCGTTTCCCGGTCCGCTTCTTCCGCCCGGTCGAGCACGCCCGTAAATCCGCTTTCGACCGCCTGATCAAACGAATCGTAGCCAAACATACTGCAGAAACTCTCGTTGGCAAATACAAGTGTCAGCCGTTCATCCTGCCGCGCAACACAAAGGCCGCACGGCACTTCGCTCAAAAGCGTATCGCGCAGCTGTTCCGTCAGGTTGCTGTTTTTCGCTTGGCTTTTCCGCATGTTCAGTTCCTGAAAAGTTGCAAAAATTGAAAAGCGACTGTAAATCAGCCGCCATTCATTGTAAAAACAAACATATCCAGTGCATAGTATACTACAGTTTGTCAACGTTGCATAGTTTTTTCTGTATGCGGCGTGCGGCGGCGCAGATTTCTTCATTTGTGCGCCGGTTCTCTTTTCAGGCGCGGTCAAAAAAGACTCGTTTCAGCGCCGTTTGAAGCCGGCCAAAAAACGCATACCAGGACACGCAAAAAGCGGCCCCTAATGGAGCCGCTTTTGTGTTTGCCTGTGTGTTTTTACTCGATGATGTCGGCGACGATGCCGGAGGCCACCGTGCGGCCGCCTTCGCGGATAGCGAAGCGCAGTCCCTGCTCGATCGCGATCGGCGTGATCAGCTTGATCGTCATGT
>DAOTGE010000076.1:0-2044 GCA_035446965.1 Eubacteriales bacterium
AATAAAGCTTCCGATTTTTTGATTGTAATCGCCTCCATTCGCATTTTTTGTTTAGTAACTGAATTATAACCATGCTGATTTTGTATGTCAATAATATTTAGTAACTAAATAATAAAGCAGCTATGGCTGGAGATATAGATGCGACTTTAAAACGAATGCAAAATTGTCCTTGACGAAAGAAAAAAACTGGATTAAAATAACGCTCGAAAAGTTATCGCTGATAACATCCTGGACGAACAATACGTGTGTGCCCGGCTTTGAACGGCGGAAGGAAGAGGATTGCGTTGACGAAGGGCGAAACGAGTGCCGAAAGGATTCTGGCTGCTGCGAAAGCGGAATTTTTGAAGCTCGGATTTGAAAAGGCTTCGATTCGGGCGATCGCCGCGCAGGTCGGCATGACGTCGGCGGGGTTATACCGCCACTTCAGAAACAAGGAGGAGATGTTTTCCGCGCTTGTGGAGCCGACCATAGCGGAATGCACCGCCCGGTTCGAAACCGAAAAAGCGAACGACTACGCATTGCTTGCAAAGGATCAACTGGAGGAAATGTGGAGCAATTCATCCGGGCTGGCGATGCTTCTGAATGTGATCTATGAAAACTTCGACGCGTTCAAACTGCTGCTGTGCTGTTCCGAGGGGACGAAATATGCCGATTTTACACATGAATTTGTGTCGATGGAGCAACAGGAAACGCTGGCTTACCTGGAAGCCGCGCGAGCAAAGGGAATTCCGGTAAACGATGTGAAGCCGGAGGAGATGCACCTGTTGCTGAGCGCATATTCGGCCGCGGTGTTCGAGATCGTGGTGCACGATTTCACGAAAACGGAAGCCGAGCATTATGCGCAGACGCTGATTACGTTTTTTGTGCCGGGGTGGCGCGCGGTTCTGGGGATATAGAGTTTTTTTACTAAAAAGTTAGAAGCGTCTAACAATGAAAAGCAATGAGGATTACGGATGACAGAGCCGATCGGCGGCAAACAAAAGGAAGGTTGAAGGAAATGATGGGTGGAAAAGTGTTTTTTTGCCCAAAGGTTAGACGATTCTAACTCTTGGAGGCGAAAGGAGGTGCAAACTGCGATCTGAGACGATTCACCAAAAGCGAGAAAAAGAAAACTTGGAGGAGATCATGAAAGGAAAAAAAGAAAACCCGCTGAAAACGCTGTTCAGCTTTGCGGGCGAAGCAAAGGGAAAAATGGCGCTTTCCGTCGTCCTTGCCGTTATCGGCGAGCTGTTCGGCATGGCGCCGTTTTTTGCCGTTGCAGTGCTGGCAAACCAGATATTTTGCGGTACGGCGACGTTGGCCGGGGCCGCGGCCATTGCCGCTGCCGCGGCGGCGTGCATGGCGCTGCGCGCGCTTTTAACGCTGAAATCGTCGCTGCGCAGCCACGGGATATCGTTTACCATACTGAAAAATATCCGCTGCGCGATTGCGGACAAAATGCGCCGGGTTCCGATGGGCGTTATGCTGGAAACACCGTCCGGGACGTATAAAACGCTGCTGGTGGACAACGTAGGAAGGCTTGAGGATATCATCGCGCACATGGTGCCGGAGTTTCCTTCCAACGTTGCCGCGCCGCTTGCAAGCATTCTGCTGGTGTTTCTTTTCGACTGGCGGATGGGACTCGCGTCGCTGATCACGGTGCCGCTGAGCCTGCTGTTTCTCGTCGGCATGATGCGGGGTTATTCGGGAAAGATAGCGACGTATATCCGCTCGGGGAACGAGATGAACGCGGCGCTGGTGGAATACGTCGGCGGGATTCAGGTTATCAAGGCGTTCGGACAGACCGGCAAGAGTTTCGGGCGGTTCTCCGACGCGGTGAACTTTTTTCATGACTCCACGATGGACTGGTGGCGGCAGAGCTGGTTCTGGATGGCCGGCTTCAAGGCGGTGTTTCCCTCCACGCTGCTCGGCACGCTGCCAATCGGCGCGCTGCTGTATATGAACGGCCAGATCTCGCTGCCCGTTCTGCTTGTCTGTATCATCATTCCTATCGGAATCCTCGGCGAGCTGATGAAGCTGGGCTTCGGGTTGGAGCAACTGACCA
>DAOTGE010000076.1:2054-10776 GCA_035446965.1 Eubacteriales bacterium
ATGGCGGCGAACCTGGACCCGATCCGCGAATTTTTGGCGACGCCCGAACAGAAGCGGCCGGAAGCGGAGGTAACGCTCGGAGAGCGAGCCTATGAATTCGATCATGTGGGATTTTCCTACGACGGCAAGGCGGAAGTGCTGTGCGACGTATCGTTTGCGGCAAAGCCGGACACGGTGACGGCGATCGTCGGCCCTTCCGGATCGGGAAAATCGACGATTGCGAAGCTCATGGCGGGCTTTTGGGACGCTACCTCGGGAACGGTGCGTTACGGCGGCAGCGACATCCGGGAGATTCCGTTCCGCCAGTTGATGCGCGAGGTGAGCTATGTTGCGCAGGACAACTTCCTCTTTGACAAGACGATTCGCGAGAACATCCGGATGGGCAAGCCGGAAGCGACGGACGAAGAGGTGGAAGCCGTGGCCAAAGCCGCAAACTGTCATGCGTTTATCATGGAACTGGAAAAAGGATACGAAACGCTCGCGGGCGACGCGGGCGACCGCCTGTCCGGCGGCGAGCGGCAGCGGATTACGCTCGCGAGGGCCATGCTCAAGCCGGCTTCGGTAATCGTTCTCGACGAAGCGACGGCGTATGCCGACCCGGAAAGCGAGGCGCAGATTCAGGAGGCGATCGGCAGACTGGTCCGAGGCAAAACGCTCGTCGTCGTTGCGCACCGCCTCGCCACCGTACGCAACGCCGACCAGATCCTGGTGATAGACAAAGGGCGCGTGGCTGCGAGCGGGACGCACGAGGCTTTGCTCGCCTCGTGTCCGCTGTACGAAACGATGTGGTGTGAATACATCGGGTCCGCCGATGTTGCGGAAAGCGAGGTGCAATAACAATGTTACGAATGATCCAACGAATTTTGAAGATCGCGGGCAGAAGCAAACACCGCATCCTGCTGGGCATCGTGTTCAATATCCTGAAAACCTTCTCTATGGCGTTGATGCTGCTGGCGGTGTTCATCGTCTTCGAACACATCGGCAACATTACGCCCGCCGTCATCTATCGGGCGCTGTGGGTTTTGATCGGAAGCATCGCCGGGCGGTTCCTGTTCGAGTGGCTTTGCAGCATCACCATGAGCGCAAAGGGCTTCGACATGTTCCGCGACTACCGCCTCGCGGTGGGGGACCGGATGAAGAACGCGCCGATGGGCTATTTTTCCGACCAGCGGCTGGGAACGATTCAAACCGTTCTCACGTCGACCGTGGTGGAACTGGAGCAGTACTCCATGATGGCGATCATGGATATCACGGGCGGCGTCTCCATGGCGCTGATCATGATCGTCATGCTGGCGTTTTTCAGCCTGCCGATTGCGCTCGTGAGCTTCGCCGGGCTGGTGATCGGACTGATCGTGCTCCGCACGATCCAGAAGAGAGCGGCGGCCCATACCGTCCGCGTGCAGGCGGCGCAGGAGAAGCTGGTGACGGAATCGCTCGAATATATCCGCGGGATCGCCGTTTCGCGCGCGTTTATGCAGGACAATAGCAGCGAAGGGAACGTCTACAAAGCGTTCGAGGGCAGAAGGCAGGCGGCCTACGATCAGGAGCATGCCGCCGCCGGCGTGATGCGGCTCTATTCGCTGGTGTTCAAGCTCACAAGCTGCGCGCTGTTATTTGTCGCAACCGCACAGTATCTTGCAGGGGGCATTCCGCTTTCGTACTGCCTGACGTTCCTCGTGGCCGCGTTCATCATCTTTGCGGAGCTCGAACAGATGGGGGACGGCGCTTTCCTGGCCAGAAAAATCAACAACGAGCTGGACCGGCTGGAGATCGTGACGAATATCCCGAAGCTCGACGCGACCGACCGGGCGCTGAAAGACGATTCGCTGGATATCGAGCTTCGGGACGTGTCGTTTGCGTACGACAGCCGGACCGTGATCGATCATGTGTCCTTCCGCGTGCCGCAGGGTACGAGCTGCGCCATCGTCGGCCCCTCCGGCAGCGGCAAAACAACGCTGTGCAATCTGATTGCGCGTTTCTGGGACGTGTCGTCCGGCGCGGTGCTGATCGGCGGGCAAAACGTGAAGGATTACACCGCAGAGAGCCTGCTCGACGAACTGTCCATGGTGTTTCAAAACGTGTATCTTTTTCACGATACGATCGAAAACAACATTCGCTTCGGCAATCCGCAGGCGTCCCATGAGCAGGTGGTCGAGGCTGCGAAGAAGGCGCGCTGCCACGAATTCATCAGCGCCATGCCGGAGGGATACGGAACGGTCGTCGGCGAAGGCGGGTCCACGCTTTCCGGCGGGGAAAAGCAGCGCATCTCCATTGCGCGCGCGATCCTGAAGAACGCGCCGATTATCATTCTGGACGAAGCGACGTCGAGCGTGGACCCGGAAAACGAAAAGGCGCTGCTTGAGGCGATCCGCGAGCTGACGGCGGGGAAGACGCTCATCACGATCGCGCACCGGCTCAATACCGTCCGGGACGCGGACCAGATACTGGTGGTGGACGAAGGCAAAATCGTGCAGCGCGGCACACATGAAGAGCTGATGAAGAAGGACGGCATCTATAGAAACTTTCTGCGCATGCGCTCGAAAGCGATCGGCTGGAAGCTGGCGTAAACAGCGCTGCGTAATTGCGGCAGCCTGCAAAACGTGTTTCCCATCCAGCGAAGCATAAGCGGGGAGGAAAACAAGCGGCCACCGGTTTCAGGCGGGTAATCTTCAATGGATTTGCCTTTAGGGCCAGAGCGGCGGGGAAGCGTTTCGCTTCCCGCCGCCTCGAACCAAACGCCGGAAATCGGATCAGATCGTTTTTTGGAAGAGAAAGAAGCACTGCTTCGGCAGGAAATCGAAAGACCGGACGCACGAGAAACCCGCCCCTTCCAGCGCGGCGAGTATTTTTTCTTCCGAAACCGCATGCCCGGAGCGGGCGACCCATCCGCCGGACGAGCGTTTCCAGTCCAGCACTGCGACGCGCCCGCCCGGCTTCAGCTTTTCACCGAGCTGACGAAAATATGATGGCGGGTCCGGCAGATGGTGGTATACGCTGCGCAGGAAGACGAGATCGCAGCTTTGGGGCGGGAGGTTCGGCACGCCCGCTTCCGAGAGGACCGGGACGACGTTGCCGAGCGCCCGCTTTTTTGCGATACGGGAAATGCGTGTAAGCAGGGCCGGATCGACGTCCAAGGCGAACACGGTGCCGGCCGCGCCGGTCCGTCCGGCGAAGGCGAACGTGAAAAATCCGCCGCCCGAACCGACGTCCGCGATTGTGCTTCCGGGGACGATTGCGAGAGCGTCCAGCACCCGGTTTGCGTTTTTGCGCGCTCGGTTGTTGAGCAGGATTGCAAAGAGATTTGCACAGCGCATGGCGGTTTCAGCTCCTTTCCAGTTTGCAGTGCGCGTCCGAACGGCGCTCCTGCGCAGGCTCCGCGGCATTGGCCGCGGGGATTTTTTTACGGAACGCCAGGGCGAAAACTGCGGTCAGAACGATGGTGAGAAAGTCCGCCGCAGGCTGCGCCCAGATAATACCGTCAATGCCGAACAAGCGGGGGAGAAGGAGAATCGCAGGGATAAAGAAGATGCCCTGCCGGCTGACACTGAGCAGGCCGCCCTGCAGCCCGCGTCCGATTGCAAGAAACAGATCCATAAAGACGATTTCAAATCCGAACAGCGGAAAAACGAATCCGCAGGCCCGCAGCTGCCGCGCGCCGATCCCGACAAGCAGCGCGTCGCTCTTTGAAAACAGAGAGACGATCCGATCGGGAATAGCGATCATCAAAATTGCCGAAACGGTGCAGAAAACCGTTGCCCACAAAAGCGAAAGCTTCGTCGCTTCCCACATACGTCCGTACCGTTTTGCGCCGAAATTATAGCCCGCTACCGGCTGGAAGCCCTTCATGAAGCCGTAGATCACATAGGTGCCCAGCGTCATGATGCGCGCCACTACGCCGACGGCGGCTATGGCGGAGTCCCCGTATACGCTCGCGGCCGTGTTCGTAAGGCTCAGCGCGGCGCTTGCGAGGAACTGAAAAACAAGGATCGGAATTCCCACTTTGAGCACTTCGCCGTAGATTTTGCCGCTGAAGGTAAAAAGCTTTGGCGAAAACCGCAGGTAACCTTTCTTTCTCAGGACGAACCAAAGATACAGACAGGTGGTTGCCGCCTGGGAAACGATCGTGGCAATTGCCGCGCCGCGCACGCCGAAACCGAGCGGGAAGATGAAGATCGGGTCGAGGATCACGTTGAGCCCGCCGCCGATGAGCATGGAGACCATCGTCAGCTTCGAGCGGCCCTCGGCAGTGACGATATTGTTCATCGTGATGTTCAGGATGTTCAGAATGGAGCCTGCGACGTAGACGACGGCATATTCGTGCGCATACGGCAGTATGGTTTCGGTCGCGCCCAGCGCAACCAGCAGTTTGTCCAGAAAGCATAGGGCGGCCGAGATGGCGGCGGCGCCGACGACAAGGCTCGAAAATAACGCCGTCGAAGCCGTGCGGTTCGCTTCGTCCGCATTGTTTGCGCCGAGCAGGCGGGAGATATAGGACGCCGCGCCGCTGCCGAACATCATGCCGAGGCCGACGATGATCTGCACGATCGGGAATACGACGGACACCGCGCCCATCTGGCTGGTGCCGAGCCACCCGACGAAATAGGCGTCCACAACGCTGTACAGCGCCGAGACCATCATGCCGACCATTGTCGGGATGCCGAGTTTTAAAAGTACCTTTGGGATTTTTTCGTCCCGCATCATTAAGAGTTTTTGATCGTTTCCGTTCATGTAGGGGATAGCCTTTCTGATCGAGCTTTATACCGCCGAAAAATGGCGGTACATGCGTATAGCAACTAAACACATTCTGTATAATAAAAGCCCTGGCGCGGCGGTACCGCCGGGCTGCGGTTGGTCAGAGCTTGTCGGCCTGGTCCAGTTCCTCATCTAGCGAATTGAGAAAACGATGCAGAAACGCTTGCTCCGCTTCCGTTGCGCCTAACAGCGCATGCTGGAAGAACACGTCGAATTCCCGGTGCAGTTCCTCGTGGCGCAGATAGGCCGTTTCGCCTTTCTCCGTCAGCCGCAGTTTCAGGCGGGAGAGGTTCTCAGGATCGGTTTCCTTAACGATCATGCCTTTGCATTCGAGCTTCCGGAGAATCTGCGATACCGCGCCTTTCGTCACGCCGAGCAGGTCCGCAAGACCCGTAACATGAATGCCTTCGTTTTCGCGGATCGCCTTGATCATATGGATTTCCGCGTCGTGAAGCTGCTCGTTTGTTCCGTAATACCGGGTTTTCTTGTCGGTTTCCGCCAGTTTGGACATGACGCGGAGGAACGTGTAGCTGATTTTCGTTCGGTTTTCGAATTTCATGTTTGTCATGACAAAAGCATATAGCGGCTAAACACTTTTGTCAAGACTACATTCCGCGCAGGGCGAGCTTTGTTTTTTGCAGAGTTTCGCTGCTGAGGACGTGCTCCATTCGGCAGGCGTCCCGCGCCGCGGTCTGCTCGTCCACGTCCAGCACGCCCGTCAGGTAGCGCTTGATCAGCAGGTAGGTTTCCCGCAGTGCTGCGGCCTGCGTTTCACCCTGGGCGGTGAGGCGGATGTCCTTTTTACAGTCCATCTCGATCAGCCCTTCCAGCCGGAGTTTTTTCATAGCGACACAGACGCTCGCCTTGGAACAGCCGAGCCGCCGGGCGATGTCGACGGAGCGGACGCTTCCGTTCGCCCTTTGAAGCTCATAAATCGCTTTCAGGTAGTTTTCAAGCGATTCACTCGGCTTGTTCATACGGCCAGCGGTTCCGGATGGAAAACGAACGCGCTGGTTTTGTGGGGCAGCCCGGGTGCGAAAAGTGGCTGAAACTGCTCGTTTGCTTCGGACATCCGCCAGGACTCCGGTTCGCAGACGACGACGATTTCCGCAGATACGCTCTCGCAGCCGAACACGCGGTGCGTGGCAAACGCGCCGTTTTCGCCCGCATGGAAAATATCCAGAACGGTCCGGCCGCCGAGCGTGGCCGGATGGAGATGAAACGTGTGGGTTCCTCCGGCGATCTGCCGGTCGATCGCGATAAGCCGGGTCAGGTAGTCGATCAATACCTTCGGCAGCAGGCGGCTTGCCTGCCGCGATACCGAAACGCGTGGCAGAGCCGCTGCGGGTTCCGGTTGATTGTGTTTGTTTGGTCTCATTTTGACGGCCTCCTCTTGGTTGTTGTCTAGAGGATACCGCCCTGACGTAAATGCAGTTTAACGTGAATGTAAACGCAGTTTAAACTGGGGTGTTTTTTTGCGGGAGCTGCACCGTAATAACGCTGCCTTCGCCGGGCGTGCTCGTTACGTCGATTCGCCCGCGGTGCAGCTGCACGATCTT
Organism: Eubacteriales bacterium; assembly: GCA_035446965.1. GTDB lineage: Bacteria > Bacillota > Clostridia > Christensenellales > CAG-138 > UBA7703. The sequence goes on from DAOTGE010000076.1 coordinate 8,366, forward strand.
TTTCACGATGGAAAGACCGAGGCCGCTTCCGCCCGCTTCGCGGCTGCGCGCCTTGTCCGCCATGTAAAACCGCTCGAAAATATGGGCGATCGTCTCTTCCGTCATGCCTGCGCCTGTGTCGGACACTGCGACGCCCACCTCTGCGTCGCTGGTCGTGACGGACACGGCGATCCTGCCGCCGACAGGAGTGAACTTAATGCTGTTGTTGAGCAGGTTGATCCAAACCTGGCTGAGCAGGTCCTTGTCCGCGCAGAGTTCGATATGCGCCCCGCCAAGGGACACCTCGATGTCCTTTGCGGACCATTGCGGCTCAAGCAGCACAATGATGTCCTTGAGCTGCTGGTCGAGAGCATACTTTTGCGGTTTGAACGCGACGGATTCCGAATCCAGCGTCGAAAGGCGAAGCAGGTTTTCGCCGAGCTTGGAAAGCCGCAGGCTCTCCGATTCGACGATGCCGATATAGTGCAGCCGGTCCTCCCGGCTCAAATCGTCGTCCCTGAGCAGCGCGACGAACCCGCGGATGGAGGTCAGCGGCGACTGGATTTCGTGGGACACGTTGGAAACGAAATCACGGCTCATCGTTTCGAGCCCGCCGAGCTCTTCGGCCATGTGGTTGATCTTGTCGGCCAGTTCCAGCATGCGGTGCCCGCCGCTTGGAAACTTGTCCCTGTCGATCCGGGCTTCAAAGTCGCCTTTTGCAATCCGGTCCAGAGCTTCGTCGATTTCGTCGAGAAACGAATGATTGGCGTCCTTCTGCGCCCGTGTGAAACCAAGATGGTGGACGAGCATGTGGCGAACCGTCCAAAAGAGAAACCACAGCAGCGTGAAAATCAACAATCCCAAAAACGAAACCAGCGCCTGCCTGCATGCGGACGCGAAGGAAGCGCTGCCGTCCCAAAGGAGCGCAACAAAATATGCCGCGGTAAAAAAGCAGCCCAAGAGCAGTAAAAGCAGAAGAACATACGGATAAAACCGTCTTTTGTGTTGTTTCATTTTATTTCCTCAAGCCTGTAACCGACGCCCCGTATCGTGGTGATCTGGAATCCGTATTGTTCGGGAGGGAAACGGTCCCGCAGGCGGCTGACATGCACGTCCAGCGTGCGTTCGTTTCCGTCGAAATCGTATCCCCAGACGTCTTCGATCAGGCGGTCTCTGGAAAAGGTTCTTCCCGGAGAGCCGGCGAGGAGGAAGAGCAGTTCGAATTCCTTCAGCGGCAGAGTGACGCTGCCGGACTCGGTTTCGACCAGATACCGGTTCCGGTCGATTTTGATTTTGCCAACCTCGGCGATCTGCGAGCTGGCGATATTGCAGCGCTTCAGCAGCGCCTTTACGCGCGCGGCGAGCTCGGCCGGCTCGAACGGCTTTGCCAGATAGTCATCCGAGCCGAGCTCGAAGCCTTTTACCTTGTCGGCCGTTTCCCCCTTGGCCGTCAGCATCAGGATCGGAAGGTCGGAATAGCCTCTGACTTCCCGGCAGAAGGCGTAGCCGTCCATGTTCGGCATCATGATGTCCAGAACGATCAGATCGATCCTGTTTTCTTCCATTTTACCTAACGCGTCCTGACCGTCGCAGGCTTCCAGAACGGCGAATCCGTCTTTTTTCAGGATCAGCCGAACCAGCTCGCGAATGTTGGGATCGTCGTCCACGACCATGATCTTGTTCACCGGGGCACCTCCTGCGGCCGAGTTTTTCATAAAGGATAGACCTTGTTTGTAAACGGGGTTTAAACCGGCGGCGTGCGCGCCGGGACGCAAGCTAAGCATACAGGAAACAAATATGCGGATCAAGGAGCGGTTTTATTTCGATAGGGCGCCCATCGGGACGCCGCATACCGGCGGTCGACTCGATTTTGTTTACAAGCGAAGACTGTAATGCGAATCCTATCGCGTTAAGGCCATTCGTAGCGTGTTCAGCGCATTTCTCATAGTGTGTTTCGGACATTTCCGGCAGAATGATTTCGCTAAGAAATCAAGAAGCACAGAATTTTGCGGATTTACCAATGGATGCTATAATGAGTTAGACGATTTTAACTATGGCCGCGGAAAGAATGCGCAAAGAGAAATTTCATGTGGAAGGCGCAATTCTTAGAACCGTCGTATTGTTTTTAAATTGATACAGGGGGAAGTACGACATGGAACAACAACTGCCGAGACCGGCGAAAATTCGCGGGGCATACCGCTCCGTTGCGGACGCTTCACGCTTTTATGACGGCATGATCACTTGCTCGACGCCGATGGGCAAGGTCGTTTGCCGCTTGGTTTGGGCGATGGGCTGGCGGGAAAACGAGACGTATCTGTGTGAAGCGTTGCGCGGAATACCGCACGATTTCTCCGGAAGTATGCTGGAGGTACCGGTTGGAACAGGCGTGATTACGATGCCCGTCTATCAAGAATTACCGAACGCAGAGGTAC
>DAOTGE010000077.1:0-10058 GCA_035446965.1 Eubacteriales bacterium
ACCGACCGCATCCAGAAGGCGCAGATGGCGCGCGGCGCGGACTTTGAAAGCGGCAATATCATCCAGCGCGCAAAGAGCATGATTCCGATTCTCGTGCCGCTGTTCGTTTCGGCGTTCCGTCGTGCGGACGAGCTGGCAATGGCGATGGAGTCGCGCTGCTATCACGGCGGCGAAGGCCGCACGCGCATGCGCGAACTGCATCTGCACATAGGCGATCTGTATGCCGCGGTCGTATTTACGCTGTTCACGGCGGGCATCGTCCTGCTGGAGAAACTGCCGCTATGAGCCGCCGCATCCGGATCATAACCGAATACGACGGCACGGCTTATGTCGGCTGGCAGCTGCAGGACAACGGCGTTTCCGTCCAGCAGAAGCTCAACGAGGCACTTTCCGCCGTCACGAAAGAGCAGATCCGCGTCCACGGCTCCGGCCGCACGGACAGCGGCGTACACGCGCGCGCGCAGGTCGCGCATTTCGACACGGATGCGCGCATGCCGGCGGACAAGTTCGCCGTGGCCGCCAACATGCGGCTTCCGCGCGACGTCCGCGTGCTCTATTCCGAAGAAGCGCCGCCGGACTTCCACGCGCGCTTTTCGGCCAAAAACAAAACCTATCGCTATGCCGTCCAGACCGGGCCGCACGCAGACGTTTTTACGCGCGGCACCGCGCTGCATGTGCATACCCCGCTCGACTTCGAGCGCATGCGCCGCTCTGCATCCGACGCGCTCGGCGAACACGATTTTTCCGCGTTCATGACGGCGGGTTCGAGCATCGAAAGCACGGTGCGCACCATCACGCGCTCCGAATGGACGCGCGAGGGCGCATATCTTTACTACACCGTGAGCGCGAACGGTTTTCTCTACAACATGGTGCGCATCCTCGCCGGAACGTTCCTTGAAATCGGCTCCGGCAAGCGCCCGCAGGACGCAGTCGCGCACGCACTGATCAGCAAAAACCGCGCGGACGCGGGCGCGACCGCACCGGCGCACGGGCTGACGCTGCTGCGCGTGCGGTACGAAGATTTCGACACGGACGAGGTGCTCTCCCGATGAACGGCGACATGGAACACTATATGCGCCTTGCGCTGGAGGAGGCGAACGCCGCCGCGGCCGAAGGCGAAGTGCCGGTCGGCGCGGTGCTGGTCAAAGACGGCGCGGTGGTCGCCCGTGCGCACAACGCCTGCGAACGCCTGCGCGACGCGAGCGCGCACGCGGAACTGCTCTGCCTGCGCGCGGGGATGGAACGGCTCGGCGCGCGGCTGACAAACTGCACGCTCTATGTCACGCTGGAACCCTGCGCCATGTGCGCGGGCGCCTGCGTCAACGCAAAGCTGACCCGCCTGGTCTACGGCGCGTTCGACGAGACCGCCGGATGCTGCGGCTCAAAGATGGACCTGACCGACCATTGTTTTCTGCACTCGGTCGAAACCTGGGGCGGCGTGCTGGAAGATGACTGCAAAGCCCTGCTGACCACATTTTTTAAGGAACTTCGCTGAACAATCGTTTTATAAAACCTTTTACATAGACACGTCCGCATATTTTACGTCCCTTCCCCGCCCGTCCATGCTATACTGAAAAAAGTGAAAGCCGTTTCCTGATTTTTACAATCGTTCAAGCAAAAAAATAGTCGGGGGTATGTTTTTATGGAGTTTCTGCGTCTGCTCGAAGGAATCCGAACGCCGTTTTTTAACGTGATTTTCCAGTATGTCACGATGTTCGGCGAAGAAACGCTGTTCATGGTCGTCGCCATGATCTTCTTTTGGTGCATCGACAAAAAGAGCGGCTATTTCTTGCTTTACGTCAGCTTCCTCGGCGCGACGGTCAACCAGTTTTTAAAGCTCATTTTCTGCGTGCCGCGTCCCTGGGTGCTGGACGACCAATTCACCATCGTCGAAAGCGCCCGCGCCGAGGCCACGGGATATTCCTTCCCCAGCGGCCATACGCAGAGCGCGGCGGGGCTGTTTTTCGGCATCGCGCGTTTCCGGAAAGAGATCTGGATTCGCATCGTCTGCGTCGTAATTGCGCTGCTGGTCGGCTTTTCGCGGATGTACCTCGGCGTGCATACGCCCGCGGACGTGTTCACGTCGTTCGGCGTGGCGCTGCTGCTGGTGCTCGGCGCGTATCCGCTCTTTACGCTCGCCTGGAAAAACGGCAGGTGGTTTTATCTGCTGATCGGCGTGCTGCTCGGCGTCGGGCTTGCGCTGATTGCGTATGTGGAGTTCGTGCCGCTGCCTGCAAACGCCATCGCGGAGTACTCCGCGTCCGGCGCGAAGACCGCGTACACGATGTTCGGCGCGTCCGCGGGACTGACGGTCGTGCTCTGGCTGGAGACGAAATACATCCGCTTCAGCGAAAAGGCGGTCTGGTGGGCGCAGATCCTCAAGACCGCGGTCGGCCTCGGCCTCGTCATCCTCGTGCGCGTGCTGCTCAAAGCGCCGCTGCTCGCGCTCTTTAACGGGCATAACGCCGCGCATGCGGTGCGGTATTTTCTCATGGTCGTGCTCGGCGGCGCGGTTTGGCCGCTCACGTTCAAATTCTGGGGCGGCCTTGGCAAAAAGAAGGAACCGGCAAAGGCGGCGTAACTTCGGCTTTACCGCAAAACACAGCGCTCCGCATTTTTCAATGCGGAGCGCTTTTTGTTCCAAACAATATTTTTACGAAATATCAGTGCGTCAGCGCGCGGATAATCAGCGCGACGGTCAGCGTGACCACGACCACCGCCGCATAGAAAATCGCCGCACGGCGGGTTAGGTGCTTCCTGCGTTCCTCGTGTTCCGGCGCAATGTCCGAAGGGTCGAACTCCACCGCTTCCTGCAGGGAGTCCAGCGCGCGGTCGAGGATGCCCTTGCGCTTCTGCTGCGGCGCCGCTTCCTGCGGCTGTTCCTGCCGGGACTGCGGGGCGCTCATTATGCGCCGTCCCGCCTGATCCCGCCGGAACGCCGCGGCTTCCTCCCCCGTCACCGCCGGACAGACCGCGCCGACGTCCAGACAGGCCAGCGCATGCCGGTAGTCGAACACGGAGGCAAAGCGCGGCGCGCCGTCCTGCGCGAGCATGCGCAGCAGCAGTTCGTAAAACGGCGCGGGGATATTCGGGTCCGGCACAATTTCACCGTCGGGAGCGCGCCTGCCGCTCATTGCTTCATAGAGCGCTTTGCCCAGTGCGCCGAGGTCGAGCCAGGGTTCCGCGTCGTCCACCTCGTGCCGTGCGCGCAGACCCGCTTTAGCCGCGCCGAAGTCGATGAGCTTGACCGAACCGTCCGTGCAGATGAAGACCGACTGCGCGTTGATGTCGTAATGCAGCGAATTGAGGCTGTGCACGACCAGCAGCGCGTCCGCCATGGATGCGGCGACGAACATGCCCTCCTCCGGCGTGAGCCTGCGTCGGCGCAGACGCAGATACCCTTCCAGCGTCACGCCCTCCAGCCGTTCCATCACCGCATAGGACGTGCCGTTTTCAAAAAACGCGTTGAACACGGTGACCACGTTGCAGCTGCCCTTCGCGTCGGTGAGCGCAAGGTGCTGGCGATAAAACATCTCGGAGCCTAAAAAGAACAGCGCGCCGCACGCCTTGTTTTTCGGCGAGAGCGAAAGCCCGTCGCGCGCGCGAAACGCCAGCCCGCCGGGGAAATATTCCTTCAGCGCGACGGGTCGGTTAAATTTTGTGTCGGTCGCTTCGTATGTAACGCCGTATGTGCCGCGCGCGAGCACGCCGCCGAGCGCATACCTGCGGTGCAGCAGCGTACCCGCCGGCAGCAGTTCGGCCGGCGCAGTTCCTTCCGCCATTTTTGTGTTACCCCATTCCCCTGTAAAAGGGCCGTGTACGGCCCGTATTTTTTTAAAAATCAGTACCCGACCGCGTTTGCAAACAGCAGCAGGCCGCAGGTCAGCGCGAGCACCGCAATCTGAATTTTCGCGCTCCATTTAAACCATTTGCCGTAGCCGATGCCGACGATGCCCAGCGCGATGAGCAGCACCGGGTTCGTCGGGTAAAACACGTTGGAAAACCCGTCCCCGAACGCATACGCCAGCACGGCGACCTGTCGGGAAATCCCGCTCAAATCCGCAATCGGCGCGATCAGCGGCATGAGCAGGAACGCCTTGGCCGAACCGCTGGAGATAAATAGTTCCAGCACCAGCGCCAGCGCATAGATCAAAAGCACGACGACGCCGCTGGCGGCTTCCTGCGTAAGCTGCACCGCCGAATAGAGCACCGTGTCGAGGATGTTCGCCTCCACCATCGTGTAACGGATGGAGTTGGCCATCAGAATCAGCAGCACGGCGGGCAGGATGCTGAGCATGCCCTTGCCGAAATACTTCAGATACCGCTTCGCGCCCATGCCGGAAACCAGCGAGGAGATCGTGCCCGCAAAGAGGAACATCAGCGCAATCAGCGGCATGATGATATCCTGCAAAAACGTAATAAAGCTGCTGCAGAGGATGAGCAGGATACCCGCGCCGAGGATGCAGGCAAACCAGATCAGCGCGCGGTCCTGCCGTTTGCTCTGCGAAAAGTCGCTGCGCAGCGAAGCCCAGCGCTCGATCATGGCCGGGTCGTAGATCGGCGATTTTTTCGGGTTGCGCTCGATGCGTTTTGCATACGGAATCAGAAACGCCATCAAAAGGGCGTAAATCAGGACGAACGTAATCAGCCGCATCCAGATGCCCGAAAACATCGGCAGTCCCGCGAGTTCCTGCGCAACGCCGACCGTAAACGGATTGCAAACGCCCGTGCTGAAGCCGAATCCAACCGCAAGCAGGCTCATGCCGAGCCCGGTAAGCGCGTCCCAGCCGAGCGAATACGCAAGCGCGACGGCGATCGGCACCAGCGGCACGCATTCTTCAAACGAACCCACGAACGCGCCGAGGCTCATGAAGAACAGCGAAACGAGCATCAGAAGCTGATACTTTTTGCCCTCCGCAAGCCGGTAGATGCGGTTGAACATATAGGAAAGCACGCCGCATTCGTCCATCGCGTTGAACGCGCCGCCGATGACGAGCAGAAACGCGATGATCGCAATCACCGTGCCCGCGCCGGAAGACCCAAGCGCGAGGAACGGCGAAAGCAGCCACTCCCAGAACGGGATGCCGCCTTCGACCGCATGGTACGTGCCAGAAACGATGGTCTCCGCGCCGCCTGCCGTGGTGCGTTCGTATACCCCGGCGGGCAGGACGAACGTCAGCGCATAGGTGACAGCCATGAGCGCAAAGAGCACGACCAGCGCCGTAACGAACGAGCGCATGCCGATGTTGAAGACCTTTTGGTTCGATTCTTCCATTTTCCATCCCCCGTTGTCCGCCGCTTTCCGGCGTTATACTGCCGCCCGCCGCGCTTTTTTCCCCATCCGCCGCAAACGTTTCAAACAGTATATCACAGCACACCGCCCGGTAACAGAAATTTACACAAATCCGTTTGCAATCCCGCGCCGTTCTGGTATAATAGCAGAAACGTAAGGGAGTAGTTGGCGCGGCCGGGCCGCGTTCCAAGTCAACATGGTGACACGACGCATGGGCGTCTGGCTTGGATGAAATAACGAGACTTATGTACGACAGTTTGCTTTGCCGTACATAGGTCTTTTTGATTTTAAAAAAAAGGCCTGCCGCGGCGGGCATGACGGTACAAACCAAATGGAAAGGAACGATTTGTAACCATGCAGCATTACCTACAAACGCCGGAGGAAGCGCTCGCCTCCGTCGCGGGCAAGCAGGACGGCCTCTCCGCGGCGGAAGCGGAAAAGCGCTATTGCGAGGGCGGCCCGAACAAGCTTGCCGAGGGCAAAAAAACGCCGATGATCGTCCGCTTCTTCCAGCAGATGAAGGATCCGATGATCCTTATCCTGCTCGTTGCGGCACTCATCTCCGGCATCACCGCCGCCATTCAGGGCGAGAGCTACGCGGACGTGATCATCATCCTCACGGTCGTGGTCATCAACGCGCTGCTCGGCGTCATTCAGGAAAGCAAGGCCGAAAAAGCGATTGAAGCGCTCCAGAAGATGTCCGCCGCAACCAGCCGCGTGCTGCGTGAAGGCCGTATCGAGCGCATCCCGACCGAGCGGCTCGTCCCCGGCGACGTAATTCTGCTGGAAGCGGGCGACGCGGTGCCCGCCGACGCGCGCGTGCTCGAAAGCGCGAGCATGCGTGCCGACGAAGCCGCGCTCACCGGCGAAAGCGTGCCCGTGAGCAAGTCGCCCGGCGCGCTTTCCCTGGACGGCGCGAAGGACGTCCCCCTCGGCGACCGCAAAAACATGGTCTACTCGGGCAGCACGATCGTCTACGGGCGCGGCAAAGCAGTCGTGATCAGCACCGGCATGCAGACCGAGATGGGCAAGATCGCCGGCGCGCTCTCCGAAGCAAAGGACGGCATGACCCCGCTGCAGATCAAGCTCGCCCAGCTTTCCAAAATTCTTACCTGGCTCGTGCTCGGCATCTGCGCGGTGATCTTCGCCGTGAACATCCTGCGCTTCCACGGCACGGACGAAAACTTTATCCTGGATTCGTTCCTCATCGCGGTCAGCCTGGCGGTCGCGGCCATTCCGGAAGGGCTCGCCGCGGTTGTCACCATCGTGCTCTCCATCGGCGTGACCAACATGAGCAAGCGCAACGCCATCATCCGAAAGCTCACCGCTGTGGAAACCCTCGGCTGCGCGCAGATCATCTGTTCGGACAAGACCGGCACGCTCACCCAGAACCGCATGACCGTCGTGGAAAACTATGGCGACGACACGCAGCTGCTTGCAAAGGCAATGTCGCTCTGCAGCGACGCGGAGCCGGACGAATCCGGCGCGGCGGCGGGCGAGCCGACCGAAAACGCGCTGGTCAACTTCGCACGCGATTCCGGCATACCCAAGCCCGAGCTGCAAAAGGCAGAACCGCGCATCGCGGAGGCTCCGTTCGACAGCGTGCGCAAGATGATGTCCACCGTGCACCAGACCAAGTCCGGCATCGTGCAGTACACCAAAGGCGCGCCGGACGAGGTGCTCAAAAAATGCACGGCCTATTATAAGGACGGCAAGGCGCTTCCGCTCGGCGACGACGTGCGCGCGGAAATCCTCGCCGCGAACGCCGCAATGGCCGGCAAAGCGCTGCGCGTGCTCTGCGGCGCAATGCGCATCCTTCCCGCGCCGCCGGAGGACGCTTCCCCGGACGCGCTGGAGCACGACCTCACCTTCCTCGGGCTCGTCGGCCTGATCGACCCCGTCCGCCCGGAGGTCTGCGGCGCGATTGCGGAATGCCGCGACGCCGGCATCCGCCCGATCATGATCACGGGCGACCACAAGGACACCGCCGTGGCCATCGCCATGGAACTCGGCATGATCGAAGACGCGTCCGAGGCGATCACCGGCGCGCAGCTCGACGAAATCGGCGACGCGGAATACGAAAAGAGCGTCGGCAGCTACAGCGTGTATGCGCGCGTCCAGCCGGAGCACAAGGTGCGCATCGTCAACGCCTGGCGTAAAAACGGCTGTGTCACCGCCATGACGGGCGACGGCGTGAACGACGCGCCGAGCATCAAGAGCGCGGACATCGGCGTGGGCATGGGCATCACCGGCACGGACGTGACCAAGAACGTCGCCGACATGGTGCTCGCCGACGACAACTTTGCGACCATCGTCAACGCGGTCGAGGAAGGCCGCCGCATCTACGACAACATCCGCAAAGCCATCCAGTTCCTGCTTTCAAGCAACATGAGCGAGGTGCTCTCGATCTTCTTTGCAACGCTGATGGGCTTTGTCATATTAAAGCCGGTGCACCTGCTCTGGATCAACCTGATCACCGACTCGCTGCCCGCGCTCGCGCTGGGCACGGAGGCCGCCGAAGACAACCTCATGAAGCGCGAGCCGCGCTCCGCAAGCGACGGCGTGTTCGCCGGCGGCGTGGGCTTCGACGTTGTGTATCAGGGCCTGCTCGTAACGATTCTGACTATGGCTGCGTACTTCATCGGCGAGCGCATGCAAAACGGCGCGTGGCTGATTGCCAACAGCACGGACGGCACGACCATGGCGTTTCTGACCATGAGCATGGCGGAGATCTTCCATAGCTTCAACATGCGTTCCCAGCGGCACAGCGTGTTCGGTATGCCGCACGAAAACAAGTTCCTCTGGGGTGCGGCGGCGCTTTCGCTGCTGCTCACCACGGCGGTGCTCTATATCCCCGTGCTGCAGACCGCGTTCAGCTTTGAGCACATCAGCCTGCTGGAATACGCCGTCGCGCTCGCTCTGGCGTTCATGGTGATCCCGGTCGTGGAACTGGTCAAAGCGATCCAGCGCGCTGCGGCGAAGAAGAAAAAGAAATAGCAGCACATGCAAAAAGAGCGCGCCGAAAGGCGCGCTTTTTGTCTGCTCAAAAGATTCTCTTTGCAGGGTTTTCCCCTGCACCCCGTGAGAAGTTTCTTTTTTGCAGGGGTTCCCCCTGCACCCCACCAAAGGGACACATCCCTTTGGAATCCCTGATTGCTTCAAAGAATCCAGTCCCGTTTGCAGGGCATGGAGGTTTGCTCCTTTCGGGGGTGTTTGAGGTTGTTGTAGTATATGCGGGGGTTTGGGGAGACCGAAGCGGTTCAAAACAATACGTCCAGATATAAATTTGATTGCAGAACAATAATGTATACGAAACCAAGCGGGTACGGTTTCATACGCATCAAACAAATATTACAGTTCATATGTTTTCGTGCGTAATTCGTGCTTTTTCCTAAAAGGTTGTTTATAATAATACTCAACATGCTTGTGTCAAAAGCGTCACATACCTTTTATTTCTTTATCAACTTTTCCCTTTTCTTTGAATTGTAACGAGGTAATATTATGGAACGGTTTTACGCCTTTGTTGACGAATCAGGAGCCTTTGGTTGGGACTTGGATAACCCGGAGGTCTCAACTACTTTCATTGTCACCGCCGTAATTGTAAAAGAATCAAATTTAACTACTATGCGGGAAAAAACTGAGCAACTAAGAGCTCAATTCTTTCAAACCGGCGAGATTAAATCCTCTCATATAGGATCAAATCATGGTCGCAGAAAACGAATTCTAGCCGATGTACTTACCCTTCCTTTTGCAACTTTAACTTTTGTGATAGACAAAACACAGCTCTGTTCCAATAAAGGGCTTCAATATAAATCCGTATTCTACAAATTTTGCAATAACATCGTTCATAAGGAACTTTTGCGGGCTTATTCCAAACTTACAATTGTGGCAGATGAGATCGGTGGCAGCGAGTATATGAAAAGCTTTGTAAGGTACGTTGCCAAACGACAGGATGCCGTAACTTTATTAGGCGAAGCAAATTTCATGTTTCAAAACAGTCGTGATAACGTATTGATTCAGCTTGCAGATTTATTGGCCGGTACATTTGCCCACCAATATGATCTACACAAGAAAACTCCTGAAACGCCAGATTATTGCAGATTGCTTAAGAAAAAAGTCATTCGTGTCGAGTTTTATCCTAAAACCTACCAAACATACATACTTGAAAACAGCGCGCTTGCAGAAGATTATGATAAAGAAATAGCGACACTTTGCTTTAGATTGGCAGTTAATTTCATTCATCAGCACAGAAAAGACCCCGATCCTGATCGCCAGCATCAGATTTTAATTTTGCAATATCTGCTATTCTGCTTTATGAATAACACATCAAAAGCCTATATCTCGACACGAGAGCTAAAAGCACAATTAGGTGGCACAGAATATTCGGATGTTTCAACTCAAACATTCAGAACAAAAATCATTGGAGGACTAAGGGACAGCGGTGTTATTATCTCCGGGTCCAGCGCAAAGAAAGGTTATAAAATACCATCAAAAACTTCTGAACTTTATGATTTTATAAATCATGGAACATCAATAATAATTCCAATGCTCGAACGTTTAAGAAAATGCAGAGATACTGTTAAACTTGGCACTGCAAATGAATTGGATTTGTTTGACCATACAGAGTACAGTTCATTGAAAAGATATTTTGATGAATAATAAACTACACAAAAAGAAGGCGCCGTTTGGCGCCTTCTTCAAAATATTCCCTTACAGGCTCGCTTTGCCGTCGCAGCCGAGCACGTCGGTGATCTTGTGGGCAACC
>DAOTGE010000078.1:0-9851 GCA_035446965.1 Eubacteriales bacterium
TCACTCGATCGCCTTGAGCGACTCCACCATGTCGATTTTGCCGAGCTTGCCGCGCATGAGCAAATCCACCGTAAACGTAAACACAAACGTCGTCGCAATCGCGATTGCAAAGCTCAGCGGCGCGATGACCACCTGGAAATTCACCATGTCGAAGTTGATCTGTCCCATCACAAAGCTGTGCAGCCAGATTCCGAGCGGAATCCCCGCCGCCGCGCCAAGCACGGTTAAAACGAAATTTTCGCGGAAGACGTACGCGCCCACCTCCGGCGCGTAGAACCCCAGCACCTTGATCGTCGCGATCTCGCGGACGCGCTCGGTGATGTTGATGTTGCTCAGGTTAAAGAGCACGACGAACGCCAGCGCCGCCGCGCAGGCGATCACGAGCACGACGATATAGTTCAGGCTCGTCATCATGTTTGCAACGCGCGTGCGGATGTCCGCCGTGACGGAGACGTTCGCAGCGCCATAGTCGCTGATGAGTTTTGCAGAAACCGCGTGCACGTCGTCCTCCGCGCTGGTGGCAAGCGCGCTTTTATAGGTGCATTCTTCCCCGAACACCGTTTCGTAGGTCTCCGGCGTCATGAGCATGTAGTGATACACATAGTTTTCAAACACGCCGCAAACGGGCAGTTCCTCGGTCTTTTCGCCGACGCGCACCGTGATCGTGTCCCCGGCGGAAACGCCCGCAACCCGGGCGAGTTTATCGCTGATTACCACGCCGCCGTCCGCGGGATACGGCACCGTTTCGCCGTCCATATGCAAATCGAGCATCTGCGTAATATCGCCGTCGCCGCAGGCGATTACGTTCACGCTCTTCGTCCCTTCGGAGGACGGGACTTCCAGCGTGTCCGCGCAGACGAACACGCACGTGCCGAGCAGTTCCTGCGTGTCTTTTTGGAATTGGCTGCGCTCGGAGAGCGTCTGCGCTTCGTCGAACACGATGGCAAAATCGTATTTCATGATGTTGTCGAACTGGTCGGACGCAATGTTGCTGATCGAGTCGCGGATACCGAGGCCCGTAAGCAGCAGCGCCGTGCACCCGCCGATGCCGAGCACCATCATGAACAGACGTTTTTTATAGCGGAACACATTGCGCAGGGAAATTTTTCTTAAGAAGTTCAGACGGTTCCAGAGGAACGGGATGCGCTCCAGCAGGACGCGCCTGCCTTCCTTGGGCGTTTTGGGACGCATGAGTTCCGCCGGCATGAGCGTCATTTCCGCGCGGCAGGTGACATACGTCACGCCCGCCGAGCAAAGCAGCGACACGATCAGCGAAACGGCAAACAGCTTCCAGTCGATCACATAGAGGATCGGCGCAAAGCCATAGAGCATGCCGTACGCCTGCCAGATCACCCACGGAAAGAGCTTGATTCCGCCGAAGAACCCCGCCACGCACCCGATGGTCGCGGCGCTGGCCGAATAGGAAATATATTTCCATGCAATCGCGCCGTTGCCGTAGCCAAGCGCTTTGAGCGTGCCGATCTGCGTGCGCTGTTCCTCGACCATGCGCGCCATGGTCGTCATGCAGACCAGTGCCGCAACGAGGAAGAAAAACACCGGAAACACCCTTGCGATGCCGTCCACGATGGACGAGTCGTTTTCAAAGCACGAATAGCCGATGTTGTCCGCACGGCCAAGCACATAATTATCCGGGTCTTTGAGGTCGGCCAGGTCGGCTTTTGCGTCGTCAATCTGCTCTTTCGCGTCGTCCAGTTCCGCCTTTGCGTCGGCCAGCTCCTGATCCGCTTCCGCTTTCGCTTCGTTATAGTCGGTAACGCCTTCGTCATACTTGTTTTTTGCAGCGAACAGCGCATATTTTGCCGAAGAAATCTGCTTTGTGCCTTCCTCAATCTGCTGTGCCGCCGCGTCCAGTTCCGCCCGCTTTGCATCCAGTTCTGCCTGCGCCGCGTCAAACTGCGCCTGTGCCGCCGCGCGCTGTGCGTCCAGCTGCTGCTGAGCGATTTCCAGTGCGGCAAGCTGAGCGCGCAGCGCCGCTTCCTGGTCGCCGTAACCCAGCCCTTCGATCGCCGCAAGCTGTGCCTCAGCCTGCGCGCGCTGTGTATCGATCGCCTGCTGCGCCGCGCTGAACTGCGCGTCCGCCGCGGCTTTTTCACTCTCGAATTCTTCGAGCGCCTGCGCATACGCGGCTTCGCCCGCTTCGTATTCGCTCTGTGCGCTCTCCAGTGCGTCCTCGTTCTGGTAAACCTTGCCCCAGCCAAGCTCAATCTGCTCTTCTGCGTCTTCCAGTGCCGCCCAGGCATCCTCCAGCTCTTTGTCCGTATCCGCCTTCTGCTGCTCGTATTCGTCCATACCGTCGTTATATTCGCGTTCCGCTTCGCTGATTTCGTCCAGCGCGTCCTGCACCAGCGAGTGATAGCGCTCGTCCGACAGCCGTTCGAGTTCGTTTGTCAGAGGCTCTTCCATCGCGTCCACCGCGGCGTTGTATTCGTCGCCGAAAATGCGTCCGCCGTCGTTATCGATGCGCACGTAGAGTTGTGTGTCGTAATCCAGCTGAAACCCGTCCTTGGGAAGATAAATATATGCGCTGACCTTGCCGCCGGCGAGCCGCGTCGTTCCGCGCTCAAGGTTGAGATAGTAAACCGAATTGACGATCCCGACGATCGTATACTGCGAATAGGCAAACGCGTCGATGGTGTCCTCGTCGTTTTCCTGCGAAACAGTGAAAGTTCTCCCGATATCGCTTTCGTCGAACGCACGCGCGTCCGCCACGCACTCGTCCGCGGCTTCCGGCATGCGTCCCGCCGTAAGGCTGAGCAGGTTCACCGTTTCCGTGATGGAATGCGCCGCGAGCACATAGGAAACGCCGTCGTCCATCGCGGCGAGGAAGTCTTCGCTGATCGCGCCCTCGGCGGAGGCCACGCCGTCCAGCGCGGCGATCGCTTCGGCTTCTTCGTCCGTAACGCCGACGGTGGAAAGCAGCTGTTCGTCGTACATGGCGCTTTTTTGCACATACGCGTCGCCCGTGTCGACCATGGCGCGCTGGGTCACCTTGAGTCCGGCAAAAAAGCCGACGCCAAGCGCAACGATCATCAGGATCGCCAGATATCGTCCAAGCGTATGCCGAACCTCGCGCCGCCGGTTCTTTCGCCATGCCGTGTGTACGTGCATTACCACTCGATCTCCTCGATGGGCGCCGGGTTCCGATTGATCCGCACCGAGTCCACTTCCCCGCTGCGGATGCGCACCACGCGGTCCGCCATACCGGTGATTGCGCTGTTATGCGTGATGATGACCACCGTCATCCCCTTCTGACGGCTGAGGTCCTGGAGCAGCTGCAAAACGGATTTGCCGGTGCTGTCGTCCAGCGCGCCGGTCGGCTCGTCGCAGAGCAGCAGCTTTGGGTTCTTTGCAAGCGCGCGCGCAATGGCGACGCGCTGCTGCTCGCCGCCGGAGAGCTGCGCGGGAAAGTTCCCCCTGCGCTCGCCGAGGCCGACGTCGGAAAGCACCTGCTCCGCCGAAAAGGGCGCTTTTGCAAGCTCGGTAGCCATCTCCACGTTTTCCAGCGCGGTGAGGTTCGGAATTAAATTGTAAAACTGAAACACAAAGCCGATTTCTTCGCGGCGGTAACGCGTCAGCTCGCGCTTGGAATACGCGGAAATCTCCTCGCCGCCGAGGAACACCTTTCCGGACGTGAGCGTGTCCATGCCGCCGAGTACGTTAAGCAGCGTGGTCTTGCCCGCGCCGGACTGCCCGACGATCACGCAGATTTCGCCTTTTTCGATGGTAAAACTGACGTCCTTGAGCGCATTGACCTGCACGCCCTCGGTATCGTAAATCTTTGTGACGTTTTCCAGCCTGACAAACGGCTCCATGCTGTTTCTCCCTCCGCTGCTGTCGTTTTATTCATTATACAACACCGGCCGGTTTTCCGCGATTCCGGCCTCACCTCGTTTTTCCTTTGTTATTGTAGCGGGAAATATACAAATGAAAATCAACTGTTGCTGAATTTTGCGCAGTTTTTGCTCAAACTCTGAAAATTGGGAAAAAAGCGCGCGCCGCGTTTCCCGCGCTGTTATAATGAACATGCAACCGATCGCAAAGGAAAGGAACTTTCGCTTATGCTCACCCACGCGCCGACACGCGGACAAATCGAATCCTGGAGGCGCACGTTTGAAACGTACGCACCGCGGCTGAAGCCCAACCGCAGGTCCGGCGAGGAAGTGCAGTCTTATCTGCTGAAAAAATATCCGGTCCGGGAACTGGAAGACGCGGCCTGCCGCAAGCTCGTTGTCTCCAGCGTCCTGGAAAACGCGCCGCTCGCCGAAAAACTGCCGGCGGGCGCGTCGCCGCGCCCTTATTGCTGCATCGTCCGGCGCGAAGGCGCAGGCAAATCGCTCTACGAGCGGCAGGACTCGTGCTTTCAGGGGATCGACATTTTCGTTGGAATCGACCTCGTCACGGGTTATTTCACCGTGGAGGGCAGTTCACTGCTCTGGGACGAACTTTTCTTCTTCCGCGGATTGGACACAGCCGACCTGAAAAATTACTATCTCGTTGCGGAGTATGTTTCCTGCGCAAAGTTTTTCGGCTATCCCATCGAATAAAGCGACCCGCTCAAACACTGCATCTTCAGCAGTCAAAAGGCGCGGAGGTTTCCTCCGCGCCTCAGCTTGTCAAAAAAGTCTCCGGGATTGTTAAGGGCCGCAGCCCTTAACCCGCTTTTCCGGCTGCGCCGGTTCGTCCGGCGGAACGGATCGCCCGTTTAGGGCGGTTTCTTTATGCTCTTTGCCGCCCGTGAACCCCAAGGGTGAGAGGCAAAGAGCGGTTATCCCGTCAAAAAATTCGTTTTTTGACGGTCGCAGGCGCGGAGGTTTCCTCCGCGCCTTTTTGTTTGTTTCATTTCAGCCTTTGTGACACATCCCGGCGCCCGGGCAGCCCGCGCAGGAGCAGCCGCAGGTGCTCTTGTGATTCTTTTTGTCCCGCACCATTTTAACGACGACCGCGGCGACAATCCCGGCGAGCGCCAGTCCCACGACCAGCGACGCCCAGTTTGCACTCAGCCAGTTCAGCATGTTTCAACCGCTCCTTTCCGAAGCATGTCCTTTTGTTCATAGGGGTTCTTGCGCAGCAGGAAGTAGAGCAGCGCAGCCAGCACGAGCAGTCCGATGAACGTTCCGGCCGTAAAGCCGTTTCCGCCGATCCAGAGACCGAGCTGGTTCACGATCAGCGAGATCGCATACGCAAACACCGTCATATAGCCGATCGCGCCCCAGGTCCACTTCGCGTTGTTCATCTCTTCCTTGATTGCGCCCATCGCCGCAAAGCACGGCGCGCAGAGCAGGTTAAAGAGCATGAAGCTGTACGCGCTCAGCGCGGTGAAGTCCAACGCGATGTTGCTCCAGATTTCCAGTCCGTCCTCGGCGACCTCGGCAAAGCCGTAGAGCACGCCGAACGTACCGACGACGTTCTCCTTGGCGATCAGCCCGGTAAACGTCGCGACCGCGGGTTTCCAGCTTCCAAAGCCGAGCGGCGCAAAGATCGGCGCAATGAAATTGCCGACGGCGGCAAGCAGGCTCGTGTTGTTGTCTTCCACCATGCCGAACACGCCGCCGACCACGCCGAAGGCCTGCAGGAACCAGAGTACGATGGCGGAGGCCAGGATGACCGTGCCCGCGCGCTTGATGAAGCTCCAGCCGCGTTCCCAGGTGCTGCGCAGCACGTTTTTCATGGACGGCGCGTGATAGGCCGGCAGTTCCATGACAAACGGCGCGGGGTCTCCCGCGAACGCTTTCGTCTTTTTCAGCATGATCCCGCTGACGATGACCGCCGCGACGCCGATGAAGTATGCGCTCGGCGCAACCCACCAGGCCCCGCCGAAGATCGCGCCTGCAAACAGCGCGATGATCGGCATCTTCGCGCCGCAGGGAATAAACGCCGTGGTCATGATCGTCATGCGCCGGTCGCGCTGGTTTTCGATGGTGCGGCTGGCCATGATGCCGGGAATCGAGCAGCCCGAGCCGATGAGCATCGGGATAAACGACTTGCCGGAGAGGCCAAACTTGCGGAAAATGCGGTCCATGATGAACGCGACGCGCGCCATGTATCCAACGTCCTCAAGCAGCGCCAGCATAAAGAAGAGCACCAGCATCTGCGGCACGAATCCGATGACCGCGCCCACGCCGCCGACGATGCCGTCGACGATCAGGCCGCTGAGCCAGGGCGCGACGTTCACCGCCTCGAACCATGCGCCGAGGTTGCCTGCAATCCATTCGCCGAACAGCGTGTCGTTGGTAAAGTCGGTCACGATTGCGCCGATGGTCGTTACGGCGATGTAATATACAATGAACATCACCGCCACAAAGATCGGCAGCGCCAGCCAGCGGTTGGTCACCACGCGGTCAATCTTGTCGGACGCGTTGAGCTTGACGCCGCGGTGCTTTTTCACGACGCAGCGGTCCATCACGCGGCTGATGTAAGCGTAACGCTGATTGGTGATGATGCTTTCCGCGTCGTCGTCAAGTTCCTTTTCGCAGTCGGCGATGTGCTCCTCGATATGCGCGTGCGTCCCCGCGTCGAGCTTGAGCTCTGCAAGCACTTTTTCGTCCCGCTCAAAGAGCTTGACCGCATACCAGCGCAGAAGCGACGCCGGGACTTTGTCCTCAATCGACTCTTCGATATGCGCGATGGCGTGCTCCACGCTGCCGGAAAACACGTGCGGCGGCTCGCCGCTTACGCCTTTTTTCGCCAGTGCGACCGCCGTTTGCGCCGCCTCCTTTGCGCCGTAACCTTTGAGCGCGGAGGTTTCCACAACCTCGCAGCCGAGCGCTTCACCGAGCTTTTTAAGGTCGATCACGTCGCCGTTTTTGCGCACGATGTCGATCATGTTCAGCGCGACCAGCGTCGGAATCCCCAGCTCGAGCAGTTGCGTGGTCAAATAGAGGTTGCGTTCGAGGTTGCTGCCGTCGACAATGTTGATGATCGCGTCCGGCCGTTCGCTCACGAGGTAACTGCGCGCAATCACCTCTTCAAGCGTGTACGGCGAGAGCGAGTAGATGCCCGGCAAATCCTGCAGGACCGCTTCCCCGCGCCCTTTAATCTTTCCTTCTTTTTTTTCAACGGTTACGCCGGGCCAGTTCCCGACGTACTGTGCGCTGCCCGTCAGCTCGTTGAACATGGTCGTCTTGCCGCTGTTCGGGTTGCCGGCAAGCGCAATCTTAATCGCCATAATTACCTCCTCTAGTTAGATGCTATTAACTCTTGCTCCGAAAAATCGGCGGCCTTTCGCCGCCCGGAACTTCCCCGGCTTTTTAAAAATTTCTTACGAAACCTCGATGTTTTCCGCGTCGCCTTTGCGAACGGAAAGCTCGTAGCCGCGCACGGTGACCTCCATCGGGTCGCCCAGCGGAGCGACTTTCCGCACGTATATGTCCGTTCCGCTCGTAATCCCCATGTCCATAATGCGCCGTTTGAGCGCGCCTTCGCCATGCAGACGAAGCACCTTCGCCGTCTGGCCGATCTTCACATCCCGCAGCGTTTTCATACATTGCCTCCTTGTTTCTATATCATAATTCGGTTCGCCATGCCCCGGTTGAGCGCAATCCGGCTCTCTTTGACCTGCAGGATCATATTCCCGCCGATCACGCTGACCACCGTCACACGCCCGCCCACAACAAAGCCAAGCTCCGCAAGATGCTGACGCACCTCGTCCCTGCCGGTGATTTTCTGAATGTAGTTCGTTTCTCCCTGTTTCGCCATTGTCAGCGGCATCATCACAGCGCCTCCCGCTCGTTAAAACGCATCCATCGAAGCCATCGTTAGATGTGTCTAACTCATTCTGTTATGGAGTTTAAACCTTCTAACACCGCTTGTCAACCCTATTTTTTCCCAAAAAAACAGCGGCAGACGTTTCCGGAGCGTTTGCGTGCCCGCTTGCGCAAAGAGGACCTGTTTTGCTACAATAGGTTTGCTTGCGCGGCACTTATGCAAACACACGCGCGCACCGCGGCCTGTCCGCGGACAGGGAGGTCCTGGAATCATGAATCGTTACGCCGTAACAAACCTTTTCGGCATCGAAGGTCTCAATATCGCCTGGTACGGCGTGATCATTGCAAGCGGCATGGTGCTCGGCATCCTGCTGGCCATGTGCCGCGCGAAAAACCGCGGCTACCGTTCGGACGTGATCATCGACCTCGTATTGCTGGCGATTCCGCTGGCCGTAATCGGCGCGCGGGCGTATTATGTCGCGTTTGAATGGGAAACCTATTCACAGAATCTTTGGAAGGTTTTTGCAATCAACCAGGGCGGGCTTGCCATCTACGGCGGCGTGATCGGCGGGTTCCTCGCCGCGCTGATCCTCTCAAAGGCAAAGAAGTTCCCGTTCCTCACGCTCGTCGATCTCGCCGTTCCGAGTTTGATTCTCGGTCAGGCGATCGGCCGCTGGGGCAACTTTATCAATCAGGAAGCGTTCGGCGAGCTGATTACGAATCCAAATCTTCAGTTTTTCCCGGTCGGCGTGTATATCCAGTCCCTTGGCGAATGGCATCAGGCGACGTTCTTTTATGAAAGCGCGTG
Organism: Eubacteriales bacterium; assembly: GCA_035446965.1. Taxonomy (GTDB): domain Bacteria; phylum Bacillota; class Clostridia; order Christensenellales; family CAG-138; genus UBA7703. The sequence goes on from DAOTGE010000078.1 coordinate 8,533, forward strand.
GAACGTCGCGCTGCTCTGCATCGTGCTGCTGCTCGGCAGAAAACGCGTCAAGGACGGCACGCTGATGGCCGTCTACTTCATCGGCTACGGAATCGGCCGCGCATTGATCGAAGGACTGCGCACGGACAGCCTCTATCTGTTCGGGAACATCCGCGTTTCGCAGGCGCTCTCCGCCGTGCTGGTGCTGGTCGGAATTCTGCTGCTCGTCCTGCTTCATAAGGGTGTGCTCCGTGCAAAGCCATATACGGGCAAATACCTGCTCGATTCGCCCGAATTGGACAAAGCAAAATAGCGCAAACAATCTAAAAAACAAAAAGCGGGCATTTGCCCGCTTTTGTTTGACCCGTTGCAAAGCCGTTATGTTTTGCCGTGCCGCCGTTACGCACCGGTTTTCTCGATCGGAAAGAGCACGCCGGTTTCATATTCCTCCGGCGAAGCGGCGTTGCCTTCGTCGCGGATATAGCGCTCGATCGCCGCGCCGCAGACCCGGTATTCCGGGTGCTGCGCAACCCAGGAGCAGATCGCGCCGTACGCATAATGGATTTCCTCGTACGGGCCGATGTGCGTGGTCGCCGCGCAGAGCTGTGCCGGAACCGTTCGAATTCCTTCACCGTCTCCCGCAACCTGAAATTGCGCTTCCACGTCCATGTTTTCGTGTGAAAATTCCTCGTCATGGTAGAGCATCTGCGCCGCTCCCGCGCGGCGGATTCCCTTTTTGTCCATTTCCTGCTTGAGTTGCTGAAACAGATCGTGAATTTCACCGATGCTGATGCGCCTGCGGACGCCGAACACCCGCTGTTCCGGCGTTTCCATTACGATTACATTGTACTTTTGCTGCATATACTCCGATTCCTCCATCTTCAGAAGGTCGTCTTCCATCCGCCGGAGCGTTTTCCGCATTTCGTTGAGTTCGCCGTACGCTTCGAGCATACGCGCATGAATCCGCTGGGCAAGCGCGTCCTGCGGCAGCTCCAGCAGGGCTTTGATTTCCGTAAGCGAAAACCCGTACCGCTTCAGCCGCTCGATCTGCATCAGCTCGCCGAGCTGCTGCGCGTCGTAGTAGCGGTATCCGTTTTCCCGTCCGGTGTGCGCGGGGCTGATCAGGCCCATGCCCTCGTAATAGCGCAGCATGCGCGCGGAAACGTGCGAAAGTTTGGAAAACTCGCCGATGGTCAGCATGTCGGCCTCCATAATATAAATTGATGAATCGATTCAACACCGTCAGCATACACCTTGCCACGCTGTCAAGGTCAATAGCAAATTCCAAATTTCTTTTTTGCTTTTTTATTTTCCGTTTTGGTAACCCAAAAAGCGGGCTT
>DAOTGE010000079.1:0-9611 GCA_035446965.1 Eubacteriales bacterium
AACAACGGTCTCTGGTGCGCCGAGGCTGAAAAGTTTCTGCTCGAGAATGTGTGAAAAGTTCTCATTTTCAAAGAACCCCGCCGGAAAATCCGGCGGGGTTCTTTGAAAATCGCATCCTACAGCATTTTATACCAACTCTGGCGGAACGCATTCGGCGTGATGCCTTCGCGCTGTTTGAACTGATTGATAAAGTGGCTCGGGTTTTCAATGCCGACTTCGAAGGCGATCTGGTTTATCGTGTCGTTGGTGGTCCGCAGCAGTTCTTTTGCACGGTTGAGCCGGGTAAAGATTAAAAACTCGTTCGGCGTAAACCCGGTATAGCGCTTAAACAGCTTCTGAAAATAGAACTTGTTCATCGAAAACTTCAGCGCAAGGTCGTCCAGCGTGATTCGCGTGTTGTAGTGGTCCATCAAATAAACGCGCGCCTTCTGGATACACTCGGGCATCATTTCGTGCTCCGGAAGCGTGCAGACGCTCAGCGCACAGTCGCTCATCAGGTCCGTTAAAAGCCGCGCTGCGCGGATGTCCCCCGCCAGCGTGCTCTGGCCGCTTTTATAGATGTCCATCAGTTCCCGCAGAATCGCCGGCACGGCCGTGTTGGGCGGCAGGGTCAGAACGTTGTGCCCGTTGTTCTGCGCAAGCAGCAGTTCGTAATACCGCGCGCAGCCATGCCCGTAGAAATGCACCCAGAGCACATGCCACTCTTTTTTTACCTTGCTGGTGTAATAATACTGGGGTTTCTGGCATTCGATCCAGAATGCCTGCCCTGGGCTTACGGCCTCCGTAATACCGTTATATTCCAGGATACCCTCGCCCGAAAGCACATACTTGAGCAGATACGACGGCAGGCCAACCCGCCGTGTATAGTACTTTTCCTGCGCCAGGAAATCACCCAGTTCCTGCACATATGGCAGGTTGCGTTTCGCCTGCTGTCCGGGTGTGACCGTCAGCCAGGTCGAACTTGGCGCAATATCCAGTTCATAGGTTAGTTGTACGCCTGCCATATTTCATTCCTTCTAAGCCAAGATAGCATGATAGTTTGCCAACATTGATCAGTGACAAAAGCAATATAATTTGCAATACTAAATTATAAACATAGTCTACCCTACAATTTCGAACTTTGCAACAATCCCAATAACCCCTTTATCGTGCATATTTGCCGTCAACCACAAGATGTGGAGTCCGCACGAAAATCCGCTTCAACAGAAAGACAAGATAATGCAATTTTAGGTCAACATAATATCACAAGATATTTGCATGTTTGCTGCACCATTTAATTTTCGGCAGGAGGGCGACAAGATGGAACGATATGCCTGGAAGGCAAGGATTCTCCCCGGAAAGCTGGAAGAATATATTCGCCGCCACAACGAGATCTGGCCGGCAATGACCGAAATCCTCAACGAAGCCGGCATCCATAACTACACGATCTGGAATGTCGAAGACGAGTTGTTCGGGTATTACGAATGCGACAGCATCGCCCGCGCGGCAAAAGTGCAGGCTGAAAGCCCGATCGTCGCCCGGTGGAACGAATATATGAAGGACGTCATGGTAATGGACCTCGACCCCGTAACGGGTGCGCAGCCGCTGATGCGGCAGGTTTTTTTGCACAAATAGCTCCGGTTATGGCGTACCTATTACAGAAACGGCGCGCATCCGCGCGCGCCCGGTCAGGAGACAACGAATGAACCAGAAAAACACCAGACAAACGTTTGAACACGCCGCCGAAAAATATGCTTCGTTCGGCGTGGACGCGTCGGCGGCCGTCCGCAGCGCGGACGCCATCCCGATTTCCATGCACTGCTGGCAGGGAGACGACGTCATCGGCTTCGACGGCTCGGCTTCCCTCTCCGGCGGCATCCAAACGACAGGCAACTACCCGGGGCGCGCACGCACGCCGGATGAGCTCCGCGGCGACATCGAAGCGGCGCTCCGGCTCATTCCGGGCCGCACCAAGCTCAACCTGCACGCCTGCTACGCGGAAAAAAACGGCCGGAATGTAGACCGCGACGCATACGGCGTCCGCGAATTTTCCGGTTGGCTGGAGTGGGCGAAGCAGACCGGCCTCGGTCTGGACTTTAACCCGACATTTTTCTCCCACCCGATGATGGACGGAGATTTTTCTCTGAGCAGTTTCGATCCCCAGAAACGCAGCTTCTGGATCGAGCACGGCAGGCGCTGCCTGGAAATTGCGCAGGAATTCGCCAAAGGCACGAATCAGCCCTGCATCGTCAACTTCTGGATGCCGGACGGTTATAAAGACACCTGCGCGGACAGCAAAAAACGCCGCGATCTGATGACGGAGTCCCTGGACGCAATTTTCGAAACACCCGTCGACGACGCGGCGGTCCTCCCCGCCGTGGAAAGTAAGCTTTTCGGCGTCGGGCTGGAAAGCTACACCGTTGCGAGCCACGAATACTCGCTGGGCTACGCCATTACGCGCAAAAAACTGTACACGCTGGATTCCGGTCATTTTCACCCCACCGAGGTAATCAGCGCAAAAATTTCCGCCGTGCTGCCGTTTGTGGACCGGGTGTTGCTGCATGTCAGCCGCGGCGTCCGCTGGGACAGCGACCATGTCGTCGCGCTTGACGACGAACTGCAGCGCATCATGGACGAAGTCGTCTGGAACGGCTATGAACAGCGCGTCTTCATCGGCCTGGACTATTTCGACGCTTCAATCAACCGCATCGCCGCCTGGGCCATCGGCATGCGCAACGCCAGAAAGGCGCTGCTGCGCGCCTATCTCGCGCCGTATCCGGCAATCCGCAAAGCGGAACACGAGGGCGACTACACCACGCGCTTTGCCATGCTTGAAGACCGCAAGACCCTTCCGTTCGGCGCGGTCTGGGATTTTTACTGTGAAGAAAACGGCATCCCGAAAGACGGCGAATGGCTTAAAGAGGTCAAAAAATACGAACGCGACGTGCTGAGCCGGCGCGGATAAGGAGGGCGCATGTCCGAATATCGTTTGGAACTCAAAGGCATCACGAAAATATTCCCGGGCGTAAAAGCGCTGGACCGTGTGAGTTTCCAGCTCAAGCCCGGCGAAATCCACGCCATCATGGGTGAAAACGGCGCAGGCAAGTCCACTTTTATCAAGGTGATCACCGGTGTGCATCAGCCCGACGAGGGCACGATCTATATCGACGGCAAACAGGTGGAGTTCAAAACCCCACTGGACGCACAGCGTCTCGGCATCGCCGCCATCTATCAGCACGTGACGAGCTATCCGCACCTTTCCGTTGCGGAGAATATCTTCATGGGACACGAATGCGTCAGCAAAGGCTTCCTGCAATGGAAAGAGATGAACCGGCGCGCGCAGGAGCTGCTCAAGCCCCTCGGCGTTTCGTTCAGCCCGACGGCGCTGATGAGTTCCCTCTCCGTGGCGCAGCAGCAGATGGTCGAAATCGCCAAAGCGCTTTCCATGAACGCGCGCATCATCATCATGGACGAACCAACCGCCGCGCTGACTAAAAACGAATCGGAAGAACTCTACCGCATCACCGAATCGCTGCGGGATGAAGGCAAGTCCATCATCTTTATCTCCCACCGTCTTGAGGACATGTACCGCCTCGCCTCCCGCGTTACGGTGTTCCGCGATTCCCACTATATCGGCACATACGACGCCGCCACCATTACCAAGCCGGAGCTCATCAAAGCGATGGTCGGCCGTGAAATCAAAGAACTGTTCCCAAAGCCGGACATCACGCCCGGCGAGGAGGTCCTTCGGGTTGAAAAGCTCGGCCGGACCGGATACTTCAAAGATGTTTCGCTCGACGTACGCCGCGGCGAGATCGTCGCACTGACCGGGTTGGTCGGCGCGGGGCGCACGGAGGTCGTGCAGACGCTCTTCGGCGTGGAACGCTACGATGCGGGCCGCATCTTCCTGGAAGGCAAGCCGGTCACCATCCGCAAGCCGCAGGATGCGATGCGCCTCGGCATCGGCCTGCTCACGGAAGACCGCCAGCAGCAGGGATTGATCCTCACCTGGGGCATCGGCCGCAACATCACGCTGCCGGAACTGAAAAAGTACGCAAAGTACGGCGTCGTTTCCGAGGAAAAGGAATGCGTCGACGCAAAACGGCTGGCTGAACGCGTGGATGTAAAGGCGGTTTCGCTGTTCGATAAGGGCAGTTCGCTCTCCGGCGGCAATCAGCAAAAAGTTGTCGTAGCCAAGGCGCTGAATTCTCACCTGAAGGTGCTCATCATGGACGAGCCCACAAAGGGCGTGGACGTCGGTGCGAAAGCCGCCATCTACGAAATCATGGGCGAGCTTGCCAAGTCCGGCCTCGCCATCATCATGATCTCGTCCGAAATGCCGGAAATCCTCGGCATGTGCGACCGTATCTTCGTGATGTGCGACGGACGTGTCACCGGCGAACTGAGCCACACGAGCGCCACGCAGGAGCGCATTTTGGAATATGCCATGCGCAAGCACGCGCCGGACGCGCAGGGCGCGTAAGGAGGGACCGAACAATGCAAACGACGACCGGGTTGAAATCTTTTTGGAAACGGCTGACCAGCTCGCGCGAAACGACGCTGTTTTTAGTCCTCGCGCTGATTTGCGTATTCATCCAGCTGCGCAACAGTTCCTTCCTCACAGCGAAAACCATCGAGGACATGCTGAAGAATTACTCGACAACCATCACCCTTTCGCTCGGGATGATGAGCGTGCTGCTGATTGGCGGAATCGACATCTCCGTGGCTTCGTCCCTGGCATTCTCCGGAATGTGCGCATCTCTTTTGATGCGCGAAGGCGTTTACTCCTCCACGCTCGTGATGTTTCTCGTGAGTATGGCCATCGGTACGCTCTGCGGCCTGATTGTCGGTTCCGTCATCGCCTACGGCGACGTTATCCCGATCATCGCCACGCTGGGTCTGACCAACATTTTCCGCGGCGCAACCTACCTCGTTTCGGACAGCCAGTGGGTCTCCGCCTATCAGTTCCAGTCTTCGTTCAAACAGTTTGCGCAGACCAAGACGCTTTCGTTTGGGCTGGTCAACAACCTGATTTTTATTTCAATCGTCTGCTACGTCGCGTTTTTCATCATCATGCGCTGGACGCGCTTCGGGCGGCGCATCTATGCCGTCGGCAGCAACCCGGAAGCAGCCTCCGTGAGCGGCATCAACATCAAGCGCATCAAGCTCGTCGTGTACACGATGGCCGGCAGCTTCGCCGGGCTCACGGGCGCGATGTACACCTCCCTTTACGCTTCCGCACAAAACGACATGGCGCTGGGCATGGAAATGGACGTCATCGCCGCATGCGTACTCGGCGGCGTCAGTCTGAGCGGCGGCCAGGGATCGGTCGTGGGTGTTTTCCTCGGCGCGCTGACCATGGCGGTCATCAGCAAGGCGCTGCCGCTGATCGGCATTTCACAGTTCTGGCAGCGGGCCATTAAAGGCCTGATCATCCTGCTGGCAATCATCATCAATATTATCGCGCAGCGCGTGCTGCTCAAGAACCAGCTGAAAGAGAGGGAGATCTGACATGGCCGAGCATGCTTCACACACGATCATCGCAACGCGGAAGAAAACCCTCCGCTCCGTCCTGCTGCGCTGGGAAACGCTGCTGATCGTCCTGTTTATCGCGGTCAACGTGATGAACGCTTCTATTTCCAAAAACTATCTCAACGTCGACAACCTTTTTACCGCCATCAGCGCGTTCCTCGTACGAGGCTTTATCGCAATGCCGATGGCATACGTCCTCGTTCTCGGAGAGATCGACCTTTCCGTCGGTTCAACGGTCGCTCTGTCCGCAACGCTCCTGGGCGTGAGCTACAACGCGGGCATGCCTATGGGCGTTTCCCTTCTGATTGCGCTCGCGGCCGGCGCGCTCTGCGGCCTTGTCAACGGGCTGATCCTCACGGTATTCACCGAACTTTCGCCGATGATCGTAACGCTGGGCACCATGACGCTCTTCCGCGGCGCTGCGGAAATCATCCTCGGCAGCACAAGCACGGGCGGCCTGCATAACTGCACATGGTTTTATAACGTATACTACGCCAAGCTCGGGTCCGTCCCCTATATCTTCATCGTCTTTTGTGTCCTGGCGGTCCTCTTCGGCTTCACACTGCATAAAACCACCTTCGGGCGGTATATTTACGCCATCGGTTCCAACCGCATCGCCGCACGCTACGCCGGTATACCGGTTCAGCGCGTCCGGCTGATCTGCTACACGCTCGTCGGCCTTGTCTGCGGCATTTCCGCGGTGTTTTACGGCGCCTGGATGGGAACGATCCGCAGCGACATTGCAACGGGCTATGAGCTGGAGGCCATCAGCATGGCCGTGCTCGGCGGCATTTCCACCGTCGGCGGGAAGGGCAACTTCCCCGGCACCGTCATTTCGATCTTCACGATCGGCCTGCTGCGCTACGGTCTGGGCCTCGCCAACGTCAACACCCAGACGATCCTGATGATCATCGGCGGGATCCTGATCCTGATGGTCATGCTGCCAAACGTCATCTCCGCTTCCACGCTGAAGCACGCAAAGGTCCTTCGCACGAAGGCCGGGCAGAAAGCGTAAGCGCGCAAAACCATATCCAAAAAATTTACGAGCCAATTACCAGACAACGCAGAACGTAAAAACCAGCCATCGGAATATAAACACCGTTGAGCGTGTTTATATATAAAAAAACAAGGAAGGGGAAAACAATGAAAAAACTGATTGCACTTGCTCTTTGCCTTATGATGGCGCTGTCAGCATTCGCCTGTGCAAAAACCACAACGGACACAGCGGCGGACACCACGACAGAAACCGCGACGGAGGCCGCCGCGGAGACCAGCACGGAAACCGCTGCCGAACCGGCTGCGGAAGCGGCAACCTATGCGATTATCGCAAAGTCGGCCGGCAACCCGTACATGGAGCGCATGGCCTCCGGCTTTGAAGAAGTCATCACGGAAGCCGGCGCGGAAGCCATCGTCAAGTACCCCGCCGAAATCACCGCGGAAGCGCAGATCACCCTGATCAACGAGCTCGTTGCGCAGGGCGTGAGCGGCATCGCGATTGCGGCAAACGACGCGGACGCGCTGGAAACCGCGCTGACGACCGCCATGGACCAGGGGATCAAAGTGGTGTCTCTGGACTCCTCCGTCAACCCGGCGAGCCGTATGACGCACATCAACCAGGCCGGTGTTCAGCAGGTTGCGCAGTGCCTCGTAGACGCGGTGTATGACCTCACCGGCGGCTCCGGCGACTGGGCCATTCTCTCCGCAACCTCGACTGCCACGAACCAGAACGCCTGGATCGCCGCAATGCAGGAAATCCTCACGGATAGCATGTATGCCGACCTGAACCTCGTTGAGGTTGCCTACGGCGACGACATGTTCCAGAAGTCGGTTGACCAGACACAGGCGCTGATCTCCAACTATCCGGACCTGAAGGTCATCTGCGCGCCGACCACCGTCGGCATCGCCGCCGCCTCCAAGGTCGTCACGGACAACGGCCTGCAGGGTCAGGTAATCGTCACCGGTCTCGGCCTCCCCTCGGAAATGGCCGAATTCATGGGTGAAGGCAACGTCGCCTGCCCGTACATGTTCCTCTGGAACCCGATCGACGTCGGCAAGGTTGCCGCCTATACGCTGATTGAGATGGTCAACAACGGCCTGACCGGCGCGGTCGGCGAGTCCTTCACTGCCGCCAACGGCACGACCTACACCGTCACCGAAGCGGGCGACGGCGGCACCGAAATCATCATCGGGCCTCCGTTCCAGTTCGACGCGACCAATATCGATGACTGGAAGAGCGTGTATTAATTCACATCACGACTTAAACGCCGGATTGCGGCGGGGAAAGGGCGAGCTGCGACTCGCCCTTTCCCAAATTGATTTTTGCCGGACCCCGGGGCAGAATACAAACGAATTTTATTTTTCGGTATTCGGAAAATGGAGGTGTCTTTATATGAAAACATTCTCAGAGCAAAACAAGCACGCTCTCGGAGAATTCGCGCGTATGTCCGGAGAAGCCGGCTCGCGCAGCGATTATGTGCAGGGCGGCGGCGGCAATACCTCCGTAAAACTGGACGACGGGCTGATGGCGATCAAGGCTTCCGGCTACCGGCTGAAAGACATCACCGAAACCGATGCATATGCGGTTTTGGATTATGAAGCGCTCCGCGCGTTCTACAGCACGCACGAGCCGGACGAGTTCGGCGACGCGGAGAAGGCCGGTGCGGCAGAAGCAAAGGCGGCGACCCGCGCGATCGAAGGCCTGCCCGCACTGCGCCCGTCCGTGGAAGCCGGCTTCCACTCCTTGCTGGACCGCTATGTCCTGCACACCCACAGCGTATACGCCAACCTTGCCGCCTGCGCAAAAGACGCACGTCGGCTCCTCGGCGAAGCACTCGGCGGCGCAGATTATGCGTACGGATTCGTGCCGTACGTCGACCCCGGCGCGCGGCTGACATTTTCCATCCGGGACGAACTCCGGCGCGTCGAGTCCGCCTGCGGAAAGCGCCCGAAAGTGCTCCTTATGGAAAACCACGGTATCATCGCGCATGGAGACAGTGCAGGCGAAGCGCTCGCCGTCCATACGGACGCAAACGAACGCTTTGCGAAATTTTTCGGCCTTCGCGGGGGCGCTTTTCCGCAGGTGAAAATCAAACCCGCGCCGGACGGCGGTTTCGTCTCCGGCACACCGTTTGTCTCCAACGCGCTGAAGCGGGGCTATCCGGACGAATTCCTGCTTTCCGAGCCGCTGTATCCCGACCAGATGGTGTTCTTCACCGGAACGCTCGGTGAAACGGCAGTGATTGACCGCGCAAGCGGACTCGCGCACTACAATCTGCCGGAAAACACCGCCTACACGATGGAAGAGACGCTTTGCGCCGTGCTTTTCATCCTCGAAACGCTTAATGCAAAGGGATACGAAGTTTCCACCATGGGCGCACAGGCCAAGGCGTTTATTGCAAACTGGGAAAGCGAAAAATACCGCAAATCGCTTGCGCAAAAAGGGGAAATGCATTAACCGGCAAGCGTAGCAACGCAAGGCATATGAAAAAGCGGCTGTGTACACAGCCGCTTTTTCTTGCACAGAATTTCCATCCCGCCTCGTAGATTTACATTGTGATACTCCATTGTTTCAGCGCATGCTTTCCGTAAACAGGGAGCAGTCTGGTGCGGCCGGTCAATAAAATCGTTACCGCCATTATACACGTTTAAGCTGTTACCGTTCAAGAAGCGCCAATATTATCAGGTGTGTTAAAACCTGTTTTTCGCATCCGTTTGGAAAATGCAATCCGCAATGCACGCGATCCAAACGGCTTGCTGTCACCACGAAACGCCAGCCCCATGGTAAAACAAATACAAACCACTTCCACAGCTCTTTTTACGCCGCCAATGGGTTGCGCCGTACAGCAGAACCCGCTACAATAGGCATTAAATGCAAACGCCTGTACTCGCGACGGTTGCTTCGTACGATACCGATCGATTTTTCCGGCGAGCGCCATGTTCGCCGCAGAAAAGAGGAACTCGTTTTGGATATGTTACCCGTCGTTTCGCAGATGGGCGTACTGTTTTTCGTGGTCGCGCTGGGATTCGCCGGCGCCAAGTGCCGCGTTTTGGACAAAGATTCCAACGAAATGCTCTCCAGGGCCGTGATCGATCTGATCCTG
>DAOTGE010000080.1:0-9505 GCA_035446965.1 Eubacteriales bacterium
GGTCCGTACGACATCGACAACGTCTGGACGGACAGCTACTGCGTCTATACAAACCATCCCGTCGGCGGCCCGTACCGCGGGTTCGGCATGTGCGAAATCCATTTCGCCATCGAGCAGAATATCGACATGGTCGCCAAAGCGCTCGGCATTTCCGAGCTGGACATGCGCCGCATCAACGGCCTGCGTCCCGGCGGGCACACCGGCATGGGCGAAAAACTGGAGATCGCGGGCTATCAGGAGTGCCTGGAAGAGGTCATCAAGGACATCGAATACGACAAACCCTGCGAGCCCAGCGGCAACCCGGCCATCGTGCGCGCAAAGGGCGTCGCCGGCGGCTGGAAAGCGCCCTCCATGCCGACCAACGCCGGCAGCAGCGCGATCCTGCGCATGAACGAGGACGGCACGTTTATCCTCATGTCCAGCGGGCAGGAGATGGGGCAGGGCGTTTCGACCGTGCTGCCGCAGATCGCGGCGGAAGTACTCTCCGTGCCGCCGGAAACGATCACGTTCGTCTGCGGCGACACCGACTATACGCCGTACGAATGGCAGACGGTTGCGAGCCGCACCACCTACTGCGCGGGCAACGCGGTCAAACGCGCCGCCGAGGACCTGCGCGACAAAATCCTGCGCCTTGCGGAGATCAAGATGGGCGCGGTCGCGCGCGACCTCAAGTTTGAGGACGGGTACGTCGTGCATCGCATCTATCCGGACCGGCGCTATCCGATCTCGGAGTTTGCGCTGGGCATCGCGTTCCCGGACGGCTCCGGCTACGGCGGCCCGGCCATCGGCGTCGGCACGTACACGCTGGAAAACAACATCAACACCGACAAGAAGACCGGTCTTGCGATCCATCACCCGGCTGCGTACTGGACGATGGGCGCAAACGCCGCCGAGGTCGAGGTGAATACCGAGACCGGTTCGATCCGGGTGCTGAAAATGATCTCCTGCTTCGACGCGGGCAAGGTGGTCAACCCCGCGCTCTACTGCGCGCAGGCCGAAGGCGCGATGGTGCAGGCGCTCGGCACCGCGCTCTTTGAGGAACTCAAAATCAAGAACGGGCGCGTGCTCAACAAGAGCTTCATGGACTACAAAATCCCCACGGCGGACGACATACCGGAGTTTTCGATCAAGTATGTCGAACATGCCGAGCCGACCGGGCCTTACGGGGCGCGCGGCGTGGGCGAACCGCTGATGGTGCCGGGCGCTCCGGCGATTGCAAACGCGGTGTACAACGCCATCGGCGTGCGCTTCACAAAGATGCCGATTACGCCGGACGACGTGCTCAAAGCGCTCCGCGAAAAACGCGAGCGCGAGGGGAAGTAATTCTTGCGCATGAAGGGAGATCGGTGTATATTAGGCAAGATAGGGTTTTGTCTGTATCATCGATCTTCCCGGAATCCTCTGGACAATCCGACAGGAAAAGCACCTTGAAAAACCCTGAACTACCTGTGTTTTCGGGCTTGCCGCATAAAAGGCGTGCCCTTGAATCCATATGCAGCGGTATCACGAGAGCGAGCGTGCTCTTTTGGTATAAACGGAGAAATGGAGACCTAATGAACTCAAATAATTAGGAGGTAATTCAATGGAAAACAAAGTCGAAGGCATTTACGATGGCTTTAAGGAACTCGGAACGGGCAAAATGCTCGTTTTGGGCCTGCAGCACGTATTTGCAATGTTTGGAGCAACAGTCCTTGTGCCGATTATCTGCGGTATGTCCATCTCTGTTACCTTGTTCTGCGCAGGTATTGCAACGATCTGGTTCTTCTTTATCACCAAGCGCAAAATCCCGGTATTCCTCGGCTCGTCGTTTGCGTTCATCGGCGCAATTACCGCGGCGGCCGGCACGCTGGGCATGCCGTACGCAACCGGCGGCATCGTATCCGCAGGCTTAACGTATGTGGTATTTGCCCTGCTGTTTGCGATCTTTGGCGCAAAGCGTATTATGAAGCTGTTCCCGCCCGTGGTTACCGGCCCGATCATCATGCTCATCGGTCTCGGCCTTGCGTATTTCGCATTCAACCAGGCGGCCAACAACTGGATCCTTGCAATTCTGACCATTATCATCGTAATCGCCGCCAATATCTGGGGCAAAGGCATGGTCAAAATCCTGCCGGTGCTGATTGGTATTTTCGGCGCCTACATCGTTGCCTGCATCGTGACCGCGATTGGTCCGGCCTGGGTGGATTTCTCGGGATTGAAAGTGAACGGCATCGGTGATGTAATCGCGCTGCCGCCGTTTTTCCTTCCGAAATTCGACTTCAGCACGATGCTTACGTTCATCGTTGTTGCGGTTGCGGCGCTGGTCGAGCACATCGGCGATATCTGTGCGATCGGCGCGACCTGCGGCAAGAACTTCATCGCGGACCCCGGCCTGACCCGTACGCTCCTTGGCGACGGCATCGGCACGTCCGTCGCCGGCATGCTGGGCGGCCCGGCGAACACCACCTACTCCGAGAACACAGGCGTTGTGGCGCTCACGCGTGTGTATGATCCGAAAGTCATGTTCATTGCGGCGTGCTTTGCGATCATCCTTTCGTTCGTCAGCATCTTTGAAGCGTTTGTAAACACGATCCCGGCGGCCATTATCGGCGGTATTTCCATCGTGCTCTACGGCATGATCACCGCGACCGGCGTTCGTACGATCGTTGAAAACAAAGTGGACTTCAAGAATATGCGAAACGTTCTGGTTGCGGCGCTCATTCTGGTAACCGGTCTGGGAATTCAGACCAGCTCGGCGATGGGGTCCAATTCCGCCGAACTGGTATGGGGCGTTGTGAAAATCGGTACGCTGAACTTCTCCGGCCTGGCCACCGCGGCCATCGTCGGCATCGTTGTAAATGCGATCCTCCCCGGCAAGGACTACGAGTTCAATATCGAGCAACAGTAACGAACCGCTACACTGCCCAAGTAACTCCATTTCTCGTGACACAGAAGACGGCGGATTTTTCCGCCGTCTTCTTAGTCAATCGAAAAGCAGTTGCTTTTCGATTGGGACCGCTGCTGCGGAATTTTCCATGCAGCGTCAGCCTCGAACGGCTGCGCCGTTTGTCGGCTTATCTGCATGAAGCGTGTCAAAACCGTCGTACACGCCGCCGGTTTTGACGGATTTTAACTTTAAAACACATCTTTACAAGACGAATTTGATTGTTTTATAATGTCGAATTTTACCGATAAGCTGAAAAGACGGCGGAAAAATCCGCCGTCTTCTTAGTCCGTCAAAAACTGGTTTTTTGACGGGATAACCGCTCTTTGCCTCTCGCCCTTAAGGGCTCCCGGGCGGCAAAGAGCTTTGGAGAAACCGCCCGTTCCGGGCGATCCGTTCCGCCGGATGAACCGGCGCAGCCGGAATCAACGGGTTAAGGGCAGCGGCCCTTAACAATCCCGGGGGGTGGCCTGATAAGCTGAAAAGACGGCGGAAAAATCCGCCGTCTTTTTTTGCGCCGCTTTGTCAGACTGTTTCGCCGGATTGTTCCGCTTCTGCTTCCAGCGCGGCGATCCGCTCCGCTTCGGTGGGCACGATTGCGCCGCCGCGCGTAAAAACGCCGTCCGTGTATGCGTCGCCCGCGGCGACGAGACGGTCGCCGACGCAGACCGCGTCCGGGAAGTCCGCCGCGTTCGCCGGACAGAGCCACATGACGTTGACAACAACGCCGTTTTCAATCATTGCGTAATTCAGCGGTTGTTCCATTTGTGTTCCTCCTTTATGCCGACCGGCTGTTGCGGATCACGACGATGCCGCTGCCGCCGTAGCCGTAGTTATACTGCGTGCCGCCGGAAGCGCCGCCCGCACCGCCGCCGGAATTGTTCGCCGCACTCATGGCTGCGGTGGACGTGCCGTTATATGCGTAGCCGTTCCCGCCTCCGCCCGCGCCGCCGGCTTTGTAATAGCCGCCGCCACCGCCGCCGTAGAGCGTGCCTGCGGCTTCTCCAAACTCGCGTGTGGTCGTGCCCTGGCCGGAGCCGGGCGTCGTGCCGGAGCCGTTTCCGCCGTTGGAGCCGCCCGCGCCGCGCTGATAGGACTCCGTTCCGCCGCTGCCGCCGCCGCTGCCGCCCGCGCCGCCGTACTGCGCCGAAGCGGCCGATCCGCCGGATGCGGTATAGCCGAAGGCGGAGCTTGAATTGCCGTTGCTTGCTTCCGCGGTCTGCGTGGCCGCAACCACGATGGAGTAGTTCGTCCCGCGCAGCAGCGTAACAGCGGACTGCGTGCGCGTGCGTCCGCTCCCGCCGCCTCCGCCATAGTTGCTGGAGCGCTTCCCGCCCGCGCCGCCGCCGATGAGGAACGCGTCGATCACGACTTTTTTGGAGACGGTCAGAATTCCGCTGGAAAAAAACTTGATGCGGTAATTGCCGTTTCCGTCGTCGATGAACGAATAGGAGCCGGTGTAGCTGAACTCCACGTCGCCGCCGCCGTAGTATGTCCCGGTGCGTCTGCAGCTTCTCATGCGACGCCTCCCGCCAGCAGCCATACGTCGCCGGCGAGCTTCTTGAGCACGGCGCAGGCATACCGCCCGGCGAGCGCCGCCGCGCCGTCGAGCGCAAGCAGCGTTACGCCGCTTGCGGCGAGCACGCTCAGCGCGCCCGCGCCATACTGGCAAACTTCGATTTCCGTGCCGACCGGGAACGGGGCGTTCGCGTTGAGCGGGACCGTCACCGAGCCGCTTGCGGAAAGGTTCATCAGCAGCAGCCTGCCCGCGTCGGAAAGGGCGAGCGTGTGGCTTGCGGAATACGTCTGCGTGTCCGCGCTGGCCTGGCTTGCCGCGACTTTGCCGCCGGAGAGCGAGGCCGCGCCAATGCTGCCCGGGGATACGGCGTCCGCGCCGCCGGACGCATGCCGCGAAGCGTGCGCAACCGGCGTGACGGGGTCGCTGCCGCCCGGGCCGTGCTGCGCCGCGTGCGAAGCCGCCGCCGCGCCGACGTCCCCGGGTACGGACGGAATGGCGGGTTTGTTCTGAATGTACGCGTCGGAATCCGTATCGGTTTCCGCCCAGTCGGGCTGGACGTTCAGTTCGCCGATGTCCGTGCCGATGCGCTCCGCGGCGGCGAGCGCGCTCGCCGCCGCCGCATTGGCGACGCGCGCGGCCTCCACCAGCGGCGGGTAGGCCGCGTTTGCGCGGATGATCTCCCCGCTGACGAGCGACTTGCGGCAGCGGAAGTCGAAGCGCGTGCTCGTTACAAGCGTTTCCTCGTTTTCTCCGCTGTAAATCTGCACGTCCGCGCTCACGTTGCCCGCGCCGTATGCCGTCGGCAGAAGCGAAACGTCGAAGGTGCCGGGTTCCTCGGTTTTAGCGACGCCGCTGGTTTCGTCCTGCATGGCAAAGCCTGTGCTGGAAGCGAAGATGACGCAGATTTTGCAGCCGCTCAGGTCCATCGTGCCGCCGTTGTTGAGCAGGGTAACGTGCAGAACGTTGCCGGTGTCCCCCTCGACGACCTCGAACGGCCGGAACGGAAGCGTCCGGAGCAAATCGAGCGTAACGGTATAGTCCTTTGTTTGCATATGTTTCCTCCTGTAATGAATTGGCAGGGGTACCCAATATCATTATCGGACGGAAAAGCCCAAATTTTTCTTATAATTCCGAAATTAAGAGATGATATACGCTTACTGTGAGGGAAACCCGCCAAAAAGCAGGCGGCGAAGCCGAGCCGAAGAGGAGGCTGGCTTCGCCGGAGGCGTTTTCCCGTCCGAATAAAAGCGAATGGTCGGCGGGGATGCGGTTTTGGTGTTTGCAAATATGGCAGTTTGCAGTCTGGAACAGGATGTCTGTTAGCTCGAGGTTTGACCATCCGCCGGTGTGATAACAAAACCCTATTTTAACGCATTGTGCCCGGTGAACCGGAAACCGCCCCGTTTGCGAGGGGCAGGTTCCCGGCACGGGCGAACCGAGGGAACATGCTTTTTTTTAGAAGTCGACTTCCGTGTCGTAGTAGCAGGCCTTGAGCAGCTTTTCCATGACCGCGGGCGTGATGGCGCGCGGGTTGGAGCCGGTGCAGGCGTCTCCGACCGCAAGCTCGGCGACCTTCGGCAGTTTTTCGAGGAATTCCTGTTCGTCGATGATGCCGCCTTCGTAGTCCTTGATGCAGGACGGGATGTCCAGCGCTTCGTTCATGGAGCGAATGTGCTTGATCAGCGCTTCCGCCGTGGGTTCAAGGCCGAGGCAGCGGGCGATTTCGCCATAGCGCTTTGCGGCGTCGGGGTCTTTGGCGTTGTACGCGATGACCTTGGGCAGATACATGGCGTTGGCCGCGCCGTGGACGATGTGTCCGCCGCTGTACGCCGCGCCGGTTTTATGCGCCATGGAGTGCACGATGCCGAGCAGCGCGTTGGAGAACGCCATGCCGGCGAGGCACTGTGCGTTGTGCATCCGATCGCGCGCTTCCATATCCCCGTTATAGGAAGGAATTAGGAATTCGCTGATCATGCGGATGGCGTGGATGGCCAGCGGGTCGGTGTAGTCGCAGTGCAGCGTGGAAACATAGGCTTCGATTGCGTGCGTCATTGCGTCCATACCGGTGTTCGCGGTGAGCTTTTTCGGCATTGTTTCGGCCAGGTCGGGGTCGACGATGGCGACGTCCGGGGTGATGTTGAAGTCGGCCAGCGGGTACTTCACGCCCTTGGCATAGTCCGTGATGACCGAGAACGCGGTCACTTCCGTAGCCGTGCCGGAGGTGGAAGGAATCGCGCAGAAGTGCGCCTTGGTGCGCAGCGTCGGGAAATTGAACGGGACGCAGAGCGACTCGAACGTCGTGTCCGGGTATTCATAGAACGTCCACATGGCTTTTGCCGCGTCGATGGGGGAGCCGCCGCCGATGGAAACGATCCAGTCCGGCTGGAATTTGCGCATGGCTTCCGCGCCGCGCATGACGGTTTCAACGGACGGATCGGGCTCGACGCCTTCAAACAGCTGAACTTCCATGCCCGCCTCGCGCAGGTAGTTTTCCACCTTACCGAGGAAGCCGAAGCGTTTCATCGAACCGCCGCCGACAACGACGATCGCGCGTTTGCCCTTGAGCGTTTTCAGCGCTTCAAGCGCGCCTTTGCCGTGATATAAGTCTCTGGGGAGTGTAAAGCGTGCCATAGTTCTGATCTCCTTTATACCAGTAATTAATTATCGGTTATCTGATATCGATAATATAGCACTGATATAATTTGCTGTCAATACCTTCCGGCAAAAAACTTTTCAACGCGGAATACGCCTGCGCTAAGGCAGATAAAAAGCGGCGCGCCGTTACGGGCGCGCCGCTTTTTATCTGCGAAAATGAGGTTTACTCGTCCGGCAGGCCGGATTCGAGCTGCTCGGAAAGATGCTTGGAAAGGACCGCGAGCGAAGCGGCCATGTTTTCGTTTTGTACCAGGATGCCTTCCGGTGTGCTGAGGTGCACGGGGGCAAAGTTCCAAATGGCGAGCACGCCGCTGTCGACCAGCGCGTCGCAGACGGCCTGCGCCTGGGACGCCGGAACGGTGATAACCCCGATATGGATGTTCATGCTGCGGCAAATGCTTGGCAGTTTCGTCATGGGGAGCACCTGCTTGCCGGAAATTTCGCCGCCGGTGAGGTTTGGGTCCACGTCGAACGCGGTCACGATGCTCAGGCCGTATTCTTCAAACCCGCGGTAGGAGAGCAACGCGCGCCCGAGACTGCCCGCGCCGACGAGCACCGCGTCGTTGGAGTTGTCGTAGCCGAGGCAGCTTTCGATGGCTGTGATCAGCTCGCGGGTTTGAAAGCCGGTTTTGGGTTTGCCGGCCGTGTTGCTTACGGAGGCGAAATCCTTACGCACCTGTACCTCGTTGAGGCCGAGTTGTGCCGCAACGGTGGGCGCCGAAATAATCTCCGCGCCGGAATCCCGCGCAGTACGCAGCGCCTGCAGGTAATAAGGCATACGCTGCAGCGCTTGCCTCGAAATCGAGACGGGTGAGCCTTTTCGCATATTGCACCTCCATCAAACTATATCGATATTATATTACTGTTACAAAACGTTTGTCAACAAACCTTGCACAGCAAAAGCAAAAATACGCCCGAAACAGGCGGCAAAACGCGTCTGTTAGAACATTATAACGCATATGCGGGGATATATGAAAGTGTTTTTGTCACAGAAGACGCTTTCGGCATTCCCGGCATAGCGATATGGCCGGGCGTCACACCCGCGAATCCGTCCGGGCCGCCGCGCCGGACCGGCGCAGCAGACGGTATTTACGCGGGCTGCAGAGCAGTTCCTGCCGAAAAACCTTGGCAAAATAGCTCGGGCTGTTGAAGCCGGAGGCAAAGCATACGTCCGAAACGCTCATGTCCGTTCCGGCGAGCATGCCCGCCGCGGCGCGGATGCGGTATTGCAGGAGGTAGTCGATGGGCGAAACGTCCAGCACTTTCCGAAAGCACCGGTAGCATTCGCTTTCGCTGATGGACGAAGCTTCCGCGATTCGCGCGACCGTCAGCGGTTCGGCAAAATGCGCATGCACGAAGCTGAGCATCTGCTTGATGCGGCCTGCATCCCGGCTCTGCACGAGGTCGTTTTCCAGAATGCGATCCTGCAGGTTGACGACGATTTTATACAGCATGCGCATCAGCTCGATTTGGACGCGCATTTCAAAGCCGAAGTCGTCGCTTTTAAACGCTGCGAACGCATCTTGAAAACACGCGATCGCGCCGCGCTGCCAGGGGACGGTGTGATCGAGCAGTATTTCCGTGAGGGAGGCGCATTTCGTCAGCGGCAGGACATAGCGCTGCTGGACGATGCTCTGCGGAAAGCCGGAAACCAGCTCCGGCGTGAACAGCAGGCTGTTGATGCGGCTTTCTTCGCCGCTGTGCGCGCGCCGGAGCTTATGCAGCACGTTGCTGTTGACAAAGATTGCGTCGCCGGCGCGGATGCAGTATTCGGTTTCGCCGCAAAGCACGCAGGTTTCGCCTTCGGTAACCAGGATGAACTCCAGCTCTTCGTGCCAGTGCCAGGGGATGTAGCCCGCGAGGTATTTGCCCGGGTCCTCGTCGTATCCCGCACAGGGGAAGACGGGCGTGCCGTGCTTGGTGAGCTCGTGCAAATCCGGCCCGATGGAAAGGTCCAGCAGCTGCAGCGGTTTCATAATGCGAGGCATCCCCTTTCAAACTGGAGAATTGTTTCAATATTCAATGAAATTATAACGTAATACGGCAAACACTTCAAGAATTATTATAGTACTAATATACTCTTGCAGGGGATATTTCCGCCACCCCGACCAAGGGACAAGCTCCATAGAAATCCTTGATTTTCTTAAGGATGCTTGCAAAGAAAAGGTTCTTAGGGCTTGACCCTAAGCGGTGGTTTGGAGGCGGAGCCTCCGGCGCACGGGTTCCACTTGCCGAAACAAAAAGACCCGCGTTCCAAGCGCGGGTCCCAGCCTGTCAAAAAAGTCCCTGGGATTGTTAAGGGTCGCGGCCCTTAACCCGTTGATTCCGGCTGCGCCGGTTCATCCGGCGAAACGGATCGCCCTTTAGGGCGGGTTCTCTATGCGTTTTGCCGCCCGGGAGCCCGAAGG
>DAOTGE010000081.1:0-9408 GCA_035446965.1 Eubacteriales bacterium
AAAACCGAAGAAGCGGGTCTGCTGCTGAAAGAGAAAAGACAGTCTTTGCCTGCGCGATGCAAACGCGCCTGAAAACCCTTTTACGGGTTGCAAACCCGCGCGATGTTTATAATAAATCCGTCCTGCACGGTGACGCTGGTGCCGTACTGCGAAAAGCTTGTGTCGCTCGTTTCCATCTCGGTCAGGAAATCTCCCGCATAGGACGTTTTTCCCGCGCCGTTTGGCTCGGAGCTGTCGGTAAACGTAAAATTCTGGCCGACGGGGAGCGTGGTCTCGCCGAGCGCCCGATAGAGCGCCGCGCCGTCTGCGCCGAGCGCGTAATATACGCCGTTGTCCTGCGTTGCCAGCGTGCAGCCGCCGTTTGAGGAGCCGCCGTTGATCAGGACGCGTCCGTCGTCGCTTCGTTCGACGGATTCGATTGGCATTTCTTCGCCGCCGGTCACGAGCGTGCCGCCCTCCGCCAGCCGGGAAACGTCCACAAGATCGAACGTTTCGCAATCGTATACCGTCATTTGCACGACCAGCGCGCCGTCGTCGTTGAGGTACACGTCGGCAGCCTGAAACGAAGCGGGAAACGTGCAGTTGTCGAGCGCGTCCAGCGTGTACGCGGCGGGAAGAGGTTCGATTTTTCCGGCTGCTGCAGCGGGTTCGATACTTTCGACGGGCACGGGTGAAGCTTGCGCCTGCTGCGCCGAAGGAAGCGAGCCGGTGCACCCGGCAAATATCAGGACGAACGCAGCAAGCAGCGGCAGCATTGCTTTTTTCACAGTAAATCACGATCCTTTCGCCTGCGATTTTCGCGTTGGCGGGCATTGCAACCGCCGCTCCGTCGGCGCTGTAATAAAGCCCAGTAAGTATACACCTTTTGCCCGCAATATTCTATGAGCGGCGCATGCCCGGACGGAACAGGCTTATTCGCGTGCGGCTGCCGGAAGGGTGCCAAAACAAAGGCGGTCGCAGATTATTCACAATGGTGTCACTTGCCTCATCCAAAGGGGTAAGATACAATGCGGTAAAGTAAATGCGATCGCATTTACTATTTTTCAATACTGTTTCACTTGATTAAATACATGGAGGTGTGCGTTCATGAAAAAGGTGTTCCTTTTCTCTCTGGCCGCTCTGTTCTGCTTCCTGCAGTTCGGATGCGATGAGAAACAGACCCCGGCGGAAAGCGCTCCCATACCGGTCATAATCGATTGCGACCCGGGGGTCGACGACGCGATTGCGCTCTGCATCGCCGCCGCAGCGGATCACCTGGACGTGAAGGCTATGACCTCCGTGTTCGGCAACGCGCTTTTAGGCCGCACGACATACAATCTTTTAACGCTTGCAGGCTATCTGGGGATTGATGCGCCGATTGCGCGTGGGCAGGCGATTCCGATGGGCGCCGACGGTTACGGAACCTCCGGACTCATTCACGGGAACAATGGGCTGGGGGATTTCGTTCTTGCGGCGGAGCTTCCAACACTGGACCGGCGTAAGGCCTGGGACGTGATATACGACACCGCAAAAAGCGAAAACGGGAACTTGCAGCTGATTGCACTTGGGCCTTTAACGAATATTGCAACCGCGCTGGAACTGCACCCCGACCTTCCGGATTTGATTGACAGAATCGTGATCATGGGCGGCTCCACATCGGGCGGAAATCAGACGGACTATGCGGAGTTCAACATCCACTGCGATCCCATAGCCGCGGAAGCGGTCTTCTCCAGCGGGATCGACATTGTGATGGTTGGTCTTGACGTGACCCGGCAAACGTATCTTTCTTCGGCGGACGTCGAGGAAATGATGCCTGAAAATTGCAAGATATCCTACTTATTCAACGGGTTGAGCAAGCAGTTCGCCAAGATTTTCCCATCCAACCCCGGCGTCAATCTGCACGATCCGCTCGCCGTCATGTATTCGTTTGATCCGGCGGTCGCAAGCGGTTACCGGGCGACCGTGACGGTCGATGTCTCCGATGGGGACAGGCGGGGAGAAACGAAGGTTACTGCGGATCAGGCGGGCAATGTACTCGTCCTGGAAAGCGTTGACAACGACCTCGTGATGTCCCATGTGTCGGACATGTTCCAATACTATTCTTCCGATCGCTTCACAAGCGCCGTCACCGCCGAGACCGACGGCAGTTCGGCTGTTTCAGCGCCGGCCGGCCTGCGGGTCTGGCAGGGTACGAGCCCCGTTTACTCGAACGACGACGGCCGCATGGAACTGTCGCTCTGCGTGGAAACCGGCGGCAAAATTTACTTTCTGTTCGATGAGTACTTTCAGGAATTAAGCTGGGAGAATTACGAGCAGTACGCGCAGACCGAACACGCCGTTTCCATTGAGCAGGGCGAAAAAGAGTATGCGTGTTCAGCTGCGACGATGTTCGCATTCTACACCGAGTCCGATGCGCCTGTGCCAAGGTTGTTTTGCCTTTCGTATCAGGATGCAGGGTTCGACCCGTCTGAAAGTTATACGATTACGGTCGATCACGACACGATCGACGGGGTTGCCCCTTCGGAAGTTAACGGCATATATTCCGGCAGCGCAAACATCCCGTTCGCCGAGTCGGGCATGATCTGCTTTGTTCCTCTGAAAAACAATCTTACCCTTGTACTGCCGTCGGTTTTCTCAGGCAGCATCCGGTTTTCTGATATCTCGGACAGAGTCAGTGCATATGGTGCCGACGGATCCCCCTTAACGGTAACCCCGATACTGGTTTATTCTGCGGATTTCGAGTTGTTTTCGGTCGAAGGCGGCGATGGTGCGGACTGGGCGCGGCTTGAAATCTCCGAGGTTAATTTAGGCAGCGGAGCCGCCGCTGAAGAGGAACGAATCACCGTAAGCCTGCACGATGAAATCCGGAGCGTGAATCTCTGGGGGCTTACACTGCCGATAGAGAGCTTGGACTGGACGGGAGACGGGCTTTTAATCCAGTTTGAACCGACGGCAATCGACCTTTCTGTTTCCGCATATATTGGAGATACGTCGGGGGTTATGGACCGGGACGCCAACACGTTGTTTTTCCCGAACGCCGCACCGGAGGATTCGCTGCCGCTTACATTTACATTCTGCGCCATTGCGTCTTATCAACCGATCGTAATAAGCCGGTAAACATACGCTGTTTTTTGTTAGACTTGCATCTGTTTTGCTAGTTGCTTTAAAAGCCGGAAAAGCCCGTAAATACGGGCTTTTTCTTTGGTTTGAATGGAGGGACCCTCCACTCGAACCGCCCGCGGCCGGCCTGAAAGAAGGCCGCCGCAGCGCAAGAGGGTGCGGCACGGCTGCCCGTGGTACATACAGCATTACGGACGGTTCGCATATTTGCACGCCGGACTCGGCGCCCCGCCGCCCGGCGCGCAGGAAGGGGCCGGATGGCGCAGCGCGGGGAAGCGGGATTATTTATAATAACGGCAGGCAAATTAAATCTTCCCAAGCTGTTGCACAACAGCGGCGGCCGGTGTTAAGATAAGTTAAATTATCCGTTTGGACCCGGGCCGAAACAAAATCGGGCCGTCTATGCGTATCAATGCAGATTGTAAAAGAACGAATTAAAGACATCGATGCGGCTTCCAAACTAAAAGCCGTGCATTTGGTGTCGGAACCATTCGGAATCGACAGAAGGAACCGTATTATGCGAAATCGCCCTGCACCGTAACACGCGGTGCAGGCAAAGCATGCCGTAATACGAAAAACGACGACGGAGGGGTTAGCTTGCGCGGGAGCGGCGCCGGGTCCGCAGCCGACAGCCTTATGCTTTAAAGCAAAGCCGGCCGGCTGATACGGGCCGCCGCACTTTTACGCACTATTAAATGAAATACGAAAACCTTTGAGGATGGAAGGAGAGGACTGTTTTGAAACGGATTATTTGCGGGATTCTGATCGCCGCGCTGCTTATTGCCTGCCCGGCGGCGTCCACTTATGCCGCGAGCGGGAGCGATTACACGGACCGGCCGGACCTGGCGCAGAAACTGGACGAATTGTTCACACTGTACCCGCACGGGTCCTATTTTACGTACGACGGGAAATACCATAGTTACAACAGCGCCAGCGAACTCAAAAGAATGATCGCCGGTAAAAATAAGGACGGCAGGGAACTGGCCACCCCCATCGACGGCAAGGAAACCGTTAAGGACGTAATGAATTCGATTAAAAGTGACGGTTCATACTGCCAGGGCAATACGTGTTTCGGATTTGGGAAATTCGTTTCCCTGTATTTATACGGAACTACGCCGTGCCTGTATTACAGCGGCAAGACCGAGGACCCCTACAAACGCGTGGCGACCATAACGCATACGGACAGCAGGGATGCCGAAAAACTCTCGGCATTCCTCGACAAGGCGGAAGTAGGCGATATTCTGCAGGCGAAAAAGGGCGATGGCGGCCATACGATGATCTACCTCGGGCACGACAGCGAGAAAAAGACCGTGACGATCTATCAATGCAACGTGCGGATGAAGTCCACGGATACAAAGGGGAAAAGCAGGGTCACGCTGAAGACCATTTCCTATAAATCGCTTTCCAATCAATTTGTGTCCGCGGGCGCGATCGTTCACTATAAATATTATGACGAGGTCTTCCCGGAAGCTGTCGACGACGAACAGACCTGCACGATTACGTTTGAAGCAAACGGCGGCGCCGGCGCTCCGGCGGAGGTGAAATTTACGGCGGGAAGCGTCGTCCAGCTGCCGGAGGAGTCGCCGACGCGCGAAGGCTATACCTTTCTGGGCTGGGCGGAAAGAAGATGGGCCGAACGGGAAGACTATTCCGCCAGCGGCATGGTTGCGGCGGACGACTCGCTGACATTATATGCCGTATGGGACGTGAAATCGGACTCCGCAATCAGTGTCAGCGGCGTGCAGGCGCCGGAGGAAGGCGAAAACTACGAATCCGGCATCAAGTTCTATTTCAAGGGAACGGTTACGTCCGTGTACACGCTGTCCAACGTGACCGGGGGTATCTACCGGCAGGACAACGGAGAGGAGGTGCAAGCCTATAGCTTCAACCCGGGCGATCGGGAAGCGGACCTCTTCAAGACGGTGGACCGGCATATCAAGTTCGGCAAAATTTCCGCCGGGAGCTACACCTACCGCGTGACGGCGAAAGACATTATCGGGTATGAAACGACGCTGATCGAGAACGATTTCACCATCGGCATGAGCACGCCCGCGCCGACCGCGACGGCGACGCCCACACCGACCGCGGCGCAGGCTTCTTCCATCAGCGTCAGCAGCGTGCAGGCGCCGGAGGAAGGCAAGGACTATGAACTCGGCATCAAGTTCTATTTCAAAGGAACGATCACGTCCACGTACAAGCTGACCAACGTGACAGGCGGCATCTACCAGAAGGACGGCGGAAAGGAAGTACAAGCTTACAGCTTTAACCCGAACGGCAAGGAAGCGGACCTCTTTAAGACGGTCGACCGGCATATCAAGTTCGGCAAAATTTCCGCGGGCAGCTACACCTACCGCGTGACGGCAAAGGACGCCAACGGATATGAAACGACGCTGATAGAGAACGATTTCACAATCGGCAGGAGCGCCGCTTCGATTAGCATCAGCGGGGTGCAGGCGCCGGCGGAAGGCAAGAATTATAAAACCGGCATCAAGTTCTATTTCAAGGGGAAGATCACGTCCACGTACACGCTGACCAACGTGACAGGCGGCATCTACCGGCAGGATAACGGAAAGAAAGTGCAGGCGTACAGCTTCGACCCGGACGGTAAGGAGGCGGACCTCTTCAAGACGGTCGACCGGCACATCAAGTTCGGCAAGATTTCCGCGGGCAGCTACACCTACCGCGTGACGGCGCAGGACGTTACGGGGTATGAAAAGACGCTGATCGAGAACGACTTCACCATCGGCGTGAGCGCCTCCACGCCGACTGCGACGCCCACGCCGACTGCGACGCCCACGCCGACCGCAACGCCCACGCCGACCGCAACGCCCACGCCGACCGCGACGCCCACGCCCACTGCAACGCCCACGCCGACCACAGCGCTCGCTGCTGCGGAGGAAAGCGCCGCCGTTGCATTCGAAAAGGGCGAAAACGACGAAGATTACGCCGAGTACGACTATCTCTATGAAGAACGGGCCGGATTCGGCATGGAAGACTACGATGAATACAAATGGACGCCGCCCCTCGACGTTTCCGAAATGGTCGCCTGCGTAATCACCGAATGTTCCGAAGCGGACGGAGAGCGCTATATCACAGTCGATTATGTCAAGCGCATCCAGACAATTTCGGGTCGTATTTACCTGACGTACGTCAACCAGAGCGCGGCGACCTATTCGCTGCGGGTGCCCAAAGACGCAATCATCTCAATCTACTGGCCGGACCGCAACGACCAGAGCTATAACGACCCGGACGGCCCGCTGACGGGCTTTTTCAGGAGTTCGGACTGGAAAACGCTGCGGAGCTGTTTCGATCAGGTTACCAATTCGGACGAAACGGGGAGCCAGCCGACCTACTTCTTCCTGACGTTCGACGAGGACGATAACGTCACCGCAATCTGGCAGGACATTTATTACGTTATCAGCATCTGATTCTGCGCGCCCCCCGCCGCCCGAATCGGCCGGAGCGGCGGGGGGGGGCGCTTTTTCAGCGGCACTTCCATACTGACAGTCCTGTTTTCTGCTAAGTTTTGGCATGGCAAGACGAAAGCGGAGCAGAAACGGCCTGAAAAAAGGGTCATTTTTGTTACCCGGCTGTCGGAAGGCTGTCAAAACGAGTAAAAAGCCACTTCGAGTTGAAGTTTTGGAAAAAGAAAACAAACAAAAAAGCCCGTAAATACGGGCTTTTTGTTTGGTGGGGATGGAGGGACTCGAACCCCCGACCTCTTCGATGTGAACGAAGCGCTCTAACCAGCTGTGCTACATCCCCAAGCAGAAGTTATTTTACCGCATCGGGCGGCGAAAGGCAAGACCCTATTTTCGCCCATCCGCGAATTTTGCGCCGGATACGGGCAAAAAGCGCAGGAGCGGATTTTTCGCGGCGTTGCGAAATATTACAAAAAAGGCGTATAATAAACTGATTTTATAAGAGCGGGAGAAAGTTGGCAAGCATGGCACATATCGACGAAGCAAAACGTATCCATCTGATCGGCATCGGCGGATGCAGCATGAACGGCCTGGCGCTGATTCTCAAGTCCCAGGGACACATTGTGACCGGCTCCGACCGCGAGCGGACGCAGTTTACCGACTCGCTCGACCGCGAGGGCATCCGGTATTCCGTCGGGCATACCGGCGAGTATCTCGACGGCGCGGACCTCGTCGTCTATTCCGCCGCGATCAAGCCGGACAACCCGGAGCGCGTGCTTGCGCGCGAAAAGGGCATTCCGGAGCTGGAGCGCAGCGTCGCGCTGGGGCAGATCAGCGAGCGTTTTAAAGAAGTCGTCGCTGTCGCGGGCTGTCACGGCAAAACGACGATCACCTCCATGCTCGCCGTAATCAACGCGCTTGCAAAGCTTGACGCGACCGTCCATGTCGGTGGGTATGTGGAGTTCCTCGGCGGCGGCGTGAGCGTCGGCGGCAAAGACCTGCTTGTGACCGAAGCCTGCGAATATGTCGAAAGCTTTTTGACGCTCAGACCCACGATCGCGCTGATCAGCAACATCGACGACGACCATCTGGATTATTATAAGAATATCGACGCGATTGTAGAAGCGTTTGAAAAATTTCTCGCGCTGCTGCCGGACGACGGCGTGTTCGTCGCGTGCGCGGACGATGCGCGCGTCATGGCGCTTGCGGACAATTCGCCGCATACGCTTGTGACCTACGGCCTTTCGGACGGGGATTACACGGCGGACGCGATCGAATTCGACGCGCAGGGCAACGCCGGGTTTGCGGTGCTGCGCGGCAAAGAAGCGCTTGGACGCGTGCAGTTGGGCGTGCCGGGCAAGCACAATGTCGTCAACGCGCTTGGCGCAATCGCCGTTGCCGACCGGCTGGGCGTGCCGTTTTCCGTTACGGCAGAGGCGCTTTCGCGCTTTCGCAACACCAAGCGCAGGTTTGAGTATTACGGCGAGCGCGGCGGCGTGCGTGTGTTCCACGACTACGGGCATCACCCGAGCGAAATCCGCGCGACGCTGGACGCGGCAAAGCGCGTTCCGCACAAAAAGCTCTTCTGCGTGTTCCAGTGCAACAGCTATACGCGTGCGCGGACGCTGTTCTGTAACAACGTGACCTGCTTTACGGACGCGGACGAAGTGCTCGTGCCGGATATCTATCCCGGGCGTGAAAAGGATACCGGGATCGTCCACGCGCGGGACATGGTCGCCGCAATCAACGAGCAGAGCGAAAACGCCGTGTATCTGGCGACCTTTGAGGAAATCCGCGCGTATCTCGACGAGCATGCCAAGGCGGGCGACCTCGTCGTGACCGT
Organism: Eubacteriales bacterium; assembly: GCA_035446965.1. Classification (GTDB taxonomy): domain Bacteria; phylum Bacillota; class Clostridia; order Christensenellales; family CAG-138; genus UBA7703. The sequence continues at coordinate 8,365 of DAOTGE010000081.1, forward strand.
CGGTTCCGGGGACGTATACCGGCAAACCTGGAAACTGCTCTGAGGAATCGTCCGGGAGGGAAATACAAATGTCTTCGTTCATCCATGCGCTGAAAAAGTATCTGCCGGATTCGAGCGTGCTCGACGAGCGCCCGCCGTTTGACGACGATCTCTCCGCGCCGTTTTTCATGCGCGGCAGCGAAGTCGGCTGCCTCGTGCTGCATGGCATCGGCGGAACGCCCGCGAACGTGCGCGTGGTGGCCGACGCGCTTGCAAAAGAGGGTTATACCGTGCTTTCGCCGGTTCTGCCCGGACACCGGGAAACGGTGCGCGCGCAGAATGCGTCCACGGGCGCGGAATGGCTCGAAGGCGCTCAAAACGCGTATGCGCGGCTCAAAAACGAGGGCTGCACGCAGGTTTACGCGCTGGGTCTGTCGCTCGGCGGCGTGCTCTGCGGCCTGCTGGCCGAAGAAGAGCCGCTCGACGGGCTGGCGCTGATCTGCACGCCGATCCGGATGTCGCGCTATCTGCGCACGGCGCGGCTGGTCAGCCCCGTGATGCCGGTCGTGCGCTATCCGGAGACGGACGCCTCCGGCAAAAGCTGGGGAGACAATCCGTATCAGCAGATGTACGGTGGGTTTTCCACCCGCAAGCTGGCCGATCTAGCCCGGCTCGGGCGGCGGATGCAGAAAAATCTCGGCAAAATCACATGTCCGGCGCTGATCGTTTCCGCCAAATACGACGACAAGGTCGATCCCGTGAGCGTCGAAATTTTCAAAAAGGGCGCGGTGAACGCCGAAAGCACGCGGTATGTCCGGTTTGAAAATTCTCCGCACGGCTGCACCTACGGCCCGGAAAAGGAGCAGGTCGCTAAGGCGTGCGCGGAATTTGTCGGCGCGCTGGTTGACAAGAAAGCGTCCGCTTCGGTATAATTCTGCTCGTGCGCCGCGTATGGTTTTTGCCGCGGGCACAGAGTGAAAAAACGTTTGTCTCCGTAGCTCAGCCGGATAGAGCGTTCGCCTCCTAAGCGAAAGGCCGCGCGTTCGAATCGCGCCGGGGACGCCA
>DAOTGE010000082.1:0-7722 GCA_035446965.1 Eubacteriales bacterium
CCGGAGAAAACGGCGAGCGGAACGGTAACAGGAAATTATGTGATTTTCCACGGCACGTCTCACATACTTCTCGACGGCAGAATGTATACCTATGAAAATGATTTGCCGAACGCGCCGATGAAGGAAGGGCATACATACAGCATCACCTATTTACAGCACTCCAAAGAAATCCTGCAGATTCAGGAGATCAACGATTGAGGTGACGCGCTACGGGAAACGGACAGCGGTTTTCGCTTTGCATCCGCGGGCGGTTTTGTGGTAACATCTGGTTAGCAAATAACCGTTTGAAAGGCAGGCTATGGAGTTTTTAGCGCAGGAGTTCTGGGGGAATACCGTAGAAAACTACATTTTATTTTTTGCGGCGCTGATCGTGCTGTTCGTTGCGGTGCATTTTGTCGGCAAACTTGCCGGCAAAGCGGTCGCGGCAAAGCACATCAAAACGGACGCCGCTCGCGCCGAGGCCGTGTCCGCAGCGGTGAAACGGTACCTGCTGCCGATTCTCTACTTCTCGGCGTTTTACCTTTGCACAAAAATTCTCACGCTCACCGACACGCTGCAAAAAATCCTTACGGCGGTGTCCACGCTGTTTGCAATCGTGCTCGGTGCGGTGTTCCTTAGTTCCCTGGCCGGGTTCTTTTTTGCGCGGATGCGCCGCGGCAAGGATGAAAGCGGCGAACTTGCGGTCAAATGGATGGCCGGCATCACAAAAATCCTGATCTGGGGTCTGGGCCTGATCCTGTTTCTGGACAATATCGGCGTCAAGGTCACGTCGCTTGTCACCGGCCTCGGCATCGGCGGCGTGGCGATCGCGTTCGCCGCGCAGAGCGTGCTGACGGACATCTTCTGCTTTTTTACGATCTTTTTCGACAAGCCGTTTGAAATCGGCGATTTCATCATCGCGGGAGAGCAGATGGGCACCGTCGAGCACATCGGCGTAAAAACGACCCGCCTGCGCGCGCTCAGCGGCGAACAGCTTGTGTTCTCCAATGCGGACCTCACCGGCTCGCGCATCCGCAACTATAAAACCATGGAACAGCGCAGGATCGTCTTTACGCTCGGTGTGACCTACGATACCCCCGCGGAAAAACTGCGGCAGATTCCGGAGCTGATCAAGGGGGGTGTCGAAAACGTCGAGGACGCTTCGTTCGGGCGAGCGCATTTTTCGAGTTACGGGCCGTACAGCCTGAATTTTGAGATCGTGTATTTCGTGCTCAGTTCGGATTACGACCGGTATATGGACATCAACCAGCAGATCAATTTGAAAATCAAGGAAGCGTTCGAGCGGCTCGGCGTGGAGTTTGCGTTCCCGACGCAGAGCATTTTGCTCGAAGGCGCGTCGAGCGAAAGCAAACTGAAGGGTTGATCGTCTCAGCGCAGACCGTCAAAAAGCCAGTCTTTTGACGGGATAACCGCTCTTTGCCTCGCGCCCTTCGGGCTGCCGGCCATAAAAGAGCACGAAGGAACCGCCCGTTCCGGGCGAGACTGTACCGCCGGATGAACCGGCGCAGCCGGAATCAACGGGTTGAGGGCTAATGGTCCTTATCAATCCCGGGAACTTTTTTGACAGATTGTGCGGGGCGAAACGCCCTGCGCCGGATTTTTTTAGCTGAAAGGGTAAGGCATGTGCGTGAAACGATTCTTCCGCTGGAATAAGCGCGTTGCAGACGCGTTCTGGCGGAAATGCGGCTATTCCGACCGGCGGCTGTACCGCTATTATGAAGATAAGGTGCGTTCGCTCGTGCGCGAGGGGATGCTGGTATACGACGTTGGCGGCGGCGGGGACTGCTGTTACGCCGACTGCAAAGAGGACGCAGGCGAATTCAAAATCGTCGGCGTGGACATCGAGGACGTACGCCTCAAGGAAAACGCCAAGGTGGACGAAATGATCGTCGCCGACATCACAAAGGAAATCCCGCTGCCGTACGGGCAGATCGACATGCTCACGTCCAGCTCGGTGCTCGAACACCTTTCCGATCAGGAGGCGTTCGTGCAGAACGCGCACGGCGCGCTGAAGGACGGCGGGTATCTCGTGAGCGTGTTTCCGGGCAAGTTTGCGCTCTTTGCGCTGCTCAACCGCCTGCTGACCAACCGCGTTGCGCGCAAGGTGCTGTTTTTTGTCTATCCGAACCTCAAGGGCGCGAACGGCTTTCGCGCGTATTACGACAAAACGTATTACACGCGCTTTTACCGCCTGCTCGAGGAAAACGGCTTCACCGTGCTGGACATGAAGTGCAACTATTACCAGTCGGACTATTTCGGCTTCTTTTTGCCGTTTTACTTTTTGAGCCTGCTCTGGGACGCGTTTTGCAGGCTGTTCAAAATCAAAAACCTTGCGTCCCAGCTCTGTGTGACCGCCGTGAAAAACCCGGCGGAAGGCGAACGCTGAAGGTAAGCGTTTTTCAAAAACTGCATCGCTTGATCCGGCAAACCGGCGGGTGCTTCATCGCGCCGGGTTGCCTTTTTTTAATCTTCATCGAACCGTGCGGACGCTTTTTTGCCGCCGGTGCGCTTATTGATCTTCGCAATTTCCTTAAAGCGTTTTTCCTTGTCGCGCAGGTACTTCGCCTGGTCGGCGGCGTAGCCGGATTCGCGCTGCAGCTTTTGATAACTGTCCCAGCGCTCCTGCGGGAGTTCCCCGCGCGCGATCGCCGCGCGGACGGCGCAGCCGGGTTCGTTTTCGTGCCGGCAGTCGGAAAAGCGGCATTGGCCGAGATACGCTTCCACGTCCGAAAACGCTTCGGCGAGGCCTTCGTCCGCGTCCCACATGCCGAGTTCGCGCATGCCCGGTGTGTCGATCACCAGCACGCCGCTGTCCAGCAGGATGAGCTGACGGTGCGTGGTGGTGTGCCGCCCCTTGCCGTCGTCCTCGCGGATACCGCCGACGGCCATGACCTCCCGGCCTGCCAGCGCGTTGACGAAGCTGGATTTTCCAACGCCGCTCGAACCGAGCAGCACGACGGTTTTGCCCGGACGGAGCCAGCCCGACAGCGCGTCCAGTCCGTCGCCGGTCTTTGCGCTGACGGCGAATACGTCCGCGCCGCCGGCGACCCGGCGGGCGGCCGAAAGCTGTGTTTCACAGCTTTCGGCCAGATCGGACTTGGTCAAAACGACGACCGGCTCCGCGCCGGACTGCCATGCGAGCGCAAGGTAGCGCTCCAGCCGCCTGGGGTTGAAGTCGGCGTTGAGCGACTGCATGACCAGCACCGCGTCGAAATTGGCGGCGACCGCCTGTTCGCCGCGGCCGCGCTCCGGACTGCGCCGCGCGAAATACGAGCGGCGCGGCAGTGTTCGCACGATTACGCTGTCCCCGGCGGGGTTGTGCTGAAGCAGCACGTAATCGCCCGCCGTGGGGAAAGCCTCGGTCTGGTCGTTGAAATACGTGCTCGACTTAAGGTGCGCATAGGTTTCGCCCGCCTCGCAGACGAGCGCATAGCGCTCCTTATGCACGGCGGTTATGCGCGCGGGCAGTTCGTCCCCGCCCTGCGCCCGCACCGCTTCGAGCATGGCTTTCGGAAAGCCGTACCGCTCTAGATACATTTCGGCCTCCCGAAGAAGATGGCCGCTAAGCCCTGACTGCTGATGCAGCGGGATTCTTTCCGCCGGCACGGGCGGGCGGCGTGGTAACGGTCGATGCAGGCGGACTCACGCGGCAGCGTGAGCGTGCCGAAGCCGTATTGACCGAAGAGCATGGTCGCTTCCAGAGACGGAAACGCCGATTTTGTGTATTGCGTATATGTTTCAGGGTACATTTTGTCCTCCCAATATCGTATGGTCCTTCGTTTTCGGTCCCCGTAATAGGCGGAAGCTTTCCATGCAGGCATGGCGAAAATCCGTTCTTTCACGGGGGCTGACGCGGGCAGGGCCAAACCGGCCGCTGCGCCGTTTGCAGTTACGATTGCCGTTTTCATAAGCAAAACGGACAAAAAGCTATTGCGTAGTCGAATCATTTTTTCCTCCCTTGATTCAGTTCGCCGCGGTAACCTGCGGGCATAAAAACAGCCGTGAAATGCAGCCCCTTAAAGGCTGCGCTTCACGGCGGATTGCGGGACGCGCCCGCGAATTTTCCCAAACAAAAAACGGGCACGCCTCGTCGAGGTGCCCGCAGAAAAAACTACAGCATGTTCGAAAGGTTACGTGCGTTGGACGACGGACGTCTTCTCCTGCACGGCGCTACGCCGCACGGCTGAAAAACGAATCCGCGTCCCGGTATGGAGTTGTCAGGCTTTCGCCACCTCGTTAAGGAATATCATCAGGTACTTCTCCTTTCCGAATCCGCTCAGGCGCATTCTTCCGCGCCTTTTGCCGGACCCCTTGACCGATTGAAAGTATATCACAGCGCAACATACGTGCGCAAGAAGTTTTTTATGCGATTTTGTCGGCCAGCATCCCGGCGAGTGAAATCGCCAAAATGCACAGCACGACGCTCAGCGCGGCGTAACTGAGCCCGACAAACAGTTTGCCGCCCTGCAGCAGCGACTGCGTTTCCAGCGCGAACGTGGAAAACGTCGTGAACCCGCCGCAGACGCCGACCTTTAAAAACAGCAGCGTGCGCGGATCGAGGCTGGTGTTTTTGCCCGCGAGCGCCACGATCAGGCCGATGAGGAACGCGCCGCCGAGGTTGACGGCGAGCGTGAGCAGGGGAAACCCGCTCTGATGCCGCAGCGGCAGGAGCGAAATGATGTAGCGCGCGACGGAGCCGAGCATGCCGCCGACACCGACGAAGGCGCAGTCGAGTAACAGATTCATAAAAAGCGTTTTGCCCGTCCCGGCCGTAAAAAAAGCCGTGCAGCGGAACGGTCCCATCCTCTTGATATTGTGCGAAAAGCGCACGCAGGCAGTCTACCACAATCAAGCCCGCCGCGCAACGCAAAAAAGAAGCGGACGGTCAAGTCCGCCCGCTCAGCCTGCCGAAAAAGTCCTTAACCCGTTGATTCCGGCTGCGCCGGTTCATCCGGCGGAACGGATCGCCCGGAACGGGCGGTTTCTCCAAAGCTCTTTGCCGCCCGGGAGTCATTAAGGACGAGAGGCAAAGCGCGGTTATCCCGTCAAAAAACTTGTTTTTTGACGGTCTCGGCGGACGGTCAAATCCGCCCGCTGCTGCGCTTTATGAGGAAACAGACGAACTCAAACAGCAGACCCGAAAGCCCAACCCACGCGAGCAGATCGACTCCCAGATGAGAAAGCAGGATTGCGGCCAAGAACGCCGCGGGATAGAAAAACGGCTGTATGCGCCAGAAAAACCGCGTGCGCCTATTCTTCACGTTACCTGCCCGGAGTACGGCGGAGAGCGTCAGCAGAAGCAGGATGAAGTAGTATCGAAGCATGTTTTTATCACAAAAGGTTCAGATTGTGTTTTACTAACACAATGGAGCGGGGACGGCTGCTTTTTGACACAGGTTTTGCCACAATAACCTTGCGGCGCGTTGTCAGCCGAGTTTTACGCCGTTTTCGACCGGCCGGTCCGGCTGAATCAGCACGACGCCTTCGGGCGCGTAGACCCCGAGCACGAGTACTTCGGAGATGAAGTCCGCCACCTGCCGCGGCGGGAAGTTCACAACGCCGAGCACCTGCCGTCCAATCAGCGTTTCCGGCGTGTAGAGCTGCGTAACCTGCGCGCTGGACTGCTTTACGCCGGTTTCGCCGCCGAAGTCGATCCAGAGCTTATAGGCGGGTTTTTTCGCCTTTTCAAACGGGAGCGCTTTTATGATTGTGCCTGCGCGGGTATCGAGCTTTAAAAAATCATCAAATGTGGCCATGGTGGATTTCCTTTCCGCTGTGTCGGCGTTTGCCGTTTCGGCATTTATTGTATCGTGCGGCGGCGAACCCGTCAACGGACGCGGTGAAAGGAGCGGTGAAACAAAGAAAGAGAAAAGTCCCGCCGTTTGGCGAGATTCTTCCTCTTTTTTACACTGCTATATTACCACAAAACGGGCGAAAATTCAAGTCTTGTACGGCGGGTGCGGCGGGGGTATGCTCATAGGAACAAAGGAGATGAGCGGATGGAGGAAACACGTCTGCCGGAGGTTTTGCGGCGGATGGAGGAGAGCCTGAGCGGCGAACTGCGGGCTTGCAACGCGCTGAGTGCGCGCTTTGGGCTGACGCTCAGTGAAGAAGCGATGCAGGCGGTCGCCCGGCGGCGTGTCGCCGCGCTGCGCGAAGCGGGACGGATCGAGTTCGGCAAAAGCGCGGTACCGAAACTGATCGAGGCGTTCTGCGATTCGCCGTACCTGCTGCAGGAGGAATACGAAGAGACGCTCGGCGAGCTGACCGACGCGTTTTACGCGCTGAAGAACGATTCGATGGGGGAGGTTTCCGACGACGAACTAATTGAAAAAATGCGCGCCTGTTACGACGCATACGAAGGCGGACTGGACGCGGTGACCGGGCTGACGCTTTCCGCAATCCTGCGCGGAAGAAGGCTCGACGACGTGGAGGAGGACGGGGATGAATGACGCGCTTTTGCCCGCCCGCTTACAGCGGAACGAGCTGGCCCGCGGCCGGCGGGAGGCGTTCGCCGGGGAACTGCTGACGCTGCTTGCCGAGCGCACGGAGCGCTATACCATGGGGGATTCGACCTCGGTGCGCGATGAAACGGCGGAGCGGCTCCTGCGCGGGATATCCTACTGCATCGATCTGCATCTGCGCACGGACGGCGGGGAAAATGCGGGCGCGCAGTCCGTCCGCGTGCTGTACGAGGCGGGGGTTAAGGACGCGAAGCGGCAGGCGCGGCATGCAAAGCTGCTGCTCAAACAGGCAGAGGCGAACCGCCCGCCGGTCGAGAACGTCGGTTTTGCGGACACGCTCTCATCGCTTCCGGCGTTTTTCAAGCGATACGACGCGGTGTTTTTTGCGCACGAAATCCCCTGCGACATCGATTATCCGCTCTGCCACGCCGTTTCGGAGGAACTGCTTGGCGCGGAGTACGTCGCCGAATACCTGCGCCGCTGGAACATGGAGTGCGCGTTTCTGCGGCGCTTTGGCGCGCCGCTGCTTTCGCTTTTGTACGAGCGCAGCATTGGCGACGCGGGGCTGCTGGTAAACCTCTATGCGCCCGTGGCGGAGGCGGCGCTCGGCCGGGCGCTTTCCGGAAAGGCCGTGCTGAATTTATTTGCCGGCAAAGAAGACCACAGGCGCATTTACGAGCGCGTCGGCTGCGCGCCGGAAGTCGCGGCGCGCGCCGCGCTCTGCGCCGCGGCGGAGCGGGTCTGCAAGGAACTGGGCATCACCGGCGGCGCGGAGCAAGCGTATCTGCAAAATACCGCGCTCGCGCTGCTCCCGCGCCTGCGCGCCTGCGCTCCCGAAGCGGGGTACGAGGCGGTTTTTCCGCTTCGGGGATAACGTGGGAACGGCTGAAGTGCGGTTTGATTTTTCGGTATGTTGGAGGCGCCACCTCCAGCCCTCCGCTTAGGGTCAAACGACCCGGAGAACCCACTGTTGAAAAAGTCCTTGGGATTGTTAAGGGCCGCGGCCCTTAACCCGTTGGTTCCGTCTGCGCCGGTCATCCGGCACTGTACGATCGCCCGTTTAGGGTGGTTTCTTTGTGCTCTTTGCCGCCCGGGAACCCGAAGGGTGAGAGGCAAAGAGCGGTTGCCCCGTCAAAAAACTGGTTTTTTGACGGATAAAAGGCCGCGGCGTTTGCCGCGGCCTTTTTTGCGCTTGCCGTGCTGTTTACAGCATGGACGAGCCCGCCGTGACCGCCCAGGTGGCCAGCAGCGCGAGCAT
>DAOTGE010000083.1:0-7704 GCA_035446965.1 Eubacteriales bacterium
GTCATGAACATAATGAACAAGAATGTTCCGAGGAAACGTTTGCATCCGCGAAACAAGCGTTTTATCAACGGCTGTTGATGAGCTGTTTCTTGCACAGCGCTTTTTTGTATTTTCACATGTGTGCTCCCCTCAAACTTAGTCATCTGCCTCGGGTGGCGTTACGGCAATATAAATCGTATTGGAGTCATAGGGACGACGCAACCAGCCGGCAGGCCAGGGAGCGTCCAAATCTTCAATTCGACCTTTAGTTGAATCGTCACCTACTCCCTGTTTATCAGCCCACGTACCGTCCGGCAAGAGCACTGCTACCTGATAATCAGTTTGCAATAAGAATCTTGTTTTTACAGCAATGACGATTTCGCTGTCTTCCGCATCGGCAGAGGAATCGATAATCCGGGCGTCACCACCTGATTGTTTCATATCGTTGATAATTCGAGAGGGGTTGTCCAAGGGCATGGTCATTATGGTGCAGATTTGCGACGCTGTTTTTTATTTGATGCATAGTTCTGAAGACGTTTGTTCGTTAAAACAAACTTAGCTGTTTTGCTTCCGGCTTTGGTCTGGACGGCAGGGCGTCGCCCGTGACGAGGTACTGTTCCGGCAGGGCGGAAAGGAACGGGGACCCGGCGGGCGAACGAAGCAGGACGAGCTCGTCCTGCGCGCGCGTCATGCCGACGAAAAACAGCCGCCGCTCTTCGCCAATGTCGCATTCGCCGGAAGGCTTCCGAAACGGAATCAGTCCGTCCGATACGCCGCAGATGAACACGACGGGATATTCAAGACCCTTGGAGCTGTGCAGCGTCAGCAGCGAAACGGCGTCCGGCGAATATTGCCGCTTGCCGCTGCGCGTCACGTCACGCTCCTGCCCGAGCGTCAGGCTCCGGAGAAAGGAAGCCATGTCGCCGTACGTCACGGATGTGTTGATCAGAAGGTCCATGCTCCGTTCGCCCGAGAAGGCGTTGTCGCGCGCCCAGTTTTCGATCAGTGTGCACGGTTTTTCCTTTTTGACGGCGCGGGCGTATTTGGAAAGCGCTTCGAACGACAGCGACAAGCCGGAAATCAGGTCCGGGGCCGATTGCTCGAAAGCGGTGGACAAGCCAGTAAGGGTTCTGCCGCCGGATGCGGTGTAATCGGAAACGATGCGTCTTGCCCGCTCCGCCGGAAGCGCGCAGGCTTCCAGATACGCTTTCAGCGACGCCGTGTCGCTCGGCTGAAGCAGAAAACGGAAAAACGACAGGGTTTTTTTCACCTGCGGGTCGGAAAGAAAGCCGTGGCGGCCGGAAACGACATATGGAATGTCCTCCTTTAGGAGACAATCCTCCAGAACGCCCGCCTGCCGGTTGGTGCGGTAGAGCACAGCGATATCGCCAAATCCCCATTTCGACTGTTTTGCGCCGGAAGCAGGCGAGGCGTGCGCCTGCAGCATGTCCATGCCGCCGACCATCCGGTTAATCTCCTTTGCAACGAACAGCGCTTCCGAAAACGCGTCGTTCGCCTTGAACAGCCGCACGCTCGCGCCGCTTTTCCGGGTCGCGCACAAAGCGCGCGCTTCCGAAACGCCGTCCGTGAAGACCGACTGCGCGCAGGCGAGGATCTCCGGCGTGGAGCGGTAGTTCCGCGCGAGATGAATCCGCCGCGCCGCGGGAAAATCCGCAAAGAACTTTTCAAAGCAGCGCGGGTCCGTGCCGCGAAAACCGTAGATGGACTGATCGGGGTCGCCGATTACAAAAAGATTCGCGCCCTTACTGCACCATGCGCGGATCAGCCGGTACTGCACGGGGTTGATATCCTGAAACTCGTCCACGAGAATATGTTCAAAGCGCGGCGCTTCTTCCAGGCCGCCGGATTCGAGCCGTTCCAGCGCCCGCAGGAGGATGTCGTCGAAATCCATCGCGCCGTACCGCTCCAGCGCCGCCTGATACGCCTCGAAAACCTGCGGAGGAACCTCCGCAGGTTCCTCTAGGGCGGCGCCGCTTTTGACAAGGGAAACGGCGTGGAGCATTGCGCGTGCGGAACCCTTCGCGCCGAGCCGCTTGAGCACGTCGTTCATGGTTTCCAGCGCGGTTTGTTCGTCGATTACCGTTATGCCGGGGTCGCCTGCCTGCAGGAATTTCAGGCAGATGGAGTGGAAAGTGCCGATCGTCATGCGCGCCGCGGCCCGGCCGTCCGAAAAATGCCGTTTCAGGCGCTCCTGCATCTCGCTCGCCGCCTTGTTGGTAAAGGTGACCGCCGTAATTCCCTCCGGCGCAACGCCGCGGGTTTCCGCAAGATAGGCGATGCGTCCGACGAGCGTTTTGGTTTTGCCTGTTCCCGGCCCCGCGACGACCGCAACGGCGGAGTCTTCCGCGCAGACCGCGTCCCATTGCTCCTGATTCAGCCCGTATGGGATATTTTCCGAAGGCGCGTGCGCTGCTTCACCGCCGGATGCGGCTTCCCGGACGGCGGCGGTTTCAGCGTGACCTTTTGCGTCCGGGGACGGGGGGACAGCGGTGCCCGGCACGCACGAGCGGGCGGAAAACAGGCGGAGTTCGCCCTGCCCGAAGAGTTTGATCCGGCCGTATGCGCCGTCGTATCCGGGCTCGATTTCAACGTTTCCGCCGCGCAGCCTGCGTACACCTTCGGCGACGAGCGGACCCGCTTTGCGTGCGATGTCGTCGAGCGGCGCCTGCCGGAGCACATACAACTCCGGCCCGATAGAGCGGAGTATGCTGAAATACTGCGCTTCGACCTTCTTGCTCGCGGCGCTCAGCCCCGCCGAACAGGCGACGACCTCCCGCAGAGGGATCAGGCTTTCGAAGCGTTTTGCGACCGGCGGGACGAACCCTTCTTCGCGGTCGGCGAGTTCCTCGACGCGGTGCAGAACGCCGACGGTGATCCGGCGGCCGCACACGGGACATATGCCGGCGGCGGCGATCGTCTCGGAAGGCTTCTGGCATACGCCGCAGTTGCGATGCCCGTCGTAATGGTATTTCCCTTCCTGGGGGAAGAATTCGAGCGTGCCGAGGAACCCGTCCGAGCGCTTGTCCAGCGCACGCGCAATCTCGGGATAGGAAAGCCCGGTATCAAAGAGGTTGGCTTCCCGCGCCAGCTTTGCGGGCGAGTGCGCGTCAGAATTGGAAACCAGGGTGTACGGATCGAGCGCGGACACGCGCCAGTTCATCGGCGGGTCGGAGGAAAGGCCGGTTTCAAGGGAATGGATGTGCCCCGTTAAATCTTCAAAGCATTCACGGATGCCGTCGAACCCCGAATACTCCCCGAAGAGGGAGAAATGCGGCGTCCAGATGTGCGCCGGGATGAAGATGGCGTCCGGGACAATTTCCAGCGTGATTTCGAGCAGATCGCGGCTGTCGAGCCCCAGAATCGGCCTGCCGTCGGAATGCAGGTTCCCGACGGTTTCCAGCCGGCGCGACAGGGTTTCCGCGGCTTCAAGGCTCGGCAGAAGGATCAGGTTGTGGACCTTTCGTACCTTGCCGTTCTTTTTATAAATGGAACTGATCTCGCCGGTGACGAGAAATCGGGGGCTGCCAGGCGTGTTCGTCCATTCGTCGGGCAGACGGCATTCGTCTTTCAGTGTATAGAGCCCTTCTTCGGCGGGGACGAGCTTTTCTCTGAGCTCCCCGCGCCAGAGCGCGTGTGTGAAATCGCCCGTTCCAATCAGGTTCAGCCCCTTGCGGCGCGCCCAGAGTTCCAGAACCTCCGGCACGCACGCCTTGCTTGTGGCCCTTGAATACTTCGAATGAATGTGAAAATCTGCGATAAACATAAAACACCTGACAGTCGGCTAATATGGTTTGAACGATGCTATCATACCACAAAGCCGTCCATTCCCGTTAAACTGCCGCGAAGACAGGAAAACACGATGCCCTGCAGATTGTCTCGACCGGGCGTATATGCTATAATTTTCAGCGAATAAAAGCGCCGCGGTACTGCGGTTGCCCGATGGATTCTATGGTGATATGCGCCGGAAAGACAAACGGATGAAGACTTTCTTTTTCAACGAAAAAGGCGAATCGACTGCAGCCCTTAAGTGGCTGTTTCTTCTGTCGGCAACGGTGCTTTCGGGACTGTTGTCCGTTAAAGGCGAAGTCGTCTGGATTGCCGTAAGCGTTGTGTGTGCGGCGGCTGTTTTGTGTCTGCTTGTGTTCCGGTTTCGCTTCCTGGAGCATATTTTTTCCTCGTTGTCCCGCAAACGCGCCGTTCTGAGCGGCATTCTCGCCGCATATGCGGCGTATTGGTATGCGTCCGTTTTTTACGACCGGCTGTACCGCGTTGCGGAGGAACTCGGCAGCCGGCGCGCCGCCGAACTCATCGGCCGTTTCGGCGCGGCGTTTTCGATCGTTGCCGGAATTCTCTCCGTTCTGGCGCTGTTTGCCTATCTGTATTGGTTCATCGGCTGGTTTGCCGGGCGGATGCGCCGCCTGGCGCAGGGGTCCGATTCCGTGGAACGGTGGTTTCTGATCGGCGCAATGGCCGCTGCAATCTTGGTGATCGTTCTGGTTTATCGCCAGACAACCGTGTTTTACAGCCCGAACGGGGACGCGGACAACGTTTGGGACAAGATCGATATCGTCTATTCGAGCGATACCGCGTCGCTTGTCGAACAAAACGTGTTTCTGAATGTTGCGGCGGCGGAAAACGACATCCGCCAGCCGCTGTTCGGCGTGTTCGCCGCCCCGTTTGCGCTTTGCGCTTCGCTGCTGGCGCGGCTGACGTTTCTTCCGAACGCATACTGCGTGCTGCTGCAAATCGTTCAGGCGCTGCTGATGATGCTGTCGCTGATTATGCTGAGCCGGATGCTGCGCCTTTACGGTTTTGAAAAAGCGCTCTTTTTAGCGCTGATCGGCGTGTCGTATCCAACGCTGCTGTTCCTGCTGAATATCGAGCAGTATATCTTCCCTGTATTCTGGATGACGCTGTTGATCTGGCAGTATGTTACGCAGAACGGGGACGGTCGGGAATGCGCCTGGATTGCCGCGTCCGGTTCCATGCTGACAAGCGGCGTGCTGATTCTTTTGGTACCTCCGGACGGCTCGCCGGGCGAGCGGGTCCGCGCGGGGCTGCTGGCAATTTTGAAATTCGCCGCCGTCGTGCTGCTGTTCGGCCGCGCAGCAATGGTTTTGTCCTCCGCCGAATCCGTGCGGTTTTTGCTGCAGTTTGCGGGCGAGAAACTGCCGCTTACAGAGCGGCTGATGCAGTATGCGAATTTCGTTTCGGCGTGTTTTGCCGCGCCGGCGGCGGAGATTGTGCAGTATTCGTCCGAACTGACGGTGTTCCATCAGAGCGCGGCGACCGGCTGGAACGCGGCGGGGGTCGTCCTGTTTGCCGCCGCCGCGGCCGGATTCTTCACGAACCGGAAGAATGTCTTTGCTAAAATCTGCTTTGGCTGGGTCGCGTTTTCGTTTCTGCTTCTTTGCCTTGTGGGCTGGGGAACGTCCGAAAACGGGCTGGTACTGTACACGCTCTATTTTTCCTGGGCGTTCGTTTCGCTGATCGTGCTGCTGGTGCGCCGCGTCTTTGAGAAGTTCTATGCGCTCCGCTGTGCGGTTCTTTCCGCCGGAGCGCTTGCGATGCTTGTGCTGAACGTGCAGGGGATTTCCGAGATCGTCCGCTTCGGCCTGCAGTATTATCCGGCGAAGTGAAGCCCTGCCGCCGATTGACATGAAAAATGCAGGGTGGTTATACTGAGGCATAGCACCCGCAGGGACGCGGCGGGCGGGAAGCAAGGAGAACCATGTTCCGGGGAAAAAGGAGTTGCTTGATACATGGATTCAGATATGAAACGTAAAGTAAAAATGGAAAGAAAACGGCTGCGACAGTCGGCTTGGCCGGTCCTGTGCGTCGTGCTGTTGCTGCTGGCGGCGGTTTCGCTCACCGGATGCGGACAGTCGCTCGACCGGAAAGCGGAGTCGATCGTAATCACCGATCTGACGCAGGTGGAAGACGAAACGTTTGAAGGGTTCGACAACCTCAAAGTCCTCGATCTGCGCGAAGTCGACGCGGATGCGGCGCTTGTGGACCGCTTGAGCGCGGCGTTGCCCGAATGCAGCATTCTTTGGAACGTGCCGGTCGGCGGCGAGCGGTTCGACAGCGAATCGCAGGAACTCGCTCTGCCCGCCGGGACGACCGCCGCGGACCTGTCGATGCTGCTGTATTTTCCGAATCTTCTGCGCGTGGACGCAACGCAGTGCAGCGTGGACGCCGCCTTTGCGCAGGCGGCCGCCGCGTATGGCGTATCGTTTGTCTGGAACACGACGATCGGCGGCGTGGAGGCCGCAAGTACGGACACCGCGCTGAACCTCTCCGGGCAGACGATCGACAGCCTGGAAGAGCTGGAGGCGCAGCTGGCCGGACTGCCCGCGCTCGAACAGGTCGATCTCACCGGCACGGGGGTTAACGAACAGGGCGTTGCGGCGCTGGAAAGCCTGTATCCCGGCGTTGCGTTTATCTACGACGTGGATGTGTTCGGCACGCGTGTTTCGACCGCCGCCGATTCGCTCGACCTTTCGCAAATGGAAAACGTCGACCTGACGGCGCTGCAGGACGTCCTGCCGGCGCTTCCGGCGGTGAAAAGCGTTGATTTAAGCGGGTGCACGGTGACGTTTGACGAAATGGACGCGCTTGAAGCGGCGTTCCCGGATATTTCGTTTGTGTTTTCGTTTGAGGTTTGTTCCCAGCAGGTGACGACGCAGACCACCCGGCTGGATCTGGACGGCTACACGCTTTCCTCTCCGGAAGAGATTGCCGCCCAGTTAAAATATCTGCCCAATCTGGAGTATGCCGACCTTTGCGACTGCGGGCTGACGAACGAGCAGATGGAGCAGCTCATGGCCGAGTTTCCGTCCGTCAAGTTTGTCTGGATGATCACCGTCGGCGCTTGGGAAATGCGTACGGACATCACGGCGTTTTCCAAAGGGAACCGCGGTACGTTTCCGGACGATATGGGGCGCTTCATCGAAGGCAAACATACGAATCTCTATAATGAGGACATCGAAGCGCTGAAATACTGCACGGACCTTGTGTATCTTGATCTGGGGCACGGCAACCGCATTACCGACGTGTCCGTACTGGCGAATCTGACCAAACTCAGAGTGCTGATCATCTCCATGAACAAGATTGTGGACATCAGCTCGCTCGCGGCGCTCCAGAACCTGGAGTGCCTGGAGATTTACCAAAACCAGATCACGGATATTTCGGTCATCACGCAGCTGCCCAACCTGAAATATCTCAACTGCAGCAGCATTCTCATCGACGATATCACGCCGCTGCTTGGCATGCAGCAGCTCGAAATGCTCTGGTTCGTGCATAACCGATATGTCGATTCCGACCAGCGCCAGCAGATCAAAGACGCGCTGCCGGACTGCGAAATCTGTTTCTCCGCAATCAGTTCCGGCGAAGGCGGCTGGACGGGGAACGGCCTCTATAAAGAATATCAGATTGCGTTCGGTTTGCCGTATAATCAATAACGTTTTTTGGGGGACGGCAAACCGGGAGAGCATTTCCCTATTTAAGAAAAGCCGTGCCGCATTTCAGCGGCGCGGCTCAGTTTGCCCCAAAAGTCCTTGGGTTTGTTAAGGGCCGCAGCCCTTAACCCGTTTTTTCCGGCTGCGCCGGTTCATCCGGCGCAACGGATCGCCCGTTTAGGGCGGCTTCTTTGTGCTCTTTGCCGCCCGGGAACCCGAAGGGCGAGAGGCAAAGAGCGGTTAT
>DAOTGE010000084.1:0-7505 GCA_035446965.1 Eubacteriales bacterium
AAAAAAACGAACGTTGTCAGCGATCAAAAGCGGCGGATTAATCCGCCGCTTTTTGCCGTCCGTTTTGTGCGCACTCGCTTTCGTAACGCTCCCACACGAAGGGGGATTTTCGTTTAACGAACGCCGCAAAGGAGCAATCCGGGGCTCGAGCGTTTTTTATGCCGCCCGTGCTGCTGCCGTGATACGGGACCGTTACGCGCTTCTCCCTTCTTCCCTATCCGATTGCCATCACCAGCAGGAGGCACGGATTATGCGCATCCCAGAGCGTCGGGAAAACCTCCAGCCTGCAAAATCCCAGCGCCTCGTAAAATCGGATTGTCGCGTCGTATTCCTCGTAATGACCCTCGTCCACCGTCTTGACCTGCAAAAACCGGTAACCGTGCGATTTTGCATAGCTGTAAAACTCGCTGAACAGCGTCTTGCCGATTCCCTGCCGATGAAAACGCTTCTTTACGCCGGTAACGAACACTTCCGCCGTACACGCGCTCGTTTCCTTGAGCGCGATAAATCCGGCCGGCTCGTTTTCGGCGGAGAAAAACGCCCAAAATGGCATTTGGGCGCTTTCGTCAATATATTCCTGCGTCGATTCCGGTATGCCGAACCACTCCGGCAAATCCAGCAGGACGCTTCTTGCAATCGAGCGCTTTTCTTCGCTATCTTCGATCCTGCGTACCATGCCGCTTACCGCTGCAGATACAGCATTGCCGCGCCGACGATACCCGCGTCGTTGCGCATCTCCGCCGTGACGATTTTTGCGTGCGTGCGGAAGAACGCATATTTTTCCGCATAAGCGCGGATGGGCGCAAGCAGGAACTCGCCGTCGTTGCTCACACCACCGCCGAATGCGATGACTTCCGGGTCGAAGAGCGCAATCGCAGTGCAGGTCGCCGCGCCGAGATAGTCCGTATACCTGTGGTAAATGCCGACCGCCTGCTCGTCGCCTGCGCGGGCGCAGTCCATAACAAGCTTTGCGTTGATCTTTTTCAGGTCGCCCTGTGCGCGCGTAAACAGCGCGCTTTCGGGATGCGCTTCTGCCGCACAGCGGCCTTCGCGCACCAGCGCCGCCGCGGAGCAGTATGCTTCGATGCAGCCGTCGTGTCCACAGGTGCACTTTTCGCCGCCAAAGATCAGCGTCGCATGGCCAAACTCAAAGCCGTGCTTCATGCCGCCGATAAACAGTTTGCCGTCCGTCACGAGTCCGCCGCCGATTCCGGTGCCGATCGTGATGACCAGGCCGGAAGCATGTCCGCGGAACGCGCCGCAGTAATACTCCGCCAGTGCCGCGGCGTTCGCGTCGTTTTCCACCAGAACTTTCGTGCCGGGATAGAGTCCCTGCACGATGTCGCCTAACATAAAGTCGTGGTAATCGAGGTTGTACGCATGAACGACCGAACAAAGATCGTAATCGATGCTGCCGGGCACCGCAAGTCCGATGCAGCGCGCATCCGCAATTTTCAGGCTTTGTTCGGCAAGCATCGCGTCGATCATGGTTTTGATCACGTCTACGGAGTCCATCGGATTGCCCGTATGCGGAAATGGCGTCGATTTTTTGCAGACGAGTTTCATGTCCTCGCCGACGACGCCCGCCGCAATTTTGCTTCCTCCGATATCCACGCCGATGGAATACATGCTGCTTCCTCCTTGTCTGATGCTAAAACGCTATTTCAGCCTTTGAGCACGTAGTGTTCGATAAAATATGCAACCCCGTCCTCGTCGCAGGCGGGAACAACGATATCCGAAACAGCCTGGACCGATTCCGCGCCGTTTGCAACGCAGACGCCCGTGCCTGCCCATTCGATCATTTCCTGATCGAGATAGTTGTCGCCGACGGCGGCGACCGCGCTGCGCGGGATGCCGAGCTCCGCCGCGAGCTCTTCGAGCGCCGCACCTTTGGTCGTATTCAGGCAGTTGATCTCAATGTATCCCGGCAGCGAACGCGAAACCTGCGCCTTGCCGCGGAAGCGGTTCCGATATGCTTCGAGCATCTCGTCCTGACACTCGAGTTCCGAAAACGCAAGGATCTTCGGCACGTTCGCAAAATCCTTTTTGCGGACGTCCGGGTCGATACGAAACGGCAGCGAGTGCTTCTGCACATATTTGTCCGCAAACTTGCTCGGCTTTTCATAGATGACCACGTCGTCCACGTAAATCTGCGCGTGAATGCCGATTTCGGCGGAAAAGTCGAGCACCTCATGGATGAGCACCGGGTCGAGCGCATGCAGTTTGATCGGCTTTTCGGTGTCCACGTCGACCGTCAGCGCGCCACCGTACTGAATGGACGGGCCGTGCAGGTTCAGCGCTTCCCAGATCGGCCGCGTAGCAAAGCAGCCGCGTCCGGTCGCAACGATGACGCGTACGCCCGCGTCGATCGCTTCCGCGACCGCTCGTGTATTCCCCGGGCTGACCTCTTTCGATTTGCTCGTGAGCGTCCCGTCGATGTCCAGTGCGATTAGTTGAATTGCCATTTTAATGTTATTTTCTCCAGTTATCTGATTTGCCCGTTTCCACGGACAACGTATTTTATCGTGGTCAGTTCGTCCAGCCCCATCGGGCCGCGCGCATGCAGTTTCTGCGTGCTGATGCCGATCTCTGCGCCAAAGCCGAATTCCTCGCCGTCCGTAAAGCGCGTGGAGGCGTTGACGTATACCGCGGCGGAATCGACCTCGTTGAGGAACCGCTCCGCTTCGGCATAACATTCCGTCACAATCGCGTCGCTGTGGTGCGTGCCGTATTTGCCGATGTGCCGCACGGCCTCCTCGAACGAATCCACGACCTTTACGGAGAGGATGAGATCGTCATATTCCGTCGACCAGTCCTCTTCGCTCGCATCCAGCGCGCCGGGCATCAGCGCTTTTGCGCGCTCGTCGCAGCGCAGTTCCACGCCGCGCTTCGTCAGGCGCGCGCATATCTCCGGCAGCGTCCGTTCCGCCGCCGATTGATGCACCAGCAGTGTTTCCATCGCGTTACAGACGGAAGGGCGCGAGCATTTCGCGTTTTCAACGATGTCCGCCGCCATTTCTGCGTCCGCGCTTTCCGCAACATACACATGGCAGACGCCCGCGCCGGTCTCGATGACCGGAACGCTCGCCTGCGCAACGACGCTTTGAATAAGCCCCGCTCCGCCGCGCGGGATGAGCACGTCGATCAGGCCGTTGAGGCGCATCATTTCGTCCGCCTGCCCGCGGCTTGTGTCGCGCAATAGCTGGATTGCGCCGTCCGGAATGCCGCAGGAAACGGCGGCTGCGTTTAGGCAGTCGCAAACGGCCGCGTTGGAGCGGACCGCTTCTTTGCCGCCGCGCAGCACACAGGCGTTGCCGGATTTAACGCAGAGCGCAATCGCGTCCGCCGTAACGTTCGGCCTCGCCTCGTAAATAATTCCGATCACGCCGAGCGGCACGCGCCGCTTTTCAATCCGCAGCCCGTTCGGGCGCACAAGTACACTGTCGCTTTTGCCGATCGGGTCCGGCAGCAGCGCAACCTTTCTAAGCCCGCCCGCCATGCCGTCGAGGCGCGCATGATTCAGCGTCAGCCGGTCGACGAACGCGGCTTTCAGGCCGTTTTGCTTTGCCGCCTGCACGTCCAAAGCGTTCTGCGCCAATATCTCCGCCGCGTGCGCTTCCAGCGCGTCCGCCATGGCAAGAAGCGCGTTGTTGCGCGTCTTTGCGGAGGCCACCGCCAGTTTGACGGAAGCGTCTTTTGCTTTCTGTGCGAGTTCCCGAACGCCCATACCCGATTTCTCCTTTGATTTTCAAAGTATTATACCGTATCCCCGGACATTTCACAAGGCGGACGCCGGATCCGGCGGAACCCAATTGTTCAATTTTAAAGAATGTTTTACTTGACAACCGCCCCGATTTTCCATAGGTTTAAGAAAATGAAGTTTATAAACGAGGTGCACAGCAGATGCTTGCTTATGTCGTTTCCGACGCGGAATTTCGAACGAAGCGGTTCCGCTCTCTCGAAAGCGCGCTTCTTGAATTCCTTTCCGAAAAAGGCTGTTCGGTCGAACGCAGAAGCATCGAGCGCGGTGAACTCAAAAGCTGCGCAGGCTGCTTCGGCTGCTGGGTCAAAACGCCGGGCGAATGCATCGTGCGCGACCCGATCGCCGAAATTAACCGACGTTCGATGCAAAGCGACGTAACCATTTACCTCTGCCCGATCGTATTCGGCCAGTTTTCCGCAAACATGAAAAACGTGATCGACCGCTGGCTGCCAAACATGCTGCCGTTTTTCCTCACGCGCCCGGACGGCTCCACCATGCACCCGCCGCGCTACGATTCTTATCCCGCGCAGGTCATGATCGGGTACGGAGACGACCTGCAAGCCGAGGACGAAGCACTTTTCTGCGATATTACAAAAAAGCACCGCAACGGCATTGAAGCGATGGTCTGGCATAACGCCGAAGAACTCGGCCGGACGCTGGGAGATATGCGCTTTGAACGGATTGGAGGTTCCCTGTGAACAAACCCGTCAGAACCATAGCGCTGCTTTCGGCCAGTCCGAAAGGATCGGGGCTGCCCTGTGTCTCAAGAATGTTCTGTAATATGGCCGCCGAACGGATCGCCTACGGGGAAGTATGCGTCCACCGGTTCGACGTGCGCGCCTGTTTTGCGGAGAAAACGGAAGAAAGCACATACCGTGCCATGCTGGAGTCCGACGCGCTGCTTGTCGTATTTCCGCTGTACTTCTTCTGTCTGCCGGGTATGCTGATGCGCTTTTTGCAGGATTTTTCCGTTTTTGCAAAAGCGCATGCCGCCGAAAGCAGGTTAAACCGGGTTTACGCCCTGGTTAACTGCGGGTTCCCGGAAGCGGGAATCAACGAAGAGGCGGTCCGTGTCGTCGCGCGGTTCTCCGCGTCGGTTCAGGCTTCGTTTCGGTTCGGAATCCTCGTCGGCGGCGGCGGCATGGCGCTCGGCGCTAAAGACGCACCGTTTATGAAGTCGTATTTCGGGTCGATCACCGACGCGTTTGATCAAATCCGCATCGATACAATTTCATTTTCCGAAGCGCCGCTCGCTAACGTATACGTGGAAGCGAAATTCCCGCGCAAACTGTATTTTCTGGCGGGAGATCTCGGCTGGAAACACACCGCAAAGAAAAACGGCCTGCCTAAAAAAGCGCTTCGTCGGCAGCCTTATAAGCGAGACTGAGCGCTTTTCGCAAGAATACAGCCCGCCATTATAGGCGGGCTGTATTGATACACTATGCGCTTATTTGTTTTTACTGTTTTCCGCCGTCGGGCTTCTTTGTCCGTCCGAAGAATACGCCGACGATCATAATCGCAACAAAGATCACAAGATACCAGACGACCGCCATCTTATGCGAAACGATCGCCGCATAGACCATGAACAGGCATCCGGCCACGCCGAGCGCCGGCATGAGGAGCCGCTTGAACCAGCCGAGGTCTTTTTCCTTGATCATAAACATGATGAACATCGGGATATACATGGCGTATACCGTGATGATCGGCAGTTCGGAAGAGTCAAACGAAAGCACGCCGAACCAGGACGTTTCCACCAGGTTCGCGCCGTAGAAATATGCCAGCCATGCGCCCGCGAGCAGCAGGCCGAGCGCCGAGGAGTTGGTGGCCATGTTGGTCTTCGGGCTGACTTCGATGTAGGTCTCCGGGCTCGGGCCGACGTTGCGCGCCGCAAGCGAGTAGAACCCGCGCGTGCAGCCCATCATCAGGCCGTTGAGCGTGCCAAGGCAGGAAATGATGACGAACACAAACAGCAGCGTGCCCGCCACATTGGAGAAGAGCCCAGCAAACGCGAGCCTTGCGCCTTCCTGGCCGTTTTCCATCAGCGTTGCGTTCGGTACCACGCCCGCAAGGCCGACATAGTAAAGGATATAGACGACAATGACGATCAGCGCGCCGATGACAAGCGCGCGCGGCAGGTTTTTCTTTGCGTCGCGCAGTTCCGCGTTGATGCTCGTTGCGATGACCCAGCCTTCATACGCAAACGCCGTTGCGCAGACCGCCGTGAGCAGTGCGCCGCTCTTGGAGGTGACTTCCGTGACCGCGTTGGAGAAGTTCTCGACCGTCATGCCGCTGACCAGCCCGACGATGAGTCCGACGACGCCCATGAGCAGCAGCGGAATCAGCTTGATGACCGTTGTCGTCACCTGGAACTTGCCGGCGATCTTCGGGGAAAGCGCGTTAACGGCATAGCTCGCAATCAGGAAAAACGCGGAGATCACCATGCACTCCGGCCCGACGATCGACCAGCCGAACAGGACCGCCGTGTAACGCGCGGAAACCCACGCCAGCACGCTGGTGAGCGTCGGATAATAGATCGTCGCAAAAAACCAGCCCATCATGTAGCCGTACTTCTTGCCGACCGTCACTTCCGAATAGTCGACAACGCCGTTGACATACTCGTATTTCGTCGCCATCACGGCAAACACATACGAGCAGACCATCATGATCACGCCGCCGATCACCCAGGCAAGAATACCGAGAGGAAGATCGCCGCCCGTGACATTGAGGATTTTTTCGGCCTTAAAAAAAACGCCGCTGCCGATGACGATGCCCACGACCATCGATATTGCGGTGAAAAGGCCATACTTCTTTTTCAGTTTCGTTTCCATACCCCAAATCCCTTTCCTGTTTCTGCTATCATTTAACAACACGTGTCTGCCTTTGTCAACGGAAACGCGGCGAAATAATGTCCATATTTTCACATGATCGCCCGTTTTTCTCCACAATTGAAGTCTGCGCCGTCCCGTGGCCCCATCGGCGGTGGTTGTGCGAGCATTGACGCGTTTCCGCCGAATGGATAAAATAGTGACAAGGCCGTTAAAACAGATCCTTTCCGTGCATAGGCCTTCCCGGCGAAATAAAAATAATCCTTCAGCGAGGCGCATGTTATGATTTTTGAGCAGTTCCCCGTTTTCTATCTTGAGAGCGAACACACCAGTTACGTGCTGCGCATCGGCAGATTCGGGCATCCCGAACACGTGTATTACGGCGCAAAAATTCCGCGCGGACCGGTGGATTCGCTTTTGACCAAGCAGGTGATCCAAACCGGCAGCGCCGTGCTTTACGACGCGGAAAAAGACCCGGCGTACTGTCTGGACACGGTGCCGCTCGAATGGTCCGGTGTCGGCTGCGGCGACTATCGCCAAACGCCCGCCGAACTCAAACTTCCCGACGGTACGTTCCGCACGGATTTCGTCTACGAATCGCACCGCGTGATTCCCGGCTGCGTTTCTCCCGAAACGCTCCCCGCCGCGTACTGCGGCGAAGGCGAAGCCGAAACGCTGGAACTCACGCTCCTCGACCCCTTGGCAAAAGCGAAGCTGCTTCTTTATTACACGGTGTTTGCAGAAACCGACGTGATCACGCGTCGAACGACGCTCCTCAACGAAGGCGAAGGAACACTCACGATCCGCCGCCTGATGAGCCTGCAGCTCGACCTTGAAAACCGCGGCTTTTCGCTCGTCACATTCGACGGCGCGTGGATCAAGGAAACGCACCGGCACGACCGCAAGCTGCAATACGG
>DAOTGE010000085.1:0-5653 GCA_035446965.1 Eubacteriales bacterium
TTGCGTTTCCGTCTCGTTTCTGCGGGCACGCCCGCACCTTTACCGCCGCGTGCGCAGAACAGAAGTCAGCGCGGCTGTGCGCCTCCCTTCTGCGGCTTGTTCCCTCCTTCTGGTCTTGGTTTCAAGCCTATTTATAAATACAAACAACGCCCCTGCAAGCGATCAGCTGAAAAATGAAACTGTGATTGCTATGAACATTCGGCGCTTTTCTTAATCGCCGTTATTCCCATTGATTTCGTTCATATATCCGGCGGTGATTATACCCGCAGGTAATGCTACGATCGCTATACCAAATATGGCCGAAATCATGGTCACGGTACGTCCGATCGTCGATATGGGATAGATGTCGCCATAGCCCATCGTCGTTAGCGATACCGTCGCCCAGTACACTGCGTCAAAGAATGTACAAAATGAATCCGGTTCGACATTGAAAATGATAAGGGCTGAAATCACGATGTATGCCACTGCCAGCGTCCCTACCGCCAGAAAAGACCCTTTCTGTTTTTTAAATACGGACGTTATAATTTGAAAGCTTTTTGAATACCGCAGAACCTTAAATACTCTAAATACCCTGCATGCGCGAATCAGCCGTAGAATTCTCAGAAGCTTGAAAGTACTGCTGAGCAGCGTGACGGACGGTAGAATGGAGACCAAGTCGATGATCGCCATAAATGAAAACGGATATCGGATAAAAGACGTTACGGATTTCTTCCCGTATTTGTAATCCGCCGTACACAATCGCAGCAAATAGTCGATTATAAAGATCGTAACGGCAGCTTTGTCGGCAATATTGAACGCTTGGTTGTCCTGCTTAAATGCCAACGGCAAAATGCTTGCCGCTATTACGACCATCATGAAATAGTCGTAAACACTGCTCCAAAAATCCATGCCGTCCGATCGTTCGATGATTTCATAAATTCTCTTGCGCATCAAAAATCCCATCCTCATTAAAAACAGTGATGAAACCATTATATCATTTGTAATTAACTTTCTATATGAGTTATTCCCGCTGAATTGGCTTGTGTGACTGAAAAAATCAGCTTCCTCAGTGTCCTCCACAAACAAAAATTTCAAGCTATATACAAACCCTAAAAAATTAAAAAGTGGCCAGCGATCAAACAAAGCTAAAAACGGCAGATGGGACTTCTTTGCTCCAGTCAGGCGCGTTTGCTTGCGCTCCGCGGCTACGCAAACTGCCTTTGTCGCAAAGCCGGCCGCTCAAAAAGCCGCACCGCGGCCTTTTGTCCGCCGCCAGCGCGGCGGGCGCGGCTTCAAGTCCCTCCGCAATGACAAACCAAAGAAAATAACCACCCCTTTGGGTGGTTATTTTCTTTGGTGCGGCAGATGGGACTTGAACCCATACGCTCGCGCACACGCCCCTCAAACGTGCCTGTCTGCCAATTCCAGCACTGCCGCGCACCTTGTCATTATAGCCGCCGGACAGAACGTTGTCAATTCTTTTTCGCAAAATCCGGAGCGCGGATTTTACCCGGATTTGATCGTCTGTTTCAGCCTGTTTTGGGCGCGGTTCCCGGCCAAAAATACCGCCGTCCCGCGCCGCTGTCACACTAAGTTTATAATTATCGCCCGCATGCGTCCTTTCTTATCCGTCCAAAACGCGTTATAATATAATAAAACTTTTCCGGGAGGAAATTATGCGCTTTTCTCTGTTCACCCCGTTTTTGTCCGCCATGCAGCTGCCCGACAGCGTCGCCTTTTCGGTGGGCGGGCTCGATATCTACTGGGCCGGGCTGTTCCTTTCCGTCGGCGTGATCGCAACCATCCTGATTGCGCAGTACGAAGCCGGCAAAAAGCGCCTTCCCGCCGACACGGCGGTCGACCTCTGCATCATCGGCATCCCACTCGGCGTCGTGTTTGCGCGCATTGCGTATGTGCTGATCCACCTTTCCTACTATAAAGCTGACCCTGTGAGCGCGCTGTATTTCTGGGACGGCGGGCTCTCTCTTTATGGCGCGTACGCCGGTGTTCTGGCGGGCGTTGCGCTCTATTCGCTCAAAAAGAAGCTGGGCTTCCTGCGCCTGACCGACCTGCTTGTGCCGGGCGTTCTGATTACGCAGGCGCTCGCACTCTGGGGCGACTTCTTCGACCAGGTCGGCTACGGCACGCAGGTGACCAGCCCGCGTCTGCAGTGGTTCCCATTTGCGGTGCTCATCGAAAACCCGGACAGCATCCGCTACGCGGTGTTCTTTTACGAGTTCGTCTTCTGCGCGCTGCTGTTTGCCGCCATATGGCTGATTGTCCGCAAAAAGGCGAAACGTGACGGCGCGGCGTCGCTTTGGTATCTGCTGATCTATCCGCTTGTCCACGGCGCGTTTGAAATGCTCCGTGTAGACGGCACGGCCCAGTACGGCACGTTCGGCGCGCTGCAGATCGTCTGCGCCGCGCTGAGCGTCCTTGCGCTCGTGCTGCTCATCCTGCGCGCGCGCCGCCCCGTCCCCGCCGCAGAGGAAGCGCCGCCTGCGGAGGAAACGCCGGAAACACCATCGCCCGCGGAAGAGCCCGCAGCCGACGGCACGCCCGCCGAAGCGGAACCCGCGGCGGACGCGCCCGAAACGCCCGGCGAACCCACGCGGGACGACACAAATACGAATGAAACGGAGGCCGCCGCAGAAGGCGGCGCACCTTCCGATAAGGAGGCATAAATCTATGCGCAATTTGACCATGCTGACCGACCTGTACCAGCTGACGATGATGTACGGCTATTTCCGGGAGGGCATGCAGAACAACGAAGGTATTTTCGACCTGTTTTTCCGTCCCAAAGAGGACATCGTGTATGCGATCATGGCGGGCACGGAAAGCGTTGTGGACTACATCAACAACCTGCACTTCGGTGACGACGATATCGCCTACCTGCGTTCGCTCAACCTCTTTGACGAGGATTTTCTGAACTACCTGCGGGAGTTCCATTTCACGGGCGAGCTCTACGCCATGCCGGAAGGCACGGTGGTGTTCCCCTACGAACCGCTCGTTCGTGTGCGCGCGCCGATCATGCAGGCGCAGCTCATCGAAACCGCAATGCTCACGTTCGTCAACCATCAGACGCTCATCGCCACCAAGGCGAGCCGCATCTGTTACGCGGCCAAGGGCGACTCCGTGCTGGAATTCGGCCTGCGCCGCGCGCAGGGCGCGGACGCGGCCATCTACGGCGCGCGCGCGGCCATCATCGGCGGCTGCAATTCCACAAGCAACGTGCTCACCGGGCAGATGTTCGACATCCCCGTTTCCGGCACGCACGCGCATAGCTGGGTCATGAGCTTCCCGGATGAAATCAGCGCCTTCCGCGCATACGCAAAGGTCTTTCCGGACGCCTGCCTGCTGCTTGTGGACACCTACGACACGCTCAAAAGCGGCGTTCCGAACGCCATTCAGGTGTTCGACGAACTGCGCGCCGCGGGGCACGAGCCGGTCGGCATCCGCCTCGACAGCGGCGACCTTGCCTACCTGAGCAAGAAAGCGCGTGTCATGCTCGACGCGGCGGGCTACCCCAACGCCGTCATCGCCGCTTCCAGCGACCTGGACGAGTTTTTGATCCGCGACCTCAAGACGCAGGGCGCGCGCATCAGCGTTTGGGGCGTCGGCACGCGGCTGATCACAAGCGAAGGCAACCCCGCCCTCGGCGGCGTATACAAGATGAGCGGCGAAGTCGTCGGCGGTTCGCTCGTGCCGAAAATCAAGATTTCGGACAACCCCGCAAAGATCACCAACCCCGGCTACAAAAAAGTGTTCCGCCTTTACGGCGCGGACGGCATGGCCATCGCCGACCTGATCGCGCTGGACAACGAGACCATCGACGCAACAAAGCCGCTGCGCATCTTCGACCCCGTGCAGACCTACAAGAGCATGACGCTCACGAACTTCACCGTGCGCGAACTGCTCGTTCCCGTCTTTATCGGCGGCAAGCAGGTGTACCAGTGCCCGGATATCCACGAGATCGCCGCATATGCCAGGAAGGAGTTCGACTCCATGTGGGACGAATACAAGCGCCTGCTCATGCCGCATACGTATAAGGTCGACCTTTCGGACAGCCTCTACGACCTCAAGCAATACCTGCTGCGCGAGGCAATCGGTGCCCGCACATGAAAACCCGTCCCGCCGCGCTCATAACGGCGCTGACGCTGATCCTGCCCGTTTTCCTGTTTGCCGGATGCGTGGACGACACGCCCGTCATCGCGGGCACGCCCACGCCCGCGGCGACGGCGACGCCGCTGCCCGACCCCTTCACCGCGCAGATCACGGCGGAACCCATGCCGACCGACCTGCTCGGCAGCGAGATCCTCTCCGACGATCACTATTTTCAGTATCTTTCGTTCGGTGAAATGCGGGTGTACGAATATGAAGACGGCACGTTCCTCGACGGGGTCTGCGTCAACGCGTTCCCCCTGCCGCTCGACGGCGAGGTGGACGTCGTGTACTACACGGATTCCGGCAAGGTCTGCGGCGTCGGCAAAATCCACAACGCTCTCGGCACGACGCTGCTGGAAACCGGCACCAACGCCATATACGCCGAAATCAGCACGGACATCAGCGTGACCGCCATGGACTTCGTGCTCGAAGTCGAAACGCCGTTTCAGCCCGTGACGAGCACACCGGAGCCGTAACACTCCATCTGTAACAAAAACATCATTTACTTGCCTTGCGCATCCGCAGGGCTTATACTGTTAACGAAGCGGTAAAGCCGCTTTGCGAAATTATTTATTTGGGAGGATTCGTTACATGGCATCCAAGAAAAAGTTTTCCGTAAACGCACCGAAAAAGGTTACGTTCTGGATCTCGCTGGTGCTGGGCCTGCTCGGCGTAATCGGCGCAATCATCCCCGCAATGGCGACGTTCGCGCCGTGGATCCTTGCGCTTGGCTGGCTGCTGCTCACGCTCGGCTGCTTTGTCAAGGGGCTGTAAAAAACCTCTGCTCTTCTGTCAAAAAGACCGCCGCATTTTCATGCGGCGGTCTTTGTTCGCTTTGTGCTGTGATGCGCTTACAGCTTCTTGAGAAGCCCGGTCATGTCGTTGAACTGGTTGATCAGTTCGTCGATTTCGTCCGCCTGCGCGTGCGTGTCCGTCCAGTAGTGCTCGTCGTACCACTGCTCGTTGATCTCCTTGTAGGTCTTGCCCTGCTGCTCGACCCAGGTGTAGTACTTGAGGTTGTGGATGCGCTTGCGGGTCACATAGGTGAGCTCCTCGACATAGTCCGTGCGGATGCCGTGCAGATGCTCGGCGTAGTCCGCGGCGGCCATTTCGGCGGTGTACGCGCCGTCCGCTTCTTCCAGCTCGCGGATGCGGCTCTTGTACATCTCGGAAGAGTCCGTCAGCACGGTGAAGAGCACGTCGTGCTCGGTCAGCTCGTAATACTTGGCCATCTTGATGCAGCAGAGCATGTTCGCAATGCCGGAGATGCCCATCAGCGGGAGCAGCTTGACGAATTCCGCCGGAACGCCGACGACGTCCACAAGATATTTCTGGCCGACCGGATCGTTGAAGAGGCGAAGCAGCTTCTGGCTGTCCTCGTCGTCGATAGCGATGACCATGTCGGTGTTCTTGACGTTGTGGATCCACGGCACGTGCTTGTCACCGATGCCTTCGATGCGGTGGCCGCCGAAGCCGTTGTTGAGCAGCGTCGGGCACTGCACCGCTTCGC
>DAOTGE010000086.1:0-5635 GCA_035446965.1 Eubacteriales bacterium
GGCCGGCGCTTCTCAAACATATTGTTCTATGGTATCATTGCCTTGCGCGGGTTTTATGCAAAACACGACCCGCGCGATTGGAGACATTGCCTTATGAAAAAGATTTTCGCGGTCACCGTTGCGGTCGTCCTCATTTTTGTATTCGCCGCCTGTAAGCAGGACGCTTCGCCCGCCGGGGATTCGGCGCAAACCGAAGCACCGGCGCAGGCCGAACTGCCTAATCCGGTCGTCGAGGTGAACGGCAGCGCGGACTTCGAGCCGCTCGGCTTCACCATCACCGCACCGCAGGGATCGGAAAACGCAAGCTACAGCATCATTTCGGATTCCATCGCCCAAATTGATTTTACGCTGGACGGACGCGCCTACACCTACCGCGCCGGCCAGACGGACGAAGACATCTCCGGCGTGTACGAAACGTTTGACGAAACCGAACAGAGCATCGACCTTGAAGCGGAGGATTTCCTCGTGAGCGTCCGCTTACGCACCATCGGCGGCGGAGACAGCGGCGCTCTCGCAACATGGAGCCTCGGCGGCGTTACGTATTCGATGTACTCGCCCGACGCGTCCGATTTCGATTCCATCAGCGACGCGGCGCTGCTGGCGGCTTACGCCGACCTGCCGTTCGCCGCATGCAGCGATTATTGATGAAGTAAGAAGTGGTTTATCTTTCGTAACGCAAACAGGCCGCCGCCCGTTCTGGGCGGCGGTCTTATGTTAAAAAAGGTCTCCGGGATTGTTAAGGGCCGCGGCCCTTAACCCGTTGATTCCGGCTGCGCCGGTTCATCCGGCGTAACGGATCGCCCGGAACGGGCGGTTTCTTCGTGCTCTTTGCGTCCGGGAGCCTGAAGGGCGAGAGGCAAAGAGAGGTTGATCCGTCGAAAAACATAGTTTTTCGATGGCATAAAAAAATACGAACGGCAGAAACGCCGTCCGTATTTTTCTTTGAATCCTTACTCCGGCTTCGGAGCGCCCACAGGGCAAACGTTGGCGCAGTTACCACAGTCGATGCATTTTTCCGCATCGATCTCATAGATGCTTGCTCCCTCGCTGATCGCCTCTACGGGGCATTCGGCAGCGCAAGCGCCGCAGCTGATGCATTCGTCCGAAATCTTAAATGCCATGATGCGTTCCTCCGTGTCTGAATTTCTCTCATATTATAGCACAGCGCCGCAAAAGGTCAATACGGCATGCGGCATCAACCGCATCAAAACCGCAATTTTGTTGGCCTTTGCGGGGATTCTTCAGCTCTTTTGCTCGGGTTTTGCGTTCTGTGCGTTTGCCGGTCTGCCCGATCCGCCGCGGCGCCGTTTATAGCTGCCGCCCTTTGCTCCCGGATTTCCGTTTGCATCGCCGGGCTGTTTCTGCTGTGCACCGCGCTCCTGCTGCGGCCGCTTCCCGGTATTCTGCGGCTGCTTGGGCCGCTGGGAATGCTGGCTCGAAGGCCCGCTCTGCTTCGGCGAGCCGCCGCCGCTGCTTTTCGCGCCGTTTTGCGCGCCGGCACCGCCGCCGTTTCCGTTTGCGTTATTTCCGCTTCGGCCGCGCCCGCCACGCCGGCGCCGTTTCTTCTCCGCCGCCGGTTTTTGCGCAGGTTCGTTTTGGGGATCGGCGGTCTCCGGTACGGCCTCGGCTTTCGGCTCGACCTTCGGCACCGGCAGCGGTTCGCCCGGTTTGGCAAGCATCGTATAATGGAACTCCCGCACTTCGATCGTTCCGTCCGGCAAAGAAAGGCGCACCTTGGTTTTCTCGGTAATCACGTTGTTTTCAACCACCGTGCCGACGCCGTCCGGCGTTTGAATTTCGCGGCCTGTGCGCGGCATTTTCCGCTTCATTTCCTCGTAACACGCCTGCTCGTACTGCAAACAGCACATCAGCCGTCCGCAAAGCCCCGATATCTTTGTGGGGCTCAGCGAAAGGTTTTGTTCCTTTGCCATTTTAATCGAAACAGGATGGAAATCCCTTAAAAACGCTTTGCAGCAGACGGGCCGTCCGCACGGACCGAGTCCGCCGAGCATCTTCGCCTCGTCCCGCACGCCAATCTGCCGCAGTTCGATGCGCGTGCGGAACTGCGCGGCCAGGTCTTTGACCAGCTCGCGGAAGTCCACCCGCTCGTCCGCGGTGAAATAAAAGATCAGCTTGCTGCCGTTGAACGAATATTCCGCGCTCACGAGGCGCATGTCCAGCTTGTGCTGCGCAATTTTCTGCTGGCAGATTCGGAACGCGTCGCCTTCCTTGGCGGAGTTTTGTTCCCGCATGACGGCGTCCTGTTCCGTCGCGGGACGAACGACCGGCTTGAGCGGGGAGACGATCATGGTGTCTTCCACCTCGATCGCCGTCTGCGCCACCTCGCCGAATTCCTGCCCGCGCGCGGTTTCCACAATCACGCCGTCGCCTTCGTTAAACTCGTAATCCAACGGATCGAAATAATAAATGCGTCCGCTCGACTTGAATCGTACGCCAATAACCTTCATGTCGTTTCCCTGTTCTCCTTACTGAACAGCCCTGCGAGCACGCCGTCTACGCTCAGGTATACGTTCGCGCCACCCGCGAGGCGCTGCTGCGCCGCGGCTATTTTATTAATGATACATTGTATGTGCTCGGTTGTAAAGCTTGCGGCAATCCGCCCGGTCAGCTCCCCGCAGTCCGTGTTGCGTTCGCCGGCCGCGCCGCAAAGACGAACAAGCGCATCCCGGTACACGCTCTGCCAAACGTCCAGCATGCGCATCGCAAGGTCCGCGTCCCCACGTTTGCTTTTTTTCCCTTTTGCGCGCGGCGCACCGTCCGCACTTTCCGGCTCGGGCACGGCGGAAACGCTTGTAACCAGTTCCGCCGCTTTTGCAAACGGCGCATAGTCAAACGCCGCCTGCTCAAGCAGCTCCAGCGCGGTTCTGCGAAACGCCGCCGCATCCGGTTCCGCGTACGCGCGCGCCCGCCCGGTGATTCCGTCGGCAAGCGCCGCGTAAAAACGCGCGTCCTTAGCGCCCATGCCGTCCGCACGAAGAATCGAGGCCGTGTGCTCCGGCGTGTCCGCACCGAGGCGGACGATCACGCAGCGCGAGCGGATCGTCGGCAGCAGCCCGAACTCGTTCCCAGTCAGAATCAGCATGGTTCCTTCGCGCGGCTCTTCCAGCGTTTTAAGCAGCGTGTTTTGAATCTGCACGCTCATATTCTGTGCGTTGAGGAAAACAAACGCGCGGCTGCCGCCGTTGAAGCCCTGCATCGCGGCGGAAGCCAGCAGTGTGCGGACGTCGTCGACCCGCACGGCGGCTGTCCCCGTTTCGGAATAGTTCGGGCAGTTTTCCAGCCGTTTCGGCGTGTCTTCGCCGAGGCAGAACACCGCCGCGGCCCTGCGCGCAAGCTCCCGTCTGCCGCTGCCTTCCGGCCCGGTGATGAGCACCGCATGCGGCGCGCGTCCTTGTTTAATTGCGTTGATGAGCTGTTCCTGCATTATTCCTGCCGTTCTTTCAGGGTAAGCACGCCGCCGTCATGTACGCCGAAAAGCGCGCTGCCAGTGCGTTTCCTGTTCAATAAATACTCGACCGCCCGCTGTGAAAACGCTTCTCCCGGCAGCACCAGCGCGACACCCGGCGGGTATACCCCGACCGCTTCCGCCGCGGTACGTCCAGCCGCGCTTTCCAGCGGCACGGTTTCGCAGTCGGCAAACGCCGCCTGGCGCAGCGTGCGCTTTTGCCGCGCAGGCTCGTTCCAGACCGACTCGTCCGTCGTTTCCCGCCGCAGCGCTTCCTTTTGCGGCAGCGCCGCCAGCGCGCCAAGCAGTCTGTCGTACCAAAGCGGATCGTCGTCCGGCGTGGTGATCAGCACCAGCCGGCGCGTGTCCGACATCTCGATGTACACGCCAGCCTTTTCAAGCGCTTCCTGCGCTTCACAGCCGGTCAGTCCGCGTCCCGAAACGTCTATGACCAGCCTCGTTTGGTCCCGCTGCGCGACGCCGCATCCCTGTGGGGTTTTCGGAACTTCCAAACCTTGAATTTGTTCAATCAGCGGCACAAGCGCTTCGATCCGCGCCGCCTGCGCGCTCCAATCCCGCCGGCCGGCCATATACACCGACCAATTCAGAGAAGCCATCAGAAGATACGACGGGCTGGTCGTCTCCGTCATTGCCAGCGCGCGCCGCACGCGTTCCTCGCCAATGCGGCATTCGCCCAGATGCAAACTCGCCGCCTGCGTGAGCGCATCCATGGTCTTGTGCTGCGAATGCGCAAACAAATCGGCGAACCCACCCAGTCCCCGCGGCAGCGCGTCCGAAAACGGGAAGTGTGCGCCATGCGCGCCGTCGACGAGCAGCAGCGCACCATGCCGATGCGCAGCCTCCGCCAGCTGTTTCACGTCCGCGCAGAAACCGTATACGTTCGGAGACGTAATCAGCACCGCGGTTGCTTGTGTACGCAGCAGTTCGTGTTCAAGCTGCTCCGGCGTGATCATGCCGGGCAAACCGCTTTGCGCATCGAACGGAGGCCTTATAAACGCCGTTTCAACGCCCCGCAGCGCCGCACCCAGTGCCGCCGAACGATGACAATCCCGTGAAAGCAGCAGTTTGTCTGTGTCGGACAAGGCAAAAATCATCGCCTGCACGGCGTTGGTCGAGCCGTTGACTACATAAAAGGAAGCCTTTGCGCCGTACGCCTTCGCCATTTCGCGTTCGGCACAGCGGATCGGGCCGTCCGGCGCGTGGAGATTGTCCGTTCCGGAAAGCTCCGTCACGTCCCACTTGATCAGCTCGTCTCGCCAGAACCCGGCCATGCCGCGGCCTTTATGTCCGGGCATGTGAAAACGCGCGCAGTCCGCACGGGCATACGCGCCGAGCGCCTCCTGCAGCGAATTCGCTTTGTTTTCCCGGCAGTCGTCCATATATTCGAACGTAATTCTTCCCGTTTTGTCCGGCTTGCTACTTACGCGCAATTTTCCATTGTGCCGTCAGCTTTTCAAGAAATTCCTCACTCGGACTGACGATAAACACGCGGTTGCCCGGCCTTGCGCGAATCACAACGGCGACGGAGTCCTTTTTTGGCCTTGCGGAAAGATTCTTGCGCTTCCCCTCCGTCCCGTCCAGCTGTTCTGCCGGAACGATTTTCACGATATCGGCCAGATGCATGCCTACGTCCGCACGCTCTTTTTTCCCGACGACACGCTCCACGGCAAACACGCGGTCCGTCAGCGTGTAGCGAAACGCCGTAAGGAAATACCGGTAAACATACCAGCCGATTGCAAGCAGCAGCGCATAGAGGGTAATCTGCACAAAAACGCGCGGAACCGACCAGTTCGCGCTCAGCGCGTTGCCGGCGACAATCACGCCAACGACAAGCAGCAAAAGCACGGCATACAGCGTGCCGGCCGAGCGAATCGGCCCGCGTTTGGGTTCAACGACCTCCATGCCGATGAACGAATGTACCTGCGTTTCTTCCATACGAACATTATAGTGACCGGCCGCAAAAACGTCAATCAAAGGCGAGCAATTTAAAGATTTTACGCGATTGATGGCGATATTTTATCATAACCATTCGTAATCATCCGCGCCGTTCATTGCAAGCGCGGCAAATTTCATGTAGAATTCATCAGTACCGATCCTCCTTAGCTCAGTCGGTAGAGCATGCGGCTGTTAACCGCAGTGTCGTTGGTT
>DAOTGE010000087.1:0-5437 GCA_035446965.1 Eubacteriales bacterium
CCAACGGTGTCGGAGTCCAACGCTCTATCCAGCTGAGCTACAGGCACACGTTGCTGTTTTTTTTCGGCACGTTCGGCGGAAATTTTCCTTAAACGCGCAAGCAGGATTATACCACAGGTTTCTTTTTGTAGCAATAGGCGATCGCCTCGCCCACGGTGGCCACGGGCACGATTTTCAGCCCTTCAATCTTCGGCTTTTTCGACGTGCGCGGCACGATCACCGTGTCGTAGCCAAGCCGCACGCACTCGTTGAGCCGCGGTTCCATCCGGCTGACGCTTCGCACCTCCCCGGTGAGTCCAACCTCGCCAAGCGCGGCGGTATGCGGCGGAAGCGGCAGATCCATCAGCGCGGACGCGATGCACAGCGCCACCGCAAGGTCGGTGCTCCGCTCGTCCAGCCTGAGCCCGCCGACCACGTTGAGATACACGTCCTTGTCGGAAAGGCGCAGGTGCGCCTTTTTTTCGAGCACCGCCAGCAAAAGGCTCAGACGGTACGCGTCCACGCCCGCGCTGGTGCGGCGCGGATTGCCGAACGCGTTTTCAGTCAGAAGCGACTGCACCTCGGCCAGAATCGGCCTGGAACCCTCCATCGCGCAGGTGACCGCGCAGCCCGGCACGCTTTCGCCGGAGAGAAACAGACGGGAAGGGTCGCTCACCTCGCGCATGCCGTCGTCGCACATTTCAAACACGCCCACCTCGTTGGTGGAGCCGAAGCGGTTCTTCACCGCGCGCAGCAGCCGCAGTCCCTCGTGCCGGTCGCCCTCAAAATACAGTACCGTGTCCACGATGTGCTCCAGCACGCGCGGACCCGCGATGTTGCCGTCTTTGGTCACGTGACCGACAATCAGCACGACCACGCCCGTGTCCTTTGCAAGACGCGTCAGCCGCGCGGTTGCGGCGCGCACCTGGCTGACGCTGCCGGGCGTTCCGGTGCTTTCCTCGCAGAACATCGTCTGGATGGAGTCGATGATCAGCACATTGCAGCGGGTGGCGCCCGCTTCGTCGATGATGTGCTCCAGATCGGTTTCGCAGAGCACGTCGATATCGTTTTTCATGCCGAGCCGGTCGGCGCGCAGCTTAATCTGCGCCGCACTTTCCTCGCCGGAAACGTATAAAACGCTTCCCTCGGTTGCAAGCGTGTCCGCCGCCTGCAGCAGCAGTGTGGATTTTCCGATGCCCGGATCGCCGCCCAGCAGGACGACCATCCCGCGCAGCAGCCCGCCGCCCAGCACGCGGTCGAGTTCCTCCATGCCTGCCGACGCGCGCTTCTGCGGAAGCGGGACCACGCCGGAAAGCTTCTGGGAAACCGCCGCGCCGGGAGACGTGGAACGCACCTTGACCTGCGCGGATTCGGTCAGCGTGTTCCAGCTGCCGCACTGCGGGCATTTGCCCATCCATTTGGCGGTTTCATACCCGCATTCGCCGCAGATATAGCTTACGCGATCTTTCGCCATATGCTCAGACCACCTTGATATATTTCCAGAGAGGAGAATCCGGGTCGGTCATATCGCGCCAGAGCGCGTAGTCGCCGCCCGCCATGACAAACTGCGAGTTGGTGGACGTTTCACTGAGCACAAATGTTTTATCGTCCGAAAACGTATAGGCATACACCGTTTCGTCGCGGCTGTACACCACGCAGGAAAGCGTAATATCAAAGTCGATCACGCCGCGCGCGATCCGCTTCGGGCTGCCGCCGTTGACGCTCACGTACAGATCGCTGTCGCCGTCGTGGTTCCCGGTCAGGTACGCCCAGCGGTCGCCCGCCGATTTGGGATCGTGCACATACGTCCCCGCGGAGTAGTCCCACCGGCTGCCGTCGGAAAGCAGAACCGTGCGAATCAGGCTGTCGTCGGGATTCGTTTCGTCCGCGTCGGCGTAGATAACCTGTCCGCTCTTGATCGAAGGTTCGGAGTCGGCATAGGAGGAATCCTCAAACACCGCAAGCGTGAGCAGTTCTTTGGTTTCGATGTTACAGACCATAAGCTTGGCCGTGGTCTCGCCGGTGTGCTCCGTCCATACCAGATACGGCGCTTCCAGCGAAAGATGCGGCGCGGCGTAAGCGTACTCCGCAAGCACGCTCGTTTCCCCGCTCAGTTTGTCGAGCATGCGGATGCTGCCGCCGCCGGCAAGCTTTGCGTCCAGATAGACGAGCACATCCGCGTTTTCCACGGGACAGCGCAGCGTATCGTTTGTGCGCTGCACCTCGACCGTTTCAAACGCGCCGGTTTCCGGCTCCAGACGGACCAGCCGGTCACAGGCGTCCTCGCTTTCGCCGGTGGCAAACAGGATTTCGTTTTCATAAACGGACGGATCGACCACCGCCGCCGGCAGACCGTACCCTTCGCCATATTGCACGGTCTTGACCTGATTGGCCAGAATCGGGTTCGTCGGCGCGGGCGTTTCAACGACCGCCGTTTCCGTTTCTTTGGAAAACAGCGAACCGCCGTTTTGCAGTTTTTCCGTTAAGAACGGCACGACGGTGTAGACCGTCAGCAGCACAAGCCCTGCAAGCAGAAGCAGCGCGACAACCAGCTTGAGCGCGGGCCCGAACGAGGTCGCGTCAAGATTCCATCTGCGCTTGGACGGCGTGTATTTCAAATGTTTACTGGATCGTTTCACGGTTATCATTTTACCGCAACCGCCCGTTCGGGTCAACGTAAGAAAGTATGGTGAAAATTTCGCCGTCACGGCCGGTGCTCCAGAGCACCGGCCGTGACGAATTCAACTCCGCTTCTTTATTTGATACAATCCGCTTCATTCACCCGGGATTCCCGCCGCCTGCGGAATTGCAAACGTTAGAGCGTACTGCGGGTAATAGGTAACCTCCTGATCGAAATCCCCGGAAAAATCGTTCCAGAGTGAAAACGGCCGGTCCAGCAGCAGCGGCGTGGTTGTCCCCCGGACCGTCATCTCGCCATTCTGGTCGGGGCCGAGTTCGTAATACGCCGTGAGATGCCCGATATAGGGAATCAGCGTAAGCTCCTTTATCTCCGGAAGCAGACCGAGCGGAACGTTGAACGCACTCCGGCAGTACCAGACGCGCTCACGCGGGCCCGTCGTATCAAACGAACGCATGTTTCCGTTGACGCTCCAATCCCCTTCCTCGCCGTTGATCAGCAGTTGGAAGAAAACGCCGTACCTGCCTGAAAACGCATGTATTTCCTCGTCCGACCAGCCGTCGGGATACGTCACATCGACCTGCAGTTTTTTGATGCCCGTAGCATCCATCTGTACGCTTTGCGCTTTCATCTTCAGCCCGTCCAGCGAAAGAACATGGTTCGTATACACGTTATATCCGTACATGCTTTCGTCCACATCGCTGTCGTCGAAATACGTCAGGATCGTTTCGCCGGACCATTCCATCGTTTCGGGATTGCCGCTCACGGTTTGCGTAAACGTTTGAAACGTCGTCACATCGACGGGCATGCGCCCGATGTCCGCCTGCAGCACGGTGGTGGGTTCCGCGCGCATCGAGCCGTCCAGCTCGATTTGCAGCAGCAGCGAAAAGACCCCTTCAATGCATCCGTCTTCGCCCGCCAGTGCGGCAAGGCGCTCCGGATTGGCCTTCATGACGGCGTAGGCTTTCACGTCGTTGTCGATCAGGTAGTTCTCCACCAGCGCGTCCACGTCCCGCGGGTTGCCGCCGGTCTGCGCCAGCAATGCCGAAAGCGCTTCGCCGTCCGCAATGCAGACACTCCCGCAAAGCGACGTGCCGTCCGGCAGGGTCATGATCAGCCGACCGGTCGTATGCGAATAGTAAACGTCCTCGCCGGAGAGGAACGAATCCGGCACGGTGGGACTGAAGAAATCGCCGAGTTTTTCCGGCGGGATTGCAACGCTGGCCGTGCTCCCGCCCGTGTAGTTCTCCAGCAGCCAAACGCCGAATCCCCCGCCGAGATTCATCGTTACATAAACGCTGTCCCCGTCGTAGAGCGCTTCGGACAGCGAAACATTGAGCCGGTCCGCCAGCAACGCGGACACACGGTCGAAATCGCCTTTGTCGGTCACGGCGGCGTCCGTTTCTCCGGGGTCCGCCTCGGTGATGAGCGCGTCCACCCGCTCCGCGCTTTCGCGCGCCTGCGACTCCTTGCCGAGATAGTCTTCCGGGGTCGTGCTCCAGCCAAACCACGAAAGCACCTCCGCCCGTGCTTTGGGAATGCATGCCACCGCGATTAAAATGCAGACAAAGCAGGCCGCAATCGGGAAAAGCACGCGCGTGCCGCCATGCCTGCGTTTTTTGGCCGCCAGACACGCTTTGTTTCGGACACTGCCGGAATCGACGATATATCTCTGAACGCTCATGGCAAAAAATTCATGCTCCGTCATTGCCGTTCTCCTTTCAATTCCCGCCGGATTTTGTTTCTGGTGCGCATCAGCCGCTGTTTGACCGCCGGTTCCGTCGTACCCAGCGCCGCCGCAACTTCGCAAATACGCATGGAAAATCCATAGTGCAGCGTAAAAGCCTTATAGGACGGCAGCGGTTCCCTGCGGACGATTTCCCAGACCCGATTTGCCGCTTCGGCCGTGAAAAAACGTTCGTCGAGCGGCTCGGAAGCTTCCGGGACGTCGTCCGGCAGCGGGCATTCCTTTTCCGCTTTAACGCCTTTGTTCCGATAGAATCGCGCCAGTTCTTTTTTTGCGATTGCAATCAGATACGACCCGGCGTTTCGGATGTCGCGCCCGCCGTTTCTGCAAAGCCGGACGTAGAAACTGCGGTAGACCTCCTGTAAAATATCTTCCACGTCGTCGGCGCGGTTTGTTTTGACGACGATGTAACGCAAAACGTCCCGGTAGGTCTCTTCGTAGATGCGGTTGAACTCGCTGTGCTGTTCCATCCTCTTTTCCTTTCCTGTCGAATAAAACCGGTTTCACCTGATAAGAGGCGTTTTTATAAAAAGGTAACGTTTTTTTGCAATTCCGGCGAAACTTTCCCCGTCACGTCCGCGCGCCGCAACCGGACAGAGTGTAATCCAATCTTTATCGGAACCGGAATTTATGATATCATAACTGCTGAACATAAGAGTTTGGGAGAACTGCTGCATGGCTTACCGCGCGCTTTACCGACAATACCGCCCGGCCCGTTTTTCGGACGTGATCGGGCAGGAACATATTACCACCACCCTTAAGCATCAGGTGGAAGCGGACCGCCCTGCGCACGCATACCTTTTCTGCGGCACGCGCGGCACGGGAAAGACCAGCACCGCGCGCATCCTGGCGCGCGCGGTCAACTGCCTCTCGCCCGAGCAGGGCGAACCCTGCGGAAAATGCGAAGCCTGCATGCTCGGCTCCGGCGAAGGCGCGGCGGACATCACCGAAATCGACGCCGCGAGCAACAACAGCGTCAGCGACGTGCGCGACCTCATCGACAGCGCGCAGTACGCGCCGCTGCGCCTGCGCCGCCGCGTGTTTATCATCGACGAGGTGCACATGCTCTCCGG
>DAOTGE010000088.1:0-5401 GCA_035446965.1 Eubacteriales bacterium
AGGTCGCAGCTGCCGTCGATGGCCATGTTCACGCCGGTGCTCGAATCGCTCATCTGGATTTCGATTTCCGCGTTGGGGTTGACGAGCGCGTACGCTTCCTTCAGCTTCTCCATAACGGGGGTGACGGACGAACTGCCGGCCACGACGACCTTGCCGGAGACGGTGCTGCCCGCGTAGGGTTCGGCGTTGTCCACGCTGGAGATATAGTTGTTTTCTTCAACGACCGCCTGCCCTTCGGCGCTGAGGATGAAGTCGAGGAACGCCTGTGCCGCTTCGGAAATTTCCGCCTGGATGGCGATGTTGAACGGGCGGGCGATGGTGTAAGCGCCGCTCTTGATGTTTTCGACCGTCGCGTCCGCGCCGTCGATCTGGAGCGCCTTTACGGTGTCGTTGAGGGAACCGAGCGAGATGTAACCGATCGCGTTTTCATTGTTGGCGACGGTTTCAATGACAACGGACGTGCTGTTGACGAACTCCGCGTCCAGCGTCGTGTAGTCCACTTTATCGCCGTTTTCGTCCTTCTGTTCCACGCCGAAGAGCTCGATGAACGCGCCGCGCGTTCCGCTGCCGTCCTCGCGGGATACGGCCACGATTTCGCTGGAGGTTTTTCCCGCACAGGCCGCGAGGCCGAGTGTCAGGAGCAGGGCGACGGTCATCGCAAGTAATTTCTTCATCATTTCTTTAACTCCTTTTTGTTTCATTTTCATGCCGTTATCGTAACAGGTACACATTTGATACAAATACGGTGAAAATCAAATCCATGTAAAATATCAAGCGCCGTTTCAGGCGTTTGTAAAGCGGCGCGCAAAAGCCCGCGCGCTTGCAAATATACGCCGATTTCGTTATAATACGTTGGTTGCCGCACCCGCCCGGAAAAAAGCGCGGCGCACGGCACGGGAAAAAGGGAAAACACCATGCACACAAGCGATTTTTATTACGATTTGCCAAAGGAGCTTATCGCGCAGACGCCGATTGCGGACCGCGCGGCCTCGCGCCTTCTGGTCTACCACCGCGGGAGCGGAAAGATAGAGGACCGGGTGTTCGCCGACGTCGGCGAATACATCGGCGCAAAGGACGTGCTCGTGCGCAACAACACGCGCGTCATCCCCGCAAGGCTCTTTGGAAAGCGTTCGGACACCGGCGGCACGATGGAGTTCTTGCTGCTCAAACGCACCGGCAAAAAAACCTGGGAATGCCTCGCGCGCCCGGCGCGCCGCGCAAAGCCGGGCCGGGAATATACGGTTTCGGACGAACTGAACGTCCGCGTGCTCGCGGACACGTCCGCCGAGGGCGGTAAGCTCGTTGAACTGATTTACGACGGCGTGTTCGAGGAAGTGCTCGACCGCGCGGGGCAAACGCCGCTGCCGCCGTACATCACCGAAAAGCTGGAGGACAAAACCCGCTATCAAACGGTTTATGCGGAGGTCAGCGGCTCCGCCGCCGCGCCGACCGCCGGACTGCACTTTACAAAGGAACTGCTCGGCGAAATCCGCGAAAGCGGCACGGACGTTGTGGACGTGCTGCTGCATGTCGGCCTCGGTACGTTCCGCCCGGTTTCGGAGGAAAACATCGAAGACCACGTGATGCACCGCGAGTACTACGAGGTGAGCGCCGACGCGGCGGAACGCATCAACCGCGCACGGCGGAACGGCGGCCGCATCATCGCCGTCGGCACGACCAGCACCCGCACGCTCGAAAGTGTTTCGGCAGAGGACGGCACGGTGCTGCCCGGTTCGGACTGGACGGGCATCTACATCACGCCCGGATACCGCTTTAAGGCCGTGGACGCGCTGATTACGAACTTTCACCTGCCGGAATCGACGCTGTTGATGCTCGTTTCGGCGTTTATGGGCCGCGAGGAGGCGCTGCGCTGCTATGAACACGCGATCAGCGAGCGCTATCGCTTTTTTAGTTTCGGCGACGCGATGCTCATCCTCTGAAGGATGCCTGCGGCACGATACGTAATGATTAATTAATAAGGAAGGGCGAGAACTGCGCATGCAACAGGCGGAACACGCGCCATTTACATACGAACTGATCCATACCTGCGCGCAGAGCGGCGCGCGGCTCGGCGTGCTGCATACGCCGCACGGGGATATCCAGACGCCCTGCTATATGCCCGTCGGCACGCAGGCGACCGTCAAGGCGATGACCCCGCGCGACCTGCGGGACGTCGGCGCGAACATCATCCTCGCCAACACGTACCATCTGTACCTGCGTCCCGGCCACAAACTGGTCGAGGAAGCGGGCGGGCTGCACGAATTCATGCGCTGGGAACGCCCGATCCTCACCGACAGCGGCGGGTTTCAGGTGTTTTCGCTGGCAAAGATCAACGATATCAAAGAGGACGGCGTGCTGTTCCGCTCGCACATCGACGGCAGCAAGCACTTTTTTACGCCGGAGTCCGTCATGGAGATCGAGCAGGCGCTCGGCGCAGATATCGCCATGTGTTTCGACGAATGCGCGCCGTTCCCCTCCGACAAGGCGTATACCATCGCCGCCATGGAGCGCACGCACCGCTGGGCAAAGCGCTGCAAGGAAGCGCATACAAGGGGCGATCAGGCGCTCTTCGGCATCGTGCAGGGCGGCATGTTCCCCGATTTGCGCATCCACAGCGCAAAGACGCTTTCGGACATGGACTTTCCCGGCTACGGCATCGGCGGGCTGAGCGTCGGCGAGCCAAAGCACGTGATGTACGAAATGCTCGAAACCATGATGCCCTATATGCCGGAAAACAAACCGCGCTACCTCATGGGCGTCGGCAGCCCGGACTGCCTGCTCGAAGGCGTGCTGCGCGGGATCGACATGTTCGACTGCGTGCTGCAGACGCGCGCGGGACGAAACGGCATGGCGCTGACCCGGCACGGCAGGATTTCGATTAAGAACGCGCGTTTCGAGCGCGACTTTACGCCGCTGGAAGAGGGCTGCGAGTGCTACTGCTGCAAAAACTTTACCCGCGCGTACCTGCGGCATCTGCATAAGGAAAAGGAAATCCTCGGCGCGCACCTTTTAAGCCTGCACAACCTGCATTTTTCGCTCAAGCTCATGGAGGACGCGCGGCAGGCCATTGCGGAGGACCGCTTCGGCGACTTTGCGCGCGAACTGCTCGAACAGGGCATCTACGGCTGAGGCGGCAAAAAAACGGACATGAAGACGATTGTTTGCAAAACCGAAGCGGAGACGATGGCGCTGGGCGCAAAACTCGCAGAGAGCCTTTGTGCGCCCGCGTTCGTCGCGCTCTACGGCGACCTCGGCGCGGGCAAGACCGCGCTCGTGCGCGGCATGGGAGAGCGCCTCGGCACGCGGGACGTGCGCTCGCCGACGTTCACCATCGTGCACGAATACCGGACCGACCCGCCGCTCGTGCATTTCGACGCGTACCGGCTTGCGGACGGCGAGGAACTCTTTGCCGTCGGGTTTGAAGATTACCTGCGCCAGAACGCCGTGCTCGTGCTGGAGTGGGCGGAGCGCGTGCCGGACGCGCTGCCGCAGCGCCGGCTGGACGTGCTGCTCGAAGGCAGCGGAGAAGAGGCGCGCAGTGTGCGCTTTACCCCGCACGGCGAAGAATATGAAAGCGTGGTGGATGCGTTATGACGCTGCTTGCGCTGGATACGACCGCGGTCGTAGCGACCGCCGCGCTGCTGCGAGACGGCGAACTCGTTTTAGAGCTGGAAGCGCAGAGCGAAAGGAAGCACGCGGAGACCGTCGTGCCGCTCATCGACCGCCTGCTGGAAGAAACCGGCACGCGCGTGGAGCAAATCGACCTGTTCGCCGTGGATATCGGTCCCGGTTCGTTTACGGGCGTGCGCATCGGCGTGAGCCTCGTCAACGCGATGGCGTTCGCGCTCGGTAAAAACGTCGTGCCGGTGAGCGCGCTGTTTGCGCTCTATACCGCGCTCGGCGAGCGCGAAAAGCCCGTCTGCGCCCTCATCGACGCACGGAACGGCAACTCCTATGCCGCGCTGTACCGGGCCGGGGAAACGCTTGTGCAGCCCTGTGCCGCGGTGACGGAGGATTTCCTGCGGCGGCTGCCGGAGGGGACGCGGATCACAGGAGATGCCGCCGGCGAAAAAAAAGTTTACCCGCGCGCATCCGCGGTCGGGTTTGCGGCGCTGACGCTGCAAAGCGAATCGGCGCGGAGCGTGGAACCCGTGTACCTGCGCAGTTCGCAGGCGGAGCGCATGCGCGCCCGGCGGGAAAAGGAGAAACGCGCGTGAACGGCGAAATTATCCGCCC
Organism: Eubacteriales bacterium; assembly: GCA_035446965.1. GTDB lineage: Bacteria > Bacillota > Clostridia > Christensenellales > CAG-138 > UBA7703. The sequence goes on from DAOTGE010000088.1 coordinate 4,237, forward strand.
GATGACGAAGCGGGACGTGCCGCGCGTGCACGAAATCGAGTGCGCGTGCTTCCGCTCGCCCTGGTCGAAGATGGCGTTTTACGGGGAGTTCCGCAACGACGTTGCGCACTATCTCGTGGTTGAAGAAGACGGCGTGATCGTCGGCTACGGCGGCATGTGGGTGCTCTTTGAGGAAGCGCACCTGACCAACGTCGCCATCCTTGCGCCGTACCGGCGGCAGGGGCGCGGCAGACGGCTGCTGCTGGCGATGATGGAGCGCGCAATCGAGTTCGGCGCGGAGAAGATGACGCTGGAGGTGCGCGAAACCAACGCGACCGCACAGCGGCTCTATGCGTCGCTGGATTTCGTGCAGGAGGGTCTGCGCCCGCGGTACTATGCCGACACGGGCGAGGACGCGCTGCTGCTTTGGAACATGGATATTCAAAAGACGCTCGAGCGCGAGCGCGGCTGACCGCGTTTGAACCGGGCGGCAAGTAACATACGGGAGAAAAAACAATGAAACCATACGAAGAATGGACACAACTGGTGGAGACCGAACGCGCAAAACCGGAGCACGAGGCGTTCTGGGACGCGTATTTTGCGAAAGAGACCGAGGCTTACCGCGCGATCCTTGCGGACAAGAAGAGCGCCGTTTCCGGCACCGAGGCCGAACTGGCGGAGCGCTTCAACATGACCCAGGCGGAGTTCGCGGGATTTCTGGACGGCGTGAACACGAGTCTCAAAACCGAGGTCGACCTCGAAAAGCTGGAAGCCGACACGCAGCTTGCGCTGGAGATCGATTTTGAAAAGCTCTATTACAACATGCACAAGGCAAAAGCGACCTGGCTGTACGAACTGCCGGAGTGGGACGGCCTGCTTTCCGAGGACAGGCGTCGCGAGCTTACAAAAGCATACCGCATGAGCGGCGTATACGTGCATGAAGGCGCGCGCGTCGGCCGGAACGACCCCTGCCCGTGCGGCAGCGGAAAAAAGTATAAAAATTGCTGCGGCAAAAACGCCTGAACCCGGCGGGTTTTACGGCGGCGGGGGAATCGGGCGCGGATTCTTTTTCAATTTGCATTGACACGACCGCCCCGCGCCGCTATAATATTGTCTCGGAACTCGCCTATTTGCGCCTGTAGCTCAGCTGGATAGAGCAACGGCCTTCTAAGCCGTAGGTCCCGGG
>DAOTGE010000089.1:0-5014 GCA_035446965.1 Eubacteriales bacterium
TCGATCAGCCCGGCAAATTCCCCGATCGGGACGCCGTACTTGCGGCTGTAGTGTTCGGCGGCGACGCGCATATCGCCGGACGTGGGGCTGTCGCCGCGATAAGCCAGGCGTATGAGGAACGCGCCCGCTTCCAGGCGGGTATCGATCGGCATAAAACGGAACGTATTCATAAGGTTACGGCCTCCTTACCACCAGGCGGTACAAATATATCTTACAGCGCTTCGATTTGGTAAAACAACCCCTGCATAAATATAAGCCGCATTTTTCTCACCTCTTTTTTTAATCGGCAGACCCGCCGGCCATGTTTTTTATGACTTTGCCGTCAAAGCGAATGCAGGCTCTTGACGCGCAGGATCAAAAGGTACAAAAGGACGCTCAGCAGTCCGGAAGCGAAGATTGCCGTACCGATCGGCAGCGCCGCCGCCAGGCCGGAGCAGATGAAACTGCCGACCGGCAGGGAGCAAACGAGGATGGCGTTGGAAAGGCCGGACAGCCGCGCCATATAGTCCGGCGGGACGAGTTTTAAAAAAGCCGCGCCGAATACAACGTTGACGATCCCCGCTGAAAAACCAATCAGAAGGCACGCAAGAAACACCGCGCCGAAGCGGAACACGTCGCCGGTAAAATATCCGCCGAAGGAAAACAGGCAGATGCCCGCGCCCTGTGCGATGCCGAAAAACACGATCTGCAGCCGCTCGCTCAGACGCTTGATGTGCGGCGCGGCGGCGCTGCCGAGCGCCATGCCCGCAACGAAAAGGATTTGAATGATCGAGAGCGTCTCCGCGCCGCCTTTGAGCACGTCCGCAACGAACGGCACGGAAAAGGTGTTGATCGGCACGAACGTAAAGTTCATCAGCGCGCCGATGAAAAGCAGCGTCAGCAGCACGCGGCTGCTTTTGATCAGGCGAAATCCTTCGCGAAAGCTTTCCATGGTGGAGCGCAGGTTCACGCGGGAAGCGTCCAGCGTTTCGCGCAGCCGGATGAACGAAATGATGAGCGCAGAAAGGAAAAACGTCGCCGCGTCGATGAGCAGCGCGCCTTCGCAGCCGATCAGCGCGACGACGCCGCCTGCAACGGCCAGACCGGCCAGCTCGGAAATCCGGCTTGCGCTCTGGTTGAGCGCGGTGCCGGTTTTATAGAGCTCCTCGTTGATCAGTTTCGGTACGATGGCCGCGCCCGCGGGGGAACGGAACGCCTCCATTGTGGAAATCAACAGCGTCATGACCGTGAGCAGCAGCGGCGTAAGCCAGCCCTGCAGATAGCATACGACGCCGAGGGAGACCACCACGCCGCGGCCGATATCGAACCAGATCATGACTTTCTTTTTGGAGAGATGCTCGACCAGCGCGCCGGTGAACGGCTGCAGCAGGATGGTCGGCAGATAGTTCAGCCCGAGGATGAGCGCCATGAGCGACGCGCTCTGCGTGATCTCGTACATCAGCCAGGAAAACGCGATTGCGTCGATGGAGTCGCCAAAGCGGTTGATCACGTTTGCGGCAATCAGCTTAAGGTATTCATGCTGCCCGAGCAGCGGTTTGTAAATCGATGTTTTGCCGTTCATAGAAACAAAACCTTTCATATTCGTCGAAACAATGATATCACAGAATAGATATTTGTCAATGTTTATAATTCGATATACATCAAACAAACGAAAAAGCACGGTAATCCCGATTGCGCGGCACACCGGCGGCGCACTATAATGGAAAAGAAACCATACCTGAATATGCAAAAAGGAGCGACACATGAAAGAGCGGCGCGTTTTCGACTGGGAAAACTGTTCGGTGATTGGCAGGAACAAGGAAGCGGGGCACGCGTATGCACCCGTTTTCCGCAGCGCGGACGACGCGATACGGAAAACGAAACCACCGTTTGAAACGAGCCTGAACGGGTCTTGGCGGTTTTTGTTCGTGCGCGGCTGCGAAGTTCCGGCGGGTGTGACGGAAGCGGCGTTCGACGACTCCGGCTGGGACGAAATCCGCGTGCCGGGCGTGATGCAGCTGCAGGGCTACGGCACGCCGTATTACTACGCAGCGTCCTATCCGCAGGCGATCGGCACGAACGCAAAAAAAATCCCGCAGATCAGCCATGCGCTGCAGGAAATCGGCGTGTACCGCCGGACGTTCACCGTGCCGGAAACGTTCGCCGGGCGCGAAACGTTCCTCTGCTTCGGCGCGGCGAAAGCGGCGCTGCAAGTTTATATCAACGGCGCGGAGGCCGGTTATTCGCAGGGTTCGATGCTGCCGCATGAGTTCGACGTGACGGAGTATCTGGTCCCGGGCGAAAACCAGCTCACGGCGGTCGTCTGGCGCTACAGCGACGGAACGTATCTGGAAGACCAGGACATGTGGTTCTTTTCCGGCATCTACCGGGACGTGACGCTCTATTCGCTGCCGAAGGTCTGCATCCGGGACTTTTACCTCTCCGCCGAACTGGACGAAACGCTCGAAAGCGCGAAGCTGAAGCTGGAGATTTCGCTCAGGAGCTTCGGCGGCAGCCGGCGCGCCGCCGTGTGCGCCGAAATCCCCGCGCTGGGGCTGACCATCGGCGAATGCGAAGCCGAAGTCGGCGGCGAAACGAAGCTGGCGCTGTGCGCGGATGCGGCGGGTTTTTCGCTCTGGAGCCACGAAACACCGAACCTCTATACGGTGCTGCTTTCGATCACTAACGGCGGGGAAACGGAGTATCAGTCGTTCCGGTTCGGATTCCGGCGGGTGGAAATCCGTGGCAACCGGCTGTTTTTAAACAATCAGCCGCTGAAAATCCACGGCGTGAACCGGCACGATTACGACCCCGATTTCGGCTGGGCGGTGCCCGCGGAGCGCTACCGGCAGGATATCCTTTTGATGAAGCGCTTCAACATCAACGCCATCCGCACGAGCCACTATCCGAACGACCCGCGGCTCTACGACCTCTGCGACGAACTGGGCATTCTCGTGATGGATGAAAACGATCTGGAAACACACGGCGCGCGCAATATTTTGCCGCGAAGCGACCCGAAATGGACGGCGGCGTGCACGGAGCGCATGTGCCGCATGGTGCTGCGCGACCGCAACCATCCCTGCGTAATCATCTGGAGCCTCGGCAACGAGGCGGGCGTCGGCGCGAACTTTGCCGCCATGCGCCGCGCGGCGGAGGCGCTCGATTCGACCCGTCCGTTTCATTACGAAGGCGAGGTCGATCCCGCCAGCAGCGATTTTATCAGCCGGATGTACCCCGATCAGGCGCTTATGCAGAAACTCTGCAATAAACAGCCCGCAACGTTCGGCGCGAACGTCGGCGCGCCGAACACGCGGTTTTTGCACATCACGAAGGAATATTACGAGCGCATGCCGGTCATCCTCTGTGAGTACGCGCACTGCATGGAAAACAGTCTCGGCAATTTCAAGGAGCACTGCGACGCGTTCGAGGCATATGACCATCTCTGCGGCGGCTACATCTGGGACTTTGTGGACCAGTCGATCCGCCGCGTGGACGCGGATGGTGAACAATGGCTCTACGGCAGCGATTTTTCCGAGCGGTACGACCGCAGAAACGGGCTGAAAAGCCGGGCGGCGACCGGCAGCAACCGGTATTTCTGCGCAAACGGGATCGTCGCTGCGGACCGCACGCCGCATCCCGCCGCATACGAGGTGAAGAAATGCTATCAGACGCTGCATGTCACCGCGGCCGATCTGGAAAACGGCGTGTTTGAAGCGAAAAACGGCCAACTGTTTTCAGACCTTTCGGCGTACCGGCTGGCCTGGACGCTGGAAGCGGACGGAGAGCGGATTGCAGATGGCGACGTGCCGCCGGAGCTCTACGAAAAGACCCCGCCGCGCGGCACGGCCCGCTTTATGCTGCATCTGCCGGAACCGCCGGACGGGCGGCTTGTGACGCTGACGTTTCGCTGGCTCCTGAAGGAGGACGCGCCCTGGGCGGAGCGCGGGTACGCGCAGGCGTTCGACCAGTTCGTGCTCCAAGAGCGTTCGGCAAAGCAGCCGCTGCCGCAGAGCATGGACGAAAAACTAACGTTCGCGCAGGACGGCGGCGTGATCTGCGTGAGCGGAGATGGATTTTCGGTGCGTTTTGAAAAGGGCGCGCTGGCGGGGCTGGCGCTGGACGACCGGGAGTATATCGCCGCGCCGTTTTTGCCGAACTATTACCGCGCGCTGACGGACAACGACCGCGAGCAGTCCAACTTTGTGCCGTTTCTGCTGCCGTTTCTGAATGCGGACGCCTGGCGCAGGGCGGGCAAATACCAGCGCGCGGTAAAGACACGCGCGCTGCAATCGCCGTGGGGCGTGCTGGTGGAAACCGTCTGGCGGCATCCGTTTTTGAAGCGGGCGATCACGCACTATATTGTCCGCGCGGACGGCTCGGTGGAGATCGATCATTACGCGGCTTCGCGCCGGCGCACGATGCTGCGCGCCGGGCTGCAGGGCACGCTCTGCGCCGGGCTGGACACGGCGGAATGGCTCGGCCGCGGCCCGCACGAAAACTACCCGGACCGCAAGACCGGCGCGGCGCTTGGCCGCTGGAAGATGCGGATTGAAGCACTGGAACACGCCTACATGCGCCCGCAGGAAAACGGGACGCGCTGCGATGTGGAAACCCTCGTGCTCGAAGGCGAAAACAGAAAGATATCGGTGGAAAAACTGGACGGCGAACTGCTCTTTTCCGCATGGCGCTATCCGCAGGCGGAGCTGGACGCGGCGGAGCACCAGTTTGAGCTGGAGCGCCACCACGAAATCACGCTCAGCCTGGACGGCGCGATGCGCGGCGTCGGCGGCGATATCCCCGGCGTGACGGCGCTGCACGAAGCGTATGTGCTTTCGCCCGGCAGGAAATACCGGCTGCACGTGCTGCTCAAGGCGGAAAAGTAAACAACCGCAGCAAAGCCGCGGCACGCAAGGGGTTACCCCCTGCAATCCCACCCAAGTGGTATGGCCCCTGGGAATCCCAGCTTTAATGATTGCCTGTAAAAAAATGGGTTCTCAGGGCTTGACCCTAAGCGGTGACTTGGAGACGGAGCCTC
>DAOTGE010000090.1:0-4829 GCA_035446965.1 Eubacteriales bacterium
AAGGCACTGCACGACGACGGCATCATGGTCTATCAGCACGGCAGTCCGTTTTACGACGAGGACGAAGCGCCCTGCCGCGCGATGCATAAAAAAGCGTACCGCAGTTTTCCGATCAGCCGTGTCTATCAGGCGCATATCCCGACCTGCCCGGCGGGGTACTGGCTGTTCGGATTTGCGTCCAAGAAATATCACCCGCTCGGCGATTTCAACAAAAAACGCTGGGAAGAGCGCGGCATCAAAACCTGGTACTATACGGCAAACCTGCATGTGGGCGCGTTTATGCTGCCCAAATACGTGGAAGAACTTTTGGAGGAGGAAGAAAACCGATGAAAAAGCTTCTTGTGATCGGCTGCGGCGGCGTTGCGTCCGTCGCCATTCAGAAATGCTGCCAAAACAGCGAAACATTCCCGAAAATCTGCATTGCGAGCCGGACGCGCGCTAAATGCGACGCGCTGGCGGAAAAGCTTGCAGGGAAGACGAAAACGAAGATCACCACCGCGCAGGTCGACGCGGACAGCGTCGGCGAGACGGTCGAACTCATCCGCCGCGTTAAGCCGGACGCGGTGCTCAATGTTGCGCTGCCGTATCAGGACCTGACGATTATGGACGCGTGCCTGAAATGCGGCGTGGATTATATCGACACGGCGAACTACGAGCCGGAGGATACGGGCGACCCTGCCTGGCGGGAACAATACGAAAAGCGGATTGCGGAAAAAGGCTTTTCGGCGTACTTTGACTATAGCTGGCAGTGGGCGTATCAAAAGAAATTTGAAGAGGCCGGCCTGACCGCGTTGCTCGGCACGGGGTTCGACCCCGGCGTGACCAGCGTGTTCGTTTCCTACGCGAAAAAGCATTACTTCGACCGCATCGATACGGTGGACATCCTCGACTGCAACGGCGGAGACCACGGGTATCCGTTTGCGACCAACTTCAATCCGGAAATCAATCTGCGCGAAGTTTCCGCGCCGGGCAGTTACTGGGAGGACGGCCGTTGGATCGAAATTCCGGCGATGAGCGTCAAGCGGAAATACGATTTTCCCGAGGTCGGCAAAAAGGACATGTACCTGCTGCACCACGAGGAGATCGAGGCGCTGGCGGAACACTATCCGGAAATCCGGCGGGTCCGCTTTTTCATGACGTTCGGGCAGAGCTACTTAACGCACATGAAATGCCTTGAAAACGTCGGCATGCTTTCGACCGAACCGATCGAATTTGCCGGGCGGAAAATCGTGCCGATTCAGTTTTTAAAGGCGCTGCTGCCGGACCCCGCTTCGCTTGGCCCGCGCACGGTCGGCAAAACGAATATCGGCTGCGTAATGAGCGGAATGAAGGACGGCAAGCAGAAAACGATCTTTATCTATAACGTCTGCGACCATCAGGCCTGTTACCGCGAGCTTGGAAGCCAGGCCATCAGCTATACCACCGGTGTGCCCGCCATGATCGGCACGGCGCTGGTGATGAGCGGCGTTTGGAAGAAGCCCGGCGTGTTCACGACCGACGAATTCGACCCCGATCCTTATATGGACATGCTCAATCGCTGGGGCCTGCCGTGGGTGGTCGACGAATCGCCCGAAACGGTGGAATAAGGTGAAACGAAGCGATCTGCCGACGCCGTGCTTCGTAGTGCGCGAAGCGGCGCTGAAACGAAATCTCGAAATTCTGCGTGGCGTGCGCGAGCGCACGGGCTGTAAAATTCTGCTTGCGCAGAAAGCGTTTTCGATGTTTCGCGTTTATCCGCTGATTGCGCGGTATCTCGACGGCGCGGCGGCCAGCGGACTGTATGAAGCCCGCCTTGCGTACGAGGAGATGGGCGGGGAAAACCACGTGTTTTCACCCGCGTATACGGCGGCGGAGATGCGCGAACTGGCCGGAATCTGCGATCATATCGTGTTCAATTCGATTGCTCAGCTGGAGGCGCACCGCGCTGTCTGGCAGGATTGCGGCGCAAGCGTGGGGTTACGCGTCAACCCGGAATGCTCCACGCAAACGGGGCACGAAATCTACGATCCCTGCGCGCCGTTTTCGCGGCTGGGGATTACAAGAGCGAACTTCCCGCGGGAGTTGCCGCCAGGCGTGGAGGGGCTGCATTTTCATACGCTCTGCGAACAGGGCGCGGACGATCTCGTTACGACGTTCGAAGCGTTTGAGCGCTCGTTTGGAGAGTACCTTTCGCAGCTTAAATGGCTCAACCTCGGCGGCGGGCATCATATCACCAAGTCCGGATATGATATTGCCGCGCTGGAAGAGCTGATTTGCTATATCCGCTCGAAATATGGCGTTGCGGTGTATCTGGAGCCCGGCGAGGCGGTCGCGCTCGACGCTGGGGAACTGATTACAAGTGTGCTGGATATCGTGGACAACGGTATGCCGATTCTGATTCTGGACACGTCCGCCGCGTGCCACATGCCGGACGTGCTGGAGATGCCGTACCGTCCGCCGCTGGAGGGTGCGGGACTGCCCGGCGAAAAAGCGGCGGCATGCCGCCTCGGCGGGGGCACGTGCCTGGCCGGGGATATAATCGGCGACTACAGCTTTGAGCGCATGCCGGAAATCGGCGAACGGCTGACGTTTTCGGACATGGCGATCTATTCGATGGTGAAGACCAATACGTTTAACGGCATGCCGTTGCCGGCGATTGCGCTGGAGCACGAAAACGGGGACTGCGAGCTGGTTAAAACGTTCGGCTATGCGGATTTCAAGGAGAGACTGTCGTGAGCTCGCTGCAATCGCTTCCCGCGCGTGACGGGTTTTATATGCCCGCGGAGTTTGCTCCGCAGCAGGGTGTGCTGCTGATCTGGCCGGCGCGGCCGGGCAGCTGGGGAATCGACCCCGGCGCGGTGCAGGCGGCGTTCTGCGAGATCATGCGCACAGCCTCCCGCAGCGAAAAAGTATTCCTGCTTGCCGGCAAAGCGCATCTGGCGGAGGCGCAGGCCGCCGCGGGCACGTTTGCAGGCGTTCTGGAGATAGAAAGCGACGACGCATGGGCGCGGGACACCGGGCCGACGTTCGTTACGGACGGGCAAAGCGTCCGGGGCGTCAGCTGGCGCTTCAACGCCTGGGGCGGCGAAACCGACGGGCTCTACGCAAACTGGGAAAAGGACGACGCGCTGGCGGGCGCGTTCTGCGATGCAATCGGCGCGGCGTGCTACGACGCGGGGGATTTCGTGCTGGAAGGCGGCTCGATCTGCTCCGACGGCGAAGGCACGCTGCTCGTCACCGAGGCCTGCCTGCTCAGCAAAGGGAGAAACCCGCGCATGAGCAAAGCGGAAATCGAGCGCAAACTTAAAAGTTATCTCGGCGCTGAAAAAGTTCTCTGGCTGCCGCGGGGAATCTATCGCGACGAGACGAACGAGCACGTGGACAACGTCTGCGCGTTCATCGCGCCCGGGCAGGTCGTGCTTGCCTGGACGGACAATCCGGACGATCCGCAGTACGCGCTGAGCAGAGCGGACTACGAGTATCTTTCGGGTGTCACCGATGCAAGAGGGCGCAGGATCATCGTGCACAAACTGCCGGTCCCCGATCATCCCGTGTGTGTTAGCGAGGCGGACATGGCGAACTATCGCTTCGAGCCGGGCGAGGATGTGCGCGAAACCGGCGAGCGGCTGGCCGCAAGCTACGTCAATTTCTTTTTTGCCAACGATGCGGTTATTTTGCCGCAGTTCGGCGGCGAAAACGCCGCGTCGGACGCGCGCGCGGCGGAGATTATGCGCCGCCTTTGCCCAAACCGCGAAATCGTGCCGGTCTTTGCGCGGCCGATTCTTCTCGGCGGCGGAAACATTCACTGTGTGACGCAGCAGATACCGAAAGGAGCGTTCTGAAATGAGCAAAACGAGCGTTGCCGCCGTGCAGATGCGCTGTTCGGCGGACCCGGCTGAAAACCTTGAAAAAGCCGTGTCGCTGGTGAAAGAAGCGGCGCAGAGCGGCGCGAATATCGTGCTCCTGCCGGAGCTGTTCGAGCGGCAATATTTCTGCCAGCAGCGCAATTACGATTTTTATTCGTTTGCGCTGCCCGTTTCGGAAAATCCTGCGGTGGCGCGGATGCGTGCGCTTGCCTTGGAATGGAACGTCGTTATTCCCGTGAGCTTTTACGAGCGGGACGGCAACGCGCTGTATAACTCCGCCGCGGTGATCGACGCGGACGGCGAGCTGCTTGGCGTATACCGCAAGACGCATATTCCGGACGATCATTTCTATCAGGAAAAGTTCTATTTTTCACCCGGTGACACGGGCTTTCGCGTGTTTGAAACACGGTTCGGCCGGGTTGGCGCCGGTATCTGCTGGGATCAGTGGTTCCCGGAAACCGCGCGGTGCCTCGCGCTGCAAGGCGCGGACGTGATTCTGTTTCCCACGGCGATCGGGTCGGAACCGATCCTCGGCTGCGACAGCGCGCCGCACTGGCGCAGGGTCATGCAGGGACACGCGGCGGCGAACATCGTGCCGGTTGCCGCGGCGAACCGCGTCGGAACGGAACGCGTCCTGCCGAACGCTGCGAACGCGAACCAAAAGAGCGCGCTGACGTTCTACGGCTCGTCGTTTCTGACCGACGAAACGGGCGTAATCCTTGCCGAAGCCGACCGTGAGAGCGAAACTGTCATTCTTGCCGAATACGATTTTGAGCGCATCCGCAAAGCCCGGCTCGAATGGGGATTATTCCGCGACCGCAGGCCGGAGCGCTACGGCGCGATATGCGCCGGAGGGGGTCTTTGCGGCGACGAGGATGTAAAATAAATGGTTGCGCATGCACCGCGCGGCCGAATAGCTAATGATTTGCTGCAAGCAAACGAGCACAATAAAAACGGATGCCGTATCATCGGCATCCGTTTTAT
>DAOTGE010000091.1:0-4631 GCA_035446965.1 Eubacteriales bacterium
GAACGGTCCGTCGTGGCGGCCGATGCGCCATTCGTCGCCGAGCATGCCGATGCCGTGCTCGAAGCCGGGTACCATGAAGTCCGCAAACCCGCGGTCCTCGGCGAACGCCATCATCTCCTCGGCCAGCGAGGACGGGGTCACACCCGCGCGGTAGGTCTTGAGCGTGAGATCGACGATGTCCACGAAATTCTTCGCGTGCCAGAGCTGGCGGTCGGTGGCGGGGGCGATCAGGTAATTATGGCTGTGATCGCCGCAGGCCAGCCCGAAGAGCGCGTGGATGTCCACCATCAGCGGTTCGCCGGCTTCCACCTTCTTGGTGGTTGCGGGGGTGCAGGCGCCGCCCGCAAGCCCCGTGCGGTAGCCGCAGGCGATTTCGTTGCCGCCCGTGAACGACCATTCAAACGTGCTGCCTGCCTTGCGCATGGCATAACCAGCAAGTCCCGCGATCTCGGTTTCCGTCATGCCCTTCCAGCCGCCGTCCTTGATGGCGGCGAGCACAGCTTCGTGCCCGACATCCACAATGCGGGAGGCTTCGCGGAAGCGGTTGATCGTGCCGGCGTCCTTGATCATCTGCAGCCGGTCGACGATGTCGTGTGCGTTGACGAGCGTGCACTCCGGCATTGCCGCCTCGAAGGCCTTGTATTCATAGTAGGTCAGGTAGCCTTCCGGCGTATAGTTGCTCATGCCGGCTTCCACGCCGACGCGCCCGCCGTGCGGCAGGTATTCCTTGATGAGGTCGCTCACCTGCGTGATCTGGTCCTGCCCGCCCATGGGCGCAAAGCCGAGCACGTGGTCTTCGTCCAGCCAGCTGTCGTCCGCGGCGCGCGCCGCGTCGATGACGAACGTAAACGCCGTCGGCAGACCCTCGGCGGGGATTACGATGAAGCTGCGCCAGGGGAAGAACGCGTCCGTCGTCCAGCTCATGGTGCGCAGGCGCGAGCCGAGGTAGAGGTCGATCTTTTCTTCCGCCATCCTGGCCTGAATCGCTTTGATGCGGCCGGGGAAGTCGATATAATACGGGCTTGATTTGTCGAACATAACGCTGCCTCCTTAAAACTCGGTTTCGATGGTGGCGATGATCTTGTTGAGCCGGTCACTCAGCGAAGCGAGCTTGAGAGCCTTGACCATGTTGCCCTTGAGCTTGAGCAGGCCGCCCATCAGCGCTTTCTGCGAGCCGAGCTCCGCGCGGGAAATCCGGGCGAACACATCGTAATCGCCGGAGATGACGAACTCGGCTTTCGGGCCGTCGCCTTCGCCGACCTGCACGCTGTCGATCGCGCCATTTTGGAAGCCCACAAAGAAATAGCGGGACTTGCCGTCCGGGCAGTTGAAATAACGGTTGTTCATGGAGGACGTAAGGTTGTTCATTTTTTCAGGCGTGAGCTGCGCTTTGAGGCGTTTTTCGACCTCTGCGCGCCATTCTTCGGAAAGATACTTGACCATGTTTCGTTTTGCTCCTTTCGATGCTGTGATGGGGTGATGTGTTTTTTGAGATTTGACAACACCGGTTATGAAAACCGCGGGCATAAACCGCGGGAAGCCGGGCGGAGATGGGAATAGGGCCGGTCAGGAGCGGAGGATGCCGCCTAACACGAGTTCCAGCGTCACGGGCAGATATTGGCTCGTGTAATCCTCCTCGGCGTTGATATAGGTATGGATAATGAAGTTTTTATAGATCGAAAAAAGCACCTCGCTCACGGCGGTTTCGTCCAAATCCCGGAATTCGCCGGTCTGCTTGCCAAAGGCGAGGATGGCCGCGATCATGCGCACCGAGTCGCCGTTGATCTCTTCGTATGGATCGACGGTCGGGAACATCGGAAAGATCGAAGGGTCGTTGCGCAGAAGATCGCAGAACTCTTTGTCTTTGGCAAGGTAATACAGCGCGCTCTCGCAGAGCGTGGTCAGCTTGCCGCGCGCGGTGGCTTCCCTGTCCACGGCCTTCCGCACGCCCGACTGCCAGCGGAGCATCACATAGCGCACGGTTTGCTCGTAGAGGTCGCGCTTGCCGGCGGCGTAGGCGTAGATGGCCGTATTGGTCATGCCGAGTTCGCCCGCGATGTCTTCGAGCGTGGATTTTTTGTAGCCGTAGCGTGAAAACACCCGGAGTGCCGCGTCCCAAATCACCTGTTCGTCAAGTTTGCTGCGCATAATGAAAACCTCAAAAGAATCGATTTGCCATAGGGTGAAAGTCAAATTATAAATGAATGATTGAACGATTAATTAAATTATAACATAAAGATTGCGAAATGCAAGCGCGTTTTTGCAGATAAAAACACCTCCGCATTTTCTGCGGAGGCGTAAACACCGTCTCTAATGCTGCTTGTGCTATTGCCAGGGATACTTTACGTGCCGATAAAACTCCGGATGCCGTTTTATGACGAATAATTTTATAAACAATACCCCCGTTCCGACATAAATGAAAAAGAACGCGAAGGCTGAAACCGCGACGATGTGCCACACATAGTCCGAATGCGGCATGGCGAAAAACACGCTTGTTTCGGCGCCGTCGTCCCGGAGAATCTCGTAATAGGAGGAAGTGCCTTCATAGCGATAAGTAACGCCGTTTTGCACGTCGGTCTTCCAGTTTTCTTCGCGGTTGTCGAACAGGGCGTTGTCCGGATCGGAGTAACGCTTGGCAGCAGGTATAATATCAGACGTAATGTCAACTTGACTCAGATCAAGAACGCGTACTTCTGAAGGTCCGGCAGCAGTAAGGATATCTTCCTGCGATATAGAAAGCGCAAAATCATATTCCTGCGTTGGTATTAATAAACGGGATTGCCCTTCCTCCATAATGAACAGACCATTATCGAAGGCTAGGTAAAGCCGTTGCTCGTTATCCACCGCAAAGGCGCAGGGCCGCCCATGCACGCCGCCGGATAAAAACACGGAGGCGAGAATGAAAAAACATACGATCGGGACAAGAAGATATAAGCCGTATAAAACGATGTATTTGAACGGCACTTTATTGAGATTCGTTATTATCATTTGCCGGGCTCCCCCAAGTGGTCGATTTTACATAAAGAAAACAGCAAATTATCGAAAAATACAAGTATAATCGCTGTCCTCATGCTATCGCAGAAACAGACCAGGACAAATAGGGTGCCTGTCTGCCCTGCGGAATACACGGCGAGAGAAAGCGCGTTTTTGAAACGAGAGGGCTTTTTTGCATATTTACCAATTTCGATACTCCCGCGGGGAAATTGCGCATCTCGGCCAAACCGCCTCATTCCACCGCGTTGTCCGCCATGCTGCCGCAACTGCGCCAGAATTCGTCTGCGCGTTTCGTCCAGGCCGCATAACCCGCTTCGGTTTCCGGGTATTCGGCATAGAGCGCTTCGGCGCGGCCGCCGTTTTTCATGCCGGAAAGCAGCGAACGGATCGTGGAAACGCGGAGTCTGCCGGAGAGCACGCCGCCGAGCATTTTGAACGCCATGTTCAGCATTTCCCCGGTGGAAAAAGCGAGCGGCTCGCCGCTGCCGAGGCTGGCGAACGTTTTGTCGCTGAAGATTACGTCCTTTTCAAAGAAGAAGTCATTTTCATCCGCGCTGGTGGACATTGCGCCGATCAGCGTTGCAAGCTGTCCCGCAAACGCCTTGCCCTGCGCGTCGACATATCGCTTGTTGATCGGCCAGAGGCGTGCGCGGGTGAGGGATTCGCCTTCATCGAGCAGGCGGTTGACCACGTCCGCCGCGATTTCGAGCTGAACCATGCTTGCGGTCACGCCCTCGCCTGCGGACGGTTTGGTCAGGCAGGCGGCGTCGCCGGAAGCAAGGAACCCGTCCGCGACGAAGCTGTACGGCGGGCGGCGGTAGGGGGTCGTGCCGCGTTCAATGCGCTTGAGGGTATAGCGCGGCAGTTCGACCGCTTTTTCAAACGCGGCGAAGACCTTTTCGCCCTCGCCGTAGGAAAAGTTCGCGCCGACGCCGAGAATCGCGCAGTCCGGGCTGCCCTCCGGCGCTTCCCAGGTTTTGTAGTAGGTCCAGCCGCGCGTGCCGCTTACATAATCGTTCGGGTCGTGATAGGTAACATAGCGCAATGTCACGTAAAACTTGTCCGTGTCCGCGATTACAAAGTTTTCCACACCGTAGCCGTCCGGCAGTTTGCGCCGGGCCACGGACGGGATGCCCGAACAGTCGGCAACGAGCTTTGCGCGTACTTCGTGCGAAACGCCGTCTTTTTCGTAAGTCGCGCCTGCGACGCGTCCGTTTTCCCAGAGAAAACCGGTGAACGCCGCGCCGAGCAGGAAGGTTGCGCCCGCTTCCTCCGCCCAGCGGTTCAGGCGGGCGATGTAGCGCGGCATGTGCATGCCGACGGTCGTGCCGGTGTTTTTCTTGGGGTAGCGCCCGTAAGCGGAAAAGGTGCGACCGCCGGTGAACTCAAACGCGAAATCGTCGTTTTCCTCCGGCAGGGGGAGGCCGAAGCGTTCAAAGTCGGGTTTGCCGACATGGAAGATGTCCAGCCGGTGTCCGAGGGAATCTTTGCCGAGCTTGTCGAGCACGAGTACGCTGTGTCCCGCTTCGGCGATCCGGCGCGCAAAAAAGCTGCCGGCGGTTGCCGCGCCGACGATCAAAACGTCATACTGTTCCATTTTACCCTCCGAAACGATGGTGTTTTTTTCACGGAATCGA
>DAOTGE010000092.1:0-4611 GCA_035446965.1 Eubacteriales bacterium
CGCGAAGGCGGCCGCACGGTTGCCTCCGGCATCGTCGCCGACATCATCGAGTAAAAAGCAAAACCCCAAAAGAGACTCGCATATGCGAGTCTCTTTTTGCGTGTCATTGTGTGTGCATTTTGCCAGTTCGACCGGCATAAAGATATTATTTTGCGGCAGTGCAGCGCGTTCGATACCCGCTGTATTCTGATTAAGGGCGATGCGCCCGGAAAACTGATTGCCGAAGAGATTCTGAATTTTGCTGTTTGATTCTACCGTATGACTTTCAGCTTCCGAAAATGAGAGCGTTGGCTCACGATTCGTTCAGAAGGTGCAAAAATCTGTTTCGTATTTCGTTGAATTGCCTGCCAATCGGCTTTGCCAGCGAAAAATCCGCGATCATTGCGTCCAGCTCGGCCAGCGTGACCCATCTGGCCGCGGCGGTTTCGCCGGGCTGCAGGCGGATATCGGAGAGCGGCAGGTCCCGCCGCAGGAGATAGTGGTCGACGAACGTGTCGCGCGTCCGCTGGGTATCGAGCGAAAGGAGCGAATCCTCCGCGGCGGCGATGCCCGTTTCCTCCATTAGTTCGCGCACAGCCGCCTGGCGGCTGGTTTCGCCCGCAAGCGCGGAGCCGCCCGTGTTTTCCCACGCGCCGGGATACGATTCCTTTGCGGAATCGCGCAGCGTCAGCAGGATATTGCCGCGGGAATCGACCGTCCAGATTGAAACGACAAGATGATATTCGCCCGGCGCGCAGGGGACGCCGCGCAGGTGCGTTTTGCCGAGCGGCTGCCGCCGCTCGTCGAACAGGTCCCAGAGTTCCATTCCCGCTTCACCCGCCTTTGTACGAAAAAGTTTTTTAACTCACATAAACAGCACAAGCCCAATTGGGATAAAGATCGCGAGGATGAAGTCCATGACCTTGATCTTTGTTACCTTGAGCAGGTTCAGCCCGATGGCGACGATTAAAAGCGAACCGACGCACGTCATTTCGGCGACCGCCGCGTCGCTG
Organism: Eubacteriales bacterium; assembly: GCA_035446965.1. Lineage (GTDB taxonomy): Bacteria > Bacillota > Clostridia > Christensenellales > CAG-138 > UBA7703. Next base: position 993 of record DAOTGE010000092.1, read on the forward strand.
AGTACCGGCGCGAGGAACTGCGCAAGCAGGGTGATTGCACCCTGATACACGAACACCGCGACGGCGGAGAGCAGCACGCCCGCGCCAAGCGTGCTGGCGAAAACGAAGCTGCTGACGCCGTCGAGCAGGCTCTTTGTAAAGAGCACTTCGTGGTTGCCGCTCAGCCCGCTGTTGAGCGAGCCGACGACCGCCATTGCACCGACGCAGAAAAGCAGCGTCGCCGTGATGAACCCTTCGCCGAACGTCGAACCGTCCTCTGCGTTTTTATGGAAGCGGGCTTCGGCTTTTCCGACCAGGCGGGTAAAGCGCCCGTCCAGATCCAGCAGCATGCCGATTGCGCCGCCGAGCACGATGGCAACGGTGGTGATCAATGCGTTTTGCCCTTCCAGCGCGCCGCTGATGCCGATGTAGATCACGACGAGACCGAGACCCTGCATGATGCCGGTCGAAATTCGTTCCGGGATGCCTTTTTTGAGCAGCAGGCCGAGCGCGCCTCCAACGAGGATTGCCGCGGCGTTTACGATGGTTCCAAGCATGGAGCCGCCTTTCTTCCTTACTTTCTTGAAAGAAAGTAAGACAAAGAACTTTCTTTCCTTCGGCAGGAACGTTTTGTCCGTTTTCTTGCTTTTTTAAATAAGCAAGACGAAGAACTTTCTTCTTTTCGTAAAAAAGTCCTGTTGGTTCCTTACTTTCTTAAAAGAAAGTAAGACAAAGAACTTTCTTGTTCTCTTTAAAAAGAGTTCCTCGTTTCTTTGCTGTTAAAGAGCGGAGGAAGAACTCTTTTTATTGCGTTTTTTTCGTTTCCTTTCTTTCCAAAGAAAGGAAAGAAGAGACAAAACCGTTTACACCTTTTCTACGCCGAGCGTGACGGTTTCCTTGTTGACCTTCCACTCCTTCGTGTAGCCGCGCGCGCCTTTGACCAGTTCGTCGCCCAGTGTTTCGCGCAGAACGTCCTCGCCGAAGCGGGCAAAGATGTCCTCGATCTTCGCGCTGCCTTCATAGGAGAGCACGATATGGTCGCTGACCTCGAAACCGGCCTCCTTGCGCATGGTCTGCACCTTGCTGATGAGTTCGCGCACGAAGCCTTCGTCGATCAGTTCCGGCGTGAGCTTGGTGTCCAATACGACGATGGTTTCGTCGTCCGTCGCAGCGACGAAGCCGTCCGTTTGTCCGGTCGAGACCAGCACGTCTTCCGGCGAGAGGACGACCGGCGTGCCGTCGATCGTGAATTCGTAGTCCTTGCCTGCGCCGTGCGCTTTGACCACCGCATTGCCGACGCCCGGCGCGGAAAGATGCGCGGAGATCTTCGGCAGCAGTTTGCCGTAGCGCGGGCCGAGGGTTTTGAGCTGCGGCTTGACCAGATAGCTCAAAAAGCCGGAAGCGTCGCTGACGAACTCCGCCTTTTTCACGTTGAGCTCGTCGGTGACGATGGAAACGTACCGCTCGGAGAGCGGTTCGCCCTGAATGTACATCAGCGCGAGCGGCTGGCGCGTCTTCGCGCCGCCGTCGTTGCGTGCGGCGCGCCCGAGCGACACGATGTCGAGCACGCGCGCCATGTCGGTCTCCAGCTGTTTGTCGATGCGGCTTTCGTCGGCCGCCGGATAGTCGCAGAAATGCACGCTTTCCGGCGCGGACTTGTCCACGCTGCGCACGATGTTCTGGTAGATTTCCTCGGTCATAAACGGCAAAAACGGCGCGGTCAGCAGCGCGAGCGTATGCAGCGCGGTATAGAGCGTCATGTACGCGGCGATCTTGTCCCCGGTCATCTCGCTGCCCCAGTAGCGTTCGCGGCAGCGGCGCACGTACCAGTTGGAGAGCTCGTCCGAAAACGCCTGCAGCGCGCGCCCGGCCTCGGTGATTTTGAACTTTTCGAGGTTGCCGTCCACGGTTTTGACCAGCGTATTCAGGCGGGAGAGCACCCAGCGGTCCATTTCGCTGAGCGCGCAGTCTTCCAGCCTGTACTGCGTCGGGTCGAACCGGTCGATCTCGGCATAGAGCACGTAAAACGCATAGGTGTTCCAGAAGGTGCCGATGAACTTGCGCTGCGCTTCGCGCACCGCGTCCGCGGAGAAGCGGCTCGGCAGCCACGGCATGGAGCCCGTGTAGAAATACCAGCGCACCGCATCCGCGCCCTGCGCGTCGAGCACCGTCCAGGGGTCGACCACGTTGCCGAGGTGCTTGCTCATCTTGCGGCCTTCCATGTCCTGCACGTGTCCCATGACGATGCAGTTCTGGAACGCCGCTTCGTCGAACAGGCAGGTTGAAATCGCCAGCAGGGAATAGAACCACCCGCGCGTCTGGTCGATGGCTTCGCTGATGAAGTTCGCGGGATAGCGCTTTTCAAACTCCTCTTTGTTTTCAAATGGATAGTGCCACTGCGCAAACGGCATGGCGCCGCTGTCGAACCAGCAGTCGATGACGACCGGTTCGCGCTTCATGAGCTTGCCGCACTCCGGGCAGACGATCTCCACGTCGTCGATGTAGGGCTTGTGCAGTTCGAGGTCGGCGGGGACGTTTTTGCCCATCTTCATGAGTTCCTCGCGCGAGCCGATTACGTGTACGTGCCCGCATTCGCAGACCCAGACCGGCAGCGGCGTGCCCCAGTAGCGTTCGCGCGAGACGCTCCAGTCGATCACGTTTTCGACGAAGTTGCCCATCCGGCCTTCCTTGATTGTCTCCGGAATCCAGTTGACGCTGCGGTTGAACGCCATGAGCTTGTCCCGCACCGCGGTCATTTTGATGAACCAGCTTTCGCGGGCATAGTAGATCAGCGGCGTGTCGCAGCGCCAGCAGAAGGGGTAGCTGTGCGTGAACTCCGGCGCGGAGAAAAGCTTTCCGCTGTCTTTGAGCGCTTTGAGGATGGGCTTGTCCGCGTCTTTAACGAACAGGCCGTCCCAGGGCGTGCCGCCGGTCATGTGGCCGCTGGCGTTGACCAGCTGCAAAAACGGCAGTTCCCACGCGCGGCCCACGCGCGCGTCGTCTTCACCGAACGCAGGCGCGATATGGACGATGCCCGTGCCGTCGTCGAGCGAAACGTAATCGTCCGCCACGACGCGGTAGGCCTTTTTGCCGCCGAAGCTCACGGGCAGCGTAAACAGCGGCTCGTATTCCGTGCCGACTAGGTCTTCGCCCTTGCAGGTGGCGACGATTTCCGCTTCCTCGCCGAGGACGGTCTTGACCAGCGCTTCGGCCAGGATAAAGGTTTCCCCGTCCTTTTTGGCGGTCGCGTAGGTTTCCTTTGCGTTGACGCAGAGCGCGACGTTGCTCGGCAGCGTCCAGGGCGTGGTCGTCCAGGCCAATAGAGCGACGGACGGATCGTCTTTTTTATAGAATTTCGCCACGGCGGACGTTTCCTTTACGTCCTTGTAACCCTGGGCTACTTCGTGGCTTGACAGCGCGGTGCCGCAGCGCGGGCAGTAGGGGACGATTTTATGCCCTTTGTAGAGCAGTCCCTTTTCATGGATTTTCTTGAGCGCCCACCAGATGGACTCGATGTAGTTGTCCTCATAGGTGATATACGGGTGCTCCATATCCGCCCAGAAACCCACGCGGTCGGACATATGCTCCCACTCGGTCTTGTATTTCCAGACCGACTTTTTGCATTCCTTGATGAACGGCT
>DAOTGE010000093.1:0-4282 GCA_035446965.1 Eubacteriales bacterium
AGCGCGTCCGCGTCCGGCGTAAAGAGTTCGTATCTGCGGAACTCGACGCGCTTGCCGGAATTGCGCGGGATGCTGCGCTTCTGGCCGTAGCTGGCGTGCACGAGCCGCGTTCTGGCGATCTCGAGCAGCGCGCGGTCATAAAACGTCTTGTTGCTGAAGGTGGTGGCCGCCGTGCTGGCGGTCGTATTGATGTTGCTCATCTGTTTTCCTCCGTGTTACAGTCTGGTCCTGCCGCCGTCGCGGGCGGTCTTTTTCATCTGCTGGAGCAGCTCGCGGAACGCTTCGCTGCTCATGGAGCGGTAGTTGGGCGACCCTGCGGTCGCGTTGCCGCCGCGCGAGCTCCTCGGCAGCATCGCGCGCTTTTGCACCTCGGCGCTCGCGCGCTGCATGGCGCTCTGCTCCGCCGCCTCGGCCTTTTTCTCCGCCGCGTAGATGCGGATGCCCGCCGCCGCGCCGTACTGCTGCATGAGGGCGACCAGCGCCGGATCGGAAACGGCGCTTCTCAAGTCGAATCCTTCCGGCAGTTTGCCTTCGCCGATCAGCCCGGCGAGTTCGTCCACCAGGGCGTCAAATTCCGGGTCCTGCTGCGCACCCGCATCCTGCGCGCCATACGCGGCCTGCGTCCCGTATGCGGCCTGTTCCCCGGGCACGGCCTGTGCCCCGCCGAGCCTCTGCTCGATCGCGTTTTTTCTGGGTTTCATGTGTTCCTCCCTGTCATAACTTGTTTTGCCTGCTCGGATTGTCCCTCGCGGCTTTGCTGCGCGGCCTGTTTGTCCTGCTCGGTCTGCTGCGCTTCGCTTTGCTCGCGGAGCTGCTTGAGCAGTTCGTCCTTGCCGTCGAACATCATCAGTTCGACCGCCTGCACGGGCTTCATGATGCCGGACTGCAGCATGCGCAGCACCAGTTCGTTCTGGTTCATGGCAGTATAGCGTGTCTCCTGCTGTGCCTTGACCGAAATGAAGAACTCGATGGGCAGGCAGACGTTGCCCGGCACGCGGCGCATGAGCATCGCGCTTTCAAAAGTGTATTCCTTCACCTCGCCGTCCACCGTCACGTTCACCCTGCGCGAAAAGAAATTGAATTCGCGCTCGACTTCGATTTCCAGCCGCACCGCGTCGCGGAACGACTCGTGCAGAAGCCGCGCGGCCATCCTTGCGCGCTTGTTGCTCATCTCCTGCAGCGCGGAGATCGCCGAGGCCGCCGTGACCCCGCCGGTGGACATGCCGCGGCTGAAGTCGTTTGCGCCGCTCTCTTCCTTGATGCTCTCGCGGATGCTCTGGATGTAGCCGATCACGTAGGCGGGCAGCGGCGGCGTGGAAAACCACGTGACGCCCGAAAGGCTCTCGCCGCGGTGCACCTCCTTCGACCAGTCGCGCAGGTCGTCCACATCGAACCCGCTGGCCTCGGTGACCAGCAGCTTGTTGTGGGAGGCCATCAGCGCGTTTTTGAGCACGATCTGATCGAGCTTGTCGGCATACTTCTGCTGGGTCTCGAACATGTCCACAAGTCCGAGTCCGAGGCACGACCCCTTGCGCGTGAACAGCGGCGTTACGATAAACGGATACAGCCCGTGCTCGAAATACCCGTCGGGCTTGACGTCCCGGCTGTCGGTGAGCACCTGATTGCCCGCAATCTGCGCCATATGCACGCTGTAGCGGTCGCTCTGGTCGTCGTATTCGCGCCACCAGTACTCAATAAAGAGCATCGCGTCCTTGCGGTCCCCGTGCAGGACGACGTCCTGTACTGCGTCCGGCGTGCCGAATGCGTCAGCCGTCAGAAACGGCGCGGCCTTTGGAAAATGCGCGGCGATGTATTCCCGCGTCTTGAGGGAAATCTTGAATATCCCGCGGCTTTCCTGCAAATCGGTCGTCAGCGGGTCGAAGAGGACACTGCGCGCGTCCACATGCCGCACGAACGCACCGCCGAGCCCGCCGTTGAGGCTGCCGTCGTAGCCGACTTCCTGCACGCAGTACCCGCCGACGAGCAGGTCGTGCACGAGCTTGCGGTACTCCTTGACATAGCCGTCCGCATCGTGGTTCTGCCGCACGATCGCCTCGATCACGCGCGCAATCTCCGCGTCCGCCGGGCTTTCCGGCGCGATCACGGCCTCCGGCACGCGGTCCATCAGCTCCGCCTTGACGTTTTCCACCGTGCTCTGCAAAATCGGCGTAACGGGGCGCGGTTCGCTGCGGTCGGTTACCGGCACGTCGTGCCAGTGATCGCCGCGGTACATGCGCTCGCAGTTCTCCAGCCGCTGCCATTCCGTCACGTATGCGCCGCGGAATTCCTGAAAAAGCCCGTAGGCCCGTTCGCAGAGCGCCCGCTTCGCGTCCGTTTGTTTGGTTGCTTTCATCTCTTCCTCCTTAGGGGAATCAACCCGTTCAAAGTCTCGTAAATCCGTCCGCACGCGGTTCTTCAAGCGCGAACGGGTTGTAAGCGCGCGCCTTCGGCTTCGGCTTCGGCTGCGGGCTGACCGGCCTCGACATCAGCCCGTACCGCAGCGCCTCCGGTGCATGATCTTCGCACGTGCCGCTCACGTCCTCGGTGAAATGTTCGTCGAACGTGAGCATCGGCAGCGTGCGGACCAGGTTTTCGCAGGTGCGGAAAATCATCAGCCTCGGCAGACCGTCGTCCGCGTCGGAAAGATATTCGCGCACGCGCTGCCAGCCGGCGATGCGTGTGTTGTCCGCGCGGACCAGCGGCACCCCGCCGCGGGCGAACACCTCCGCAATGCTCATGCCCGGCAGATCGTCGCTTGCGTTCATGCCGCGGCACTGCCATGCGTCCGGCGAGGCGGCGGTGTATGCGATCTTTTCTTTTCCCGTCAGGTGACGGATGCGCCGTGCCGTCTCGCTGGAAAGCACGCGGCGTTCATAATATTCGCGATACACATACACCCGGCCGCCGGGCGCAACGGCAAACCACAGCACGGCGCAGGGGTCGTTGAATCCCCAGTCCATCGCGCGGAACCTCCGCCACGACGCCGGTACTTCAAACGGCTCCATAACGTGCCGTTCCCTCGAAAACTCGCGGAAATACTGCCCCGCCAGCACGTCCCAGTCTCCTTCGAGATAGGCGCGCCTGAGCGGTTCCGGCAGGTTTTCGAGGGTGATACGATAGGACGGGTTCTTCATCAGGACCGGATTGTCCGTTACGCGCGCCGGAATAAAAACGTAATCGTCCGCGCATTCGCTGTTGCGGTAGCGCCGGTCGATGAAGAGGCGCTTGACCCATGCGTGCCCGACGCCGCCGGGATTGCACGTGTAGTACATCCGCGGCGAAAAGTCGCTGCGCACCGAGCGGCTGCAGGTCGTTAAAAACTGCATCTGGCTCTCGGTGAACTGGGTGGCTTCCTCCATGCCGATTACGTCGTATTCCTGCCCCTGATACTGATACACGTCCTTTTCGCTATCGCAGTACCCCAGCTTGATGCGGCTGCCGTTCGGAAACGTAAATACGCGGTGCGTTTGGTTGTATGTCACAAACCCTGATAATTCCGTCAGCAGCGGCCGCACGTGGTTTTCGTTCAGCTCCGGCAGCGTTCGCCGGAGCAGCAGGAGTTGGAGGCTTTCGTAGCGCAGAGCGAGCAATACGAATTTTCGCCGCATCGCCCAGCTTTTGCCGCCGCCGCGCGCGCCGCCGTAAGCGGTGTGCCGGGCGCGGGATGCGAAAAATTCGATCTGACGCGGATTCGGATACCCCTTTAGTAAGAATTCCATGTCACTCGCTCCAGTCTTCCTTGTCCTCCATCACGATCACGATGCGCTTTTCGCTCTCGTCCGGCGGCAGTTTTTCGCCGATACCGAGTTCGTCCAGCAGCTTCGCCGCCACGCTGTACTGGAGTTCTCCAAGCAGCGCGCGTTCTGCAATGTAGCGTCCAATGCGGCGCACCGCGGCGGCACAACACCCGCCCTCGGCGCTTCCGCTCTCCCTCTTGGCCTTGTCGAGAATCTCGGACTGCGGTATTCCGAGGTGCTCGCTCAGGCCTGCGAGCGTGTACGGCGTTTGCCGTACCGTAACGCTGCCGTTTTTCAATACGATGCGTTCCGCCGTCGCGTCGCACGCGGCAAAGTACGCTTCTACTTTGCTTAAGAGGGATGTTTGTTTGGACGATTTCATTGCTCGTGCTCCTTTCATCTGCGGCGACGGCGGTTTTTTGAGGCCGTTTCCCGCCGTCATGGATATCATAAGCCGCCGGAGGGGTGCGTGATTCTTATAATTCGCCTTTTCAAAATTCTTATAATTTTCGGGCATGCAAAAAGCGCCGGCCGTTCTTTTCCGC
>DAOTGE010000094.1:0-4246 GCA_035446965.1 Eubacteriales bacterium
TCCCACTCGGTCTTGTATTTCCAGACCGACTTTTTGCATTCCTTGATGAACGGCTCGATGCCGTAGGCTTCGATCTGCTCCTTGCCGTCGAGGCCGAGCTGCTTTTCCACCTCGATTTCAACGGGCAGGCCGTGCGTGTCCCAGCCGGCTTTGCGGAGCACGTCGTAACCCTTCATGGCCTTGTAACGGGGGATGATGTCCTTGATCGAGCGCGTCAGAACATGGCCGATATGCGGCTTGCCGTTGGCCGTCGGCGGCCCGTCGTAAAACGTATAGGGTTCGCAGCCTTCGCGGAGCGCCATGCTCTTTTGGAAGATTTCGTTCTTCTTCCAGAACGCGAGCACGTCCTTCTCGCGCGGCACAAAGTTGAGTTCGCTCGATACTTTCTGATACATGGTTTCCTTCTCCTCCGTTTTCGGTATAAAAAAACAGGCTCCGTTCCAACATCCTGGGACGAAAAGCCTCTCTGCTTTGCGCGGTACCACCCGGCTTGACGGCGAAAACGCCGCCCGCTTAAAATCCCTTAACGCGGGAAACGGCGCGCGTTACTCGGCGGAAAAACCGCCTTTGGCGTGCGCGCTCACGGGTGATGCCGAACCCGCCGTCCGCCGCCGCCTTGCACCTTGTGCGGCTCGCTGGATGCGTCCGTTCGCGTTCGGTTTGTCCCGATCGACGCTTTAACTAGGCTAGTATACCCGCTTTTTTTCCTTTTGTAAAGAGCGCTTTGCCGCTTAACGCCTGTGCTGCCAAACGACCCGTTACACATTTGCAAAGCTGTTCCACCGGTGCCGGATATGGCTTTTTTGCCGGGGAAAAGAAGCGGGAAGCTGCTGCTTCAGTTTGCGCAGTATTACTAAAAAATCCTCGCCGCTGCGCCGCCGGACATGTTCTTTTTGAAACGTGCGGAATGATCGCTGAATCGCCCGCCATACGCATATAAAAGTCAGCCCTAACTCAAAACGGCAATAAAGATATCAGATTCAGCGCGGAAATAATAACTGCCGCTCCTGCGGCAAAGATCAATCCCCAACATTTCATCTTCCATCCGCGGGGCAGAAAGGCGCAGATAAGGACCGCATATACCAGCCCCAAAATCAGAACAGGATCATGTGTATAAACCGCAGGATAGCTCCATGCCAGAATAAGCCCGGCGGGCAATGCGGTAATCGCGGCGCCTGCGATGCCTTCGCTTTTCGAGAACCAGACAACAAAACCGCACACGGAAGAAACAAACGCCGTAATCAACCATTTCCAGAAATATGAGGCCGGAAAGAAACCGAGAACAAGTTGCCCGTAGACATAGTATCCGGCAAGCAAGGCGATGAAAAATACAGTCGTATTGATTGCGGCGTTTATTGGATGATGGCTGTATGCTGCAATCAAAGTTGCCAGCAGCACCCAAACACTTAAATCTGTGCCGATTTGGCCAATAAGGGAGTTTGAATCGGTTGCTTTTGCAGCAACGCCCGTAATAATACCCAATAGCAATACTGTAAGGGAAATGTATATTTCCCGCTTAATACTGTAGCTGTCCGGGAGTTTCCGGCGTTTTGATATCCACTCGTTCACACGTTACCTCTTCCTTCATCGATTCGATACACTGTTGCATACATAGTATCACAGTGGAATTCAGGTGTCATGCCGCGTCTGTAATCAACGCTTGCGTTGCAAAACACACTGTTATGCATTGATGGAAAACCGCCCTTTCGGTACTGGAGGGACAACTTTGCAATGGTATAGCGGATCATTTGACAGCGCAGATAACTTAAGCGCTTTGCCGCTTAACAAGCGCCGTGATGTCTGGTATAATGAGGGCTCATAACAGGGATGTAAGGATGGGGGAACATGGATTTCAGGGAATCGATTGCCGGGGCGCTTTCCGCAGCTTGCGAACTGCCCGCGGCGGAACTGGCCGGGTGGCTGGAAACGCCGCCGTCGCCGGAGATGGGCGACTTTGCGTTTCCATGCTTCAAACTGGCAAAAACGCTGAAAAAAGCGCCGAACGCCATCGCGGCGGAACTTGCGGGCAAACTGGCGCTTCCGCAGGGCGTCGCCGCGGCAAAAGCGCTCGGACCGTATGTAAACTTCACGCTCGACAAGGCGGCGTACGCAAAGGCCGTTTTGGAGCGCGTTTTTTCGCAGGGCGAGCGCTACGGCGGCTCGGATGAGGGCGGCGGGCGCAACGTCTGCATCGACTATTCGTCGGTCAACATCGCAAAGCCCTTCCATATCGGGCACCTGCCGACGACCGTGATCGGCAACTCGCTCTACCGAATCTATAACCACCTCGGCTATCATTCCGTCGGGATCAACCATCTCGGCGACTGGGGCACGCAGTTCGGCAAGATGATCGTGGCCTACAAACGCTGGGGAGACCGCGAAACGATCGAGGCGGGCGGCGTGGACGAGCTGGTCAAGCTCTATGTCCGCTTCCATCAGGAGGCGGAGAGCGACCCCGCGCTCGACGACGCGGCGCGCGCCTGGTTCAAGCGCATCGAGGACGGTGACCCGGAGGCGCTGGAGCTCTTTGAGTGGTTCAAAAAGATCACGCTGGCCGAGGTCGCGCAGGTATACGACATCCTCGGCGTGCGCTTCGACAGCTACGCCGGAGAGAGCTTTTATAACGACAAGATGGGACGGGTCGTGGACGAACTGCGCGAAAAAGGGCTGCTCAAGCTCGATCAGGGCGCGCAGATCGTCGATCTTTCGGACTACAAGATGCCGCCGTGCATCATCCTGCGCTCCGACGGCGCGACGCTGTATGCAACGCGGGACATCGCCGCGGCGCTCTACCGAAAGGACACCTACGATTTTGCCAAGTGCCTGTACGTCGTGGCCTATCAGCAGGATTTGCACTTCCGCCAGTGGTTCAAGGTCGTCGAGCTGATGGGTTATCCCTGGGCGAAGGATCTGGTGCACGTTTCGTTCGGCATGGTTTCCGGCACGGAAGGCGCGTTTTCCACGCGCAAGGGCAACATGGTCAAACTGCGGGAAGTGCTCTCCGCCGCCTGCGAAAAGACCTATGAAATCATCTGCGAAAAGAGCCCGGACCTGGAGGACAAGCAGGGCGTGGCGCGCCAGGTCGGCGTCGGCGCGCTGATTTGGAACAACCTTTATAACGGCCGCATCAAGGACGTTGTGTTCGACTGGGACACGGTGCTCAACTTCGACGGCGAGACCGGCCCGTACGTGCAGTATACGCATGCGCGCGCCTGCTCGGTGCTGCGCAAGGCGGGGTACGCCGCTTCAGCGGACGCGCCCGATTATGCCGTGCTGACGGACGCGGAGTCCGCCGCCGTGATTGCGGCGATCGCCGCGTTTCCGGACGCGGTGCACGAGGCGATGGAGAAAAACGAGCCGTACCTCGTTTCCCGCGCGGTGATGGCGGTCTGTGCGGCGTTCAACAAGTTTTATTACGAACAGCGCATCATGGCGGACGACGAAGCCGTCCGCACGGCGCGGCTGACGCTGACCGACGCGACGCGCTCGGTCATCCGCACGGGGCTGTATTTGCTGGGCATCGGCGCGCCGGAGCGCATGTAAAACGAAAGACGGGAAAGGGAACATCGTATGCTGGACATCAAGCTGATCCGAAACCAGCCCGAACTGGTGAAGGAAAACATAAAAAAGAAGTTTCAATTCGACAAGCTGCCCCTTGTGGACGAAGTGATCGCGATGGACAGGGAATATCGCGAGGCACATACCCGCGCGGACTACCTGCGCAGCCAGCGCAACGCGATCAGCAAGTCCATCGGCGCGCTCATGGCGCAGGGCAAGCGCGGCGAAGCCGAGGAAGCCAAAAAGCAGGTCGTCGAAATGGCCGACGAGATGGCGCGGCTTTCCGCCCGCGAGGACGAGCTGGCCGCGGAAATCCGCAAACGCATGCTGGTCATCCCGAACATCATCGACGAAAGCGTGCCCATCGGCAAGGACGATTCCGAAAACGTCGAGGTCGAGCGCTTCGGCGAACCGGCCGTGCCGGATTTTGAGATTCCGTACCATGTGGACATCATGGAAAAACTGCACGGGATCGACCTCGATTCCGCCAGAAAGACCAGCGGCAACGGGTTTTACTATCTCTGCGGCGATATCGCGCTCTTGCAATCCGCCATCCTTGCGTATGCGCGGGATTTCATGGTCGACCGCGGGTTCACCTATTACATCCCGCCGTTTATGATCCGCAGCGGCGTTGTGGACGGCGTGATGAGCTTTGCCGAGATGGAAGGCATGATGTACAAGATCGAGG
>DAOTGE010000095.1:0-4210 GCA_035446965.1 Eubacteriales bacterium
CGATGCGCAGGTACATGTCGATATCCAGCGTGTTGTGGTGCGTCACAAACGGCCGAGCGGACGCACCGCTGGCGGTCGTGTTGAGCACCGGCGTTTCCACCTCGATAAACCCGCGCTCGTCCATACGGCGGCGGATTTCCGAAATGATGCGGCTGCGCTTAATGAACGTTGCGCGCACTTCGGGATTGACAATCAAATCGACAAAACGCTGGCGGTAGCGCAGTTCCGGGTCCTTGAGACCGTGGAATTTTTCCGGCAGCGGACGCAGTGACTTGCTTAAGAGCGTAACTTTCGTCGCATGAACGCTGGTTTCGCCGGTTTTAGTCTGGAAAACCGTGCCGGTCACACCGATGATATCGCCGATGTCGAACGTCTTAAACGCGGCGTACGCCTCCTCGCCCACGTCGTCCCGGCGGACATACGCCTGAATGCGGCCTTTCCCGTCGAGGATATGCAGGAAACTCGCTTTTCCCATAATGCGCCGGGAGATCATGCGCCCCGCAACCGAAACCAGTTTTCCTTCCAGTTCGGTAAACGCGCTCAAAATCTGCTCGCTGGTGTGCGTAACATCAAACGTTGTATGAAAGAACGGGTCGTTTCCGGCTTCCTGCAGCGCGGTAAGCTTGTCCCTGCGAATCTGCAGCAGCTCGGAAAGCTGCTCCTGCGTCATTTCCTGTTCAACGGGCGGGTGTTCCATTTTCTCTCTTCTCCTCTGTATCCGTCTGCCGGCGGCGTCTTTACAGGTCCGCCGGACAAAAATTCACCGCTTCGCGTCCGGACGTCCCCGGACAAAACGGAAGGGGGCTTGCAGCCCCCTTTATCGCCAAACTTACTTGCCGATCGCCGAAACCTTAAACTTCAGCGTGCCTCCGGGGGTTATCACCTCGACCACATCGCCGATTTTATGCCCGAGAACAGCTTTCCCAATGGGTGATTCATTGGAAATCTTTCCGTTCAGGGGGTCCGTTTCCGCACTGCCAACGATTTGGTAGGTAACTTTTTCTTTTGTCGCCATGTTCGTGAGTTTTACTTTCGCGCCAACGCCGACCGTCGTGTAGTCGATCGCCGATTCGTCGATCACATGGGCGTTTTTCAGCTCATTTTCAAGCTGGACAATATCGTATTCGTTTTTCGCCTGTTCATTTTTCGCCGCGTCATATTCCGCGTTTTCAGAGAGGTCCCCGAACGCGCGCGCAACCTTCAGCGCTTCCGCAATTTCAAGACGGCGGGCCGTTTTCAGATATTCCAAACGCTCCTCGCGCTTTTTGATTTCCTCAGGCGTAAGCCAGATTTCTGCCATCGTTCGTTTCTCCTTTTATGTGCGGACATTCTCGGTGCCATGTCCGCCCGTGTTTACCTATTATATTTGCGCGAAATTTCCGTGTCAACCCCGTATCCCGCGAAACTGTGCGTTTTTTCCGGCATCCGGCAAAATCGCCGGTTTACCGGACTAAAGCAGGATTTTTTCCAGGTCCGCAAGCGTTTTGCAGGCGTTGATGCGCACGCGCATCTGCGCAGCGTCGCGCATGCCGCGCACGTAAAAAGCAAGGTGCTTGCGCAGTTCGATCATCGCATGGTTCCCCTTCTCGCCAATCGCCATGCGCGCATGCCGCAGCGCCGTTTCGCGCCGCTGCCGTTCCGAGGGCGGCTCATACGTTTCCCCCGCCAGCGCACAGCGGATTTCCTCGAATAAGAATGGATTGCCGAGCGCGGCTCGCCCGGCCATCACGCCGCGGCAACCGGTTTCGCGCAGTGTTTCCAGCGCGCTTTCGCCGCCGTTTACGTCCCCGTTGGCAATCACAGGAATCCCGACCGTCCGTCCGACCTCCGCCATGCAGGCGCGGTCCGCTTTGCCCGCATAAAGCTGGTCGCGCGTCCTGCCGTGGATTGTCAGAAAATCCGCACCGCTTTCTTCACATACCTTTGCAAATTCGGCGGCGTTGACGTGCGCTTTGTCCCAGCCTTTTCGGAACTTGACGGAAACAGGCACGTTAACGGCGTTTGCCGTCTGTTCGATAATCCTGCCCGCGAGCACAGGCTGCAGCATCAGCGCGGAGCCGTCGCCGTTGCCGGTGATCTTCGGCGCGGGACAGCCCATATTGAGATCGATAAACAGCAGCCGCTCTTTCAGATCGTCCTGCACGATTTTCGCCGCACCGGCGACGATTTCCGGCTCGCTGCCAAAGAGCTGCACGCCGAACGGCGCGTCGCTCTCCGCCGCAAAATACAGCGCCCGGGTTTTGCCGCTTCCGTAAAGCAGTCCCTTGGCGCTGATCATTTCGCTCGTTACGAGGTCCGCGCCCTTCTCGCGGCACAGAAGCCGGAAGGTGCGGTCGGTATACCCCGCCATCGGCGCCAGACAAACGAGCGGCCTGCCCGGCGGAAAGGGCAGTTTTTTCATGGCGTCGCCAGTATCACCGGCTCGACGGTCGGTGCATCGGTCGGCTTGGGCGTCGGCGTTACCGCCGGCATCGCCGTTTCGTCCGGGTCCGGCGTGCCGAGATCGGTTTCCGGCGGGTTTTCTTCCAGTTCGGTCAGTTCGGAGATATACCAGCGCGAATTGACGTTGATGAATTTAATTTTATAGCGTGCCGCCGTCCATTCCGGAACGGGGTAATCGCTCGAACTTTCGCCCTCGTCCAGCTGATCGGTGTTGATGCTGCCTTTCAGCGAAACGCGCTCCACGGCGGTGACCGTCGCGCTCATCGACCAGGGCAGAACGAATATCTTTTCGATGGTCAGGTCGTAGTTGTAGCTCGAAATCGTATAGTTTGAATAGGTCGTGTCCGACATGGCCGGGTCGTTTTCTATGAACGTAAGCGTGAAATATTCTTCCAGATCGTTGCGTGCGCCGTCCGCAAGCACGCAGTCCGCGCGCAGTGCCATCCCTTCGGACACAAGGATATAAAGATTGGAAACACGCTCCGCGGTCAAAAATGCGCCGATGCAGACGACACACGCCAAAATAATAAGCATCAGCGTGCGCACGATGTATGTCATCGAACGCCGAGCGGTGCGGAGCCTGCGCGCCTGATTGGATTCTTCGCGTCTTTGGTTCGTCATGCATTCACCTTCGTTGGCTATCATAGCATATCGCTTAGCGCAAGGCAAACCAACAAATTTAAAACAATTTTTGTCCGTTGTATATGTCGGAAAAGACCTGTTTTCGTGATATTCTCACGTTTTTGAGGGCGTGCGCGGTTGACACCACAGCGCACGGCGGTATAATGGAAACGCCGTGTCAAACCGGCAAATCCAAGGAAAAATACCAACGGAGAATAAAATTCATGAGCGAACCAAGCGAAAACTGCACGCACGACTGTTCGAGCTGTTCTGCCAGCTGTTCCGACCGTCAGGCGGAAAGCCCTTTTGAAAAAACCAACGCGCTCTCGCACGTGCGCCGCGTCATCGGCGTGGTCAGCGGAAAAGGCGGCGTCGGCAAATCGATCGTAACCTCGATGCTCGCCGTTCTGATGCGCCGCCGCGGCTACAGCACGGCCGTGATGGACGCGGACGTAACCGGCCCGTCCATTCCGCAGGCGTTCGGCCTGCACAAGCGCGCCACCGGCTCCGACCAGGGCATCTTCCCCGTGACCACCAAAACCGGCATCGAAGTGATGAGCATGAACCTGCTGCTCGAACACGAAACCGACCCGGTCGTCTGGCGCGGGCCGATTCTTGCCGGAACGGTCAAACAATTCTGGACGGACGTAGTCTGGGGAGACGTGGACGTGATGTTCATCGATATGCCGCCGGGCACCGGGGACGTACCGCTGACGGTGTTCCAATCCATTCCGGTGGACGGCATCGTGGTCGTGACTTCGCCGCAGCAGCTTGTCGGCATGATCGTCGAAAAAGCCGTGCACATGGCGAACCTGATGAAAATCCCCGTGCTCGCGCTCGTACAGAACATGAGCTACGTCACCTGTCCGGAATGCAAAACCGTCATCCGTCCCTTCGGCCAGAGCAATATCGAAGAGATTGCAAAATCGTTCGGCATCGGCTCCGTGAGCGAACTGCCGATTCAGAAGGACCTCGCGACCGCCTGCGACGCGGGCGTGATCGAACTGTTTGAAGGCAACTGGCTGAATGCCCTTGCGGACAAAATTGAAGAAATCGTCACCAAGGACAAAAAGTAATCCGCATCAAAGCTTTGCTTCAACTGCCGAACAATAAACGAAACGACCGATTGAAACGGTCGTTTCGTTTT
>DAOTGE010000096.1:0-4143 GCA_035446965.1 Eubacteriales bacterium
TTTCGGCTTCTCTTCGTTTGGTACCCCCTCAGGGATTCGAACCCTGGACACCCTGATTAAGAGTCAGGTGCTCTAGCCAGCTGAGCTAAGGAGGCATATTTGTGTTTTCAGGAGACGAAACTCTCCACCTCGCCCGTAGTTTTCTCGGCGGCGCTCCCCGGCCTCTAAAAACGATCCACAGGATTGTTTTCTTTACGAGGCTTCGAGCCCCTCTGAATCATTGTCCATTGGTCGGCGGGCAAAATTGTCCGCCGACCAATGGAGCGGGAGACGGGGCTCGAACCCGCCACCTCAGCCTTGGCAAGGCTGCGCTCTACCAAATGAGCTACTCCCGCATTTGCCGCATACCGACTGCGGCGGAAAAAACTGGTACCCCCTCAGGGATTCGAACCCTGGACACCCTGATTAAGAGTCAGGTGCTCTAGCCAGCTGAGCTAAGGAGGCGCATGCCGGGCGCATGATCGGAACGTCCTCTTCGGCGCGTCCCGCGGCCCGTTCGCCGCCCGTCCCGGTCACACGTGAAACGCGCGCCCCAGGAAACCGCGGCAAAAAGTATTATAGCATTTTTCGGGCGGTTGTCAACCGAGAAATTTACGGCGCGCCGCGCGGCCGCCCGGCCGCCGTTTGCTGCGATTTTACAAAAACATGCTTGAAATCGCGGAAAAATCAGGTATAGTAAGTGCATACAAGTGCAGGCATTGTTCTGGTTTAAAGGGGGAGTAATCAAATGGAAACAAGGTATTGCACCAACTGCGGCAAGCCTATCGCGCCCGGCGAGTTCGTCAACGCAAACGGGCTCTGCACCGACTGTGCCGTCAAGGCGCAGGCCGCCGGCGGCACGGGGTCGTATTCCGAAAAGGACTGGCTCACGACACTGCTGTTCACGATTTTCCTCGGCTGGCTCGGCGTCCATCGCTTCTATGCCGGAAAAGTCGGCACGGGCGTCCTCTGGCTGCTCACGGGCGGCGTGCTCGGCATCGGCACGCTGGTGGACATCATTCTCGTTGCGACCGAGGCCTTCACCGACGGCGACGGGCGCACCATCGTGCAGGATTCGCATAAAATCCCGGCCGGTACGCGCGCCGCACAGAGTGCATCGGCCGACGTGATCGACCAGCTCGGCAAACTCGCATCCCTGCGCGACGCCGGTGCGATCACGCAGGAGGAGTACGAGGCGAAAAAAGCCGTCCTGCTCAACAAGATTCACTGACCGTCCCGCTTTTTCAAGCGGCGTACCTGCGGCGGCCTTGTGCCGCCGCTTTGCCGTTTTGGGCGTTTTACCCTGGCATAGCACATTTAACCACCCGTGCGCGGTTTGCCGCAAAGCGCTTCCGCCGGCGGGTTGTCGAGGTCGATTAGCAGATGCGAAAACTGCTCGTCGGTATACGAGCGCTGCTCGATCGGCGGCTTTCCGCCGCGCGGCGGCGCTTTTCCCCGCGTGTCCTGCTCCAGCGCAAAAACGCCCTTCCAGCCGCGTTCGACGGACTGCGCGAGCATCGCGGCCATCTTCTGTTCGTCTCCGCCGGAGAGCGTTTCCAGCTTTTGCCGCGTCAGCGAGACGGCATAGTCCGTCATCGGCGCGCCAAGCTTCCTGCGATGCTCTTTGAACCGGTCCATGGCCTCCCGCACCCCGTCCGGCAAAGCCGCAGGCTCTTTACGCGCCGAAGGAGCGTTTTCTGTTTCCTTAGCGTTTTCCTTTTCTTTTTCCTTCTCCTTCTCTTTCTCCTTTTCCTTTTCGGGTAAGCGTCCCTTGGAATCGCCTGCGTTCGCTTCGGGTTGCATGGGTTCGCCTGCATTCGCTTCGGTTTGCCTGGATTCGCCGCGCTCTGCTTCCGCTTTCCCGGCGGCCCTCGTGCGCCCGCCCTGCGCGCCGTTGCTGCGGTTGACCTCGTAGCGCTTTTCGTCCCGGTCGATCTGGGAACGCACCGACGGCCAGATGAAGCGTTCGTTGCCGGGCAGTTCCGGCTCCTCACCCGTCAGACTGTACTGAAGGCACGCTGTAAAAAGCCGCCCGCGCTCCGCGTCGTCGAGCGGTTCAATCGCCTCCAGATAGCTGTGATATGCTGCAAAATATGCCCGCGCCATACAAAAAAACGCCTCCTTCTTATAAGATGCGTTTAAAGCACGGCGGTATGAAGCCGCACTGCATAAATCACATCCTGGTATATCATACCTTGAAAGGAAGCGCTTTGATTCTTATAATTCGGCAGATTGATAACGCAAAGAAGTCACGGCGCGCCTAAACGCCGCTTTATTCCGGCAGGACTTCGCCGTGGATGCAGACACGCCCCTCGTCCGGGCATTTTGCGTCGAAGTATTTCGCCCGCGTTTCGCCGCAGTCCAGCGTGCCGCCGTTTTGCAGCGCGTACACGTTCGGGTAGATTGCGTGCCAAAGCTCGTGGCACACCGGCGGACAAACGTCCTCCACGATGTACGTTTCGCCCGCCTTGTGGCAGCCGCTCCGGCAATCGGACGACGTGATGGTGAGTTTTACTTTCGGCATGCCGCCTCCTGAAATGTTGTGATGGGATTATTATAACACGGCACGGGGAAAGCGTCCGCATAACACGAAGCGCCGATTGACGGAATGAATTGCGTCCGGTCGGCTTCTAAGGTTTCGATTGCCGCTCAGCTTTGAGCCACTCTCCACTCTTTATAATCTTTGATATCGTCATGCACAAATTTCAGTGCAAAAGCAATTACCGCCGCATCGTCGAGTATGCCTACGCCCGGAATCACATCCGGTATCAGGTCGACCGGGCTGAGGAAATAAATCAGCGCGCCAACAATTGCCAGAATCGTTCCAATCGGCACGTCGGTGTACTTTTTTTCGATGTAGGCTTTCACCATCGAGATCAGAATCGGAACATCCGCCAGATACTTCCCAGCGTACGGGACCTGCTCCAGCTTTCTTTCCAGCCGCTCTAAAAACTGCTCCATCTTGTCTTTGTCTTTCAGCAGAGCCTCGGCCTTGCCTTTGTTTTTCTCGATCTGCTGCTGCAGGATTTCATCTTTCAGTGTTTCCGGCGTGCCTTTGTAAGATTCCGTGTCGCTCATCGTTCATTCTCCTTCTTTGGGTTTTATTGTTTCCATTTTACATGATTTCCCTGTGCGATACAAACGTTAGTTGCCTGAGCACGTATTTCAGCGGTTTTCTTCCATAATGCGCAAAAAAAGCCCGCCGGAAGGCGGGCGGTCTATATGCTTTATGTATCGTCCGGCTCCGGAATATAACCCTTTTCGTCGGCGATTCTGTCGTATTCCGCAGCTTTCTGCGCATCGCCTGTTTTCCGGTAATACTCCGCGTACCAGTGGTAAACTTCCGGCTCTTCCGGATCGATTTTCCTTGCGGCCTCCAGCTTCTCGATCACTTCCTTCGGTTTCTCCAGCAAAAGCATCGCGATTGCAAAATCGATAAAGCTGTTCACATTTTCGGTGTCAAGCTCTATCGCGTGCTCCAAATCCGCCGTCACTTCTTTGACGAAATCTTCCGTTACTTCTTCTTCGTTGCAATGTTTCAGCCGAATCTTGGTCAGCGCCCTCGTTCGGAAAGCGCTAGCGTAATTGCACTTCTTGGGTATCTCCCGAATATATTCAAACGCATCTTCCGGTAGCCCGCTAAAATACAGAACTCTTGCAAGATCATATTTAAATTCTAAATCCAATGAATCGATGCTGTATGCCTTTTTTGCATCGATCAATGCTTTGAGGTAATCCTTCATACGAAAATAGGTTATAGCGCGGCTGTCATAATATCCAGCATTTCCCGGTTCGAGTTCAATCGCCTTTGTTGCGTCAGTCAGCGCCTCTTCGTACCTGCCCATTTTATGTAAGGTTGTTCCGCGACTGTCATAATATCCAGCATTTCCCGGTTCGAGTTCAACCGCCTTTGTCTTATCAGCCAGCGCCTCTTCGTACCGCTTCAATGCGTGCAAGGTTACTCCGCGGCTGTCATAATATCCAGCATTTCCCGGTTCGAGTTCAATCGCCTTTGTTGCGTCAGTCAGCGCCTCTTCGTACCTGCCCATTTTATGTAAGGTTGTTCCGCGACTGTCATAATATCCAGCATTTCCCGGTTCGAGTTCAACCGCCTTTGTCTTATCAGCCAGCGCCTCTTCGTACCGCTTCAATGCGTGCAAGGTT
>DAOTGE010000097.1:0-3771 GCA_035446965.1 Eubacteriales bacterium
TTTATGAAAACAAGATGGAACAGCACACCGCAGGCTCCGGAATTTCCGGAGCCTGCTTTCGGTGCGAATGAAGCTGGGGTTTTGGGGGATACGTTTTTATTCAAAAAGCAGGTGCTTGAAATCGCCGAGACCGTAACCCATGCTCTCCGCGGCGGCTTTGATCGTGCCCCCGGACGGATAATCCTCCGCAAGGCCGAGGCGCGCATACACCTCGCCGAGCGAGAGGCCGAGCAGGTCGGCCACCTGCTGCAGGCTCATGTTGCCGCGGATGTCGCCCGGTTCGTAACCGTTGATTGGGGTCCAGGTCTCCTCGCCTTCCTCGTGCTCTTCTTCAAGTGCGGCCGTTTCGCCGTAGGATTCTTCGGAAGAGTAGGATTCCTCGGTGCGTTCCTTGACGTATTTATTGGCAAGCAGCTGCATATTGCCGGTTGCGGCGGCGACGCCGATGGGAACGAAGAACAGCGCGAGCGCCAGCAGGATCGCCAGCAGTGGGTGCAGAGATTTCTTCTTGGAGAAGCCCGTGGACAGCGCGCCTTTTTTGGGGCAGGCGTTGACGCACTCATTACAGTTGATGCACTCCATGTCGGTCACTCTGCCGCCCTTTGCGTCCATGACTTCCACATTCATCGGGCAGACCTTGTTGCAAAGGCCGCAGCGGATGCACTTTTCGGAATCGACGCGAACGGCGTACGGGCTGACCTTGCCGATCGTGCCGTAGAGCGCGCCGACCGGGCAGAGATACTTGCAGAAAAAGCGGTCGTACACGAGCGAGCCGAGCAGGGTGACGATCAGCACGATGAACCCGACGAGGTACGAAGTGATCAGCGCGTTAAAGTCGGCCAGGTGCCCCAGCGCGTTGAAAGGATCGTACGGCGTGATCCAGAGTTCGCCGGTGATCCAGGCCATCGCGATGGTCACCGCGAGCACGACGAACTTGAGATAACGCAGCACGCGGTCGAGCTTCTTGGGCACGACGGGACGCTTTTTAAAGAGTTTTCTGCCGATCTTGCCGAAGAACTCCTGCAGCGCGCCGAACGCGCAGAGCTGCCCGCAGAAGGTGCGGCGCATCACGACGGCCAGAACCACGGTCGTTCCGAAGAGCACAAACGTGCCGATCAGGATTTTCTTGAGGAACGTGCCGACGGCGATGATCGAGAGCATGGATTCCAGCCCGCCGTAGGGACACAGCGCGTGGATCGACGGCGCGGCGTAGCCAAGCGCATGCAGCGCGGTGGCCGAGAGGACGAAGATTAAGAAGCTGGCAAGGATGATCCAGCGCACGATGCGCGCCGCGGTGCGAAGACGCTTGTCCTTTTTCGTCAGGGTGTTGGGGCTCGGTTCGGGGATCGTAGTCATGGTGCGATACCTCCTGCATCCAATTTTATTTTTTCGGTCGCTTTGGTTGGGGTTTACTTTCTAATGATTCCGCTTCAGGTTACAGTTTGCGGGTTATTCCGGCCTGTGTGCGGCGGGATTGCTCCGCCGCACACAGACGCGGTATTTTTTATGAACGGATCAAAACTTACAGTTTGTTCTCAAACGCCTTGAGGTGACTTTCGGAAGCGCTCATCAGGCTTTCGAACACAACCCGCACATCCGAGGGCAAATCCTCGCTGAGGAACGCTTCGTACATGGCGATGTTGTCGATTTCCGCTTCCACGCCCGCTTCGTACGCTTCCGTCAGGCTCGCGACTTTGGCGATTCGCGAAGATGCGTCGTCCGCCGGAGCGGTGATGCCGTAGGTCTCAAACAGCGGCAGCAGGGTTTCGATATGCGTCTCTTCGGCGCGGATGATGTTGGTGAAAGGCCGGATCGAGCCGTAGGTATCGATGATATAGGTATACTCCGCATGCGCAAGATATTCGTCCTGCAGCGCATAGGTGAGCATGTCCGCAAGCGTCAGGTCGGCGTCGCTGAGCGCGCCCGCCGCGCCGTAGCCGGTCAGGCTCGTTACCGTGTCTTCCGCCGAGAGGGTGTAGGAAGAATCGGCGGCGGGGGTTTCGCTCTCCGGCAGGAGGCAGTCGTCGCTGTAGCTGCCCGTGGCGTCTCCGCCGTTGCCGCCGCGGTAGCCCGCGCCGACTTCGGCCGTTTCAAACGAACCGTTTCCGTTGTAGTTCGCGTAGGTTTCGTCTTCCGTTGCGATGCAGTCGCCGTCGTAACCGTTGTCCGCTGCGGCTTCGCCGCGTCCGCCCTGATAACCGGCGGCGGTTTCACCTTCTGTCGCAAGTGTGCATCCGGTTGCTATCAACGCCAGTACAGTCAGCGTTAAAATGACGATCAGCCATTTCTTATTCCATTTCCGTTTCATTTTCGTGGACCTCCTTGTGGTCAATTAGGATGGTTTTAGTATGACGCGCATTTGTGATGAAACGGTGATGGGTTTTCGAGGGTTTGGTCAGGAATTATAAGAAAAAGAAAAGCGGGAATTATAAGAATAAAACAGGTATGGCCGATGCTATGCTTCAAGTATAAACCAGGTAAAGGAGAATTTATATGAAAAAGAACATACTGCCGGTGGAGCAATCGCGGGAATATCTGCTTTCCATGCTGGAAAAAGGCACGAAATCAGCGGCGGATACGGGCGGCACGGACACGGCTTCCGGCGGATACGGCGCGGCGCAGAGCAAAAAACAGAAGGTTGCGGCGCTGATCCGGCCGGAACTGACCATTCCGGCGGGCGCGGAGACGGACGCGGACACGGGCGGCTATTGGGACGAGGAGGCGGACGCGCGCTATGACGCGTTCCTAAAGGATTACGAAAAGACGGCCGTCCCGGCGGGTGCGGAAACGGACGCGCGCACAGACGGCGAGGGGGACGCGCTGAGCGGGGAGCAGAAGCTGGACGCGAAGATCGCCGCAAAGCTGCCGGAAAGCTTCCCGGTCGACGAATGGGAGACGCTGACGACCAAGCAGCAGCTTAAGGCGATGCAGTTCAGCGGCCTTACGAACGAGGAACAGTGGCGGCTGCTGAACGCTTCCATGCCGCTCAAGGAGCTGGCAAGTATCGGGGGATGGGAAAGCGATTCGGACGATACCGGAACGGATTCGTCAAAATCCACCTCTTTACAACAGCGGATTCTTGATAGACAATTGGAGAAAGAGGAAGAGGCGATGCGGTCGGCGTCGGGGCAGGGGGATGAAGAACTACCGAATGCAGAAAACGTAAGAATGTATAACTATGGCAAGGAAGAACCATACACACTAAAAGAAAACGAATACTACTATGTTGAGGAAGCGTCTAGTTATTGGTACGGATTAGTATATGTAGTTGTAGGGAGGACGGTTTTGTTTGATGGAGCAAAATATGCGACGTATAGCTATGTTGGAGTTAGCAAAGGCGCTTCGGTGATAAATTATCCTTACAATCACACTTGGTCAAAAGGCGTTGTACAAAACGTAAAAGATGTTGAAGATTACGCGGGAGCATTTGTAAATGGTAATATTGTAACGGGCCCCGCTGGCTATTCAGCTTCAATAGGCGGACATGATAATGAAGTAGTAATCGCAATCACCGATGTCATGGAAGAACTTTTTCCGAGCGGGAGCGTAGACAGAAGTTTGCAATGGTATGTAAAAAGTACTGATGATTGGGTATACGATACTGCGCCAATTACTTGGGGAGATACCTTCTGGGATAATTATATGAATCCATATCCTGATCAAATGATATAAGAAATACGAGGTAGTATTAACATGGATTTGGAATACTGGCAGGTGTTTCAAAACAATCAAATCAAACATTTTTTATGCGACGCGGGATTTACGCTGTTT
>DAOTGE010000098.1:0-3749 GCA_035446965.1 Eubacteriales bacterium
GGTTTGTATAGACGCAGTAGCTGTCCGTCCAGACGTTGTCGATGTCGTACGGACCCGCGCTCGCCCAGCCGCCCGCTTTTGTGATGTTCACGCCGTATTCGGTGTAGGCCCCGCCGTCCCAGACGAACTTGTTTTTCACGCCGAGGATGCGCCCGTCGCTGCGCACGGCGGTCTTGATGAACGCATGCATGCCCTGGCGGACGTACGCGTTGACGAATTCGTCCTCGCGGGTGTACACCAGCTTGACCGGCCGTCCCTGGCAGTGCTTCGCCAGAGGGATGACGATGCCTTCGAGCGTCGTGCCGGCCTTGCTGCCGAACCCGCCGCCGACCGCGGGCGAAACCACGCGGATTTTGTTGAGCGGCAGTTCAAACGCAACCGAAAGCGCCTGCCGCACGGCGTACGGAGACTGACAGCAGGACCAAACGGTCAGCTTGCCGTCCGCGTCGTATTTTGCGATGCAGACATGCGGCTCCAGCGGCACGTGCTGCACGTGCGGAATGTAAAACTCGTGCTCGAACACATGGTCCGCCTGTTCGCAGGCCGCGTCGAAATCGCCTTTTCTGAGCACGTAGTGATGCGAAATATTCGTGTCCTTTTCCGGCAGGAAGATCGGCGCGATCTTGTATTTGGAGAGATTGGGATGGATGATCGGCGCGTCCGGCTTCATGCCTTCCAGCGCGTTGGTCACCGCGGGCAGCTCTTCGTATTCAACCTTGATGCGCTTGCAGGCCTCTGCCGCAAGTTCCGGCGTTTCCGCCGCGACGGCGGCGACCGCCTCGCCCATGTATTTTGCCGTGTCGCCCGGCTTGGCCATGAAGTAGCGGTCCTCCAGATAAAGCCCCGCCCGGTTGGGATACTCGTCGCCGCAGATGGCGCATTTCACGCCCGGCATCTTGAGCGCCTCCGACATGTCGACCGAGATGACCTTCGCGTGCGGATACGGGCTGCGGACGCACTGCGCATAGAGCATGCGCGGCATGTACATATCGTCCACAAACTCCAGTTCGCCCGTTACTTTGCGCGCCGCGTCGGAGCGTTCGAATGTTTTGCCTACATATTTGAGTTCTTCCATCAGTTCGCACCTCCCTCGTTCCGGCTCGCGACGTCCTCAATCGCTTCGATGATGCGGATATACCCCGTGCAGCGGCAGAGGTTGCCCGCAATGGCGTGCTTGATTTCCTCGCGCGTAGGGGTCGGGTTTTCGTTGAGCAGCGCCGTTGCGCTCATAATGAAGCCCGGCGTGCAGAAGCCGCACTGCAGCGCGGCATGGTCGATGAACGCCTGCTGCAGCGGAGAGAGGTTCCCGTCGTGGTCGGCGACGCCTTCGATGGTCTGAATCTCCATGCCGTCCATCTCAGGCGCAAGCACGAGACAGGCGTTGAGCGGTTTGCCGTTGACGATCACGGTGCATGCGCCGCATTCGCCCGCGCCGCAGCCGACCTTCGTGCCGGTGAGGTGCAGTTCTTCGCGGATGACGGTGAGCATCGTGCAGTTCGGCCGTACGTCCAGCTCGGTTTTTTCGCCGTTGATGGTAAAACAAACGTGGATTTTTTTCATACTGCTTTGCACCTCCTACCTTAGCTCTCTGAGGCTGTTGCGCACGATTACCTCGACCACGTCCAGCCGGTATGCTTTGCTCGCGCGGATATCGTCGATGGGTTTGACCTCGGTCCTGGCGAGTTTTGCCGCCTGTTCGATGAGCGCGTCGGTCAGTTCCGCGCCGCTGAGCAGCGCCTCCGTCTGCGGCATGCGCACGGGCGTCGGCGCGACCGCGCCGAACGCAAGGCGGTATTCGCCGCCGGCCTTCACGACCGTGCCGCAGATGGTCGAAAGGTCGACCTCCTTGCGGCGCGCAACTTTGGTAAACACGCCCTTTGCGCCTTCGATATACGGCACGCGGACCGCCGTGACGATCTCGTCTTCGGCCAGCACGGTCTTGCGCACGAACGTGATGAATTCCGTAATCGGGACTTCGCGCTTGCCGCGCGCGCTTTCCAGGCACATCACCGCGTCCATTGCATAGAGCGGCGTGCCCGTGTCGCAGAGCGGCGAAGCGTTAACGATGTTGCCGACGCAGGTTGCGCGGTTTCGCACCTGCACGCTGCCGATGGACTCCGCAGCGTCCGCAAGGAACGGGTAATACGCCTTCACGTTTTCGTCCGCCGCAATCGCGCCGGCCGTCACGCAGGCGCCAATCGTCAGCCCGTCCGATTTACTGAACGTGATGGCGTTCAATCCGGGTATCTTTTTAATGTCGATCACATAGTCCGGCGCGATCAGGTTCTCGCGCAGCTGGATCACAACATCCGTTCCGCCGTTGAACAGCACCGCCGCCTTCCCGTACCGCGCGCGCAGTTCGGAAGCCTCCGCGATGGTCTTCGGCTGTAAATATTCAAATTCCTTCATTTGCAACCCTCCAAAAAAGTGCCGTTTGCGTCCCGTCCGGCCAAAAATGCACGGCCGCCGGACGCCTGTTTCGTTTGTGTTCGGTCTGTTTTTCCCGTTTTTGAGGATGCGCAAAACAGCGTGCCATCAAAAAACAGGTCGCCTGATTCCCGCTGTGGCTGTGTTCCTTTGCGGTTGAGAAAATCTCCCCCGCGAAACGTCACCGCCGGGTGAAACGGTTTTTTCCCTCCGTCTTAGCTTATGAAACGGAGATTGCCGCGCCGCACGTTTTGGAAACGATGGACGGCAGCGTCACGTTGCGAATGTGTTTTTGTTTTTGCAGAAAGTAGTGAAAGTTATCCAGGTCTTTTTGAGAAAACGTCGTGTCGGGATGGTTGATCATCGCTAAAAATGTGTTTGCAGAATCGTAGAGTTGATTGGTAATTGCGTTATATTTATCCTTTGCCAGGCTTCCGTTGCTTGCATGCGACTGAATCTCGTGCCGGAGGAAATACAGGTCGCGCAGCGCGTCCAGCGCGTCCTGACCGACCGGGCGCGCCAGCACGGCGCGAATCCCGTCCGGCTGCTGCGCGGCAGGCCGCATGCGCAGCGCATCGCCGCCGGTGGAAACCACCAAAAGGGTTTCGCCGCATTCCAGCCCCGGCAGAACGCTGTCCGCCAGCTCGCAGTAACGCTCGGCAAACCGGTCGCAGATGGGATGCATCTTGTGCCTGCGGTAATAGGAAATCAAAAGGAAGATTCCCGCCATACACGCAACGATGAGCACGGCAAGCAGCTGTGGCATGAATTCGCCTCCTGTCCGGTTTAAAGGAGGGAAGCGGCGGGATCATTCAAATCCCGCTGCTTCCTGTGCTTATACCCGATTATACATCATCGAAACCGTCGAACGCAACGACGCGCGAAATGCAGCTCTCGCCTTCGACCAGCTTCCAGGGGAAGATGCCGATGACGCAGCGCTTGTTGGAGAGCTTCTCGATGTCGCCGCCGAGGCACTCCGCGTGGATTGCTTCGTAAGGTTTGCAGAACAGCTCGATATGCATGGCCTGATAGTGCTCCGGCCAGGGATACACTTCGTCGAGCGACTTGCCGTATTTCTCGCGGAAAATCTCGTCGCACTTCTTGGCTTCCAGCGGCTCCCAGTCGCGGATTTTCGTGTTCATCGGGTGGTCCGCGCTGCCGCAGTCCACGCCGATCCAGCGGATCTTCTTGTCGCGCACCCACTGAATGAAATCCAGCGACGGGCCGGGATGGCGCAGCATGTAGCGGCGCTCGTCGGCGGTCGGGGAATCCCAGCCGTAGATATGGTAGCCGGTGTTGATGATGAGCACGTCGCCTTCCTT
>DAOTGE010000099.1:0-3224 GCA_035446965.1 Eubacteriales bacterium
ATGCGGTGGCCGCCGAAGCCGTTGTTGAGCAGCGTCGGGCACTGCACCGCTTCGCCGACGGCGAGCTTCGCATGCGGGAACACTTCCTTCATGTAGTCGCCCGCGGACATGGTGCCCGCGCTGCCGGAGGTGAACGCCGCGCCGAAGAGCCGGTCGCCTTCGCCCGCGATATCGCCATACACTTCTTCGATGGCGCGGCCGGTGTTGTGATAATGCCAGAGGGCGTTGCCCATTTCGTCGAACTGGTTAAAGATCACGACGTCCTTGCGGGTTGCGCGCAATTCCCATGTTTTGTCGAAGATTTCCTTCACGTTGGACTCGCAGCCCGGGGTCGCGATGATTTCGCCCGCGACGGTCTTGAGCCATTCAAAGCGCTCGTTGCTCATTTCGGCGGGCAGGATTGCGATGGAATCGCAGGCCAGCAGCTGTGCGTCGTACGCGCCGCCGCGGCAGTAGTTGCCGGTGCTCGGCCAGACTGCCTTGTTGAACGTCGGGTCGAACTGACCGGTGACCAGACGCGGCACCAGGCAGCCGAACGTTGCGCCGACCTTATGGCAGCCCGTCGGGAACCATTTGCCGACCAGCATCACGATGCGCGCTTTCACGCCGGAAAGCTCGGACGGGATTTCGATGTAGTTGACCTTGCCGAAGGTGCCGCCGAAATCCTTGGGCTCGTTATGCCAGGTAATACGGAAGAGGTTCAATGGGTTGACGTCCCACAAACCAACGCTTTTCAGCTGTTCTTTGATTTTGTCCGGGATCAGGCTCGGGTCGCGCAGCTGCGCGAACGTCGGGATAATGATTCCCTTCTCACGCGCGCGGTCGACGCAGCGCTTGAGATTATCACGGTTCATGGTCAGATCAATCATGCTATCGCTCCTAAAAAAATATTGATAGAAAGTGCTTTTTACCGATATCAGCATACAACATCGTTTCGCGTTTGTAAACCCAAAACGGCCAAAAAATTGAAATATATTTATGTATTCTAATTTTTTGTTTGGCAAACGCCCGATGCATGGCGCGCGCCGTGCGTTCAGCCCTGCGCGGCGCTCCATACGCTCCCGTAACGCGCGGCGAACGCAAGCAGAAGGTCCACCGACTCGCCGTAACTCGCTATTCCGCTGGACTGCGAATTGTGCTTCAAATACGCGTCGTTGCGCCTGTCCGCGCTCTGCTGCACCTCGCCGTCGAACGCGTCCCAGTATGCGTCGTAATCGGCCAGATCGCGCCAGACTGCGTCCCCGTACGTCTCCGCCGCGGCGATATACGCCGCCGGGTCGGCCTTGTAGAGCGCGTTGCCGGAAACGATCAGCGCGTAGATCAGCCCGGAATAGCGCACGTTCGCGTCGTCCGAAAACGCGCAGGCAAGGCAGGCCGTGAAGTCCGCCTCGTTTTCCGAGGCTATCCCCGTTTGGTGCGCCATCTCGTGCGCGGCGGCATGGTACAGCAGCAGCGGCGGCTGGTCGTCGTTGACGTTCGGCTCGGCCGTCAGCCCGACGAACACGCCCGAAATGCCCTGCACCGAAAGCCCGGTCGACCAGAACACCCTCTTTGCGCGCGTCACGTCCGCAGGAAACACGGGAAACGCAGCCGAAAGGTTCTCGTACGCCTGCGGCAGTCCGTTCAGGACGCTCTGAAGCGATTCTTCCGGCGCGAACACGCCGTTATCGTCCTCATGCAGCGTTTCGCGCAGCGCCTTTGCCTCAGCCGCCGTATCCAGCACGAACGTTTCCAGTTCGTCCGTGCTCCTCTGCCCGACACAAAGCTCCATGCGTTCGCTCAGCGGCTCGCGGAAATAGTTGAATCCCCAGGTGACGTAAAACAGGTTGAGGAGCACGCCGGCCGTCAGCGCAAGCGCAACGACGCTTTTTACCAGCCGGTGAAATCCGCTCCTTCGGACGATCCACTGCACAGTGCGCAGTAAAATCAGCCCCGCGGCAAGGAGGATCAGCGCATAAAGCAGGATTTCCGCAAGCGAAAACGGCACAAGCGACGTGGCGCGCGAAATCGCCCGCCGGATCGCCTGATAGACCGTTTCGCTGTAATATTGCTCAACCTGCGCCGCGCGTCCGTCCAATATGTCCGGCCAGCACAGGCCCAGCGCAATCAGCATGAGCGCGAGCGCAGCCGAAAACACGGTCCGCCGCCAGGACGCAGGTTTTTTACCCTTTTGTTCCATGCGCCGATTATACCATGCGATCGCGGCGGCGCAAGCGCATTTGCGCGGCGTAATCAAGGCGGACCGGTGGCGAAAATCGTCCGTCCGTGCTAAAATACTGCGAGAGGTTCATACTATGGAAATTGGAATTTCGACCGCGAGCTATTTCGGCAAGCTGCAGACCGAGGACGCAGTCCTCGATATCGGCGCGCACGGCGTGCCGGTTTGCGAAGTGTTCCTCAACTCGTTTTCGGAATACGAGCCGTCGTTTGTCGATCTGCTCTGCGAGCGGGTCGAAAAATCAGGCGTAAAGGTATTCAGCGTCCATCCGATGAGCATGCAGTTCGAACCGCAGCTCTTTTCGGTGCATCCCCGTCAGCGTGCCGACGCATGGGCGCTCTTCGAGCGCGTGCTCACCGCGGGAAAGCGCCTCGGCGCGACGCACTACGTCATGCACGGTCCTGCGCGGCTCTTCGGCGGCGTGAAAAACATCGGGCTTATGCGCATTGCGCCGATTTTTACCGAACTTGCGGCGCTGGCAAAAAACTACGGCATCCAGCTGACGCTCGAAAACGTGAGCTGGTGCGTCTTCAACGAGCCGTCGTTCGGTTCGCGGCTCCTGGACGTGATCGGCGGCGACGAACTGCGCTTCACGCTGGACGTCAAACAGGCCGTTCGCAGCGGGCACGACCCGGTCGAATACGTCCACGCGGTCGGCGAGCGCATCGTCAACCTGCATCTCTGCGACGCGACAGAACTGGAAAACGGAACCGTCCGCTACGACATGCCGGGGTTCGGCGACTACGACTTCCCCGCGCTTTTCCGCGCGCTCGCCGCGCATGGCTACACGGGGCCGGCGTTTATTGAGGTCTACAGCGATATGTATCAGCAAATCCCGGTGCTTTACCGCAGTCTTGACCGCATGCGGCGGCTGGCCGCCGTCGCTGCGGAGCCGTAACGCGCCGCACGGGCGGATTTGTTAACACATATCCGCTGAGGCCGTCAAAAAACTTGTTTTTTGACGGGATAACCGTTCTTTGCCTCTCGCCCTTCGGGCGTCCGGGCG
>DAOTGE010000100.1:0-3201 GCA_035446965.1 Eubacteriales bacterium
TCCTCTGGATTCTGGCCATCGGCGCGGAAGTTGCGGCGTTCTTCGCGTTCAGCTACGCAATCCGCAACGGCGCACAGAACTGGACCGACCCGGAATTCATGCTCATGATCGGCGCGCTGGTTGCCGACGCAATCTTCTGCATCGTGGCCGCGCAGCTCTGGAAAAAGTCCAACCGCATCAAGCCCTGCCTTTCGGACAGCAAGTTCGTCCGCACGCTCTGGCATCAGCTCGGCGTGATCATGGTGCTGGTTTGCTTCCTGCCCATCGGCATTTTCCTGCTCGCCAAGAGCGATAAACTCAACAAAAAAACCAAGACCATCCTGATTGCCCTGCTGGCGGTTCTGCTCGTCGGCGCGGGCACGGCAAGCGTGGATTTCCATCAGCCGAGCGCCGAGGAAGTCGCCCAGCTGCAGCAGGAAGCAATCGCAGACGGCGAATACACCGGCACCGTCTACTGGACGCGCTACGGCAAGAGCTATCATTTCGATCCGGACTGCCAGGCGCTCGCGCGCACCAAGCCGGAGAACCTCTTCAGCGGCACGCTGGAGGATGCGTTTGCAGCGAACCGCTTCGACCCCTGCGATTTCTGCGCGGGCGGCGCGGAAGCCAAGGAAGCCGAAGAAGCCGAAGAAGCGGCCGATTCCGGCCTGACGGAAACGACCGATACCACCGCGGAAGAACCTGCGGGCTAAGCATGGCACTAAAAAAACGGAACCGCTTACTAGCGGTTCCGTTTTTTTGTGCGCCGGCGGCTTTACAGGCTATCCAGCGTAATGATTTCGCAGCCCTTGCTTTCGTAATACCGCAGCATTTCGCCGATCTTCCGTTTATCGTAGCTGGTGATGCAGTCCGATAGAACGTGAACGCCGTAGCCCGCTTTACGCATGTTAAAGCAGGTCGACTTGACGCAGGCGACCGCGTCCGCTCCCGCGACATAGAACTCGCCGATTTCGTTTTCGCGGATAAACTCCGCAAACGCCTCGCTGCTCAGCGCGTTCCCCTTGTACTTCGTGAAGACATGTTCGGATGCGATCGTCATGTCCGGGACGAGTTCCGCTCCGGCCGTGCCGGGTTTAAACGTCCTCGTACCCGCCGACAGGTTTTCATGCCGGATGTAGACGACCGGCACCTCGTGCCCGACCGCCCAGGCGATCGCTTTGTTGATGTTGCCGATGATTTCCCGGTAGTTCTTTGTGATATCGTTTTGAATGTCAATTACGACCAGGGCTTTTTTCTGCATACGCTTCCTCCCGCCAGACAGATTTCATTGCACGTTTACTATATCGCACAATTGTTGACAATAGCATGGCAACAATTTATGATGGAAAAAAGAAATCCGGGAAGGAAACGGCTCAATGAAAGTCGACAGGCTGGTCAGCATTATCATGCTGCTCCTCGAAAAGGAGCGCGTCGGCGCGCAGGAGCTGGCGGAGATGTTCGAGGTTTCGCCGCGCACGATCTACCGCGACATCGACGCGATCAGCCTTGCGGGCATTCCCGTCCGCGCAACGCCGGGCGTGGGCGGCGGCTTTGAAATCATGCGGGAATACAAGGTTGACAAAAAGGTGTTTTCGGCCGACGATCTTTCCGCAATCCTGATGGGGCTTTCCAGCCTTTCCGGCATGATACGGGGCGACGAACTGGTCAGCGCGCTGGCGAAAGTTAAGAGCTTTATCCCCGCCGACCGGGCGAAGGACATTGCGTTTAAGGCAAATCAAATCTACATCGAGTTAAGCCCGTGGATGGGCGGAAAGAATATCCAGCCGTATCTGGAAACGATCAAAACGGCGCTGCAGGAAAGCAGGCTGCTTTCGTTTGCGTACACAAACCGGCACGGAGATCAAACCGCGCGGACCGCCGAGCCGTATCAGCTTATCCTGAAGGGCGGTCAATGGTACTGGCAGGGCTACTGTTACGAACGGGAAGATTTTCGCCTGTTCAAGCTGACCCGCATGTCGAATCTGCAGATGCTCGAGGAAGGTTTCGCGCCGCGGGCGTATCAAAGGCCGCGGCTGGATTTTTCCGACGACCTGCCTGCTCTGCAGACGAACATCAAAATCCGCATCCATAAATCCATCCTGGAGCGGGTGCTGGACTACTGCGGCGAAACCGACATTGTCCCGGACGGCGGCGAACATTATATCGTTCGTTATCCGTTCATCGAAAACGACTATTGTTACGGCATTCTGCTTAGTTTCGGGGACAAGTGCGAATGTTTGGCGCCGGAGCGCGTCCGCGCGGAGATGCGGCGGCGGATTCACGACATGGCCGCCGTATACGAAGACCGGCCTGTGGAATAAAGCCGAAACCGCGCACCAAAACAGACGGGACCGTTGCACGGTCCCGTCTGTTGTTTTTTGCTTTCACTCTGCATATGTTAGTCTGATGCAGGTTTCTTTGCTTTACAACAAGAAAGAGAGTTTTCTTTGTATCCTTTCTTTTTCAAAAGAAAGAATAAGTGCGCTTTCTTTGCTTTTTTCGATTCTGACGCAGACAAAAGGTAAGTTTTCTTTGCTTCCTTTCTTTTTCAAAAGAAAGGAAGTTACCGAATCTCCGTCTTGTTCCGGAAATACGGACGCAGCGCTTCCGGCACGGCGACGCTGCCGTCTTCGCGCAGGTTGTTTTCGAGGAACGCAATGAGCATGCGCGGCGGCGCGACGACGGTGTTGTTGAGCGTATGCGGGAAATAGTTCCCCTTCTCCTTGTTTTTGACGCGGATACCGAGCCTGCGCGCCTGCGCGTCGCCAAGGTTAGAGCAGCTCCCCACCTCGAAATACTTCTGCTGACGGGGCGACCAAGCTTCGACGTCCATGCTCTTGACCTTGAGGTCGGCCAGATCACCCGAGCAGCACTCCAGCGAGCGCACGGGGATATCCAGCGTGCGGAAAAAGTCGATCGTGTTATGCAGGAGCTTGCCGAACCACGCCATGCTCTCCTCGGGTTTGCAGACCACGATCATCTCCTGCTTTTCAAACTGATGGATGCGGTAAACCCCGCGCTCCTCGATGCCGTGCGCGCCGACTTCCTTGCGGAAGCACGGCGAATAGCTCGTGAGCGTCTGCGGCAGTTCGCTTTCCTCCAGGAACGTATCGATGAACTTGCCGATCATGGAATGTTCGCTCGTGCCGATGAGATACAGGTCCTCGCCCTCGATCTTGTACATCATGCCTTCCATCTCGGCAAAGCTCATCACGCCGTCCA
>DAOTGE010000101.1:0-2848 GCA_035446965.1 Eubacteriales bacterium
ACTTCGCTGATAAAAACGCCCTGATTGTCGAAACAGCCGATTTGATCGGCTGTTTCAAACCCGTGCGCGTTTTCGTAACCGGGCGTCGGCGAAGCATAATAGCGTATCCCGCCGTCATCGTCCAGCCCGACGGAAACGTTGTCCTTCGTAACGTCCGCAAACGAAATGCCCTCCGAGCGCATGCCGTTGAGCGCGGTCAGATAAAGCTCCGTTTCGTCGTCCGAAAGGCTGAACGACGCATGCAGTTCCCCGCTGGAGCGGTTCTTGCCGGAAAGGAACACAACCTGGTACCCGCCCGCTTCAAGCGTTACGTCCGGCAACGCCCATTTATACAGGTCGTCCGCGTCGTCCGAGAGGAAATACCCCGAAAGCGACGCCGCTTCGGAAGACGTGTTTTTCAGTTCGACCCACTCGCAGCGCTCGCCGTCCTCGTCCGTTATGGAAAGCGTGTTCTTCTTGAGCACCTCGTTGATATGGACGGGATCGCTGTCGTCCATCGCGGTGACGGTAAGCTCGGAAAAAGTTTCGTCGCTGTTCTGCGCCTCAAACGTTGGAAACGCGGTGTATTCCGTCGTTCCCGCGCTGTTTTTCACGACGGACACGCCTTCCGGCACGCCTGTGCTCCAGGAAATCCGGTCGATCAGTTCGCCCTGCAGATCGGAAAGCAGCAGCGTCGTGTCCTCCTTGCTGAGACGGAAGGAGGTGTGAATCCCGTCTTCGGCGTCACTGCCGAGCCCGGACAGATACACGCAAACGTAACCGTCCGCCGGGACGGTGCCGGACGTGAACTGCCACTTGAGCGGCTTCGTCTCGTCGTCCGAAAGACAGTAGTTCTCCAGTTGGATTGCGGAATCGCCGTTGTTGTGCAGTTCCACCCAGCGGTAGCCGGTTTCATCGTCGGTGGGCATCACTTCGCTGATGGTCAGCGCGTCGAGGTTCTGCGAGGCAAACACCTCGTCGAGCGTATCGTAAATCGAATCGGAATTCACAAAACCGGCCGTCGGCACGGCGCAGTAGCCATAGGTGCCGTCCGCGCGCCTGGCATAGGATACGTCCGTATAGAGCGCAGGTACGTCCATCTGGACGACAATTCCATAATACGCGTCGGTTATAAAGAGATAATCGCCGCTTTTACTGAGGCTGAAATTGGTGCAGAGCGCGCTTTCAGCAATTGTTTCGTCCTCCGCCGTAGTTGCATAGAGCACCAGATACTCGCCTGGTGCGATGCTGGTGCCGTCCGGAAAGACAAACTTATGGAGTTTGCGCATGTTGTCCGAAACGCCGTATCCCGAAAGGTCGATCGCCTGGCTGCCCGCGTTGTAGAGCTCAATCCAGTCCGGCGTGCCGAGATTGTCGTTCGTGAGCGAACGCTTATTGCTAGAAACAATTTCGCTTACGACAAGCGTGCCGCTGCCCGCCGACGCCGTCTCCGTCGTGCAGGCACAAAACAGCGGCAAAAGCGCCGCAAGAAGGATTCCGCATAAAATTTGTTTGATTCTCAACTGCATGAAACAATTCCTCACACGGGGCATATTATATCATAGGGCCGCTTTGTTTTGGAGCATCTCCATTTTATTTCAGAAAATGTTACAATCCTGAAAATCCGGGTTGTTTCGCCCTGCGCTATGACCGCGCCTCTCTGCCCGGAAAAGGCCCGCTCCGTCCGCGGCGGGGCCTTCTGCTGCGCATTTGACGGTTTGCCAATTATACGGTATGATAAATATGCAATATATAATAGAAGAAAGTAAAGATTTCGGCGAGTTGTTTGCCGGGACTGGAGGGCATATGCGAAAAATCGGTTATCTGATCAGCCATAAAAACAACGAACGCCGGCGCGCACTGCTGCCTTGCGACCTTGCGGACGTCGAACACCGCGCCCATCTGGTCGTCGAAAGCGGCTATGGTGAAGCGCTCGGTTTTTCCGACATGGACTACCGCGTCGCGGGCGTGTCCGTCGCCGAGCGGAAAGCCGTGCTCGGCTGCGACGTGCTGGTCGACGTAAAGCTCGGCGACGCGGACTACCTGCACGAAATCGCGCACGGCAAAACACTGGTCGGCTGGGCGCATATCGTACAGAAAACGGACTTCGCCAAAGCGGTCGCCGACGGCAAGCATACGGTGATCGCCTGGGAAAACCTTGTTGAAAAAGGACGCTATATCTTTTACCGCAACCGGGAACTGGCGGGCGAAACCGCCATTCTGCACGCGTTCACACACTATGGGCGCATGCCCTGCGACTGCCGCGTCGCCATCGTCGGCAACGGCAAGACCGCGCGCGGCGCATACCGCGTTTTATGCGGACTCGGCGCAACAGTGGACGTTTTTCCGCGCAAGCTGGAGGCGCTGTTCCGCGAACAGATGACACAGTACGACGTGCTGGTCAACTGCGTGATGTGGGACACGCGCCGCACCGACCGTCTGATTTACCGCAGCGATTTAAAGCGCCTCAAGCGCGGCTGCATGATCGTCGACGTGAGCTGCGATCCGAATCTGGAGATCGAAACGTCCCGCCCGACAACTTTCGACGACCCGGTCTATACGGTCGACGGCGTGCTGCACTACGCCGTGGACAATACGCCCGCAATGGCCTATAAAACCGTCAGTGAAATCCTCAGCCGGGCGTTCGCGCCGTATATCGGCGATCTCGTTACGGGCCGCTGCCGCCCGAATCTCGAAGCGGCGGTCGCCGCACGCAACGGCGTGCTGTGCGACCCGGCCGTGTTTGCATTTCGCTCGAGGCAGGACCCCGGGGAAGAAGAACTGCTGGATGCGTAAAAAGCAGCTTTTGACACATAAAAAAATCGCGGATTACTCCGCGGTTTTTTTATGCGTTTGTCAGTCGACCAAC
>DAOTGE010000102.1:0-2531 GCA_035446965.1 Eubacteriales bacterium
TTTCCGCCGATCGTCCGGTAGGCGTTCGTGCTGCCGGCGTTGCCGCTGCCGAAATCGCGGATGTCGATGCCAAGCGCCTTATGCGAGATGATGATGGCGAAATTGATGCTGCCCAGCAGATAGGAGATCAGGGCCGCTAAAATGAATGTCCTCAGGATCATACGCCGCTCCAGTCCGAAAAGTTTTCATTCTGTATCATATCTATTCGTCGCGTTTCTTGATAATCATACGGATCGGCGTTCCTTCCAGCCCGAATACGGCGCGTATCCGTATCATTGGTTCACAGGGGCAGGTGACGGACGTGATTGGCGAATCGGTCGGCGGCGGGAATATCCTGATTACGGAAATCAACGGGCTGGACGTGGAATTTTCCGGCGAATATCCGACGCTCGTGATTCAGCATACGGACAAGCCGGGCGTGATTGCGGAAGTTTCGCACGTGCTCGCCCAGCTGAGCGTAAACATCGCGTTTATGCGTGTGTTCCGGCATGGCAAGGGCGAGGACGCATATATGACGATTGAAACCGATCAGCCGGTCACACAGGATATGCAGCGCATGATCACAAGGCTTTGCAGCGGCATCAACAAGCTGTTTGCCGTTTAAAGAAAAGGGAGGAAACGCCGTGCTGTTATCGGAAGCATTTGCAAACGGGGAGTCGCTGCGGCGATACTGCCTGGAAAACGGCATCCCGATCTATGAGGCTATGATGCGCCGCGAAGAAAAACAGTCCGAATGTTCGCGCGAACAGGTTCTTGCGGAGATGCAGAAGAATCTTGACGTGATGAAGGAGTCCGTCTACCGCGGGCTGAATGAAAAGGTGGAGTCGGTCAGCGGCCTTTCGGGCGGCGAAGCGAGGCGGCTGTTCAAATATGGAAAGCACAATCCGTTTTCGGGTTACACGGCCTGTCGCGCCGCCGCATCCGCAATGGCGGTGGTAGAGGTCAACGCGTCCATGGGACGTATCGTCGCCGCGCCGACGGCCGGCGCGAGCGGCATTCTTGCCGGCGTACTGATCGAAAGTGCACGCCAGCGCGGATGGTCGGACGAAACGATGGTTGAAGGTCTCTTTACAGCCGGTGCGGTCGGGCTGCTGTTTGCAAAGAATGCGACCATCAGCGGTGCGGGCGGCGGATGCCAGGCCGAAACGGGCGTTGCCGCGAGCATGACGGCGGCGGCGCTGGTCGAAATCAGCGGCGGCGCGCCGGTGCAGGCGCTCGACGCGGCGGCTATGGCGATGAAAAATGTGATGGGGCTGATCTGCGACCCGGTCGCCGGACTGGTTGAATGCCCCTGCATCAAGCGCAACGCACTCGGCGCGGTCAACGCTATGCTCTGCGCGGACATGGCGCTTTCCGGCGTAACGAGTCTGATTCCGTTTGACGAAGTCGTCGCCGCGATGTATGCAGTCGGCAAGGACATTCGCCCGGAATACCGAGAGACCGCGCGCGGCGGGCTTGCGACTACGCCGACCGGCAAAGCCGTTGCACAGCGCGTACGGAGGATGCAGGGCGAATAAAAACATTTTCCTCTTTTTTTCTTTATGAAGAAAAGAGGTGCAGGAACGTACGGACGATTCAGTTGTGAGCTTTTGGCACGGGAGTTACCAAGATGAAAATCGGCGCATATCAGTTTCCTGTGTCATACGACGCGGCGGACAACATACGGCATATGCAAAAGGGCGTTCGGCTTGCCGCAGATGAAGGCGTGCGCGTCCTTTCCTTTGCGGAGTGTTCCGTGAACGGTTATCCTCAGGGCAATGTAAAGGCAAGGCATCTGATTGAAGAAATCGGCAGCTGCGCGCTGTACGGGGAATTCGGGAGATTGGCCCGCGAGCACGGAATGTTTCTTCTGTTCGGCGGCATGCATGCAGCAGATGGCGGCTTGCAAAACGCTGCGTTTCTGGCCAAACCGGACGGGAGCGTGTCGCCGATTTATGCCAAACGTGCCCTCTGGGGATGGGACCGGGACAATTTTCTTGCCGGCAACGCAGCACAAAGCGGTGTTTTTGAAGCAGACGGGTTTCGCCTTGGTGTGCGCATTTGTTTTGAGGTGCGATTCCCGGAATTTTTTCGGGAACTGTATGCCGCACATGCGGACGCGGTCTTCGTTCTCTTCAATGACCGGACGACCGAGGACAGCATAGCACGGTACGAACTGATAGAAGCGCATCTGCGCACGCGCGCCGTCGAAAACGTCTTTCCCATCGTTTCGGTGAACAATTGCGACCGCTTTCAGGGCGCGCCCACTGCGGCGTTCGATGAGAACGGAACCGTTGTTTCGGAACTCCCGCGTCATCAGGCCGGGCTTCTGACCTACTCGCTTGAAAAGCACGCCCTTTCGTTCGGCGCGGAGGGAAGAAAGACAATCAGCGACAATCTTCTAATGTAACGGCTGCAAAAAAAGAACCGGGTTGCCCCGGCTCTTAGTTTATCAAAAAGATTCTTGGGATTGTTAAGGGCCGCAGCCCTTAACCCGTTTTTCCGGCTGTGCCGGTTCATCCGGCGCAACGGATCGCCCTTTAGGGCGGTTT
>DAOTGE010000103.1:0-2390 GCA_035446965.1 Eubacteriales bacterium
CGTAAAACGGACTGCCGTGCTGATAGACCATGATGCCGTCGTCGTGCAGTGCCTTAAAGCAGCTGCCGTAAAATTCCTTTGTAAATAATCCCGCCGTATGCCCGAGCGGGTCGGTCGAGTCGTTGATGATCAGGTCGTATTCATCCTGCTTTGCACGCAAAAAGCGCAATCCGTCCTGATAGGTCACCGTCACGCGTGAATCGTCCAGCCCGCAGGCGTTGTCCGGAAAAAACTGTCGGCAGACATCGACAAACAGCTTGTCAGGCTCGACCACATCGATGGCCTCGATTTCGCTGTAATGCGAAAGCTCGCGCGCAACGCCGCCGTCCCCGCCGCCGATGACCAGCACGCGCCTGACGCACGGATGCACCGCCATCGGCACATGCACGATCATTTCGTCGTAGGTGAACTCGTCCTTTTCCGAGAAGATTACGCTGCCGTCCGAGGCAAGAAAGCGCCCGAATTCGGGAGAGTCGAACACGTCGATACGCTGAAAATCGCTTTCTCCGCTGAAGAGCTGCCGCTCCACTCGGATGGACATCTGCACGTTCTGCGTGTGCATCTCGTTAAACCAGAATTCCATTTCGCGCCTCCTTTCCAGAAAGTACGTTCAGATTTTTGATTTCCGGGTCTTCCGGTCCCTGCATGGAGCATCCCTTTGCCTGTGCATAGAGGATATACTCGATAATCTCCCTGGTCACGACCTCGCCCGGCGCGAGCACGGGTATCCCCGGCGGATAGCACATCACGAACTCGCTGCAGATGCGTCCCTCCGCTTCCAGCAACGGCAGGGATTCCTTCTCCGCGTAAAACGCCGCCTGCGGGGTTGCCGCAACCTCCGGGGAAATATACTCGGGCAGAAACACCCTGGCGGGCGGCTTTGCGTACAGGCGCTTCACGTCCGCCAGTGCGCCGACGAGCCGCTCGATATCCTGAATCCGGTCGCCGATCGAAATATACGCCAGAATGTTGCTGATGTCCCCAAATTCGATCTGGATATCGTATTCGTCGCGCAGCAGGTCGTATACCTCGATGCCGGCAAGTCCAACGTCCCGTGTATAGACGGAAAGTTTTGTTACATCGAAGTCGAAGACGCTTCCGCCGTTGACCAGTTCGCGGCCAAACGCGTAATACCCGCCGACGGCGTTGATCTCCTCGCGCGCATACTCCGCCATCTCGCTCACTTTTTGGAAGGAGCGCTCGCCGCGCAGCGCCAGATTCCGCCTGGAAATATCCAGGCTGGACATCAAAAGGTACGATGCGCTCGTCGTCTGCGTAAGGTTGACGATCTGGTCGACATGCCGCTCGTTCATGTCCGCGCCGAGCAGCAGCAGCGAGCTTTGCGTCAGGCTTCCGCCGGATTTATGCATCGACACCGCTGCCATGTCCGCGCCGGCTTCCATCGCGCTCATCGGCAGACCCGCGCCGAAGTAAAGATGCGTTCCGTGCGCCTCGTCCACGAGCGCCTTCATGCCGTGCGCGTGCGCCATGGCGACAATCGCTTTAAGATTGGAGCAAACGCCGTAATACGTCGGATTATTGACCAGCACCGCGACCGCGTCCGGATTCTGCTCGATCGCCGTTTCAACGTCGCAAAGTTCCATGCCGAGCGGGATGCCGAGCTTTTGATCCACGCGCGGGTCGACGTATACCGGCACCGCGCCGCAGAGCACAAGCGCGTTGATCGCGCTTTTATGCACATTGCGCGGCAGGATGATCTTGTCCCCGTTTTTGCAGACAGAGAGAATCATGCTCTGCACGCCGGACGTCGTGCCGTTGACCATAAAAAAGCAATGCGCCGCGCCGAACGCGGCCGCGGCCAGTTCTTCGGCCCGTTTGATGACGGACACGGGATGGCAGAGATTGTCCAGCGGCTTCATGGAATTCACGTCGATGCCGACGCACTTTTCGCCGAGCAGTTCCACAAGTTCCGGATTGCCGCGCCCGCGTTTATGCCCGGGTACGTCGAACGGAACCACCCGCTGTCTGCGGAAGCGATCGAGCGCCTCGTACACGGGCGCACGTTTCTGCTGCTCCATATCCATTTTCAAGCCGTCCTTTCCCCGCCGCGCTGCAAACAAAAAACAGGCGGCAACCTATTACCACCTGTCGTCTTCTTTCCGAATGTTCTATCTCCGGCGCATGAAAAAAGCTTCTCGCGCCGCCAATGGACGGAAAGGACCATGATCGTTTCGTCAGAGCCTGGTGAGCAAAAATGCCGTTGCAACTCTTATTGACCGTTTCACAAGTGGTGTGCTCTACGCACTGGTTATAAAGTAACCAACTTATAAAATCTGAGCCGAACGGCTCAATCAATAATGTGACGCCTCACGTCACGCGCGGCAGCGGCCAGCCCTGTCCGATGGGCATTTTTACTCGGCCTGTTGCAT
>DAOTGE010000104.1:0-2230 GCA_035446965.1 Eubacteriales bacterium
ACGAACGTCATCGCCGTGCCGGAGACCACGCCGGAGGAGATCGTCGCGTTCTACGACGCATACGGCAACGCCTGCCACACGGCGACGATGTTCGACGTGACCGGCGAGGACGTGCTCATCACCGGTGCGGGGCCGATCGGCATGATGGCGGTCGGTATCTGCCGCCAGAACGGTGCGCGGCGCATCGTGGTGACGGACGTGAACGACTATCGCCTCGGTATCGCAAAGAAAATGGGCGCTTCCGCCGTGGTCAACCTTAAAAAGCAGACCGTCGAGGATGCGATGAAGCAACTGCACATTGTGGAAGGCTTCGATGTCGGCTGCGAGATGAGCGGCAGCGGCGCGGCGCTCAACCAGCTGTTGAAGCTTATGCGAAACGGCGGCAAGGTGGCGCTGCTCGGCATCGCCGGGCCCGGAACGGTCGTCGACTGGAACGACGTGATCTTCAAGGGGCTGACGCTGCAGGGCGTTTACGGCAGGAAGATGTATGAAACCTGGTACAAGATGATGGCCATGGTGGAGGCCGGGCTGGACCTTTCGCCGGTGCTTACGCACCGCTTCCATTACACGCAGTTTGAGGAAGCGTTTGCCGTGATGAACAGCGGACAGTCCGGCAAAGTGGTTATGGACTGGTCAAAGGAGGACGCATGAAAAAGCAGGCATACGAAATCTACAAAACACAGCTGGCGGAAATCCGCGCGGCGGGCACGTTTAAGGACGAGCGGATCATCACGACCCCGCAGCGCGCGCGCATCGACACGACGAAGACACGCGGCGTGCTCAACATGTGCGCAAACAACTATCTCGGCCTTGCGGACAACCCGGAAATCATCGAGAGCGCGAAAGCCGCCTACGATACATGGGGATACGGGCTTTCCTCCGTGCGCTTCATCTGCGGTACGCAGGGTATCCACAAAGAGCTTGAGAGGCGCATTGCGGGCTTTCTTGGCATGGAAGACGCAATCCTCTACAGTTCCTGCTTCGACGCGAACGGCGGGCTCTTTGAAACACTGCTGACCGACGCGGACGCGGTGATATCCGACCAGCTCAACCACGCGAGTATCATCGACGGCGTGCGCCTCTGCAAGGCCGCGCGGTACCGCTATAAAAACAACGATATGCAGAGCTTAAAAGAACAGCTCGAGGCCGCGAAGGACGCGCGCATCAAGCTCGTTGCGACCGACGGCGTGTTTTCGATGGACGGGTTTATCGCAAACCTCAAGGGCATCTGCGACCTGGCGGACGAATACGGCGCGCTGGTCATGGTCGACGACAGCCACGCCGTGGGCTTTATGGGCGAGCACGGGCGCGGCACGCACGAATACTGCGGCGTGATGGGCCGTGTGGACATCATCACCGGCACGCTGGGCAAGGCGCTCGGCGGCGCGAGCGGCGGTTATACGGCGGCGAAGCGGGAGATTGTCGACCTGCTGCGCCAGCGTTCGCGGCCGTATCTTTTTTCCAATACCGTTGCGCCCGCCATCTGCGGCGCGAGCATCAAGGTGCTCGACATGCTCGAAACATCCACGGCGCTTCGCGACAAACTGCAAGAAAACACGCGCTATTTCCGTGCACAGCTCGGCGCGCTCGGCTTCGACGTGCCGCAGAGCGAACACCCGATCGTGCCGGTCATGCTCTACGACGCGAAGACCGCGCAGGAATTCGCCGCGCGTATGCTTGAAAAGGGCGTGTATGTAATCGGCTTTTGCTATCCCGTCGTGCCGCAGGGCAAAGCGCGCA
This sequence comes from Eubacteriales bacterium, assembly GCA_035446965.1. GTDB lineage: Bacteria > Bacillota > Clostridia > Christensenellales > CAG-138 > UBA7703. The sequence continues at coordinate 1,741 of DAOTGE010000104.1, forward strand.
TCCGCACGCAGGTTTCCGTGGCGCATACGAAGGACGACCTCGACTTTGCGGTGAAGTGCTTTGGTGAAGTCAAACGCGAAATGGGGTTGTAAACATAGCGGACTTAATACGCAAATTGAACCTGGAAGAGCTGACGGCCATATTGTCGGTCGACGTTGTTTCGGTCGAAAGATGTGTCGAAATGAACTTTGGCGTAAAGGGGTTTTCGCGGTATGAAGACTGCTGGCTCGGAAAGATGAAAAACAAGCGGGACGGGTCGGAATTGTATTGGTTTGGACTTGTTGAAGGCGGATCGCAGGCATATGACTATGCAACGCTTGCGGAACTTCTCGGAGCAAAGGTCTTTGAAGGGAAATCATTGACGGAACTTTTGCCGCTGATAAATTGGTATACGCTGGACGGATGCGAACTACCGCAGTCGATTTTGCCGGAATAGCGGCACTGATTAAGCCGGAACGTATAAACAAAACGAAACGACCGTTTCAATCGG
>DAOTGE010000105.1:0-1976 GCA_035446965.1 Eubacteriales bacterium
TCTGGTTTCTCTGTGGTTTCGGTTTGGTTCCCGTTCGGTTCCTTTTGCCGGACGACCGCCCTTCGCGCCGTTTTCCCGCTTGCGGATGTTCGCGTCGAGCTGCGGCTTGATCAACGTGAAAAACGCAAGCGCAACGCCGTCGCCGCCGAAGTCGGGTTCCGCATCGTACAGCGCGTAGTCCGCGATCGCGTTGTAGAGCAGCAGCTGCGTTTCCGGAGGCAGTCCCGTCATCGCCTTCCGGAACGATTCATAGAAGATAAATCCATCGCGCATACTCTGTTCTCCTCAGCCGTAAAAGCGGGATGCAGCCGCCCCGCATACCGGCATAATTTCCCTGCTCCCGCTTTCGGATCCGTCCTGCGTCTCATGCGCAGGGTCGTTCCTTCTTGTCATCGTGTATGGCCCTCCGTGCCGTTCAGACATGCCATGCCTGCTTCCCGGCCTTTCGCCCGGCTGCGGCGCCGTTTGTCCACTCCGCCGCGGAACGGACGACCACCCGTCCGTCCGGCGTGACCCGGATCCCGCCTTCGCCGACCAGCTTGTTCAGGTACGTCACGCTGATCCCCAGCATCTTTGCTGCCGCTTTCTTCGGCAGGGTCTCCCCCCATGTGCGCACCCATTGCTCGCCGGTCGAACTGCTCCCCTTCGCCGTGCGGAGCCGGGACGTGATCTGCCCCACCGCGCGCGCGACCGTGTTCAGCCCTTCGACCGCCGCTGCAAGCTGCCGCTGCAGTTCGTCGAAATCGACCCGCGCCGTTTCCATTCGTCCGCCCCCTTCCGCCATGTGCCCGCAGCTCACGCCGGACGGCCGGTCCCGGCAAAAAGTTCCTCAAGCGGAACTTCGATCGAATACCTTCTCTTCAGGTCTTCTGCAAACGTCAGGGGGATCTGGCTTTTGCCCGTAAGCCTGCAGGACACCGTCGAAATCGACAGGCCGAAATCATCGGCGATTTGAAGCCTTGTCACACCCCTTCTTTTGAGCTCGGCTTCAAGATTCGGATAGAACATACAATACACCTCGGTTCACGCATTCTCGGTAATACATATAGTAATACACGATATTGCGTCTATGTCAAGGTATTTTTACGCAGTTTCATAAATAAATCTTGATTTATCGTGAACGAAGCGCTATCCTGTAAGGCAGGAGGTGACATATGTGGCAGTAGAGCAGGAACTGAAAGCGCTTATCCTTCGCGACTACAGGAGCGTTCGCGCTTTCTCGGAGAAAGTCGACCTTCCGTATTCCACGATCGACAGCATATTCAAGCGCGGCATTGCAAATTCCAGCGTTGCAAACATATTGAAAATCTGCAAAGAGCTCGGCATAGACGCCGACGCGCTGGGCGAAGGGCGCATCGAGAAAAGACATCCGACCATCATCGCCGCGGCCGCTCATTTCAACCCCGGGAAGCTCACGGACGAAGGCAGGGCCATGTACGAGCAGTATATCGAATATCTGGCGGATCGGTTTTCAAAAGAAAAGGAAGAATAGGCGGCTGTACTTTATTTTGCACAGTCGCTTCAACGATGAATCATCATCAGGAAGCGCAGGAGAATGGAAAGAAAAGAAGAGTTGTGTGATGAGGCATACGGGCTTGGGATTCGTGTGCGGCAGGGCATGATTCCCGTTCCCGGCATGGACGCCGCCTATCTGAATACCAAACGCGGCGAAGCGATCGTACTGCGCCGCGGCGGCACGCAGGCCGAACAGACCTGCTGGCTTGCGGAAGAACTCGGACACCATTATACAGGTTCGGATCTCCGGCTCCATTACGACAGCGTCGAAGACTGGCGCGCCGAAGCCCGCGCGCGCAAATGGGCGCACGACCGGCTGCTGTCCCCCGATGCGATCCGCACGGTGGCCCGGAATGTAAGCGATATCTACGAACTGGCTTCTGTTCTGGACGTTACCGTGCCGTTCCTTCGCGAAGCGATCGACCAGTTCATGTCGCGCGGGTTATGGAGCAGCGAGCCCC
>DAOTGE010000106.1:0-1507 GCA_035446965.1 Eubacteriales bacterium
GCCGCCGTTTTCGTTGATCATCTTCACGAACTCCGGAATGACGCTGCTTGCGCCGTGGAGCACGATCGGGAAATTCGGCAGGAGCTTTTCAACTTCCTTGAGAATGTCGAAGCGGAGCTGCGGCTTGGTGCCGGGCTTGAATTTGTATGCGCCGTGGCTCGTGCCGATGGCGATGGCCAGCGAGTCCACGCCGGTGCGCGTCACGAAATCCTGCACCTGCGCCGGGTCGGTGTAGCTGCCTTCGCCCGCGGCGACCTTGACTTCGTCCTCAACGCCTTCGAGGCGGCCGAGTTCGCCTTCGACGACCACGCCGTGGTCATGCGCATATTCAACGACCTGGCGGGTGAGCTTTACGTTTTCTTCGTAGCCGTGGTGCGAACCGTCGATCATGACGGAGGAGAACCCGCCGTCGATGCAGCTCTTGCAGAGTTCGAACGTGTCGCCATGGTCGAGGTGGACGCAGATCGGCAGGTCCGTTTCAATGCAGGCCGCTTCGATGAGCTTCATGAGGTACGTATGGTTGGCGTACTTGCGCGCGCCGGAGCTGACCTGCAGGATCAGCGGAGCGTTCAGCTCTTTGGCGGCCTCGGTGATGCCCTGAATGATTTCCATGTTGTTGACGTTGAACGCGCCGATGGCGTAACCGCCCTTGTACGCGTCTTCAAACATCTTCGTGCTTGTTACGATAGGCATAATATTAAGTCTCCTTTTCTTTGGGTTGACATGAACTTCCGTCTCGTATTCTATCACATGAGCGGACAAATGCAATGGATAAATTGCATTTAAACGCGCAGTTGCACTATAATAACGGAAGAAATCGCAACGGCAAAGCGCACCGCCCGTTTTATGCGCGCGCCGCCGGACAAAGGAGAAAACAGCATGGAAACCGGCAAAACCCGTTTTTTGTCCCTCGTGATTCCCGTTTATAATGAAGAAGAAGTGCTCCAAACGTCGTTTTCGCGCATGGACGAAGTGATGCGTTCCACCGGATACGACTATGAAATCATCTATGTCAACGACGGCAGCCGCGACGGTACGATGGAACTCCTTCGCACGCTGGCAAAACAGCACGAATACGTGAAGGTGCTCTCCTTTTCGCGCAACTTCGGCCATCAGCTCGCGGTCACCTGCGGCATGGACGCGGCAAAGGGCGACGCGCTGATCGTCATCGACGTGGATTTGCAGGACCCGCCCGAAGTCATCCCGCAGATGATCACGCTCTGGGAACAGGGCGCGGACGTCGTGTACGGCAAGCGGCTCAAACGCAAAGGTGAAACCCTCTTCAAAAAACTCACCGCCGCGCTGTATTACCGGCTGCTCGCGTCCATGAGCGCCTATCCCATTCCGCTGGACACGGGCGATTTCCGGCTGCTTTCGCGCAGCGTTGCGGACGTGTTTCTGCGCATGCGCGAGCACAGCCGCTTTCTGCGCGGCATGTCCGCCTGGATGGGTTTCAACGCCGTGCCGGTCGAATACGAACGGCAGGAACGCTATGCGGGCAGCTCGA